>NZ_VFNC01000003.1:0-663880 GCF_006715395.1 Streptomyces sp. SLBN-31
GGCGGCCGAGTTCACCGCGATCATGGGCCCCTCCGGGTCGGGCAAGTCCACGCTGATGCACTGCGTGGCCGGCCTCGACACCTTCTCCTCGGGATCCGTGCGCATCGGCGAGACCGAGTTGGGCTCGCTCAAGGACAAGCAGCTCACCAAGTTGCGCCGGGACAAGATCGGCTTCATCTTCCAGGCGTTCAACCTGCTGCCGACGCTCACGGCCCTGGAGAACATCACCCTTCCGATGGACATCGCGGGCCGCAAGCCGGACAAGCAGTGGCTGGAGCGGGTCATCGAGATGGTGGGCCTGCGCGACCGGCTCGGCCACCGCCCCTCCCAGCTCTCCGGCGGCCAGCAGCAGCGCGTGGCCGTCGCCCGGGCCCTCGCCTCCAGGCCGGACATCATCTTCGGCGACGAGCCGACCGGAAACCTCGACTCCCGCTCCGGCGCCGAGGTCCTGGGCTTCCTGCGCAACTCCGTTCGGGAGCTGGGGCAGACGGTCGTGATGGTGACCCACGACCCGGTGGCGGCGGCGTACGCGGACCGGGTGGTCTTCCTCGCGGACGGACGGATCGTCGACCACATGTACGGCCCCACCGCGGAGTCCGTCCTGGACTTCATGAAGCAGTTCGACGCGAAGGGCCGTACCAGCTGATGTTCCGCACCGCCCTGCGCGACGTGCTTGCGCACAAGGCCAGGCTGTTGATGACCGTGCTCGCCGTCATGCTCGGCGTCGCGTTCGTCTCCGGGACCCTGGTCTTCACCAACACCATCTCCGACGCCTACCAGAACAGTTCGGCCAAGGGCTTCGACCGGGTCGACGTCGCCGTGTCCGCCAAGTACCAGGAGGACAAGGGCAACACGATCAGCAAGACGCCCGAGCTGACCCAGGCCATGCTCGACCGGAGCGCGAAGGTGCCGGGCGCGGCCTCCGCGGTCGGCGTCGTGAACGGCTTCACCGCCATCGCCGACAAGCACGGCAAGCTCATCGGCGGCGGCTTCCAGTCGCAGGGCGGCAACTACTGGGGCGACAAGGACGCCCGTACCCGCTCAAGGCCGCAGCGCTCCGCACGGCGCGAACCAGGTCGCCATCGACGCGAAGACGGCCGAACGCGCCGGGTACAAGGTCGGCGACACGGTCCGCCTCTCCGTCGACGGCCCGGTCCTCACCCCGACGATCAGCGGCGTCTTCACCACCGACGACGGCAACGTCGCCGGCCGGCGGCAGCCTCGCCCTGTTCGACACGCCACCGCCCAGAAGCTGTTCGGCAAGCCCGGCACGTACGACGAGATCGACGTGAAGGCCGCCGCCGGCACCTCCCAGGCCGGCGCTGAAGGCCGGGCTGGACAAGGCGCTTGGGCACGGAGCGGGTGGAGACCACCACCGGCCAGAAGCTCGCCGACGACCAGGCCGAGCAGATCTCGTCCTCGATGAGCGGGCTGAAGCAGGGCCTGCTGGTCTTCGCGGCATCGCGCTCTTCGTCGGCACGTTCATCATCGCCAACACCTTCACCATGCTGGTCGCCCAGCGCACCCGGGAACTCGCGCTGATGCGCGCGGTCGGCGCCTCGCGCCGCCAGGTCACCCGTCGGTGCTTGATCGAGGCGTTCGTGGTCGGCACGGTCGCGGGCGTCACGGGCCTGGTCGCGGGCATCGGCATCGGCGCCGGTCTGCGCTCGCTGATGGGCACCCTCGGCGCCCAACCGTCCCGGACGGGCCGCTGGTCATCACGCCGGGCACGGTCGCGAGCGCCCTCGTGGTCGGCATCGTCATCACCATGCTGGCGGCCTGGCTGCCCGGCCGCCGGGCCGCGAAGATCCCGCCGGTCGCCGCGATGAGGCAGCATCCACGCCCAGGCGACGACCAAGTCACTGGTGCTGCGCAACACCCTGGGTGCGCTGTTCAGCGCCGCGGGCGTCGCGGTGGTGCTGGCCGCCACGACGATGGACGGCTCGGACGGTCAGGCCCCGATGGGTCTCGGCGCGGTCCTGCTGATCATCGGCGTCTTCATCCTCACGCCGCTGCTGTCGCGCCCGCTGATCGCGGCCGCCGCGCCGGCCTTGCGGATCTTCGGTGTCGCGGGCAAGCTGGCCCGCCAGAACTCGGTGCGCAACCCGCGCCGCACCGCGGCCACCGCGTCCGCGCTGATGATCGGACTCACCCTCATCACCGGCATGACGGTGATGGCGGGCAGCCTGCAGAAGTCGATCGACAAGATGGCCTCCGCCGCGATCAGGGCCGACTACGTGGTCTCCATGGCCAACGGCAACTACCTCTCGCCGGACGTCGACCGGAAACTGAACGCGACCGGTGGGGTGACCGCCACCAGCCCGCTGCGCAACGTCTACTCGCGCATCGACGGCACGGGCGAGTCCCTGACCGGGGTGAACGGCGCCGCGATCGGCGAGCTGACCGACCTCAAGGTCGACCAGGGCACCTTCAAGGTGGGCGGCACGCAGGTCGTCGTCGACGAGGACACCGCCAAGTCGCACGGCTGGAAGGCCGGTTCGGCCTTCACCGCGCACTACGAGGACGGCAGGTCCTCCCGCCTGACGGTCTCCGGGGTCTACGAGGGCAACGAGCTGATCAGGGGCATCCTGCTGGACAAGGCCGTGGTCACCCCGCACATGACCGACCCGGGCGACATGCAGGTCCTGGTCCGGACGGCCGACGGGGCGTCGAGCGCCACGAAGGACAAGCTGGAGAAGGCCCTCGGAACCAACCCGGCCATCAAGGTCCAGAGCAAGCAGGACCTGTCCAACGACATCGCGCAGATGTTCACGCTGATGCTGAACATGCTCTACGGCCTGCTGGCCATGGCGGTGATCGTGGCCGTCCTCGGCGTCATCAACACCCTGGCCATGTCGGTCTTCGAACGCTCGCAGGAGATCGGCATGCTCCGCGCGATCGGTCTCGACCGCAAGGGCATCAAGCGCATGGTGCGCCTGGAGTCCCTGGTCATCTCCCTGTTCGGCGGGGTGCTCGGCATCGGCCTGGGCGTCTTCTTCGGCTGGGCGGCCGGCGAGCTGCTCGGCACGAAGATGGCGACGTACGAACTGGTCCTGCCCTGGGCGAGGATGGCCGTCTTCCTCCTCCTCGCGGCGACGGTCGGCATCCTGGCGGCCCTGTGGCCGGCCCGGCGCGCCGCCCGCCTGAACATGCTGACGGCGATCAAGTCGGAGTAGCGGTACGCCACGAGGGGGCCCCGTCCGACGCTCGGACGGGCCCCCTCGTACGTACTCCCGGGCGCTTCTACGCGGGATCCGCACCCCACGTCCGGGCTCGCAGCGGCATCCCGGACCCGCCGTCCTCCGGCGTCCGTACGGCCAGCACCTGGTTGACGCCGATGCGGTTGTGCTCGAAGGCGAGGGCGCAGGCGGCCATGTACAGCCGCCACACTCTGGCCCGCCCGGGCCCGGCAAGCCGCATCGCGCGCGGCCACTGGGCCTCCAGATTGGTCACCCACCGGCGCAGGGTGAGCCCGTAGTGCTCGCGGATGGACTCGACGTCGCGCACCTCGAACCCGGCGCGTTCGAGCTGGGTGACGGTCGTGCCGAGGGGCGCGAGTTCGCCGTCGGGGAAGACGTACGCGTCGATGAACTCGTCGACGTCGTAGGCCGACTCGTCGCCCTGTGGCCGGCGGGCGATCTGGTGGTTGAGCAGCCGTCCGCCCGGCCGCAGCAGCCGGTGCAGGTTCTCGGCGTACTCCAGGTATCGGTCCGCGCCCACGTGTTCGGCCATCCCGATCGACGAGACGGCGTCGTACGGGCCGTCGGCGACGTCCCGGTAGTCCTGCACCCGGATCTCCACCCGGTCGGTCAGCCCCGCGTCGGCGACGCGCTTGCGGGCGTAGGCGGCCTGTTCGTGGGAGAGGGTGATGCCGACGACGTTCACCCCGTGCTCGCGCGACGCGTGGACGGCCATGGAGCCCCAGCCGCAGCCGACGTCGAGGAGCCGCTGTCCCTCCGTCAGACCGAGCTTGCGGCAGACGAGTTCGAGCTTGTCGTGCTGGGCCCGCTCCAGGGTGGCGTCCGGGGAGGGCCAGTAGGCGCACGAGTAGACCATCGAGGGGCCGAGGACGATCTCGTAGAAGTCGTTGCCGACGTCGTAGTGGTGGCTGATGGCCCGTTTGTCGGTGCGCCTTGTGTGCAGGTGCCGGACCTTGCGGACCTCCTCGCGGGGCGGCGCGGGCGGCAGCGGCAGCCCGGCGATCTTCACGAGGCCGCGTACGGCGGCCCGCACCTCGGGGTCCCGCAGCATCTGCGGCAGGCTCCGGGCGTCCTCCCCGCGCTCCCACACCAGCTCCGCCATGAGGTCGAGGGTGGCGTACAGGTCCCCCTCGATGTCGAGGTCCCCGGCGACCCAGGCCCGCGCGAGCCCCAGTTCTCCCGGCTTCCACAGCAGGCGGCGCACGGCGCGGCGGTTGCGCACGACCAGGGCCGGCGCGTCCGGCGGCCCCGCCTGCGAACCGTCCCAGGCGCGGATGCGCACCGGCAACGGCGCTCCCAGCAACTGTTCGACGAGGCTCTTCAGCCGCGACGCGGCGTCGGCCATGGCGCACACCTCCGTGACAGGCGATCCCGGAATGCCCAGCACCACGAAAACAAAACCCGGGCGACTGTGCAGTCCCCCGGCGGCGTCACGAATATGCAAAAAGGTGCAGAGACCATCTACTCGGGTCGCCCATTCGGAGTCCGGACCCGGAGCCCGGACCCGGAGCCCGAACGCCGAAGGACCTCCCGCACCACGGATGGCGGGAGGTCCTTCGGTTCGTTCGGCGACCGGGGTCCGGTCAGGAGGCCTTGGCCTCGGTCTTCTCCTGCTTCGCGGCCGCCGGGACGGGCTTGGCGGCCTCGTAGAACTCCTCGCGCGGGTTCTCCATGGCGCCCAGGGAGACGACCTCGCGCTTGAGGAACATGCCGAGGGTCCAGTCGGCGAAGACGCGGATCTTGCGGTTGAAGGTCGGCATCGCCATGCCGTGGTAACCGCGGTGCATGTACCAAGCGAGACGGCCCTTGAGCTTGATCTTCATCTTGCCCATGACGATCATCGCGACGCCCTTGTGGAGGCCGAGACCGGCCACCGCACCCTTGTTGGCGTGGCTGTAGTCCTTCTGCGGGAAGCCCCGCAGACCGGAGATCACGTTGTCGCCGAGGACCTTGGCCTGACGCAGGGCGTGCTGGGCGTTCGGCGGGCACCAGGCGTTCTCGTTGCCCGCCTTGCGGCCGGCGAGGTCCGGAACCTGGGCGTTGTCGCCGGCGGCCCAGATGTAGTCGGTGCCCTTGACCTGGAGGGTCGGCTCGCAGTCCACGTGGCCGCGGGGGCCGAGCGGCAGGCCGTAGCGGGCCAGCGCCGGGTTGGGCTTCACACCGGCGGTCCACACGACGGTGTTGGAGTCGACCTCGAGGCCGTTCTTCAGCACCACGTGGCCGTCGACGCAGGAGTCCATCGAGGTGGAGAGGTAGATCTCCACGCCGCGGCTCTCCAGGTGCTCCTTGCCGTAGGCGCCCAGCTTGGGGCCGACCTCGGGCAGGATCTTGTCGGCGGCGTCGACGAGGATGAAGCGCATGTCCTCGCGGGACACGTTCTTGTAGTACTTGGCCGCGTCGCGGGCCATGTCCTCGACCTCACCGATGGTCTCCGCACCGGCGAAGCCGCCGCCGACGAAGACGAAGGTGAGGGCCTTGCGCCGGATCTCCTCGTCCGTGGTGGAGTCGGCCTTGTCGAGCTGCTCCAGCACGTGGTTGCGCAGGCCGATGGCCTCCTCGATGCCCTTCATACCGATGCCCTGTTCGGCGAGGCCGGGGATCGGGAAGGTGCGGGAGACCGCGCCGAGCGCGATCACCAGGTAGTCGAAGGGCAGCTCGTACGCCTCACCGACCAGCGGGGAGATCGTGGCCACCTTGCGGTCCTGGTCGATGGTGGTGACGCGGCCGGTGAGGACCTCCGCCTTCGGCAGCACGCGTCGCAACGGGACGACGACGTGGCGCGGGGAGATGTTGCCGGCTGCGGTTTCGGGGAGGAAGGGCTGGTAGGTCATGTACGACCGGGGGTCGACGACCGTGACGGTCGCCTCGCCGTAGCGCATCTTCTTGAGGATGCGCCGAGCTGCGTACAGGCCTACGTACCCACCGCCTACTACGAGGATCCTGGGACGCTCCGTGGTGCTCATGGCATCGAGTATCCACCCGTCTCAGGGGGGTAGCTCGTGCGCCCCTTCACAAGCTCCGACAAGGTGTGTGTTATCCTCCGCGACCCGCGTGACCAAGGTCCTGGCGCGGACCCTCGGGCCAGGTCCGTTACGACCCGTTGTCAATGCCGCGTGAGCTGCCTCTCTGGGCCTCCGGAGGTGCGGTGAGTCCTCCGAAACACCTCTCCTCGAGGGCCTCCGGGACCCCCTTCATACCATGATTCTGAACATGTTCAAGGGGCCGTTGGACCCTCGAAAGGCCCAACCGGGACCGTTTCACGGATCTCGGGGGCGGAATTCCTTGTGAAGAACTTCACGAACTTTCCCGACGACACATAACGGAGGGGCCCGCGAAGGCCCCTCCGGTGCGCTCATACGCTATCCGACCTGCTCGTCAGAGAGCTACCTATCGGTAACAAACGAGACCTACGCCACCGACCACGCGATGCCGTCGAGGATGTCGTGCTCGCTGACGACGACCTCCTCGGCGCCCGTCCGCTCCATGATCGACAGCAGGACGAGGGCCCCGGCGGCGATGACGTCCACGCGTCCCGGGTGCATGGACGGCACGGCCGCCCGCTCGGCGTGGGTGGAGCGCAGCAGCCGGTCGGTGATCTCGCGGACGCGCTCGCGCGAGACGCGGGAGTGGTGGATGCGCGCGGAGTCGTACTCGGGCAGCTCCTGGGCGATGGCCGACACGGTGGTCACCGATCCGGCGAGCCCGACCAGCGTCCGCGCCTCGCCGAGCGGCACCGTCTCCTCCGCGAGGTCCAGGGCCCGCTCGATGTCGGCCCGCATGGCCGCGATCTGCTCCTCGGAGGGCGGGTCGGTGACCGCGCCGTCGACCACGAGGTGCCGCTCGGTCATCCGCACACAGCCGACGTCCACCGAGCGGGCCGCCCGCACGTGGTCGTCCCCCACGACGAACTCGGTCGACCCGCCTCCGATGTCCACGACCAGGTAGGGCCGGGCGAGGTCGTCGCGGCCCTTGAGTTCCTTGGTCGCCCCCGTGAAGGAGAACTCCGCCTCCTGCTCACCGGAGATCACCTCGGGCTCGACGCCGAGGATGTCGACGACGCCCTGCACGAAGTCGTCCCGGTTGGAGGCGTCCCGGGAGGCCGAGGTGGCCACGAAACGGACCTTCTCGGCGCCCAGGTCGCGGATCACCTCCGCGTACTCCCGGCAGGCCGCGAAGGTGCGCTCCAGCGCCTCCGGGGCCAGCCGGCCGGTGCGGTCCACGTCCTGGCCGAGCCGAACGATCGTCATGCGCCGGTCCAGCTCCAGCAGTTCGCCGGTGCCGGGGTTGACGTCGGCGACCAGCAGCCGGATGGAGTTGGTGCCGCAGTCGACCGCGGCGACCCGGCTGAAGCCCCTGGGCGTCATCGGCCGGGCCGAGAAGAAGCCGCTGCGGACCACGGTCGGGTCCTCCTCGGCCTCCTCGCCGGGGAACTCGTCCGCCGGGTCCGGTGCCGCCAGCGGCTGCACGCACGGGCCCTTGAGCCACCACTCGGGGAGCATCGCGATGGCCTCGTCGCCCAGGGGGTTGACGCCCGGGCCCGCGGCCAGGGAGTGGCCCACGAGCACGTGCAGGCACTTCACCCGGTCCGGCATGCCGCCCGCGCTCGGGAAGCCCTCCAGCACCTCGATCTCGTCGCGCCGCCGGATGTAGTCCTCGTGCGCGGCACGGTACGCGGCGGCCAGCTCCGGGTCGGTCCGCAGCCGCTCCGTCATCTCCTTCATGACGCCGTTCGCCTCCAGCGTGCCGATCGCCGAGGCGGCGCGCGGGCACGTCAGGTAGTACGTCGTCGGGAAGGGCGTGCCGTCCGGCAGCCGGGGCGCCGTCTCCACGACGTCCGGTTGTCCGCACGGGCAGCGGTGGGCGATCGCGCGCAGCCCGCGCGGCGGCCGCCCGAGCTGCTGCTTGAAGGCCTCGACGTCGGCGTCGGTGGGCTCGGTGCGCGGGGTGGGCGGCGGAGGCGTTTCCACTGAGAACTGTCTTTCTGGTCAGGTCACTGGTCGGAGGCGTCGGACTTGTCGACCCCGTCCCAGACGTTCGCGTACCACGGGCGGTCGGCGGCGTCCCGTTCGGCGCGCGACCGCTTGGCGCGGTCCGGGTCGACGACGACGTATCCCGTCTCGCCCGGCATCACGTAGTGCAGGCGCTGCCGGATCTGCTGCTCGGCGTAGGAGTCGTCCTGCCAGCGTGCCTTGAGGTCGCGCAGCTGCTCGACCCGCTCCTTGGCCTGCTGCTCCTGGCGCTGCAGGTCGGAGATCTCGGCGCGCTGGGAGACGTACTGCCTTATCGGGTAGGCGAGGGCCACGACGAGGGTGCACAGCACCAGGGCGAGCAGCGCGGCGCGGCCCGTCAGCCGGGAGCGGTGGGCCTGCCGTTTGGTCTGGGAGCGGTAGACCCGGGCCGCCGTCTGCTCGCCGAGCAGTCTGAGCCTGGTCGCGGTGGAGAACCGGTCCCGGTCCTTCACGGCCATGTCCCCGCCTCCCGTTCATGCCGTTCACACGTGCGTACGTCCCCGCACACGGTACGGGACCGGTGCGGGGACGTACGTACGACTGGCTCAGGATTGACCCTTTGCGGCTCAGCCCTTGAAGCGCGGGAAGGCGCTGCGGCCCGCGTACACCGCGGCGTCGTCGAGGATCTCCTCGATGCGCAGCAGCTGGTTGTACTTGGCGACGCGCTCGGAGCGGGCCGGGGCGCCGGTCTTGATCTGGCCGCAGTTGGTGGCGACGGCGAGGTCGGCGATGGTGACGTCCTCGGTCTCGCCGGAGCGGTGGGACATCATGCACTTGAAGCCGTTGCGCTGGGCCAACTCGACGGCGTCCAGGGTCTCGGTCAGCGAGCCGATCTGGTTGACCTTGACCAGCAGGGCGTTGGCGGTGCCCTCCTCGATGCCGCGGGCCAGGCGCTCGGGGTTGGTGACGAACAGGTCGTCGCCGACGATCTGCACCTTGTCGCCGAGCTTGTCCGTGAGGACCTTCCAGCCGGCCCAGTCGTCTTCGAACAGCGGGTCCTCGATGGAGACGAGCGGGTAGGCCGCCACGAGCTCCTCGTAGTACTCCGTCATCTCGGCGGCCGAGCGGTCCTTGCCCTCGAACTGGTACTTGCCGTCCTTGTAGAACTCGGAGGCGGCGACGTCGAGCGCGAGGGCGATCTGCTCGCCGGGGACGTACCCGGCCTGCTTGATGGCCTCGAGGATCAGGTCGAGGGCGTCACGGTTGGAGCCCAGGTTCGGGGCGAAGCCGCCCTCGTCGCCGAGGCCGGTGGCCAGGCCCTTGGACTTCAGCACGGACTTGAGGGTGTGGTAGACCTCGGCGCCCCAGCGCAGGGCCTCGGAGAAGGTCTCCGCGCCGATCGGGGCGATCATGAACTCCTGGATGTCCACGTTGGAGTCGGCGTGCGAGCCGCCGTTCAGGATGTTCATCATCGGCACCGGCAGCAGGTGCGCGTTCGGGCCGCCCAGGTAGCGGAAGAGGGGGAGGTCGCTGGCCTCGGAGGCGGCGTGGGCGACGGCGAGCGAGACGCCGAGGATGGCGTTGGCGCCGAGCGAGCCCTTGTTGTCGGTGGCGTCCAGGTCGAACATGGCCTGGTCGATCAGGCGCTGCTCGGTGGCGTCGTAGCCGACCAGCTCCGGGCCGATCTGCTCGATGACGGCGAGGACGGCCTTCTCGACACCCTTGCCCTTGTAGCGGTTGGGGTCGCCGTCGCGGAGCTCGATGGCCTCGAAGGCGCCCGTGGAGGCGCCGGACGGGACGGCGGCACGACCCGTGCTGCCGTCGTCGAGGCCGACCTCGACCTCGACCGTGGGGTTGCCTCGGGAGTCCAGGATTTCCCGGGCTACGACGACGTCGATGGACGGCACGAGCATCTCCTTCTTGGATGTGACGCTGGTTGTGCGGGGCACATGGGCCTTTCCAGGCCCCACCTCAGCCTTGCGACTAGAGCCTAACCGCCCCGGGGCCATCGGCCAGCCGACCGACCGTCCCGTGGACAAGGACAGACGGTACCTATTGTTCACCCACGGAACAAAGACGGGTGAACACAGCATGTATCCCGGGCGACGACGGACGGGCGACGGGCCTACGCCGGACAGAGAAAAGCCCCGCTCCGGTGCGTACGGGGGAAGACGCACCGGAGCGGGGAGCCCATGGGGACGGGGGTGGCCCTCACGTGCCCCCACTGTGGGGGACACGGATGTGCGGGGCCTGTGGTTCGGCTGTGCCTTACTTCAGGTGCAGCTGCTGACCGGGGTAGATCAGGTTGGCGTCCTCGACGATGCCCTTGTTCAGGTCGAACAGCTTCTTCCAGCCGCCCTTGACCTTGTGCTCGGCGGCGATGGAGCTGAGGGTGTCGCCCTTGACGACCTTGTACTCGCCGTCACCCTTCTTGACCTTCTTGCCGGTCGGGGTGGTGACGGTCTTGGTCGACTTCTTGGCGGCCGGACGCTCGGAGGAGCGGGAGGCCTGCTGCTCGGCGGTCGAGCGGGTGGTGGTGCTGCTCGACGAGCCGGTGGAGGCACCGGCGCCGTTGTAGGCGGCGCTGGACAGGCCCGTGCCGCAGACCGGCCAGGCGCCCTTGCCCTGGGAGGCGAGGACCTTCTCGGCGACGGCTATCTGCTGGGACTTGGAGGCCTGGTTGGCCTGCGGGGCGTACGCGGTACCGCCGTACGCGGCCCAGGTGGAGGCGGAGAACTGCAGGCCGCCGTAGTAGCCGTTGCCGGTGTTGATGGACCAGTTGCCGCCCGACTCGCACTGGGCGACGGCGTCCCACTCGGAGGCGGTGGCGGCGGAGGCGTTGCCGGCCGCCATCAGCGGGGCGGCGATGGCGACACCGGTGACACCGGCGAGCGCGGCAGCGCGGGTGGCCTTGGACGGACGACGGTGCTTGCCCTTGCCGGAAAACAGCATGGTGGATCCCCTCACCGACGCCTGCGAGGTGAGCTGTCGGGTTCGGGCCGGTTGAGTTGCCCGGCCGCGGCCTCGCTCTCGCGAGCCGCGGCTTCACCCCGAGCCACCACCGTCAACCACCCGGTGGGGCACTTACCTTGGGTCCCCCGCTCCTGCCTACGGCGCTGTCAAGCGACGACTGTTCCCGTACGGCCGCTGGCAGGATTCGGCGTTGCGGCAGACGGGGCTCGGGTTGCCGAGCGGTCATGACCGTAGACACGGAATCCGCGGAATTTCAAAGACGATCAGGGCTTCTGAGACTCATCCCACACTTTCGCCAAACCGGACATTCAACGCGAAGCGTGACGTGAACTCCCGCCGTATTTCGCCCTATTCGGCAGGGAGATCCAGGGTCTGACCGGTGAAGATGTGGTTCGGGTCGGTACCGATGGCCTGCCTGTTCGCGTCATAGACGGCGCGCCATCCGCCGTCCACGTCAAGGGAGTCGGCGATGGAGGCGAGAGTGTCCCCGGTGCGGACCGTGTACGAGTCGTGCGCGGCGGCCTTCGCGGCGCCGCCGTCGGCACTCTCGTCGGCACTGGCGCCGCGGTGCTTGCCGGTGCCGGCGGTGCCACTGCCGGTCGTCGCGGAGTCGACGGCTCCGGTGTCGACGAGGCTCCAAGAGCCCAGGGCCTGCTGAGAATTGTCCGACTCGTCACTCTTCGCCCGTCCCGCGGACGAGTCGCCGGCACCCTGGGACGCGCTCGGAGTCGAGGTGGAGGGCGAGGCCGAGCTGTCCGATTTGCTGGACTTGCCACTGGAATGCGAGGAAGAGCCGGGAGAGGCCGAGGGTGAACCGGACGCGTCCGAGGAGGCGGAGTCGCCGGACGAGTCGCTCGACGCGTTACCCGACGAATTGGACAAACCGGTGGAGTCCGAACTGTCAGAAGAACCGGACGAGTCGGATGATCCGCCCCCGATGCCGGTGTCCACGTCGGCCGACCCTGAGTCCTTGCTGAGCCCCGACGTCAGTCCACAGGTGTGGAAAGCGCCGACCCCTTCGGCGTCCAGGAGCTTCTCGGCGACGGCTATCTGCTGGTTGCGGCTGGCCAGGTCGGGCCGGGGGGCGTAGTCGAGGCCGCCGTACTTCTCCCAGTCCGCCTGGGACAGCTTCAGGCCGCCGTAGAAGCCGCTGCCGCTGTTCTCGCTCCAGGAGCCACCCGTCTCGCACTGCGCCACCTTGTCCCAGGTGGTCCCGTCGGCGGCGCTGGCGCCACCCGCGGCGAACAGCGGGATCGCGATGGCGGAGCCGGTCACTCCGGCCGCGACGAGGAGAGCCGGAGCCTGGCGGGGGCGACGGTGACGACCGTTCCCGGAGAGCATGCGGAGGGCCTTTCGCGAGACAGCAGTGACCGCGGCGCGTGAAGCTTGGGCCAAACCTCGCGCCGCTGTTGATCCGTGAACGTAGCGGCTACCGATCACTTGTCACAAGTTAATGCCGCGTAGATCACGTGAAGATCACAGACTTGAGCGCGTGTCACGTTTGCGCGGTCGGACGCGATACGTCGACCGGGGTGAACTCGACCGGGAGCGTGCGGAGTCCGCGCATGATGAGCCCGCCCCGCCACCTCAACTCCCCCGGTTCCCCGGCCAGTCGGAGGTTCGGCAGCCGCGTGAGGAGCGTCGCGAGGGCGGTCTGGCCCTCCAGCCGGGCCAGCGGGGCGCCCAGGCAGTAGTGGATGCCGTGGCCGTATCCCAGGTGCTGGTTGTCGCGTCGGGACAGGTCGAGGGTGTCGGGTTCGGTGAAACGGGCGGGGTCGCGGTCCGCGGCGGCGAGAACGACGAGGACGGGGTCGCCGGCCGCGATGTGCTGTCCGCCGATCGTCAGCGGCTCGGTGGCGAACCGCCAGGTGGCGAGCTCCACCGGGCCGTCGTAGCGCAGGAGTTCCTCGACGCCGGTCTCCAGCAGGCCGCGTTCGCCCGCGGCGAGGGAGCTCTGCAGGCGGGCGCGCTGCTCGGGGTGGGCGAGGAGGGCGAAGGTGCCGTTGCCGATGAGGTTGACGGTGGTCTCGAACCCCGCGAAGAGCAGGATGAAGGCCATCGCCGCGGCCTCGTTCTCGGTGAGGTGCTCGCCGTGGTCGGAGGCTCGGATCAGACCGGAGATGAGGTCCTCGCCGGGGGCGGGGGTGTCCGGGAGGGCGGCGCGCTTGCGGTGGATGAGGTCGGCGAGATAGGCGCGCATCTTCTTCACCGACCGCGCCACCCCGCCCCTGGGCCCGCCCTGATGCCGGATCATCATCCCCGCCCAGTCCCGGAAGTCGTCCTGGTCCTCGCGGGGGACGCCGAGCAGGTCGCAGATCGCATGGATGGGGAGTGGGAAGGCGAACTCGTGGATGAGGTCGGCCTCGCCCTTCCCCGCGAACCCGTCGATGAACCGATCGGTCAACTGCTGTACGCGCGGCGCGAATTCGGCCACCCTGCGGGGCGTGAACGCCTTGGAGACGAGGCGGCGCAGCCGGGTGTGGTCGGGCGGGTCGATGTTGAGCAGATGCGTCATCAACTCGGCCTTGCGCTCACCGGGAATGCCCGTCTTGCCCTTGGCGTGCGCGGGCTCGTCGTGGTGGGCCGGATTCTTGGAGAGCCGGTTGTCGGCGAGGGTCTGCTTGGCATCGGCGTAACGCGTGACCAGCCAGGCCTCGACCCCGCTGGGCAGGGTCGTCCGGTGCACGGGGGCGTGGGTGCGGAGCCAGGCGTAGGCGGGGTAGGGGTTGGTGGCGAATTCCCAGGTGAAGAGGTCGGGGCTCGCGGGGGTGGTGAGCTCCGCCGGGGTGGCGGGCTCCGCCGGGGTGGCGGGCTCCGCCGGGGTGGCGGGCTCCACCGGGGTGGCGGGCTCCACCGGGGTGGCGGGCTCCACCGGGGTGGCGGGGGCGTCGGGCTCGGGGGTCGCGGGTGTCGCGGGCGCGGGGGTGCGGGTCGCTGAGGCCGGGGTGGCGGGCGCGGGGGTGGGTGCCGTGGTGGGGGTGGGCTGGTCGGGGGTGGGCTGGCCGGTCACTCCTTGACCGTATCCGGGTTCGGGGGGAGTGCCTCGCGGAGGGCGGCGAGGGTGGCCGCGGCGGCCGGGGAGCCGTCTTCGGCCGCCTCGGCCAGCCAGTGTTCGGCGCGGACGAGGTGCAGGGCCGCGAGGTCCAGCCGGCCCTCCGGGTGGCCCGCGCTCGCCGCCCTCTCCAGGAAGTGGAAGGCCTTCTCCCGGTCGCCGACCGCGTTGAAGTGCAGCCCGCGCCAGCGGTCCGCGTCCGCCTCGTCGCCGGCCAGGTCCGCGAGGTCGGTGATGACCTTGCGGGCGTCGGCGTCACCCGCCGCGGCAGAGGCCCGCAGGGCCGCACGGCCGGCGGCGACGACCGCGCCCAACTCGGCGGCGCCCGCCCGCTGTGCCAGCGCGGTCATGTTCCGCCAGAGGTAGGGCCCGGGCGGCGGGAACCCGGGGGAACGCAACGCGTCCGCCACCAGGGCTCCGCTCGCCCGCCAGGCCCTGCCGCCCTCCCCTTCCTCCGGAACGAGCAGCCCCGTGACGCCGAGGCGAGGCCGACCGGCCCAGGACAGCTCCTCGGACAGCCACTCGTCCTCCAGGAGCACCCCGTACTCGGCACCGACGAGCAGCATCCGCCATTCCGGCGCCGCCAACGGGCGCCGCAGCCCACACCTGGCCGCGTCGATCGCCGCCCGCACCAGCTCGTACCCCCACGGCCGCCCGTCCGGCCGCCGAGCCCAGCGCCACTCCTCCCCCAGCTCCGGCCCGACCGCGAGGAACTGGGTCACGCCCAGCTCCTCCCGCCAGCGGACCGCGTCCTCCAGCCTCGGGTCCCGCGCCTGAGCCTCCGCCAGCCGTTCCAGTTCCGGCCCGCTCCAACGGCAGGTCAGTTCGAGCTTGCGGGCCCCGCGCAGCAGCCGGGCGTGGGGATGGTCCCCGAACCCGTGCGTCGCGTACGCCTCGTCCCGCATCGTCGCCAGCACGAGCACGCCCTCGTGCGTGAGCCGGGAGACGACTCCGGCCGTCCGCCCCTGCTCGTCGAGGTGGCCCGCGAGGTCGTCCAGCCACACCACGTGAGTGCCCTCGGGGTCGCGCCCCTGCAGTGCGCCGGACAGGGAGCCGAGGTCGGTGCCTTCGTGCGCGACGCAGACACGAGTGCCGTCGGCGGCGGCTCGCTTCAGCCCTTCCCAGGCCGTCCTCGTCTTCCCGGCGAGCGGCTCCCCGGTGACCACGACCAGGCCCCCCGAGCGCAGCGCCTCCGCCAGCAGACGGTCGAGCGCCGGGTCGCAGTCGCGCGGCACGTACGGCGGCTGGTCCGTCTCGTCGCCGAGGCGGCGCGCGGGCCGTACGCCGGGAGGGAGCCGGAGGGCGCCCAGGAGTGGCCAGCCGTCGGCGACGGCGCGGGGCCGCTCGGGCGCGGCGGCGTGGACGTGCTGCACGCCGATCGCGGTGCCGTTGAAGGTGCTCTCGCGGAAGTCGATGTGGTCCTTGGCGGCCTCGGGGGTGTGGTGCAGGGTCAGCGACTGGATCGTGCCGGCCTGCACGACGGGAGCGTCGAAGGTTCCCCCGGTGATCGTGTTGGTGACCGCCGGGCTGCCGTCCGCGAGCGGCGCGAACTCGGCTATGAGGTCGCGCAGTTCGGCTGCGGCACCCGGGTCTGCGGCGAGCAGCCGACGCAGCCTCGCGCGCAGCTCGGCCTCCGTGTGGGTCTCGATGGCCTCGGTGACCATGTCCATGCCGTCCGCGGCCAGCAGCTTCTCCCTGGCCAGGTCGAGTTCGGCCGCTCCTGCGGCGAGGCGCTCCTCGTCGGCACGGCCCTCGTCCTCGGCGTGACGCCCCTCCTCGGCAGGGCGCCCCTCCTGGGCACGGCGCCCCTCGTCGGCACGGTCCTCACCCTCGGCGCGCTCCTTCCCGTCCGCCGGGCTCTCACCGCCCTCGCCGCTCTCACCGTCGGCGCGGCCCTGCCCACCCGCGCGACCCTCCCCGCCGGCGCCGCTTTCAGTGGCGGCGAGGATCCGCGCGACGCGTTCCCGGACGCCGGCCCACGCGTCCGTCGCCATCGCCTGCACGACCGCCGAGCTTCCCGCAGCCGCCAGCGCCGCCAACTCGGCTTCCATCAGGCCCCCTTGCCTCGCCCCGCGCTCGGGACAACGGTACTAACGCTCAAGCCCCTCGGCCCTGCGCACCGCGTCGCGATAGGTCCGCGCCGCCACGCGCAGGGCCGCCTCGGGATCCACTCCCTCGGCCTCCGCCCGCGCCGCCAGCGCCAGCAATTCGTACCCGATGCCCTCCCCGGTGGGCAGCGGCACCTCCAAGTCCGCCGTGCGCACCCTCGACGCCAGCTTCGAGGCGAGGGCGAGGCCGGGCTGGCCGAGGGGTATGCCGTCGGTCACCGACTCCCGCTGCTTCTCGATCGCCTTGGTGCGCAGCCAGTGCTCCTTGACCTCCTCCGGGGTCGAGGCGGTCTCGTCGCCGAAGACGTGCGGGTGGCGGTGGATGAGTTTCGCGACGATGCCGCCGGCCACGTCGTCGATGGAGAAGGGGGCGTCCGGGTCCTCCTCGGCGATGCGGGAGTGGAAGACGACCTGGAGCAGGACGTCCCCCAGTTCCTCGCGCAGCTCGTCGCGGTCACCGTCCTCGATCGCCTCGACGAGTTCGTATGCCTCCTCGATGCCGTACTTCGCCAGGCCCTTGTGGGTCTGCTGGGAGGACCAGGGGCACTCGGCGCGGATCCGGTCCATGACCTGGACGAGGTCCAGGAGACGGGCGCCGGGGAGGTCGTAGGAGGCGGGGAGGAGTTCCAGCTCGGGCATGCTCACCCGGCCCGAACCGGCGAGGCGTGCCAGGCCGTCGGTGAGGGCGGGCTCGCCCTCGCCCGTGGCGACGACGACCACCGTGCGGCCTCCGGCGCAGGCGGCCACCAATTCCTCCGCCGTCGGGGACGCATCGTCGACCCCTATGCCCGCCTCCCGCAGATAGGGCAGCTGCGGGTGGGCGCCGTCCGCGCACAGCACGCGGTCGGCGGCGTGCAGGACCTGCCAGGCGGGCCAGGAGAGAAGACCGGGCGCGACGCGGTGGCTGGTGGTGAGCAGGACGATGCGGCCGGGGGCGAGGGCCTCTTCGGGGTCCTGGTCGGGGGCGGGGTCGAAGCTGGTTGCGTTCACGATTCGAAGCTAACGCACGTCGCCGACAGCCCCACGAGTTGTCCACAGGCGGGGGTCCACAGGGGCAGACGTCCGTGCACAGGCAGGAGCGGGCGTCCACAGGGGCGCCCGCCTTGCTGCCGGACCGTTCCTCCGGCTACGGGGTGCCCTGCGAGGCCGCCGTCGTGACCTCTCGCACCCACGGCGTCTTCGCGTCCACGCGGCTGCTCTTCTGGACGTCCCAGGAGCCGTAGCGCGGGTTGAGGTCGACGTGGAGTTCGTTGGAGGCCTTGGACAGGGCGCTCCAGAAGGCGGGCTTGCTGGTGTCGGTGCCGAGGGTCTGGGCGAGTTTCTGTGCCTCCAGCTGGAGGCGGAGGCTGTCGTCGAGGCGCCTGGGGGCCACGCCGTACTGCTGCAGCCATGCCGTCTCGAGCGCCTTGGAGCCGCCGACCTGCTGTTCCAGGCCGGTGCGCATCTGCTGGATCTCCTTGGTGGTGACGGCCACGCCGTTGTCCTGGGCGGCCCGGTGCAGTACCCGGTCGAGCACCATGTTGTGCAGGGTGTCGCGGGTGAGGCTGCCGGTCTGGGCGACGGCCTGCTTGTACTGCGCGTCGTTCGCCACGGCCGCGCGCTGGGCCGCGCGTACCTCGTTGACCCGGTTCTGCAGCTGCCCCACGGTGATCCGCTGGTCGCCGACGACGGCCGCGGCGCCGGGATGCGAGTCGCTTCCGCAGGCGGTGAGCAGGGGTGCCGCAGCGGCGATCGCGGCGGTGAGCAGGAGCGCGGTGCGACGACGGCGGTGCAAGGAAGCCTCCCGAGGAGATTGTGCGACGGTGCACAAAGTCTTGCGGTGATCGATGTTAGGCAGTGGGACGGCTGTGGCCAAGCCTTCGACCGACCCATTCGACCAACGATTCACCGCGGCGTCGGGCACCGCCCCGGCCAGGAGGCCCGAGGAGGCTCAGCCGGTGATGGCCACCGGGGCGTCCCACGCGTCGCGGTCCACGGTGATCGTGTAGCCGTTGCGCGTCTCCTTGCTGTTGACCAGGTACTGGTGGCCGCGGCTGTGTCCGGTGTACTGGGTCGAGCCGAACGGCCAGTCCGCCGTCGTGGTGTTCTGCTTGTCCCACAGGGCGTACCAGAGGTTGCCCGGCAGGTCCGTCTTGTCGGTGGCGTTCGCGATGGCCTTGGCGCTGGAGCTGGTGAAGCCGTAGTAGCCGGCCCGGTAGGTCTTGGCGCGCAGTTCCTTGTCGAAGGCGCGGACGTAGGTGAGCACGGCGTTGTTGCACGACGTGTTCGTGATGTCGTACGACTCCATGTCCAGGTAGATCGGGCTGCCGGCCTTCATGCCGAGCGCTGAGGCCTTGGCGACGGCGTCGTCCGCGTCGGTCCTGCCGAGGGAGGCGGCGGTCGTGGCGGTGAGTTTCTCGGGGTTGGAGCCGGACTGGCAGGGCGGCTGGGCGCCGACGTAGAGCGGGATGAGCTTCCAGCCGAGGGTGCTGACGGACTTGACCCAGGAGGCGGTGAGGTTGGGTTGGGAGCAGCCCCGGTTCCGGCCGCCGACGTAGACGGCGGCGGCGCCGTAGAAGCCGGTGTGCCAGGCCTTCATCGCGGACAGGGAGGGCGCGGCGCAGGTGTCGAAGGCCCGCCCGGTGTACGTCTTCTGCGCGGGCCAGGTGGTGGCGGCCATGGAGGTCTGCGCGGCGATGCCCGCCCCGGCGACGACGGCGGCGCCGGCGACGGCCCACGTGATGTATCTGCGCTTCTTGGACTGCCGGTGGCCGGCCATGGATTCCCCACCCTTGGTTGTGCGTCGAGGCGATTGCCCACGCGTGCGATTGCCCGCGCATTCGAGGCGATGCCTGGCAAAAACGAACCGCAACCTATCCGGCGACGTTCATGCGTTCGGGAAACTCCAGCCCCGTGGGTTCACAAGATTCCCTCATGGCACGGCAAAATCGTGCGCCTTCCGCTAGCCGCGCACCTGTCCGAGCCACTGAAGGGTGCGGCGGATCTCGGCCGCGAGCGGGTGGGCGGGGCCGCGCAGGTGCTCCACGTCCATCAGCAGGCGCGCGAGCGCGTCGTGCGCGGCGGGGCGGTCGCCGAGGGCGAGGAGGAGGTGGCCGATGCGGCGGCGGACCTCGTGCGAGAGCTCGGGGTTGCCCGCCGACACGTACTGGTTCTCGTAGTACGGCAGCAGCGCGCGGTACTCCGCGAGCGCCCCCGCCGGATCGCCGAGCGCCTCCAGGCACTGGGCGGCCTCGTAGCGGAACCGGAGCGACTGCGGGTCGGCCTGCCCGGCCTCGGCGGCGCGTTCGTCGGCGAGACGGCGCAGTTCGGGCAGCGCGCGCCGGTACTGGCCGTCGTCCATGAGCGTGGCCGCGTACTGCTTGCGGAGGGTGCGGACGACCGGGGAGTGCTCGCCGTGCTGCTCCGCAGCGGCGGGCAGGATCGCGCCGAGGATGTCGACGGCCTGGGTGATGCGACCCTCGCCGAGGAGGCGCTTGACCTCGTCGACGGCGCGTGCGACGTCCGGTTTCTCGGCGCTCTCGGGCACGGGCGTGACGGGGGCGGGCTGGGGCGCGGGCGTGCGCGCGCGGTCCGGCCAGGGGGCGTGCGGGCGCAGGAAGGGGCGCGTGGGGTCGAGGGGCGCCCCCGTGGGCGTCCCGCGCGCGGGCAGGAGCAGCGCCAGGTGCTCGTACACCTCCTGCGCGGACGCCGGGCGATGCTGCGGGTCCTTCGCGAGCAGGCGCAGGACGAGCGCTTCGAGCGGCTCGGGCACCTCGGGGCGGATACGGCGCACGGGCACCGGGGGCTCGTAGAGGTGCCGGTGCAGCACGCCGAGCGCGGTGGAGCCGGCGAACGGGACGTCACCACTGAGCAGTTCGTGCAGGAGCACGCCGAGCGCGTACAGGTCGGTGTACGGGCCGACCGCGCCGCCCATCGCCTGCTCGGGCGCCATGTAGGCGGGCGAGCCGATGGGCGTGCCGGTGTGCGTGAGCCGGGTGGTGTCGGCGTCCATGACGGAGGCCACGCCCAGGTCGAGGACGGTGACGGTGCCGTCCTGCTTGACCATCACGTTGCGCGGCTTGAGGTCGCGGTGGACGATCGGCACGGCGTGCACGGCGCTCAGCACGGCGCACAGTTGCGCGGCCACCGCGACGGCCCACTGCCACGGGTACGGGTCGTGCTCGGCGAGGTGGTCGGAGAGGTCCGCGCCGTCGACGTACTGCATGACGAGGAACAGTTCCTCGCCCTCGCTGCCCGCGTCGTGCACGGTGACGAGCCCGGGGTGGTCGACCTGCGCGGTCACCCTGCACTCGCGCACGAACCGCCGCCGCAGTTCGTCGGCCTCCTGGCCCGCCACCTTGTCGGGGCGCAGCAGCTTCACCGCCACGCGCCGGTCGAGCCGTTGGTCGTAGGCCGTCCAGACCTGTCCCATGCCGCCCTGTCCGATGAGCGTGGACAGTTCGTACCGCCCGGCGACGACGCGTCCTGCCGTCACGGTCACCTTCCGCCCTCGTGGTTGCCGTCGCTCCCGCCGGGGTGCTTGCGCAAGTAGTCGCTGAGCTCGTCGAGTTCGGCGCGCACCTGGTCGATGCGGGCGGGCGCGGGCCGCTGCGGCGGCGCGGGGGCCGTCGCGGGCGGCTGGGGCACGGGCGTGTGGGAGGCGGGTACGGGGGGCGCGGGCGTGTGGGGCATCGGGGGCGGGGTGTACGGCGGCCGCGGGGTGCTCGGCACGGTCGCCGCGGTGAACGGCGAGGAGGACTGCGGGTATCCGTAACCCGGCGTCATCGGCGGCTGCCCGGCGCAGGCCGGGCGGCCGGGCCGGCTGAAGTGGCGTATGTCCGCGTAGAGGAAGTACCCGGCGCAGGCCACCGCGTTCAGCAGGAGGATGCTCATGCCGATGTTGCCGTTCGGGCTGCTGAAGTCGTCGGTGTGGTCGGTGCTGAGGAAGGCGAAGCTGGTGCCCAGGACCACCACCGAAGCCGCGAAGACCCACCAGTCGACGGCCCGGCGCGTCACGATCGCCGCGCGGAGCGTCGCCACCCACGCCAGGAACCCGATGCTCAGGATCGCCACGGCCACGAAGATCACGCGCAGCACGACCAGCACACCCGTCGAGGGTCGCTTCGGCGGAGGCGGCGCGTAGCCGGGGCCTTGCATGGCTGCTCCTGGAGGCCTGGTGGGGGCGGACGTGTGTGCCGTGTCCGAGCGTATAGGCCGACAAGGACAACCGGTCCGGCTTGTACCGAACCGTTGTCCTGCTGATCCACTCCGTACGACGGCGCGTGGTCCTGGAGGCGCCGCCTCAGCCGTCTCGGCCGGGCGCCACCGTCCCGTCCGTCAGCCCGTCGTACATACCGCGCACGAGCTGGTCCCCGAGCCGGTTCGCGCGCCTGAGCGCCCGCTCGAACTCGTCGAGTGCGCGGAACCGCGCGCCGTAGCGCCGTTGTTCGTCGAGCGCGAGCCGGGGCAGTTGGAGCCGGCGCACATCCAGGCGCGTGGCCGTGGAGGCGTAGCTGCTGGCCTGGCGGTTGTTGGCGGTGCCGCGCAGGAAGCCGGCCAGGAACCAGGGGTCGAGCGCCGTGCGATCGGGGCGCAGAAGAACGAGGTTGCGCCCCAGGGCGGCGCCCCCCGTCGCGTCGTCGATCACGCGCGCCACCGCGCCACCGCCGAGCACCGGCACGACGACGTCGCCCGGCTCGGTCAGCACGGCCTCCTCGTCGCTCTCGGGAAGCGTGCCGGAGGGCGCCGTACCGGCGAGCACGTCGTGGTCGGTGAGAACGGGCACACGCGCGTGGCCGCCGTTTCCGCCCGTACGCATCACCAGGGCACCCCCTCGCGCGAGTTCACCGACGGTCGTGAACGGCCAGCGGGGCGCCGGCTGCGCGGGGTCGGCGGGCGGCGGAGTCAGTTCGACCGTCAGGCGCAGGGTGTCGCCGAGTCGTTCGCGTACGGCGGTGAGCGCGTCGGTGCCGTCGGCCGCGGTCGGCGGCGGCAGATGGCGGGCCGGCGCGAGGTCGACGTCGTCGTCGAGGAGGTCGATGACGGGGAGGGAGCGGGCCAGCCCCGGCCGTTCCTGAAGGGTGCCCGCGCGGTCGAAGGCGCCCCAGGCCTCCAGCACGGCCTCGCGCACCGCCCGCCAGTCGGGGCCGCCGCGCCCCTCCGTCGCGTACTGCCCGGTGTCGACGAGCAGCACCTCGGGCTGCGCGGGCGCCTTGTCGGGCCGGTGCAGCACCCACAGGTGGAGCGGGATGTTGTACGGCGGTGCCGCGCCGATCGGCAGTGCGACGACGGCGCGCAGCGCGCCGCGGCGCAGCAGGTCGGCGCGGATACGGCGGCCGGAGCGGCGGGAGGCGGCGGCGGGCGGCATGAGCAGTACGGCGGTGCCGCCGTCGCGCAGGCGGGCGAGGGCGTGCTGGATCCAGGCGAGCTCGGACTCGTTGCGGGCGGGGAAGCCGTACTCCCAGCGGGGGTCGTAGGCGAGTTCGTCGTGCCCCCAGTTGCGCTCGTTGAACGGCGGGTGGCACAGGACGGCGTCGGCGCGCAGGTCGGGGAAGGCGTCGGCGCGCAGGGTGTCGCCGGCGGCGGCGCGCACGGTGGCGCGGGTGTGCAGGGCGAGGCGGAGCGCGGTGAGCGCGGCGAGGTCGGGGGCGCTGTCCTGGGTGTAGAGCTCCTGGTCGGGGCGGGGGGAGACGGCGCGCAGGAGGGTGCCGGTGCCGCCGGCCGGGTCGAGGAGGGTGCGGGCCGGGCCGGCCAGGTCGGCCATGAGGCCGGCGAGTTCGGTGGGGGTGAGCGTGTACTGGCGCGGGTTGGCGTCGAGATGCCGACCGAGCAGGAACTCGAAGGCCTGCCGGGCGCCCAGGTCGGCGGCGAGTTCGGCGGCGCCGCGCAGGAGGGGGGCGGAGGGGAGGAGTTGGGGGCCGGTGGGGGTGTGAACCGCCGGCGAGGCGTTCACAGCGTGAACCGCAGAG
The DNA here is from genome assembly GCF_006715395.1 of Streptomyces sp. SLBN-31. Classification (NCBI taxonomy): domain Bacteria; kingdom Bacillati; phylum Actinomycetota; class Actinomycetes; order Kitasatosporales; family Streptomycetaceae; genus Streptomyces; species Streptomyces sp. SLBN-31. The sequence goes on from NZ_VFNC01000003.1 coordinate 23,230, forward strand.
GGGGCGTTCACGCCGTGAACCAACGACGGCGATCTATTCACAGCCTCAGGCGTGCTCGCTCCGGACGGCGGGTTGACCGGCGACGGCGAGTTCACAGAAACCGGAGCGTTCACAGTGACCGACGCCTTCGCGACCCCCGCGCCGAACCGCGGCACCAGCACTTGCTCCAGCGCCCCCGGCAGCATCGCGGCCAGCCGCTCGTCCGACCCCGAACCGACCTCGAGCCACACCGTCGGCCGGTCGTGGATGAGCAGCAGTACGCACCCCGCGTGCGTGAGCGCGGTGACCGGCCCCTCGGGGTGCCCCGCGAGCTGCTGCCAGACGCGTTCGCGCAGCGGGACCTCGGCGAGTTTCCCCTGCTTGCGCAGCCAGGCCTCGACCTCGGCGAGCGCGAAGGAGGGGCTGGTCTCGGTGCCGCCGACCGGCTTGGGAAAGTCGGCGTGGCGGCGGCGCCAGTTACTGACGGCGGCGCGGCCGACGCCGGCCAGCCGGGCGATTCCGGCGGCGGTCACCTCTGTCGCGTTGTCCTGCACCCGTCGGCTCCCCTCGTCGTCCCCGTGATCCCCGACCTCTGCGTGTGAGCCGAGCATACCGACGCAGGCAAGATCTACCCCTTCACGCCCGTGTACACATCTCATCTCGTGAACCATGTTGACTCGGTTCACAAGCTCTGCTGTTATTGACCCATCGAACAGCGGCCGCCGACTAGGAGGCGGCCGCACCGTCCGAGGGGGGACACAGCCATGGGCATGAAGGGCAAGGTCGCACTGGGGGCCGTCGTCGGGATCGTCGTCATCGGTGCCGTGTCGGCGAACGCCGGCAACAACGGCGACGACAACGGAAAGAGCGGCAGCGACAAGGGCACCTCGGCCTCCGCCGGCCACGACTCCGACGGCAAGAAGACCGCCAAGGGCAAGGACAGCGGCGGCACGAAGGCCGCCGAGAAGAAGGTCGCCTTCGCCGGGGACGGCGAGTTCCGCGTCGGCAAGGACATCAAGCCCGGCACCTACCGCACCACCGGCAACAGCGACGGCATGTGCTACTGGGAGCGCGCCAAGGACGCCAAGGGCGAGATGGACTCGATCCTCGCCAACGACAACGTCACCGGCGCCAGTTACGTGACCGTCAAGGCCACCGACAAGATCTTCAAGTCCAACGGCTGCAAGGACTGGGAGGCCGTCGAGCTCAAGGCGAAGGCCAAGGGCACGCCCGCCGCCCGGATGGCCGGCGACGGCGGCATGTTCAGAGTCGGCGCCGACATCGCGCCCGGCACCTACCGTTCCACCGGCAACACCGACGACTCCTGCTACTGGGAGCGCACCAAGGACGCCAAGGGCGACATGAACTCCATCATCGCCAACAACAACGTCAGCGGCACGGCCGTCGTCACCATCAGCGCCTCGGACGGCTACTTCAAGACGACCGGCTGCAAGGACTGGAAGAAGGCCTGACCGAACCGGCCAAGCCCGTCTCCGGCCCCGCAACCGCCCCGCCCCGCCCCGCCCCCCCACACACACTCACCTCCCCTTTCACCACACCCCGTTGAAGGACTGTCATGCGTCTCTCGCCCCGTGTCGCCACGCTGTTCGCCGTCGCGGCGCTCCCCCTGGCGCTCACCGCCTGTTCCTCCGCTTCGTCCGCCGACTCGTCCTACGACACGGGCACGAGCGCCAAGCCGGCCAAGGCCAAGGACCTCAACGCCGGTCTGGCCACGGGTACGGAGCTGAAGACGGCGCTGGCTCCCGCGTCGGCCTTCCCGGCCGGGTTCACCCTCGAGGCCGACGGCGCGTCGGACAGCGGCGGGCAGTTCCTGTCCCCGTCCTCCCGGAAGACCGGCAAGCCGGACTGCACCAAGCTGGAGGCCACGGCCTGGCTCCAGGTGACCGGCTACGAGGGAGGCGTGTCGTTCGCCCAGGACGACTACGTCAACCAGGACAAGACCGAGGAAATGGCCCAGGAGATCGACGAGTTCCAGGGCTCGACGGCCGGTGCCGTGATGAAGCAGCTCCAGTCCGTCGCGGCGGAGTGCGCCACGTTCACGGACACGGACGCCCACGCCAAGGTGAAGGTCGCCGGTGCCGCGACGTCCGGGCTCGGTGACGAGGCCTACACGATGACCCTGACGAGCGGCGCCTGGGAGAACGGGACCACGCTCGTCGCGGCCCGTTCGGGCAACGCCGTGGTCACCGTGCTGTCCACGGCGGGCAGCGACAACGGCGCCGCGACGGCGAAGAAGCTGACGAGCCGGCTCCTGACGTCCCTGAAGGACCTGAAGCCCGCCTGATCCACCGCACGTCCCGTACCGGCCCGGCAGGGTGCGCGCTCACCGACGCGCGCACCCTGCCGGGCCGCAGGCAATCCGCGGAATCGTACGAACGCTCCGGTCGGCCGCGCGGAATCGTAGGGACGCTCCGGTCAGCCCGCGTGGAACCGCGCCGGGGCCTCCGTCGGGTTGCCGCCGGCGGGGAGCTTCTGCCCCGGACACGTCCGGAGCACCTTCTCCATGGCGGCCTTCTCGGCTGCGGTCACCCACAGCTGGTACTTCTTCTTCACCGCGACCTGGGCGGCGACGTACGTGCACCGGTACGCCTTGTTCGGGGGCAGCCATGTCGCCGTGTCGCCGTCGCCCTTCGAACGGTTGGTGCTCGCGTCGACCGCTATGAGGTTGAGCGGGTCGTTGGCGAGGGCTATGCGCTTGCCCGCGTCCCAGTACTTGGCGCCCTTCTGCCAGGCGTCGGAGAGGGGGACGACGTGGTCGATGTCGACGAGGCTGCGGCCGCGCCGGTAGGTGACCTTCTTGCCGGAGTAGGGGTCCGACTCCAGTACGCCGTACGACACCTTGCAGTGGCCGCCGGTGAACTTCACCTCGTCCAGGTCCCGTTTGAGGATGTCGTCGCGGGTGTCGCAGGAGTTGGAGTCGGTGTCGGCCCAGGCGGTGCCGAACCGTTCCCGCGAGTAGCCGGTCTTCGGCGCCCGGCCCTTGACGGTCAGCGACTCGGCCGCCGTGAACGCGGCCCCGCCGCCCCCGGTCTCCCGCGGACCCCCGGTCCCGGTGGTCGTCTCCGCCTTGCACCCGGCCACGGCGAACACCAGCACGACGGCAGCCGCGGTCCCGCCCCTCAGACGCCTCACGATGCGTCCCTCCCCTTTGTCACCCCGGTGGGCCCCCGCACGGGGCGTTTTCCCTGTACGACTCCGCGCACACCGTAGCGACAGGGCGCACGGGGGCACGCACGAGGGCCGTGCCGGGTTCCGATGGGCGCCCCACGAGTGGGCATTTGCCTCATACCGGCCGTATCGTCGATTCTGAGTCACCTATGGAAGGAGCTCTGGATGGGCATCTTCGACAGGTTCAAGAGCAACCGCATGGCGCAGGACAAGGCCAAGGGCATGTCCGACGCCGCGGAGAAGAAGGTCAACGAGAGGACGGGCAACAAGTACGAGAGCCAGGTCGACAAGGGCCAGCAGAGGCTCGAGGACCAGCTCGGCATGGATCGCGACCGCGACCGCCCCGACCAGCCGTAGACCGGTCCCCGCACGGCCGCTCGCGAACGGCTCGCCACGTACTGACGTTCAGGCCACCGGCCCTCCAAGGGCCGGTGGCCTGACGCCTGTTCAGGACGGGCGAGGGAGGGGCAGGGTCAGGACCCCAGGATCGACGTCAGGAATTCCCCGACCCAGCCCAGCAACTCCCGTCCGACCAACGGCTTCCCGCCGACCTTCGCCGTCTTGGGCCGCGGCACCAGCACCTGGTGCGCCGCCGGCTTGATGACCGTCCCGGGGTAGAGGCGCTTGACCCGCAGTTCCTGGGACTCCCTCAACTCCACCGGCGCGAAGCGGATGTTGTTGCCCTGCAGGACGACCTCACCGACGCCGCACGCGCGGGCGAGCATGCGCAGGGCCGCCACGAGCAGCAGGTTCTCCACCGGCTCGGGCAACTTGCCGTAGCGGTCGACGAGTTCCTCGCGGACCGACTTGATGTCCTCCTCCGTGTTGGCGGAGGCGATGGCACGGTAGGCCTGCAGGCGCAGCCGCTCACCGGGGGCGTAGTCGTGCGGCACGTGGGCGTCGACCGGAAGCTCGATCTTGACCTCGAGCGGCGGCTCCTCCTCCACGCCGCCCTCCAGGGAGGCCCGGTAGTCCGCGACGGCCTCGCCGACCATGCGCACGTACAGGTCGAAGCCGACGCCCGCGATGTGACCGGACTGCTCGCCGCCGAGGAGGTTTCCGGCGCCGCGGATCTCCAGGTCCTTCATCGCCACGTACATGCCCGCGCCCATCTCGGTGTGCTGGGCGATGGTGGCGAGACGCTCGTGGGCCGTCTCCGTCAGCGGCTTCTCCGGCGGGTAGAGGAAGTAGGCGTAACCGCGCTCACGGCCGCGGCCGACCCGGCCGCGCAGCTGGTGCAGCTGCGAGAGGCCGAAGTTGTCGCCGCGCTCGACGATCAGGGTGTTGGCGTTGGAGATGTCGATGCCGGACTCGACGATCGTCGTGGAGACCAGGACGTCGTACTTCTTCTCCCAGAAGTCGACGACGACCTGTTCCAGCGTCGACTCCGACATCTGGCCGTGGGCGGTGGCGATACGCGCCTCGGGCACGATCTCGCGCAGGCGGGACGCGGCCCGGTCGATGGACTCCACCCGGTTGTGGATGTAGAAGACCTGGCCCTCGCGCAGCAGTTCACGGCGGATGGCGGCGCCGATCTGCTTCTCCTCGTACGGGCCGACGAAGGTCAGCACCGGGTGGCGCTCCTCCGGCGGGGTGGTGATGGTCGACATCTCGCGGATGCCGGTGACGGCCATCTCCAGGGTGCGCGGGATCGGGGTCGCGGACATCGTCAGCACGTCGACGTTGGCGCGCAGCTTCTTCAGCTGCTCCTTGTGCTCGACGCCGAAGCGCTGCTCCTCGTCGACGATGACCAGGCCCAGGTCCTTGAACTTGGTCTCGGAGGAGAACAGGCGGTGGGTGCCGATGACGACGTCCACCGAGCCCTCGCGCAGTCCCTCCAGCACCGCCTTGGCCTCGGTGTCGGTCTGGAAGCGGCTCAACGCCCTTACGTTTACCGGGAACTGGGAGTAGCGCTCGGAGAACGTCCCGAAGTGCTGCTGCACCAGCAGCGTGGTCGGCACCAGGACCGCGACCTGCTTGCCGTCCTGGACGGCCTTGAAGGCGGCGCGCACGGCGATCTCGGTCTTGCCGTAGCCGACGTCGCCGCAGATCAGGCGGTCCATGGGGACCGTCTTCTCCATGTCCTCCTTGACCTCGGCGATGGTGGTGAGCTGGTCGGGGGTCTCCGCGTAGGGGAAGGCGTCCTCCAGCTCGCGCTGCCAGGGGGTGTCGGATCCGAAGGCGTGGCCGGGCGCCGCCATCCGCGCGCTGTAGAGCTTGATGAGGTCGGCCGCGATCTCCTTGACGGCCTTCTTGGCGCGCGCCTTGGTCTTGGTCCAGTCGGCGCCGCCGAGCCGGTGCAGGGTGGGGGCCTCGCCGCCGACGTACTTGGTGATCTGTTCGAGCTGGTCGGTGGGGATGTAGAGGCGGTCGCCGGGCTGGCCGCGCTTGGCGGGGGCGTACTCGACGACCAGGTACTCACGGGTGGCGCCCTGGACGGTGCGCTGCACCATCTCGATGTAGCGGCCCACGCCGTGCTGCTCGTGGACGATGTAGTCGCCCGCCTCCAGGGTGAGCGGGTCGATGGTCTTGCGGCGACGGGCCGGCATCCGGGCGCCGTCCTTGCCGGCCGCCTTCTGCCCGGAGAGGTCGGTCTCGGTCAGGACCGCGAGCCTCAGGGCCGGGTCGACGAAGCCGTAGTCGATCGAGCCGCACGCCACGTGCACGACGGACGGGGAGATCGCGCCCAGTTCGGCGTCCAGGCGGGCCGCGATGCCCTCACCGCCCAGCACCTCGACCGTGCGGGCCGCGGGGCCGTGGCCCTCGGTGACGAAGACCGTGCGCCAGCCGTCGGCGAGCCAGCCCTTGGTGTCGGCGAGGGCCTTGGCGGTGTCGCCGCGGTAGGTCTCGGGGGCGTGCATGCCGAGCTTGAGGGTGTCCGCGTCCAGCTCTTCGTCGGCGGCGAACGGCGACACCGACCACCACATCATGTCCATTTCGCGCGCCCGGTCCCGGACGTCCGCGATGGACCACAGGGAGGCCGCGCCGACGTCGATGGGCGCCTCGCCGCCGCCCGCCGTGGCGGCCCAGGAGGCCTGCAGGAACTCCTGGCTGGTGGCGACCAGGTCGGCGGCACGCGTGCGTACCCGCTCCGGATCGCACACGACGGCCATGGCGCCCTTGGGCAGGACGTCGAGCAGCAGCTCCATGTCGTCGACGAGGACGGGAGCCAGTGACTCCATGCCCTCCACGGCGATCCCCTCGGCGATCTTGCCGAGCAGCTCGCCGAGCTCGGGGTGCTGTTCGGCGAGGACACGCGCACGCGTACGGACGTCGTCCGTCAACAGAAGTTCACGGCAGGGGGGCGCCCACAGCCCGTGCTCGGCGACTTCGAGGGAGCGCTGGTCGGCGACCTTGAAGTAGCGGATCTCCTCGACGTCGTCGCCCCAGAACTCGACGCGCAGGGGGTGTTCCTCGGTGGGCGGGAAGACGTCGAGGATCCCGCCTCGTACGGCGAACTCGCCGCGCTTCTCGACAAGCTCCACGCGCGCGTACGCGGCGGCGGCGAGGGCCTCGACGATCTCGTTCAGGTCGGCCGTCCGCCCGGTCCTGAGCGCGACCGGCTCCAGGTCACCGAGCCCCTTGACCTGCGGCTGCAGCACGGATCGTACGGGCGCGACGACCACGGAGACCGGGCCGGTCTCGGGGTCGTCGGGGCTGGGGTGGGCGAGCCGGCGCAGGACGGCCAGGCGGCGGCCGACGGTGTCGCTGCGGGGGCTGAGCCGCTCGTGCGGGAGGGTCTCCCAGGACGGGTACTCCACGACGCCGTCCGGCGGCAGCAGCGACCTCAGGGCGGCGGCGAGGTCCTCGGCCTCCCGGCCGGTCGCCGTCACCGCCAGCACCGGGCGGCCGGTCTCGCGGGCCAGCGCGGCGACCGCGAAGGGGCGGGCCGCCGGGGGGCCGACCAGGTCGACGTGCATGCGGTTGCCGTCGGCACCCGCCTTGATCGCTTCCGCGAGGGCGGGGTCCTTGACGACGGCGTCGAGCAGACCGTGCAGGCTCATTCTGGGCGGCTTTCGTCCGGGGGGTGGGCAACGCGAATCGCCCGACGCGCGCTGCGGGCCGGGGGTACCTCCAGCGTACGTCGCGCTTCGCGGGGGCGCCGGGGCTGTGGACAACGTCGGTTTCCGGCGTGGCCGGTGTTGGCGGGGGCGCGAACGCCTGCCGGGCTGAGTCGCACCGGTGTGAGGGAGCGAGCCGTGCGGGCATGGACACAGGCCCGGCGCCGGTGAGTCCCCCAGGACTCCCCGGCGCCGGGCCGTTCCCCCGCAACCCCCGTATGCGGTGGCTATTCGGTGGCGATGGCGTTCAGGACGTTCATCCGGCCCGCCCGGAACGCCGGGATCAGTGCCGCGAACAGGCCCACGAAGGCCGATCCGAGGAAGACCGCGATGATCGTCGGCCAGGGGATGTCCAGGACCTTCAGGCCCTCCAGGGCGAGCAGCTTCTGGGCCGTGGCGCCCCAGCCCATGCCCAGTCCCAGGCCCAGCAGGGCGCCGAAGAGGGCGATGACGACCGACTCCATGCGGATCATGCGGCGCAGCTGGCGGCGGGAGAGGCCGATGGCCCGCATCAGGCCGATCTCCCGGGTCCGCTCCACCACCGACAGGGCCAGGGTGTTCACCACACCCAGGATCGCGACGATGATCGCCAGGGCGAGCAGGCCGTAGATCATGTTCAGCAGCTGGCCGATCTGGTCCTTCAGCGCCTGCTTGTAGTCGGTCTGGTCGCGCACCTTGTACTGCGGGTAGTCGTGCAGCGCGGACTTCAGCGACTTGTACGCGGCGTCCTGCTGCCCCTTCTCGGCGGTGGCGAAGACCAGCTGGTCGAGGGGCATCTTGTCGGCCGGGACGTACTTGGCGAGCGTCGTGATCGACGTGTACTTGGCGCCCTGGTCGATCACCACGTCACTGCTGGTGATCGCGCGGACGGTCAGGTCGGCGGTGCGGCCGCCCTGGAAGGCGACCTTGATCTTCGAGCCGAGGTGGATGTCGTGTGCCTTGGCGAACTTCTCGTGCACCGACATGGAGTCGGGGCGGTAGGCGTCCTCGAGGTTGCCGGCGACCGTCTTGGTGCGCAGGTCCGTCGCGTACGTCGGGTCGGCCGCCGTGATGTCGGTGTCCTTGAGGAGCTTGCCGTCGGGCGTGGTGTAGTCGGCCTGAGTCGACCGGTACTCGGTGACCCGCGCCAGTCCCGGCGTGTCCTTGACCGCCTTGACCGCCTGCGGGGTCACCAGCTGCCCGCTGTCGGACTGGATGATGAAGTCCGTGCCGACGGTCTTGTCGAGCTGGTCGGTCGCGGAGGCGACCATGGAGGAGCCGACGACCGACAGGCAGGCGACCAGCGCGAGCCCGATCATCAGGGCGGCGCCCGTGGCGCCGGTGCGGCGCGGGTTGCGCAGTGCGTTGCGCTCGGCCATGCGGCCGACCGGACCGAACATCCGCAGCAGTACGGCGCCCAGGACGCGCACCACACCGCCCGCGAGGAGCGGGCCGATGACGACGAAGCCGATGAGCGAGAGCACGATGCCCAGGCCCAGCCACAGCGAGCCGTCGGCGGCCTTGCTGACGCCCGCGGCCAGGTAGAGGCAGTAGCCGCCGGCGCCGGTGAGGAGCACGCCCACCAGGGCCCGTACGCGGCCGGCCTTGGCGTCGGCGGGGGCGCCGGCGTCGCGCAGGGCGGCCATCGGGGAGACCTTCCCGGCCCGGCGGGCGGGCAGGTAGGCGGCGAGGACGGTGACGACGACACCGAGGATCAGGCCGACCACCGGGGTGGTCCAGGCGACCGTCAGATCGCTGGTCGACAGGTGCATGCCCATGGAGCCCATGAGTTTCATCAGGCCGACCGCCAGGCCGACCCCCGCGCCGACCCCGAGGACGGATCCGAACAGGCCCAGCAGCAGCGCCTCGGCCAGCACCGACCGGTTGACCTGCTTCCGGCTCGAGCCGATGGCCCGCATCAGGCCGATCTCCCGCGTCCGCTGGGCGACCAGCATCGAGAAGGTGTTGATGATCAGGAAGATGCCGACCAGGAAGGCGATCCCGGCGAAGCCGAGCATCGCGTACTTCATGACGTTCATGAAGCCCTCGACGTCCTTCTGGTTGGCGTCGGCGGTCTCCTTGGCGGTCTGCACCTTGTAGCCGGTGCCGAGTTCGGCGAGGACGTTCTTCTTCAGCTGCGGGTCGGTCACCGCGGAGGCGGCCGTGACGTTGACGTTGGTGAAGACACCGGTCCTGCCGACGAGCGTCTGCTGGGCCGTCTTCGTGTCCAGATAGAAGATCGCCGCGCCGGGGTTGGTGACCTGGAAGTCGGCGATGCCCGAGATCTTCGCGCGGTGCGTGCCGACCGCGCTGATCACGGCGAGCTCGTCACCGAGCTTGAGGTGGTGCTTGTCGACGGTGTCGCGGTCCACCATCACCTGGTCGGGGCCCTTGGGCGCCGTACCGGAGGTGATCTTCATGGTGCGGGCGTCGTTGCCGTTCCAGCTGCCCACGATGGTGGGGGCGCCGCTGGAGGGCGAGAGGCTGTCCTTGTTGTCGTCGACGACGGTCACCGAGGTCGAGAAGACGGTGCCCTGGGCCGACTTCACGCCCTGGGCCGCGCGCACCTTGGTGAGCACGGAGGCCGGCATGACGGGCGGCCTGCCGTTGTCGGACGTCGTCTCACCGCTGTCCGAGGCGCCCTTGGCGCTGACGGTCACATCGGAGGAGGTGGCCTGGAACAGCTTGTCGAAGGTGGTGTTCATGGTGTCCGTGAACACCAGCGTCCCGCAGACGAAGGCGACGGACAGCAGGACGGCTATGGCCGACAGGGCCATGCGCCCCTTGTGCGCGAAGAAGTTGCGCAGGGAGGTCTTCAGGACGGTCATGACGTACGCCCCCGGGCGTCGAAGTCCTTCATGCGGTCCAGGACGGCCTCGGCGGTCGGCCGCTGCATCTCGTCGACGATCCGGCCGTCGGCGAGGTACAGCACCCGGTCCGCGTACGAGGCCGCGACCGGATCGTGCGTGACCATCACGATGGTCTGGCCGAGCTCGTCGACGGACCGGCGCAGGAAGCCGAGGACCTCGGCACCCGCGCGTGAGTCGAGGTTTCCGGTCGGCTCGTCACCGAAGATGATCTCGGGGCGGGCGGCCAGTGCCCGGGCCACGGCGACACGCTGCTGCTGGCCGCCGGAGAGCTGGGCGGGCCGGTGCTTGAGCCGGTCGGAGAGGCCGACGGTGTCCACCACGCGCGCCAGCCACTGCTGGTCCGGCTTGCGGCCGGCGATGTCCATGGGCAGCGTGATGTTCTCGATCGCGTTCAGCGTGGGCAGCAGGTTGAACGCCTGGAAGATGAACCCGATCCGGTCGCGCCGCAGCCGGGTGAGCTTCTTGTCCTTCAGGCCGGTGATCTCCGTCTCGTCGAGGTAGATCTGCCCGGAGGTCACGGTGTCGAGCCCGGCGAGGCAGTGCATCAGCGTGGACTTGCCGGAGCCCGAGGGCCCCATGATCGCGGTGAACTGCCTGCGGGCGATGTCCACGTCCACGTGATCGAGGGCGACGACACGGGTCTCCCCGGCCCCGTACGCCTTGACGACCTGCCGCGCCCGCGCGGCAACGGCCGTACGCCCTCCAGTGCCCCCGTGCCTGGGAATGGTTACGGCCGATGTCATGGCATATCTCCTATGTCGGTCATTGGATGAGTCGCTTGGCCCCGGTTGCGCGAGCCGGTGTGCGTCCCGAACTGCTTCGACGATGAGTCTGGTCCCGCCAAGGGGTCCGGCGCGCTGGTGCCCGGCACCCTCTTCTACGGGGGAAAACCCCACCCCCGCCGGTTCGGTCAACCGCCCCCCAGCGGCGTAAAGCCAGGTTAAGGACGGACCCCGGGCTCTCTCGTCCTCCAGTGGGACGAACCCTCCCCGAGCCGTAGTACGGAGGAACCCCTAGGGGCAGTCCACCGACGGGTGGAGAGGGTCTCGGGGTTCTCTCCACCCACCGGCCCACCGAGCCTGCACCCTGCCGCTACGTGAGGGTCAATGGGAAGCTGTCCCGCGGCGGATAGGTGCAAGGGGAAGGAATCTCGTGGACCAGGGGGAGACCGGAATACAGGCCGCGGTGGCAGAGGAGCGGTCACCCGCGTCCACCGGCCGCAGAGGGGCCGTGGTCGCCGCGCTCATGCTCGCGATGGCACTGGCCGCCCTGGACTCCACCATCGTCTCCACGGCCGTTCCGCAGATCGTCGGCGACCTCGGCGGCTTCTCGTACTTCTCCTGGCTGTTCTCCGGCTATCTGCTCGCCGTCACCGTCACGCTCCCGGTGTACGGCAAGCTCTCCGACACCTTCGGCCGCAAACCGGTGCTGGTCGCGGGCGCGGCGGTGTTCCTGCTCGGCTCGCTGCTGTGCGCCGGGGCCTGGAACATGGGGGCGCTGATCGCCTTCCGCATCGTCCAGGGCCTGGGCGGCGGGGCCCTGCAGGGCACGGTCCAGACGCTGGCAGCGGACCTGTATCCGCTCAAGGAGCGCCCGAAGATCCAGGCCAAGCTGTCGACGGTGTGGGCGGTGTCGGCGGTGGCCGGCCCGGGCGTCGGCGGGGTGCTGGCGGCGTACGCCGACTGGCGCTGGATCTTCCTCGTCAACCTGCCCATCGGCGCGGTGGCGTTGTGGCTGGTCATCCGCCATCTCCACGAGCCGGAACGGGAGTCGGCCGGCCGCCCGCGCATCGACTGGGCGGGCGCGTTGGCGGTGTTCGCCTGCGGCGGTGTGCTGCTGACGGCCCTGGTGCAGGGCGGGGTGGCGTGGCCGTGGCTGTCGGCGCCGTCCGTGGCCCTGTTCGGTACGGGACTGGCGCTGGCCGGTGTCGTGGTCGTGGTCGAACGCCGGGCGGCCGAGCCGATCATCCCCGGGTGGGTGTGGCGGCGCCGGACGATCGCGGCGGTCAATCTGGCGCTGGGCGCGCTGGGGCTGTTGATGGTGGCGCCGAGCGTGTTCCTGCCCACGTACGCGCAGTCGGTGCTCGGGCTGGCGCCCGTGGCGGCCGGATTCGTGCTGTCCGTGTGGACGTTGAGCTGGCCGGTGTCGGCGGCGCTCAGCCAGCACGTGTACGGCAGGATCGGCTTCCGCGACACGGCGCTGCTGGGCATCGGGACGGCGACGCTGATCCTGTTCGGTTTCCCGTTCCTGCCGTATCCGGGCTCCGCCTGGCAGCCCGCGCTGCTGATGCTGCTGCTGGGGGCGGCGCTGGGGCTGTTCCAGCTGCCGCTGATCGTCGGGGTGCAGTCGACGGTGGGCTGGGCGGAGCGCGGGACGGCCACGGCGTCGGTGCTCTTCTGCCGGCAGACCGGCCAGACGATCGGCGCGTCGGTGTTCGGCGCGGTGGCCAACGGGGTGCTGGCCTCCCGCCTGGGCGGTGCGAGCGACCTGGACTCGGTGACGCGGGGGCTGGACGGCGACGGCGTGCCGGAGGCGACCCGGCACGCGATCGCGGACGCGGTGCACGCGGTGTACGTCGGCGCCGGGTGCGCGGCGGCGCTCGCCTTCGTGGTCCTGCTGCTTGTGGCGCCACGGCGTTTCCCGGTGCTCAAGGACTGACGGCCAGGCCTCGGTTCCGGGCCTCGGGATCCACGCGATCGATGGGTTAACGCGGGTAACACCGCAGCTCAGCGTAGTAAGCGCGTACCGACCAGCCAGTTTGTGGAAAACCTCGCGCACCCCCCAACTGGCTAGTAACGTGCGTGGCTCGCCCGCCCCCCACCTCCCTGCGGTCCCGCACCGGACCCGAGCCACGCAAGGAGCACCGGGATGTCCCATGAGCCCCACGGCCCATCCCCCGCTTACGACGCCACCTACCCGTGGCAGCCGCACACCGCGCCGCCGCAGCGCGTCGTCCCGCCCCGTCCGCCCCACCCGCCCCTCGGCCACCACAGCGACCTGCGCGTGCTGCGCAGCGCCTACCGCTGGCAGCGCCGTACCGCCGCACTCACCGCCTTCGGCTACTTCGTCCTCTTCCTGGTGCTGTCCGCCTTCGCCCCGTCGGTGATGACGACCGGCGTCGTGGACGGACTGCCCGCCGGACTGCTGCTCGCCCTCCTGCAGATCCCCGTCACCTGGCTGGCGATCGCACTGTACGAGCGCACGGCCCGCCGCCGCGTCGATCCCATCGCGGACCGCATCCGCAAGCAGTCCGAACTGGACGCCAAGCGGGAGGCCCGGCGATGACCAACGGCTTCAGCGGCAACGCGCAGGCGATGTCCCTCGTCGCGTTCTCCGCCATCGCCACCATCACGCTGCTGCTGTGCGTGATGACCGGCCCCGACCGGGACGACCTCGACGAGTTCTACACCGGCTACGGCTCCCTGTCCCCCATGCGCAACGGCCTGGCCATCGCGGGCGACTACATCTCCGCGGCAAGCGTCCTGGGCACCGGCGGGGTGATCGCCCTGTGCGGCTACGACGGCATCGTGCTGGCACTCAGCACCGCCCTGTCGCTGATGCTGCTGATGTTCCTGCTGGCCGAACCCCTGCGCAACGCGGGCCGGTTCACCATGGGCGACGCGCTGACCCGGCGGATGCCCGGACGCGCGGTGCGCATCACCGCGTGCGTGGTGACCATCGCCGCACTGCTGCCCCTGATGCTGGTCCAACTCGCCGGCACCGGACAGCTGCTGGCTTTCATCCTCGGCTTCTCCGGCGACTCGCTGAAGACGGGCTGCATCATCGGACTGGGCGCCCTGATGATCAGTTACGCGGCGATCGGCGGCATGAAGGGCACGGCCCTCATCCAGATCCTGAAGATGGTCATGCTGCTGGGCTCGGGAGCAGTGGTCGCCCTGCTGGTGCTGCGCCGCTTCGACTGGGACCCCGGCGCCCTCTTCCACGCCGCCGCCGCTCAGAGCGGGGTCGGCTCCCGGTTCCTGCACTCCGGCGTGCAGTTCGCCGGCAGCCCCAACCCCCGCCTGTACATGATCAGTTCGGAACTGACGGTCGTCATCGGCGGCGCCTGCCTCCCGCACGTCACGATGCGCATGTACACCGCCAACAGCGCCCGCCAGGTGCGCCGGTCGATGTCCTGGGCGGTGTCGTCCGTCGTCGTGTTCGTCCTCATCATGACGGTCGTCGGCTTCGGCGCCACGGCGCTGATCGGACGGGCGGTCATCGCACAGGCCGACCCGCAGGGCAACACGGCGTACCTGCTGGGTTCACGGGCCGCGTTCGGCCCGGACGTCTCCACGGCGGAGACGTTCCTGTTCACCACCGTCACCACGGCGATCTTCCTGACGCTGCTCGCGTCCGTCGCCGGCATGATCCTCGCCTGCGCCAACTCCCTCGCCCACGACGTCTTCGCCACGCACATGCGGCAACTGACGGCCCGCCGCGAGATGGCGCTGGCCCGGGCCTCCGCGCTCGCGGTGGGCGCCCCGGCGATCCTCCTGGCCACCCTGGTCCAGCACCGCAGCCTGCAGCCCCTGGTGACACTGTCCTTCTGCCTGGGCGCCTCGGCCATCGCCCCGGCCCTGCTCTACAGCCTCTTCTGGCGCCGCTTCACACGGACGGGCCTGCTCAGCACCCTGATCGGCGGCACACTGTCCGTGCTCGTCGTGATGCCGGGCACGAACCTCGTCTCCGGCTCCCCCGTCTCCGCCTTCCCCGAGGCCGACTTCAACTGGTTCCACTTCACCACGACGGGCCTGCTCACCATCCCCCTCGGCTTCGCCTTCGGCTGGCTCGGCACGGTCTTGTCCGGCCGGCGCGCGTCGGAGGAACAGCGGCACGAGTACGAGGCCGTGGAGGGCTGGATCCTGGCGGGGGCCGTGCGCAGGGGCGGCTGAACGACACCGGTCGGCGATCGTGAGGTTCGCGGTTCGGCCGGCCCGTGCGCTCACGCCCGAGGGCGCCACCGCCGTGGCCGCCCCCGCCCCGCGTTCACTCCCCCTGCGTCGACCCCGTCAACGCCGTGAGGCTGCTCCGTACGAAGTCCATCTGCGCCTGCACGTCGTCCCACCGCTCACCGTGCGCGCGCAGCACCTGCTCCGTCTCCCGGGCGATCCGCTCCTCCCGCAGCCGCGCCTCCGCCAGAATCTCGGCGGCACGCGCGCGTGCCTCCTCCTGGCAGCGGCGCCCGGACTCCTCCGCCTCCCCGAACGCCCGCTTCGCCTCCGACAGCGCCTGCTCCGCCAGCGCCACCCGCTCGGCCTCCCGCGCCGCCGCCGCGTCCACGCGCTCGCTCTCCGCCCGCTCCGCCTCCTCCCAGCGCTCGGCGAGCTCCTTGGCCTGCTCGGCGAGCGTCGCGGAGGTGCGGCGGCGCACTTCCCGCAGCGCGCCCAGAGCCTCACCGCGCCTCTCCTTCACTTCACGCCGGGCGGAGACGCGGATCTCGTCGGCCTCGGCGCGCGCGGCGAGGAGGCATTGACGGGCGCGTTCGTCGGCGTCGGCGCGCACTGTGTCGGCGTGCGCCTGTGCGGCGTCGCGCACGCCGTGGGCGCGCTCCTGCGCCTCTTCCGCAAGGCGTTGCGCCTCCTGTCGCGCGCCCTCCCGCACGGCAGCCGCCTCCTCCTGGGCGAGCTGGAACAGGCGGCGCGCGCCCTCCCCGAGCGTCTCGTAGGCCTGCGGCGCGAGCCGCGTCACCGCCTCCCGCAGCCGCGCCGCCTCCTCCTCCATCTCCCGGGTGAGCACGGTGAGACGGGCGGCCCGCTCCCAGGCGGCGTCCCGGTCGTGGGAGAGGGCGGCGGCGTAGGCGTCGACCTGATCGGGGCGGTAACCGCGCCCCCGTGCGGCCCCGAAGCCGTGGGGCGAGACCGATGCGCTGCTCATCCTGGAACCCCTCTACGCCGAACGGACACGAAAAGATGATTGCGCGCACATCTTGAGGTATCGGACGTAAGTGTTCATAACGCGACACTCCGCGCACGGGTCACGGTCGGGGCGCCCGCGCCGCCACGGAGAGCGCGCGCACGCAAAAGGACCGGGCCGGCGCACGCAAAAAGGCCGGGCCCGGTCACAACGACCGGGCCCGGCCCGAGGAACCGCTCACGCGGGCGTCAACACGACGTCACAGCAGGCCGTCCCACATCTCCTCCAGCAGCACCGACCACCAGCTCTCCGGCGACCCCAGCGCCGCCGGGTCCAGCGAGGCCAGCTGGGCCTGGAAGTCGACGGTCCAACGCCCCGCCTGCTCCTGGTTCAGCCCGAACCTCAGCCGCCACATCCGCCCGAGCAGCGCCAGACAGCGCTGGAACTCGGGCAGCCCGGTGTTCACGAACTGCGGCGGCACCGGCGCCCCGCCGGGCCCCGCCTCCACCGGCACGGCCACGATGTTCGCCGACCCGTACTGCACACAGATCGCCTTGCCGAAGTCGCTGCCCATCACCAGGTACGACCCCGCGTCCGAGGCAGGCTGCACCCCGCGCTCCTGCGCCAGCTCGGCGAGCGTCGGCACCGGCCGCCCCGGCTGGGCCTGCGCCCAGAAGAACGGACCCATGTCCATCGGCAGCCCCGCCACCACCAGCGACTGCGCCACGATCGGCGGCACACCCTGCCGGGACACGGCCTGCTGCTCGAACCGGAAGATCCCCGGCCCGAACGCCGCGCCCAACTCCTGCGCGATGGCCTCCGGCGGCACCGGCGGCGCCGACTGCACCGGCGGCAACGGCGCCCGCAGCGGCGCCGGCCGCGCGGGCCCGTCCGCCACCTGGTGCAACTCACCCTGATGCGCCAGCAGTTGCTGCATACCCTGCTGCCGGCTCGCATGATCCGTGCCGTAGGGCGCGATGCTCGTGATCCGCGCCTGCGGCCACTGCTCCCGGATCATCCGCGCACAGTACGCACCCGGCAGCTCACACGACTCCAACTCGGTGTGCAGCTCCAGCACCTGGTCCGGCGGCACGTTCATACCGCGCAGCTCATGGAAGATCTGCCACTCCGGATGCGGCATGCCCGGCGCGGAACGCCGGATCAGCTGCTGCTCCGAACCGTCCTGCGCCCGGTAGCGCAGCACGGCCTGGTAGCCGGGGCCGACCGTCGGCTGCCCCTGCGGCTGAGGCTGCGGGTAGCCGTACGCCGGCGGCTGCTGGCCGGGGGCCGGAGGTTGCTGGCCGGGCACGGGGTGGCCGGGGGGCGGGGGTTGCTGACCGGGCACGGGGTGGCCGGAGGCCTGGGGCTGCTGGCCTGGCATGGGCTGGCCCGGTGGCGGAGGCGTCGTGCCGGGGGCCGGGGGCATCGGCGGCTGGGGAGCGGCCGGTGCCGTGCCGGGGGCGCCGGACGCCATGCCGGGGGCGCCCGGTGCGGCGGGCGGGCCCGGAGCGGGCGGCTCTCCGGGGGCTTGCGGCGGCGGGGGCGCGCCGGGCGGGCCCATGGGGGGCGCGCCCGGGCCGCCAACCGGCGGCGCGGCCAGCACGGTCTCCGCGTGGTGAACGGCGCCTCGCGCGCCCCCGGACGGGCCTTGCGCGCCGGGGGTGCCGGGAGCGCCTGGGGCGCTCGGGGGCTGCGGGGCGCCGGGCGCGCCGGGGATGCCTGGGGCGCTCGGAAGCTGGGATGCGCCCGGCGCTCCCGGCATGCCCGGGGCGCTCGGCACTCCCGGTGCACCAGGCGCGTTCGGTACACGCGGGGCGCCAGGAGCCGACTGCACGCCGGGCGCACCCGGAACACCGGGGGCGCCTGGAGGCTGCGGCGCGCCCCCGCCCGGCCCCATGGCACCGGGGTCGGCGAACATCGTGGCGGCATGGTGAACGCCGGCCGGAGGCGCGCCCCCGGGCACGTTCGGCGCACCGGGCGGCTTGGGGGCGCCCGGCGGATGCGGCGCGCCGGGCGGCTGCGGCGCGCCCGGGGCCTGCGGTGCGACGGCATCCTCCGGTCCGCCGGGACCGAGCGCCGACACGAGCTGCGTGGGGACGTACCCGCCTGCTCCCGGCCCGGCCGGAGGAGGCGGCGGCGGCGCGCTTCCCTCCCGCGCGCCCGGAGCCCCCGGGGTACCCGGAGGGGGCGGCGGAGGCGGCGTCGCACCCCGGCGCGGCGGAGGCCCTGCCTTGCTGGTCGCGGCGTCGGCGATGTCGCCGGCGTTCGGCGCGAGCGCCCGTCCCGGAGCACCCGGAATCCCCGGGGCACCCGGAGCGCCGGGCGGCTGGGGCAACCCCGGCGCGGCGCCGGGAGCCTGCGGATAACCGTAAGAGGAAGCACCCGGCGGAGGCGGAGGGGGCGGCACCGCACCCGGCGCAGGCGCGCCCGGAGGAGGCGTACCCGGCGCGGCAGCGCTGCCCGCGCTCTGCGGGTAACCGTACGAAGGCGCCTCCGGCGCACCCCGAACGCCCGCCACGTCGGCCACGCCCGCCGCGTCCACCGCCGACCCCCGCACCGTCGGCGGAAGCGCGCTGCCCCCCGACATCAGTTCGGTGACCGCGTCCGGCGGCGTATCGTCCCCCGCCTCGTTCAGCGGAGGTGCGAAGACGGTCGCCGGCAGCGGCACCGAACGGTCCTCACCGGCATCGGCGTTGGTGTCGGTCCCGGCCCAAGGGGTCGCCCCCTCGGGCACGGCAGCCGCCCCCGGCCCGGGCTGCGTCTCGGCCAACGCCCCACTCCCGGTACCAGCACCAGCACCGGCACCAGCACCCGCCCCGGCCTCGCCCCGCCGATCCGCGATCCCGAGCTTGTCCGCCGCCTCCTGCAACCACTCCGGCGGACTCAGCAGGAACGACGTCTGGTTCAGATCCACCCGCGCCGAAGCGGCCGACGCAGGCGCCGGTTCCGGGTCGGCCTGCGGACGGCCGTACTCCTCCTCGTACCGGCGAATCACCTCGCCCACCGGCAAGGACGGCCACAACGTCGCCTCACCGCTGTCCCGGGCGATCACCAGCCGCTGCGCGCCACCGTCCGAGCGCGGACCCTCCGCACGGTCCTCCGCCCACACCACGAAGCCCAGCTCGAACTCCCGCACCCGCACCTCACGATGCTGGTACGACGGCACATCACCGTTGATCCACTCTTCCGCGCGCTCCTGCGCCTGCGCGAACGTCACCATCGCGAAGCTCACTCCCCCACAGCCGCAGAAGACGACGAAGACGCCGAAGACGAAGAAGAGGAGGACACCGGCACCGCACGCGCGAACCCGCCGTCCACCATCAGGTTCGCCACGGTCTCCAACTCCGGCGGAGAACCCGCCAGTCGGGACAGGAAGACATCGAAGTCCTCACCGCACGGCATCAGCAGCCGCTCCACCCGGTCCGCCGGCGCCCACGAAGGATCCACGTCCCGCGCGTCGTCGTACGCGCAGAACCACACCGAACCGATCCGCTCGCCCTTCACCTTCACCGCGAGCAACCCGCCCTGCACGAACGCGACCCCCAGGTAATCCTTCGTCAGGTGATCACGAAGACACTTGTTGACGTAAACCAGATCATTGACCGCCGCCTCGTCCCGCACCGTGAAGAACGGCTGGTCGATCAGCAGGCCCAACTCCGCGTCCAGCGCGGTCCCCACCGGCGCACACCCGCCCGCCGCCTTCAAAAACGAACGGTACGCACCCGGCAACCGGTACCCGAGGTCCTCCTCGACCCCCTGCACCTGCGCCTCCGTCACCGCCACACCCGACTTCGGCAACCCGAAATGCGCCGGCCGCGTCTCCTGCAACGGCCGCGTCCCCCGCTTGCCCTGGTCCACCGCCGCCGTGGCGATCCCACCGTGATGCCGCAGCAACGCCTTCACCTCGACCGGCACCAACTCCAGCCGCCGCGACCCCACCACGTGATGCCACGTCCAGCCGTGCGGCGTCGCCACCGACGCCACCGTGTCCCACAGATCGTGCCCGGAAGCCGCCAGCACCGCGTTCGCCGAGACGTAGTCCGTCAGCCTGAGCTCGTCGACCCCGAAACCCTCCGGCGGCTCCGCGATCTCCGCGGCGGCACGCGCGTACGGCGAGAAGTCGGGGTAACCGTGCTCATCGACACGTACCCCTCTCGGGTGACGCGCCGCCCGAACCGGATCCGGGAAATGCACGACCTGCCCGGCATAGGCCGCGTTCGGCGGCACGGCTTCTCCCCCGGCCTGGCGGCTGGGCGGTGCCCCCAGCCCGAGCCGACCTGTCGTCATGGCGGTTGCCCCCTGCGGCGTTCTGTACGGACCCCGATGACCACCTCCGGCCACCGCACCCCGTATGACTGACTGTCTCCACGCGTCAACCGCACGGCACGCGGCAGCCGCATGGATCGCGGTGGCGACAGCCTATGCGGTACGCCGACACCGGTCACCGGGCACCGGTCAGCCGCACTCCGCTTCCGTGACCAGCCGTCACCCCGCCCTTACACACCGCCCAAACCCGGGCGTGTCGCACCGCCCCAGCTACCGCACCAGCAACGGAGTTTGGCACTCTGTCTCCTCCGAGGAAATGCTCGGGAGGGGATGACGATCATGAACGCGACGCAGACGGGACCGCAAACGGCACCGCACACGCCAACGCACACGGGACGCTCCGGCGACCCCCGCATCGGCTGGAGCGCCACCGACACCACACCCGTGCCCGCCCTCCACCACCGCCGCGACGGCATACTCCCCACCGTCGCCGCCGCCCTCTCCGTCCGCGGCGCCACCCTCACCGGCACCGCCGCCCGCGGCGAGGAACCACCCGCCCTGCACCCCCTCGTCCAGGACTTCCTCGACACCCTCACCAGCGACCAACGCGACCGCTTCACCGGCCGCTGCGCCGAAACGATCCTCATCTCCCGCCACGTAGCAACCGCCGACGCCGCACGCAGCAAACGCGCCGCCCGCAAACCCATGACCAACGGCGAGGCACGCAAAGCCCTCAAGCAGGCCAAACTCACCGCCCGCCGCATCCGCGAGGACGGCGACCCCCTCCACGGCAGCTTCGCCGCACCCTGCCGCGCCTGCACCGCCCTCAGCGCCCACTTCGGCGTACGCATCGTCGACCCCACCGCGACAGGCGACTGACCCGCCCGCCCCACGGCGGCAGACGGCCACCCCCACCCCACACCCGCAAGACGGCCCCACGGCCGGTCCATGACCTCGACGATCGAAGGGCAGATGCACCCCGACCGCACCTCCACCACGCGCTTCCCCGTACCCGTCGACGCCGCCCTGCGCGCCGCCGGCTGGCAACCCGGACGCTGGGACATAAAGCAGGCCGAGATCTGGGCCGACGCACTACGGGACCACCAGTCACCCGCCGGCCACCGGCACGCCGTCTTCCCCGCCGCCGTCGAAGCCTGGGCCGAATTCGGCGGCCTCCACCTCACGCCCACCGGACCCGGCCGCCAGATCGCCCCCACCGCCGTCCACCTGGACCCCCTGCACGGACTCCACATGGCCCGCACCCTCGGCGACCTCGGCCGCGCCCTCGACACCGAGGTCAGCCCCCTCGGCACCGAGACCGACACCGACGCCCTCCTCGCCATCGACGCCGAAGGCCGCGTCTACGCCCTCGACCACACCGGCGACTGGTACCTCGGCCCCGACATCGACCAGGCCCTCGCCGGCCTCGTCTCCGGAATCGAACCCGTCCGCCTCACCGCAGGCTGACCCACCCCGGCCGCCTCACCGCAGGCTCCCCCAGGCCGACAACCGCCCTACACCGCCGCGACCACCGCCGGAATCACCGCCGACACCCGAAAACCCCCCGCATCCGTCGGCCCCGACACAAACACCCCACCCAGCGCGGCCACCCGCTCCTTCATCCCCACCAGCCCGTTCCCCCCGGACGGCAACCGCGCCGACGCCGACCCCACCTCCGGCGGCGGCTCGTTCTCCACCTGCATCGCGATCTCCGACACCCGATGCGCCAACCGCACATACGTCTTCGCACCCGCCGCATGCTTGTGGACGTTCGTCAACGCCTCCTGCACCACGCGGTACGCCGTCTGCTCGATCTCCGCGCTGTACGCGCGCGCCTCCCCCTCCACCGACAGATCCACGACCATCCCCGCGGCCGCCGACTGCCCGATCAACTCCTCCAGCTCCGAGAGGCAGGGCCCCTCCCCCTCCTCCACGACCCGAGAAGCAGCCACCGCGGCCGCCACCCCCACCGCCGCCAGCGGCACCGCATGCTCACCCCGCCGCGCCCCGGCACCGTCCCCACTGCGCAACACCCCGAGCATCTCCCGCAGCTCCGTCAACGCCTGCCGACCCATGTCCCCCACCAGCACGGCGTTCTTCACCGCCTTCTCCGGATCCTTACGGGCGACCGCCTGCAACGCCGCGGCATGCACCACCATCAGACTCACCCGATGCGCGACCACGTCATGCATCTCCCGGGCGATCCGCGTCCGCTCCTCGTTCCTCGCCCACTCCGCGCGCTCCTCCGCACGCTCCGCGAGCAACATCAACTCCCGCTCCAGGCTGTCCGCACGCTCCCGCAGACTCTCCATCAGCCGACGCCGCGCCCCCACGTACAGACCCAGCAACAACGGCGGCGCCGTCATCCCGATCGCGGTCGTGATCGCCGCGAACGGCACGAACCAGTCACCCAGATCCCACGTCCCCCGCGCCATGTCCTGCCGCACCCGCACGAACATCACGATCAACATGCCCACCAGGGACATACCGGCCAGAGAACCGATAATGCGGCGCGGCAGCTCCGAGGCCGCGAGCGTGTACAGCCCGACGATGCCCATCAGATAACCCATCTGGGCGGGCGTGATCGCGATCGACACCAGCACCACCGCGATCGGCCACTGCCGGCGCACCAACAGCGCAGAACCGGCCAACACCCCGAACACGACCCCCGCGGCCACGGGAATCCCCGCGTCCCGCGCGAACCGCACACCTTCGAACGCGCACTCCAACGCCGACGCCAGCGCCAGCCCCACATCCAACGCCGCGCTGCGCCACCTCGCCCACCACCACGGCCCTCCCCGGGCCGCGGTGTGGTCTTCCCCCGTCGTGGTCATGCCTCCAGCCTACGGGCGTTCCCGGCCGGTTTTCCGGCGAGTTTCCGCGACTGGCCTACACCACATTCCGTGACCGGACGAGCACGAAAGGACCCTCTTTCCCTCGAACTGCTGAATCGCTCACCGTTCGACACCGGAACCGACCATTCCGCCCGGACGGTATGCCCATGGCACAGCTGTGTGGCAAATACGCCGACTTCGAAGGACTCCGCGAACGGGCGGTCGCGCTGCGACGCGAGGGACTCAGCCGACGCCAGATCCGCGACCGGCTCCGCGTCGACAACAACGACATCCTCAACCGCCTCCTGGAGGGCGAACCCCCTCCCGAATGGACGAAGCGCCCGAACGCGAAGGACGACCTGAGGGCCAGGGCCCGCGAACTCCGCCTCCAGGGCTGGACCTACGACCGGATCCAGCTGGAACTCGGCTGCTCCAAGAGCTCGATCTCCTTGTGGGTACGGGACCTGCCGAAGCCGGAGCGTCGGACACGCACCCGCGAGGAGGCCTCAGCCATCGCCAAGCGCGGCTGGGAGGCGAAACTGCGGTTGCGAGAGGAGGAGCGACAGCGCACGAAGCGGATGGCGGCGGCCGAAGTGGGACGGCTGACCGAACGCGAACTATTCCTGGTCGGCGTCGGCCTGTACTGGGCCGAGGGAGCCAAGAGCAAGCCCTACAGCCGACGAGAACGCATCACCTTCGTCAACAGCGACCCCGACATGGTGGCGGTCTTCCTGGCCTGGCTGAAACTGCTCCAAGTCGACCCTTCGGCCCTTAGGTTCGCCGTCCACATCCACGAGTCCGCCGACGTCGCGCTCGCCGAAAAATTCTGGGCGACCCATGTGGGCATCGAGAGGTCTGCGCTGCTGAGGACGGCGCTCAAGAAGCACAACCCGCGCACCAACCGGAAGAACACCGGGGAGAACTACCACGGCTGCCTGCGCATCGACGTGCGGGGCGGAGCTGATCTGTACCGTCGCATCGAAGGCTGGTGGTACGGCATAGTAGGGGCTGCGACCGCGCCCGATTCACAGAATCGGACATAGCGGCCATCCCGGGTCGTCTAAGGGCAAGACGTCAGATTTTGGTTCTGATCATGGGGGTTCGAGTCCTCCCCCGGGAGCACTACTCAGTTCGGGTCCTGACCGGTGAAAGCACCGTCAGGGCCCGCTCCCATGTCCCCCAGGAAACGCCCCGGTATCCTTCGGATGTCCCCACCTCCTCCACAGCCGAAGGGCCACCCCGTGAGCGCCATTCGCCCGGCAGCCGTCGTCGTTCTCGCAGCGGGTGAGGGCACCCGTATGAAGTCGGCCACACCGAAGGTCCTGCACGAGATCTGCGGCCGCAGCCTGGTCGGCCATGTGCTCGCCGCCTCCCGTGAGTTGGACCCCGAGAACCTGGTGGTCGTCGTCGGCCACGCGCGGGAGAAGGTGGCCGCGCATCTCGGCGAGATCGACCCCGGGGTGCGCACCGCGGTGCAGGCGGAGCAGAACGGCACCGGTCACGCGGTGCGTATCGCGCTGGAGTCCCTGGGCGGCAGCGTGGACGGCACGGTGGTGGTCGTGTGCGGGGACACTCCGCTGCTGAGCGGTGAGACGTTGTCGCGGCTGGCGGCGACGCACTCGGGCGACGCGAACGCCGTGACGGTGCTGACGGCCGAGGTCCCGGACGCGACCGGTTACGGGCGGATCGTGCGGGACGAGGCCACGGGTGCGGTGACGCAGATCGTCGAGCACAAGGACGCTTCCGAGGCGCAGCGGGCGATTCGTGAGATCAACTCGGGTGTGTTCGCGTTCGACGGTCAGTTGCTCTTCGACGCGTTGAAGAAGGTTCGTACGGACAACAGTCAGGGTGAGGAGTATCTGACGGATGTCCTCGGGATTCTGCGTGAGGCGGGTCATCGGGTGGGGGCCTGTGTGGCGGCGGATCACCGGGAGATCGCCGGTATCAACAACCGTGTGCAGTTGAGTGAGGCGCGGCGGATTCTGAACGACCGACTGCTGACGCGGGCGATGCTGGGCGGTGTGACGGTGGTCGATCCGGCGACCACGTGGGTGGATGTCACCGTGACGTTCGAGCAGGACGCGGTGGTGCATCCGGGGACGCAGTTGCACGGTTCCACGCATCTGGGTGAGGGTGCCGAGGTGGGGCCGAACAGCCGGCTGACGGATACGCGTGTGGGGGCCGGTGCCCGGGTGGACAACACGGTGGCGGACGGTGCGGAGGTGGGGCCGGGCGCGACGGTGGGGCCGTTCGCCTATCTGCGGCCTGGTACGCGGCTGGGTGCGAAGGGCAAGATCGGTACGTATGTGGAGACCAAGAACGCCGTGATCGGTGAGGGCACCAAGGTGCCTCACTTGTCCTATGTCGGTGACGCGACGATCGGTGAGTACACGAACATCGGTGCTGCCAGCGTGTTCGTCAACTATGACGGTCAGGAGAAGCACCACACCACGGTCGGGTCGCATTGTCGTACTGGCTCGGACAATATGTTTGTGGCTCCTGTCACGGTCGGGGACGGTGCGTACACCGCTGCCGGGTCCGTGATCACGAAGGATGTGCCGCCCGGTTCGCTGGCTGT
The DNA here is from genome assembly GCF_006715395.1 of Streptomyces sp. SLBN-31. Lineage (NCBI taxonomy): Bacteria > Bacillati > Actinomycetota > Actinomycetes > Kitasatosporales > Streptomycetaceae > Streptomyces > Streptomyces sp. SLBN-31. The sequence goes on from NZ_VFNC01000003.1 coordinate 48,842, forward strand.
GGCCCGTGGTCAGCAGCGGAATATCGAGGGTTGGGTGGCTCGTAAGCGTCCGGGGAGCGCGGCGGCGAAGGCGGCCGAGGCGGCGTCTCGGCAGGTCGAGAGCGAAGACTGACCGGAAACGGATGCCTTCGACACGGCGTACGGTGATAAGTGCACACCCAGTTGAGACACCTCTGAGGAGACAGCTGTGACCGGGATCAAGACGACCGGCGAGAAGAAGATGATGTTCTTCTCCGGCCGCGCCCACCCCGAGCTTGCCGAGGAGGTCGCCCAGCAGCTGGGTGTCGGGGTCGTCCCGACGAAGGCCTTCGATTTCGCCAACGGTGAGATCTATGTGCGGTATGAGGAGTCGGCTCGTGGTGCGGACTGTTTCCTGATCCAGAGCCACACGGCTCCGATCAACAAGTGGATCATGGAGCAGTTGATCATGATCGACGCTCTGAAGCGGGCGTCGGCGCGGTCGATCACGGTGATCGTGCCGTTCTACGGCTATGCGCGGCAGGACAAGAAGCACCGTGGTCGTGAGCCGATCTCGGCGCGGCTGATCGCCGATCTGATGAAGACGGCGGGTGCGGACCGGATTCTGACCGTGGATCTGCACACGGACCAGATCCAGGGCTTCTTCGACGGTCCGGTGGATCACCTGTTCGCGCTGCCGCTGCTGGCGGACTATGTGGGGGCGAAGGTCGACCGGAACAAGCTGACGGTGGTGTCGCCGGACGCGGGCCGGGTTCGGGTCGCGGACCGCTGGTGCGACCGGCTGGGTGCGCCGCTGGCGATCGTGCACAAGCGCCGGGACAAGGACGTCGCCAACCAGGTCACCGTGCATGAGGTGGTCGGTGAGGTGAAGGGCCGGGTGTGTGTCCTGGTCGACGACATGATCGACACGGGTGGCACGATCTGCGCGGCGGCGGACGCGCTGTTCGCGCACGGTGCGGAGGATGTCATCGTGACGGCGACGCACGGTGTGCTGTCGGGTCCGGCGGCGGATCGGTTGAAGAACTCGAAGGTGAGTGAGTTCGTGTTCACGAACACGCTGCCGACGCCGAGCGAGTTGGAGCTGGACAAGATCACGGTGCTGTCGATCGCGCCGACGATCGCGAGTGCGGTGCGTGAGGTGTTCGAGGACGGTTCGGTGACGAGCCTGTTCGACGAGCAGTGAGCTGTATGAACGCTTCTGCATGATCGATTTTTCTGTGGCCTCCCGCGCCGAGTAGACTGCTCCAGTTGCTCGGCGAGGGAGGCCGTACTCGTTCCGCGAGGTACGGCTGTCCGTTATCGACGCGCTCTTCGTAGCAGGCCGTTCGTGGCCGGGTGACCACGTCCGCATCTACCTGTACGAGGAGTGATCCACATGTCCGAGGTCAAGCTCAGCGCCGAGACGCGCACCGAGTTCGGCAAGGGTGCCGCCCGCCGTATCCGCCGTGACAACAAGGTTCCCGGTGTGCTGTACGGCCACGGCTCGGACCCGCTGCACCTGACCCTTCCGGGCCACGACCTGCTGCTGGCGCTGCGTACGCCGAACGTCCTGATCTCCCTGGACATCGACGGCAAGAGCAGCGAGTTGGCGATTCCGAAGGCCGTTCAGCGTGACGCCATCAAGGGCTTCCTTGAGCACGTCGACCTGCAGCTGGTCAAGCGGGGCGAGAAGGTCACGGTCGAGGTGCCGGTCCACACCGAGGGCGAGCTGGCCCCGGGTGGCAACCTGCTGGAGCACGTCCTGAACGCGCTTCCGGTCGAGGCCGAGGCCACGCACATCCCCGAGTCCGTGACGGTCTCCGTCGAGGGCCTGCAGGCCGGTGCCTCCGTCCTCGCCAAGGACATCACGCTGCCCAAGGGCACCACGCTGGCCGTCGAGGAGGACGCGGTCGTCCTCCAGGTCCTGGCCGCGCAGGCGGAGGAGTCCGAGGGCGAGGAGTCCGAGGGCGACGAGGCCGTCGCCGAGGCCTGATCCGCACGGATCGTCGTTTCGTCAGCCGCTGTTCCCGTACGGGGCAGCGGCTGGCGCGTATCGAGGAGAGATGGACGTGACCACCCCCGCCAACGCCCCCTGGCTGGTCGTCGGGCTCGGCAATCCCGGGCCGGAGTACGCCGGCAACCGGCACAACGTGGGTTTCATGGTGGCCGATCTGCTGGCCGGGCGGATCGGAGGGAGGTTCAAGCGGGCGGGCAAGGCGCAGGCCCAGGTCGTGGAGGGGCGAATCGGGCCTCCGGGGCCGGCCAACCGCCGGGTGATCCTGGTCAAGCCGATGTCGTACATGAACCTGTCGGGTGGTCCGGTCAACGCTCTGCGGGACTTCTACAAGGTGCCGGTGGCGAACGTGGTGGCCGTCCATGACGAGCTGGACATCGACTACGGGACGTTGCGGCTGAAGCTCGGTGGTGGGGACAACGGGCACAACGGTCTGAAGTCGATGACGAAGGCGTTCGGGGCCGACTATCACCGGGTGCGGTTCGGGATCGGGCGGCCGCCGGGTCGTATGCAGGTCGCGGACTTCGTGCTGAAGGACTTCTCCTCCGCGGAGCGCAAGGAGTTGGACTACTTCGTGGACCGGGCCGCGGACGCGGTGGAGTGCCTTGTCATCGAGGGGCTGGAGCGAGCGCAAAGCACGTACAACTCCTGACTTGTCCCCCAAGCGAGTTGACCGGGCGCTCAGGCATGGCCAATGATCCCGGCCATGCCCGCCTCTGCCATCACCTCCTCCCGTCAGGCCCGGGTCTCCGGTACCGCGTTGCGGTTCGGGCGGGTCGTGGTGATGGGTGCGCTGGCGGTGCTGATTCTGGTCGCCGGGGTGTGGGGGTCGTGGCGGACCGCTCCGTACGTGATGCTCACCAAGGGGCGGGAGCGCGGCACGATCGAGGTGACGCGGTGCGGCGGGCGGAGCTGTACGGGGCCGTTCACGCCGCTCTCGCCCGGCTCGCCGGGGCATGCGCGGGTGGTCATCGACAAGACGGCCGCCGTGAAGAAGGGGAAGTCGTACTCGGTGGTGGTGATGCCGGGGGGCGACGAGGTGGTGCGGTCGGGGCCGGCCGGGGTGCTGTACGCGTGGGTTCCGCTGGGCGGGGCGTTGTTGCTGGCGTCGGTCGTGGTGGCCGGGGGGCTGCGGCGGACGCGGCTCGCGTGGGTGATGGCGGGGTCGGGGGTCGCGTTGCTCACCGCGGCTTTCGTGACCATGTGAGGGGTTTTCGTGTTCTTCACTGCTGTGGAGCACCCAAGTGTTGTCCGTTCGTGATTGACCTCGGGTCAGCCGCGGCTGGATGCTGAGCCGCCCCCTCCACATCTTCCCGTCCGTAACTCGAAGATGGATTTGCCCCATGCGTACCCTCACTCGCGCCGGCGCTCTGTCCGCCGTCGCCGCGGCCGCGTTGTTCTCCGCGCCCGTCGCAGCCCATGCCACCGCTCCCGGGGACAACGGGACCGTGAAGATCCACGACGCCAAGACCGGTGAGGAGCTCAAGCGCAACGAGCCGCACGTCTGCACGTTCTACCTGGACGCGTTCGGTTTCGACGCCGTGCAGGAAGTGGACTGGCACATCGAGGCCTGGGCGCCGAGCGCCGGCAGCAAGGGCGAGACGGTGAAGTCCGGCGCGATCGCGCTGGATGCCAAGGGTCACGGCCGCACCGAGGACCTGTCGCTGCCCGACGGGCACTACAAGCTCTTCTGGAACTTCGACGGCGAGAAGGGTGCCGCGAAGCAGAAGGTGTTCTGGACGGACTGCAAGGACGAGGGCGGCGGTTCCACCCCGTCCTCGTCGGCGTCCCCGTCGTCGTCTGCCTCGGCGTCCGCGTCCGCCTCGCCCTCGGCCGGGTCCTCCGCGTCTCCGAGCTCGTCGCCGTCCGGAGGCGTGTCCGCGTCCTCGTCGCCGTCCGCACAGGGTGGCAGCGACTCGGGCGACCTCGCCGAGACGGGCAACGGCGCGCCGGTCGGCCTGCTGTCGGGCCTGGCGGCCGCGCTGGTGGCGGCCGGCGGCTACCTGGTGGTCCGGCGGCGCCGGGCCTGACAAGGGTGTGAAACGGCGGTGCCCCCGAGTACGACACTCGGGGGCACCGCCGTTTTCGGGCTCAGCCGGTGTTGCGCAGGCCCGCGGCCACGCCGTTGACGGTGAGGAGCAGGGCGCGCGCGAGCAGCGGGTCGGGTTCCTCGCCGGCGGCCGCGGCGTCACGCTGCCGCTTGAGGAGGGTCACCTGGAGGTAGGAGATGGGGTCCAGGTAGGCGTCGCGGATGGCGAAGGTCTGCTTCAGGACCGGGGTGGCGTCGAGGAGTTCGCTCTCGCCGGTCACCCGCAGGACCTCGCGGACGGTCAGTTCGTGTTCGGTGCGGATGGTGTCGAAGACGTGCTTGAGCTCGTCGGGGACGAGGGTGTCGACGTAGTGCGAGGCGATGCGCAGGTCGGTCTTGGCGAGCGTCATCTCGACGTTGGAGATGAAGTTGCGGAAGAAGTGCCACTGCTCGTGCATCTCGTCGAGCACCGTGTCCAGGCCCGCCTCGCGCAGCGCCTTCAGACCGGAGCCGACGCCGAACCAGCCGGGGACGATCTGGCGGGACTGGGTCCAGCCGAAGACCCACGGGATGGCGCGCAGGCCGTCGAGCGAGACGCCGGAGCCGGGGCGGCGGGAGGGCCGGGAGCCCAGGTGCAGGTCGGCGAGCTGGTCCACCGGCGTCGACGCGAGGAAGTACGTCGGCAGGTCCGGGTCCTCGACGAGGGTGCGGTAGGCGGCGTGGGCGGCGTCCGAGATGACGTCCATGGCCGCGTCCCAGCGGGCGAGTGCCTCGTCGGACTGGCGGGGCGCGGTGTGCAGGGCGGAGGCCTGCAGGGTGGCGGCGACCGTCAGTTCCAGGTTCTCCCTGGCCAGGGAGGGGATGAGGTACTTGTCGGAGATGACCTCGCCCTGTTCGGTGACCTTGATCTCGCCTTCCAGAGTGCCCCAGGGCTGGGCGAGGATCGCGTCGTGGGAGGGGCCGCCGCCGCGGCCGACGGTGCCGCCGCGGCCGTGGAAGAGGCGCAGTCGTACGCCGTAGCGGTGGGCGACGTCGCGCAGCCGGCGCTGGGCGCGGTGGATCTCCCACTGGGAGGTGGTGATGCCGCCGAACTTGGAGGAGTCGGAGTAGCCGAGCATGACCTCCTGGACGTCGCCGCGCAGCGCCACCAGGCGCCGGTAGGACGGGTCGGAGAGCATGTCCTCGAGGATGGTGTCGGCGGCCTTGAGCTCGTCGGTGGTCTCCAGCAGCGGCACGATGCCGATCTTCGCCCAGCCGGCGTGCAGGTCGATGAGGCCGGCCTCGCGGGCGAGGACGGCGGCGGCGAAGACGTCGTCGGCGCCCTGGCACATGGAGATGATGTACGACTCGATGACCTCGGGTCCGAAGACGGCGAGGGCCCGCTTGATCGTCTCGAACACGCCGAGGGTCTTGGCGCCGGCGGCGTCGACGGGCGCCGGGGTGGGGGCGAGCGGCCTTCTGGAGCGCAGCTCCTTGGCGAGCAGCCGGGCCCGGTACTCGCGGGGCATGTCGACGTACCGCCAGGACTCCTCGCCGAGGCGGTCGAAGAGCTGGCCGAGGGCGTGGTGGTGGGCGTCGGCGTGTTCGCGTACGTCCATGGTGGCGAGCTGGAGGCCGAAGGCGGCCAGCGTGCGGATGGTGCGGTCCATGCGGCCGTCGGCGAACAGGTCGCCGCGGTGTGCGCGCAGGGAGTTCTGGATGAGGGTGAGGTCGGCGAGCAGCTGGGAGGTGCCGAGGTAGTCGCGGCCGTCCTCGTGCGGGGTGCCCTTGGCGAGGCGCTGCTTGGTGTTCTCCAGCTTCTGCCGGATGCAGGTGGCCTTGAGGCGGTAGGGCTCCTCGGCGTTGAGGCGCTTGTAGCGGGGGCTGATCTCGGGGAGGCGGTCGAGGTCGGCCTGGAGGGATGCCAGGAGTTCCTCGGTGGCGCCGGTGTAGCGGATGGAGTTGGAGAGGAAGCCGCGCAGCTCGTCGATCATCTCCAGGGCGTCGTTGATGCCGTGCTCGTGCTGGAGGATGAGGACGTCCCAGGTGACCTGGGGGGTGACGTTCGGGTTGCCGTCGCGGTCGCCGCCGATCCAGGTGCCGAAGGTCAGCGGCCGGCTGTCGTCCGGCAGCTTCAGCCCGACCCGTTCCAGCTCGGCCGTCAGGTCCTCCAGGACGTCGCCGACGGCGCCCGCGTGGAGCTCGTCGAGGTAGTAGATGGCGTTGCGGGCCTCGTCGGCGGGTTCGGGCCTGACGACGCGCAGCTCGTCGGTCTGCCACACCAGGTCGATGTTCTCGGCCAGGCGGGTGTCGAGGCGGCGCCGGTCGGAGGCGATGACCGGGGTCTCCAGGAGCGCGGCGATGCGCCGGAGCTTGTTGAGCACCGAGCGGCGGGCGGCCTCGGTGGGGTGGGCCGTGAAGACGGGGCGGACGTTGAGGTGGGCGACCGTCTGGCGCAGGTGTTCGGGGTCGGCGTCCTTTAGTCGGTCGGCGGTGCGGGCCAGCAGGCCGCCCTCGGCGGCGCGCCGGGCACGCAGTTCACGGCCGCGGTGCACCTGTTCGGTGACGTTGGCCAGGTGGAAGTAGGTGGAGAAGGCGCGGACCAGCTTGGCCGCGGTCTCCAGTTCGGTGCCGCGCAGCAGTTCAGCGGCGGCCTCTCCGTCCTCGCGCGTGAGGCGGCGGACCTTTTCGACGAGTTCCAGAAGCTCGGGGCCCTCCTGGCGGACGAGGGTCTCGCCCAGAAGGTCACCCAGCCGGCGGATGTCGGCGCGCAGCTCACTGCTGGTCGTCGTGGTCTGGTCGTCGGCACTGCTCACAGGTGCGGCTCCTTGCAGTGTTGAAGCTCGTCTGGGAGGGAACCCGGCAGCCGGGACCGCGCGGCGGGCGCCGCATACGGCCCTGACATCCGGGAATGAATCAGAGCGGACCGCGCTGTCCGACCGACTCCAAGGATAGGTGTCCATGCGGACGCGCAGACTCTCGGGCTCTTGCCGCCGGGCGGGGCACTGCCATACTTACGACGCCGTAGGTTACGGAACCGTAGGAAGGCGTGCCCGGTTTCTACCGTCCGGCATCTCTCTCAACCCTCGACCCCACAGGGGACGCCCATGACCACGAGATCCGATGTGATCGCAGACGCCCCGAAGACGACCGACCCAACTCCCTCGGCCACGCTGGGCGGTGAGCAGAAGCGGTCGATCGAGCAGATCACGCTGCTGCTGTTCATCACCGTTCCGTTCCTCGCGCTGCTTGCCGCGGTTCCGCTGGCGTGGGGCTGGGGGGTGAGCTGGCTGGACCTCGGTCTGCTGGTCTTCTTCTACTACCTGGGCTGCCACGGCATCACGATCGGTTTTCACCGCTATTTCACGCACGGTTCCTTCAAGGCCAAGCGGCCCCTGCGGATCGCCCTGGCGATCATGGGGTCGATGGCGGTCGAGGGCCCTCTGGTCCGCTGGGTGGCGGACCACCGCAAGCACCACAAGTTCTCCGACGCGGAGGGCGACCCGCACTCGCCGTGGCGTTTCGGGGAGACGGTCCCGGCCCTGATCAAGGGCCTGTGGTGGGCGCACATCGCCTGGATGTTCGACGAGGAGCAGACCCCGCAGGACAAGTACGCGCCGGATCTGATCAAGGACCCGGCGATCCGCGCGATCTCCCGCCAGTTCGTGTGGTGGACGGTGCTGTCGCTGGCGCTTCCGCCGGTGATCGGCGGGCTGGTCACCTGGTCCTGGTGGGGTGCGTTCACCGGGTTCTTCTGGGGCTCACTCGTTCGGGTGGCTCTGCTGCACCACGTCACCTGGTCGATCAACTCGATCTGCCACGCGGTCGGCAAGCGGCCGTTCAAGTCGCGGGACCGTTCGGGCAACGTCTGGTGGCTGGCCGTGCTGTCGTGCGGCGAGTCCTGGCACAACCTGCACCACGCCGACCCGACGTCGGCGCGGCACGGTGTGGAGCGCTGGCAGCTCGACTCCAGTGCCCGTCTGATCCGCTGGTTCGAGGCGTTCGGCTGGGCGTACGACGTGCGCTGGCCGTCACGCTCACGTATCGATTCGCGCCGTAACACCGGGGAAGATGGGTCTCGGCGCCGGAAGGAGACCGCCGAGGCGGCATGATTGACGCCGTGGCGACCGACTCCAGCAGCACCGAGAGCACCGACAAACCGCGGCGCGTGCGGCGCACCCGCATGACGGGTGCCGAGCGCCGTCAGCAGCTGCTGGAGATCGGCCGCACCCTCTTCGCGGCGAAGGGCTTCGAGGGCACGTCCGTGGAGGAGATCGCGGCGAAGGCCGGGGTGTCCAAGCCGGTGGTGTACGAGCACTTCGGCGGCAAGGAGGGCCTGTACGCGGTGGTCGTGGACCGTGAGATGCGGCGGCTGCTGGACATGGTCACCAGTTCGCTGACCGCCGGCCATCCGCGTGAGCTGTGCGAGCAGGCCGCGTTCGCGCTGCTGGACTACATCGAGGAGTACACGGACGGCTTCCGCATCCTGGTCCGCGACTCCCCCATCCCGCAGTCGACGGGTACGTTCGCCTCGCTGATCTCGGACATCGCCACCCAGGTGGAGGACATCCTGGGCCGGGAGTTCAAGAGCCGCGGCTTCGACCCCAAGCTCGCCCCCCTGTACGCGCAGGCTCTGGTCGGCATGGTCGCGCTGACCGGTCAGTGGTGGCTGGACGTGCGCCGTCCGAAGAAGGCGGAGGTCGCGGCCCACCTGGTGAACCTGGCGTGGCACGGGCTGGACGGGCTGGAGCAGAAGCCGCGGCTCATAGGGCACCGCAAGAGCTGAGCGCTCCCGTCGCGTGCGCGTCAGTGCTTGAAGACGTCCTTGGCCTTCTCCTTGGCCTGGCGGGCGTCGCCCTTGGACTGCTGGGCGCGGCCCTCGGCCTCCATGCTCTCGTTGCCGACAGCACGGCCCACCGTCTCCTTGACCTTGCCCTTGGCCTGTTCCTTCTTGCCCTTGGCCTTCTGTTCGCCTGCCATCAGAGTTCACTCCCAGTCAGCGGGACTTCACTGTCATACGGCGGGTAGCCCTCAAGGGGCGGGGCAAACTCCGGCAACCGGCTCCAGGAACTCCAGCCGGTTGCCCACGGGGTCCTCGGAGTAGAAGCGCCGGTGCCCGGGCAGATCGCCGTCCCAGACGACCCGCGCTCCACCGGCCTCCAGGTGGGCCGCGTAGGCCTCGATGCCGGTGACCCGCAGCCCCGGGTGTGCCTTCTTCGCAGGCCGGAAGTCCTCCTCCACTCCGAGGTGCAGCTGGACGGCGCCCGCCTGGAACCAGCAGCCTCCGCGCGCGGCGAGCACCGGCGGCTTGGGGATCTCTCTCATGCCGAGGACGTCCGTGTAGTAGGCGCGCAGCAGGTCCTCGCAGCCGGCGGGGGCGGCGAGCTGGACGTGGTCGACGGCGGTGAGCATCAGGCCTCCTTGCGGGCGACGGCGAAGATCCGGCGGAACGGGAACGGGGTGCCGTACGCGGTGGCGGGATAGGCCTCGCGCAGGGCCGCGCGGTACTCGGCGAGGAACTCCTCGCGGGCCTCGGGATCGTCGGCGAGGGCGGTCAGGACGGGCCGCAGCCCGGTCCCTTTCACCCAGTCCAGCACCGGGTCCTCGCCGGTCAGCAGATGCATGTACGTCGTCTCCCACACGTCGGCCGCGCAGCCGAGGGAGGTCAGCCGCTCCAGGTAGGCCTGCGGGGCGAGGACGGCGTCGTCGTGGCGCAGGAGGTCGGCGAGGCGGTCCGCGAAACGGGGGGAGCGGGCGATCTCGCGCATCAGCCGGTGGCTGGGAGCGGAGAAGTTGCCGGGCACCTGGAAGGCGAAGGTGCCGCCCGGTGCGAGCCCCGCGATCCACTCGCCGAACCGCTCCGCGTGCCCGGGGATCCACTGCAGGGTGGCGTTGCTGACGATCAGGTCGTACGGCCGTGCGGGTGTCCAGGTGCGGACGTCGGCGTGGGCGAAGTCGAGGTGTCCCCCGCCGGGTGTGGGTCCCGCGTGCTCGGTCACGGCGCGGTCGAGCATCTCGGGCGAGTTGTCGTAGCCGGTGATGTGCGCGGTGGGCCAGCGCTCAGCGAGCAGGACGGTGACGTTGCCGGGGCCGCAGCCGAGGTCTGCGACGGCCGGTTCGGCGGAGGGCGGGTCGGGGACGCGCGCGAGGAGGTCGGCGAAGGGCCGGGCGCGGTGGCCGGCGTGGCGGAGGTACTGGGCGGGGTCCCAGGCAGGGCTGCTCATGACCGCTACCTTCCCCGCCAAATTCTCTCGATGTCAAGAGACTCGACATCAAGAGACTTCACATCGACACAACCACTACACTGATCGCCATGGAGGACGAGGTCGATCGGCTGGTCGCTGCGTGGCGCCGGGAGCGCCCGGACCTCGACGTGGAACCGCTCGAGGTGCTCAGCAGGGTGAGCAGACTGGCACGGCACCTGGACCGGGCCCGCAGGCTGGCGTTCGCCGAGCACAGCCTGGAGCCCTGGGAGTTCGACGTGCTGACCGCGCTCCGACGCGCGGGGACCCCGTACCAGCTCTCACCGGGACAGCTGCTGACGCAGACCCTGGTCACCTCCGGCACCATGACCAACCGCATCGACCGGCTCACGAAGAAGGGCCTGGTGGAACGGCTGCCCGACCCGAGCGACCGGCGCGGTGTGCTGGTGCGCCTGACGAGCGAGGGCCAGGACCGCGCGGACCAGGCCCTGGCCGGCCTGCTCGACCAGGAGCGGGCGATCCTCGCCGAGCTCTCCCGCGCCCAGCGCGGTGAACTCGCCGGGCTGCTACGCCAGCTGACCGCCCCGTTCGACAACATCCCCGGCTAGGTCCACCGGACCGACCCCGGCCCGGCGGGCGAGGGCGACGGCGGCCAGCGTGCTGTGCACCCCCAGTTTGCCGAGGACGTTCTGCATATGGGTGCGCACCGTGTGCGGCGAGAGGAACAGCCGCTCGGCGACCGCCTTCCGGCCGAGCCCCGCCACCATGCAGCACAGCACCTCGCGCTCCCTCGGCGTGAGGGACTCCACCAGCCGCTCGCTCTCGGTGCGGTGCTTGCGCGCGGCCGTCAGCTCCCTGAGCACGCCCGTCAGCAGGGCGGGCGGCAGATGGGTCTCGTCGCGCAGAACGCCCCGGATGACGTTCAGGAGTCTCGACAGCGAGCAGTCCTTGGCGACCCAGCCGGACGCCCCGGCCTGCAGGGCGAGCGCGGCGCGCCGCGGATCGTCCTTCTCCGCGAGGACGACGATCCGCACCCCCGGCTGCCCGCTGCGCACTCCGGCGACCAGCGAGATCCCGTCGACGAGACCGTCCTCACCCACCTCCTGGACGGGCACGGCGGGCCGCACACCGGGCAGGTTGCCGCCCAGGTCGGCGTCGACGAGCAGCACGTCGAAGCGGCGCCCCTCGGCCGCCGCCCGCTCCAGGCTGCGCAGCGCGGCGGGACCGCTGCCCGCGGCGGAGACGTCGACGTCGGGCTCGGCCGCAAGGGCTGCGGCGAGCGACTCGGCGAAGATGCGGTGGTCGTCGACGACCAGGACTCGGATGCGAACCACGAAACCCCCTTCCCCAGGCTCCTGAAGAGCAGGGGACCCCTTTGTTCGGGAGACGGTACGGGCGCGGGTACGACGCCCGGCGCGATGGCCCGGCACGGCCGCCGCCGTGCAAAAACTGCTACCCCCACTTCGGGTGTCGTACCCGACTGTCTCGCCCCCTGATCGGCACCGGCCCCCACCGGTGCTGCTCATCAGGGTACGGCTGGGGGCCGGGAGGGGAAGGTTATTTGCAGAACTGGCGGTCCGACGCGTTTATCGTGAGCCGCATGTTTCGTCTTGAGACAGAAGTCGACAGGGCCCGGCGCGATCTTCTCCGAACCCGTCTGCGCGAGACCAACATGGCGGCCTCCCCGGTGCTGCGCGCGCTGCGGGGAACCCCAGGTGAACGGGAACTTCCGCTGCACATATGGGCGTTGGACGACACCGACGCCCTCGCGGGCGGACTGGTCGGCCACACCTGGACGACGTGGCTGCACGTGACCTATCTGTGGGTGGACGCGCGCCACCGGGGAGTGGGGCTGGGTTCGCAACTGCTCGCGGCGGCGGAGCGCATCGCGAAGCGGGAGCGTGGCTGTGCTTCCGTGCGCCTGGAGACCTGGGACTTCCAGGCGCCGGACTTCTACAAGAAGCAGGGGTACGACGTGGTGTGCGTGATCCCCGACTATCCGCCGGGGATCACCGAGTACACCCTGACCAAGCGGCTCAGCTGAGCCTGCGGGCCCCGGCCGCCGGGACCGCCTCGAAGATCCGCGGGGCGGTGAACTCCGCCGTCGCGAAGGCCTCCTCGACCGCCTTCGTGATGGTCTCGACGTCGGCGGCCTCCGCCAGGACGATCGCCGAGCCGCCGAAGCCGCCGCCCGTCATCCGCGCGCCCAGGGCACCGGCCGCGAGCGCCGTGTCGACCGCCAGGTCCAGCTCCGGGCAGGAGATGCGGAAGTCGTCGCGCAGGGACGCGTGGCCGGCCACCAGCACCGGGCCGATGGCACGCGGGTCGCCCGCCTTCAGCAGGGAGACGATCTTCTCCACCCGCTCGTCCTCGGTGACGACGTGCCGCACCAGGCGGACCGCCTCCTCGTCGTCGCCCAACCGCGCGAGCGCGTCGTCGAGTTCGGCGTACGGCACGTCCCGCAGCGCGTCGACGCCGAGCAGCGCCGCGCCCCGCTCGCAGCCCGCCCGGCGCTTGCCGTACTCGCCCTCGCTGTGGGAGTGCTTGACCTGGGTGTCCACCACCAGCAGGCGCATGCCCTCGGCCGCGAGGTCGAAGGGGATCTGCCTCTGGGAGAGGTCCCGGGTGTCGAGGAACAGGGCGTGCCCCTCCTCGCAGCAGGCCGAGGCCGTCTGGTCCATGATGCCGGTGGGCGCGCCGACGTAGACGTTCTCGGCGCGCTGGCACAGGCGGGCCAACTGCCAGCGCTGCAGCCCCAGTTCGAACAGGTCGTTGAGCGCCAGGGCGATCACGACCTCCAGCGCGGCCGAGGAGGACAGGCCCGCGCCGGAGGGGACCGTCGACGCCAGGTGCACATCGGCGCCGGTCACCGCGTGACCGGCCTCGCGCAGCGCCCAGACGACACCCGCCGGGTACGCCGTCCAGTTCCGGTCGGACTCCGGTGCCAGGTCGTCCAGACGCAGCTGCGCCACGCCGCCCTCGACGTCCGCCGAGTGCAGGCGCAGCACGCCGTCGGCGCGGCGCGAGACGGCCGCGACGGCGGTGTGCGGCAGCGCGAAGGGCATCACGAAGCCGTCGTTGTAGTCGGTGTGTTCACCGATGAGGTTGACGCGGCCCGGCGCCGACCAGACGCCCTCCGGTTCGGCCCCGTACAGCGCGGCGAAGCCTTCCCGGACCTGCTGTGCACCCACTACTGCTCCCTGGAGATGTTCTGCGCGAACTCCCACGCGTCCGCGACGATTCCCGCGAGATCCGCGCGGGACGGGTTCCAGCCCAGTTTCTCGCGGGCGCTGTGCGCCGAGGCCACCAGGACCGCCGGGTCGCCGCCGCGGCGCGGGGCCACGACCTCGGGGATGGGGTGGCCGGTGACCTGGCGGACGGTCTCGATGACCTGGCGGACGGAGAAGCCCTCGCCGTTGCCGAGGTTGCAGATCAGGTGCTCGCCGGAGGTGGCGGCCTTCAGCGCGAGCAGGTGGGCCTCGGCCAGGTCCGCGACGTGGATGTAGTCGCGCACGCAGGTGCCGTCGGGCGTCGGGTAGTCGTCGCCGTACACCGAGATGGCCTCGCGCCTGCCCTGGGCGACCTGGAGGACGAGGGGGATCAGGTGCGACTCGGGGTCGTGGCGCTCGCCGCACGCGCCGTAGGCGCCCGCCACGTTGAAGTAGCGCAGGGAGACCGCGCCCAGGCCATGGGCGGCCGCCTCGCCGCTGATCATGTGGTCGACGGCGAGCTTGGTGGCGCCGTAGGGGTTGGTCGGCTTCGTCGGGGCGGTCTCGACGATCGGGACCTGCTCCGGCTCGCCGTAGGTCGCCGCCGTGGAGGAGAAGACGAGCTTGCGCACGCCGGCCTCGCGCATCGCGCCGAGCAGCGCCATGGTGCCGCCGACGTTGTTGTCCCAGTACTTCTCGGGCTTCACGACCGACTCGCCGACCTGCGAGAACGCGGCGAAGTGCAGGACGGCCTCGTAGGAGGAGTCCAGCCACTTGGCGGCGTCGCGGATGTCACCCTCGACGAAGGTGGCGCCCGCCGGGACTCCCTCGCGGAACCCGGTGGTCAGGTTGTCGAGGACGGTGACCTCGTGGCCCGCCTCCAGCAGGTGCTGGGCGACCACGCTGCCGACATAGCCCGCGCCACCGGTGACCAGATACTTGCCGCTCATCAACTCGCTACCTCTCGCAGTCGCTCGGCCGCGCGCTCCGGCGGCACGTCGTTGATGAACACGTTCATGCCGGACTCGGAACCCGCGAGGAACTTCAGCTTGCCGGACGTACGGCGAATGGTGAAAAGCTCTAGGTGGAGCGCGAAGTCGTCGCGGTTGACGCCCTCGAACTCCTCCAGCGCGCCGAACGGGGCCTGGTGCCAGGCCGAGATGTACGGCGTCGGCGGCTCGTTCTCGCCGAAGATCCGGTCGAAGCGCCTCAACAGTTCCAGATAGACCTTGGGGAACTCTGTGCGCGCCTCCTCGCCCATCGCGAGCAGGTCCGGCACCCGGTGCTTGGGGTACAGGTGGACCTCGTAGGGCCAGTGCGCCGCGTACGGCACGAACGCCACCCAGTGTTCACCCTCGAGGACGACCCGCCCGTCGGCGAGTTCATGCTCGAGAACATGATCGAAGAGGTTCCCCCCGCCGGTCGCCTCCTTGTACTGGGCGAGTTGCCGCAGCATCAGCGCGGTGCGAGGGGTGGTGAAGGGGTAGGCGTAGATCTGGCCGTGCGGGTGACCCAGGGTCACGCCGATCTCGGCGCCGCGGTTCTCGAAGCAGAACACCTGCTCCACGGAGGCCAGATGCGACAGCTCCGACGTGCGGTCCGTCCACGCGTCCAGCACCAGGGCGGCCTGCTCCTCGGTGAGGTCGGCGAAGGACGCGTTGTGGTCGGAGGTGAAGCAGACGACCTCGCAGCGGCCCGAGTCTCCGGCGAGGGAGGGGAAACGGTTCTCGAAGACGACGACGTCGTACGACGAGTCCGGGATCTCACTCAGCCGCCCGTCCTGGGAGGGGCACAGCGGGCACTCGTCGGCCGGCGGATGGTAGGTGCGCCCCTGTCGGTGCGAGGCGATGGCAACGCTGTCGCCGAGCAGCGGGTCGCGGCGGATCTCGGAGGTGGTGTGGGTCCGCTCCAGGGGTCGCTCGTCCACCGCGTCGCGCACGACGTCGTCGCGCAGGTCGTAGTAGATCAGCTCGCGACCGTCGGCCAGTCGGGTCGACGTCTTCTTCACTGCGGACTCCCTATCCGAGCCACTCACTCAGCTGCACAGCCATCAAACATAACCAAACACATTGGAACACGATCACCCAGAGTCGTCAACATCACAATCCAACAAAGGGCATCAACCGAAGTGTTCAATTACTGAACACCGAGGCATAGGTTCCGCTCTGGATCCGTTCACGCAGCGAAGCGAGTTCTTATGCAAACCCCCACAAACATGGCTGTCCCCCTCGCCGCCGAGCTACGACTCCCCACAAGCTGGCTCGACTACACGATCCTCGGCATCTACTTCGTCGTCGTCCTGGGCATCGGCTTCGCCGCCCGCAGATCGGTGAAGACCAGCCTCGACTTCTTTCTCTCCGGACGCTCCCTGCCCGCCTGGATCACCGGTCTCGCCTTCATCTCCGCCAACCTGGCCGCCACCGAGATCCTCGGCATGGCGGCCAACAGCGCGCAGTACGGCGCGTACACCGTTCACTGGTACTGGATCGGCGCCATCCCGGCCATGGTCTTCCTCGGCCTGGTGATGATGCCCTTCTACTACGGCAGCAAGGTCCGCTCGGTTCCCGAGATGCTGCTGCTGCGCTTCGACAAATGGGCACATCTGCTGAGTTCGATCCTGTTCGCCGTCGCGGCCATCCTGATCGCCGGTGTGAACCTCTACTCCCTCGCGCTCGTCGTCGAGGCGCTGCTCGGCTGGCCGCAGTGGGTCGCCATCGTGGTCGCCGGCGCCTTCGTGCTCGCCTACATCACCCTCGGCGGTCTGTCGTCCGCGATCTACAACGAGGTGCTGCAGTTCTTCGTGATCCTCGCGGCCCTCATCCCGATCGTCATCCTGAGCCTGAAGAAGGTCGGCGGCTGGGGCGGCCTGACCGACAAGCTCACCGCGCAGCACGGCGCCAACTTCACCACCGCCTGGGGCGGCACCGGCATCGGCAGCTCCAACCCGCTCGGCGCCAACTGGCTGACGATCGTCCTGGGCCTCGGCTTCGTGCTCTCCTTCGGCTACTGGACGACGAACTTCGCCGAGGTGCAGCGCGCCCTGTCCGCGAAGAACCTCTCCGCCGCCCAGCGCACCCCGCTCATCGCCGCGTACCCGAAGATCTTCATCGTCTTCCTGGTGATGATCCCCGGGCTCGTCGCGGCGGCTCTGGTCCCCGGCTTCGGCACCGCCAAGTCGGGCTACCAGTACAACGACGCCATCCTGTACCTGATGCACGAGCTGCTGCCCAACGGTGTCCTCGGCATCGCGATCACCGGCCTGCTCGCCGCCTTCATGGCCGGCATGGCGGCCAACGTGTCGTCCTTCAACACGGTCTTCACCAACGACATCTGGGGCCGCTACATCGTCAAGGGCCGCGAGGACGAGTACTACGTCCGCTTCGGCCGCCTGATCACCGTGATCGGCGTCTGCGCGTCGATCGGCACGGCGTTCCTGGCCTCGTCGTTCTCGAACATCATGAGCTACCTGCAGACGCTGTTCTCCTTCTTCAACGTGCCGATGTTCGTCGTCTTCATCATCGGCATGTTCTGGAAGCGCGCCTCCACCAGGTCCGGCTTCTGGGGCCTGCTCGCGGGCACCGTCTCCGCGATGGTGAACTACTTCGTGATCTACAAGCAGGGCGTCGTCGACATCCCCTCCGACCAGGGCGCCAACTTCGTCTCGGCCATGGTCGGCTTCGCCGCCGGCGCGATCGTGATGTTCGCCGTGTCCCTGTTCACCAAGCCCAAGCCCGCCGAGGAGCTCCAGGGCCTGGTCTACGGCACCACCTCCCCCGGCATGACCGAGCCCCCCGCCCCCGGCGACGACGCCTGGTACCGCAGGCCGGCCCTGCTGGGCTGGGGCGCGGTGATCATCGCTGCCGCCTGCTACATCCCGTTCTCGCTCTGATCGCGGGAGGATCGAGAGACCATGTCCGAGTTTCCCAGCCCCTCCGAACACCCCGAGCCGCACGCGTACTCCGAGCAGGACGTGCAGCGCGAGGTCTCCGAACTGCAGAAGAAGTCGGCCACCGCGGCCCGCATCTTCGACCTGCGCCGCATCATCGGCGGCCTGTTCGTCCTCTACGGCGTGATCGTCACCATCACCGGCATCACCGACGACCAGGCCGCCATCGACAAGGCCCAGGGCATCAACATCAACCTGTGGACCGGGATCGGGATGCTGCTGCTGGGCCTCTTCTTCCTGGCCTGGCTGAAGCTGCGGCCCACCCCGCCGACGGTCCCCGAGGTCACGCCCGAGGACCTGCCGGACAAGCCCGCCGAGTGACGGCCGCGGGGCCGGAGGCTACGACGCCTCCGGCCCCGCTCCCGTCTCCGGCACCGGGTGCGACAGCGGTCCCGCCCGGTCCAGCAGGCCCGTGCGGGCCGCCAGCGCCGCCGCCTCCAGGCGGGAGCCGACGCCCAGTTTCATCAGGACCCGCTGGACGTGGGTGCGCGCGGTCGACGGGGCGATGCCCATGCCCGCCGCGATCAGCCGGGTGTCCTCGCCGTCGGCGACCCGGACCAGCACCTCGACCTCCCTGGGCGTGAGCATCTGCAGCAGACGCTGGCCCTCGTCGTCGGGCTGGGCGGCGGGGTTGAGCAGCTCACTGAAAGCCCCCTGCAGCAGTTGCGGAGCGACCGCCGCCTCACCCGCCCGGGCCTTCATGATGGCCCGCTCGACGCCCTCGATGCGCTCGTCGTGGCGTACGTAGCCGGAGGCGCCGGCGGCGAAGGCCGCGGCTATCCCGCGCGGACTGGGCACGGGGCCCAGCACCAGCACCGCCACCTGCGGACGCTCCCGCTTGATCCGCACCACCGGGTCGAACATGCCCGGCTCGGCCGGTGTCGCCGTACCCAGCAGGCACACCTCCGGCGCGCGGGTGATCACCAGCTCCGCCGCGCCCGCGGCCGGCGCCGCGGCGGCCAGCACCCGGTGCCCCCGCAGCTTCAGCGCCGAGGCCAGCGCCTCGGCCAGCAGTCGGTGGTCGTCGACCACCATGAGCCGCACTCCCATCGAGCAAACCCCCCACTCACCCCAGTGGATCCCCAGGCATGCCCCACCATGGGTGCCCACCGGTCCGCGCGGACAGGAACCCCCCTCCCGGCTCCCCCGCTCTTCATGCCCCCGGAAGCTACACGCTTGTTCGACGTTGCGCTCCCCCTACCGGTGAGAACTGCCCCGGATCGACGGAATATCTTGTTTTTCTCTCATACGTGGGTGATTCAACTGCGCGTACCGAACGCCAGGGCCAGGTACTTGTCCCCCGCCGACGACGACTTGTCGGCGAACTGCGAGGCCATGAACAGGTGGCCCTGCGAGTAGAGGATCTCGGAGTAGTCCGGTGACATCGTGGTCTCCGCCGAGCGCGCGGGACCGGTCGCCGGGTTCTCCAGCAGCGTCGTCTCCTTGAAGGAGCCACCGTCGATGCTGACGATCTGGCCGCCCTTGTCGTACGGCGGGCGCTTGTACGCGATCAGGTTGCCGTTGTCCATGCGCAGTGGCGTGATCGTGTAGCCGTCGCCGGCGTCGGCGCGCTGGCCGGTCTGCTTGCCGGTGGCCAGGTCGAAGGCGACGACCTCGTTGGTCTGGCTGTACTCCTTGGTGCCGCTGTGCTCCTCGGTCGGCACGTACAGCCGGTCGTTGCCCACGGCGAGACCGGTGCAGCCCTCGATCTTCGTGATGCCGTCGCAGCGGGCCGCGTACTGCTTGCCCGGCGCCGAGATCCGGTTGATCAGCTTGCCGGTCTTGTTGTCGATGGAGTAGAAGTCCGAGATCTCGCTGCCGTCCCCGGCGCTGTCGCCCGCGTCGGCCGCCACGACCAGCGGGTTCGTCGAGACCACGGAGGCGTACTCGATGCCCTTGGCCATCTTGTAGTCCGAGATCACCTTCCCCGTCTGCGGGTCGATGGTCTGGATGTGCAGCAGGCGCTCGCCGTACTGACCGCACTTGAGCACCGCGACCAGCTTCTCGCCGCCGCCGTACCCGGCGTCGTAACAGTTGTCGGTGGCCTTCGGGGCCCACAGCGGCTTGCCGCCGGCGACGTCGAACGCAGCGCCTCCCTGCAGGCCGCCCGCGGCGACCGTGCTCGCGCTGACGGTGACGTTGCTGAACGTGATCGTCCCGCCGGCGCCGTCACCGACCGACTTCGTCCACAGCTTCTTGCCCGCGTCCAGGTCGATCGCCGCGACCTGGCTGCATCCGGCCGACCTGTTCTTCGCCGGCATCCTGGGCTGGAAGAGGACGGCCGTGCGGTGGTCGTCGGTGGTGTGCCGGCTGACCGTGCAGACCGGGCCGGGCAGCTTGATCGTCCACTGCTTGGTGCCCTTGTCGAGGTCGTACGCGCTGATCTGCGCGACGCCGCTCTTGACGTACACCTTGTCGGTCAGCCAGGAGCCGGACACCACGGTGGTGTCGTCGACCTTGGGCGAGGGGAGCTTGTACAGCAGCTTGGATGCGGTGTCGGCGGGCACCTTCTCCTCGCCCTTGCCGTCGACACCGCCCTTGCCGGTGTCACCGCCACCGCCGTCGCCGCCGCCGGTGCCACCGCTGGAGTTCGCGGTCTGGTCCTTCTTGTCGTCGCCACCGGCGGACGCGAAGTACCAGATGCCGCCGACGACGAGCGCGAGCGCGGCGACCGCCGCGACGACGATCAGCGGCGTGTTGTTCTTCCGCCCGCCGGCCTGGGGGTGCGGCGGTACGGGCTGCTGCGGATAGCCGTAACCGGGCTGCTGGCCATAGGGGTTGGGCGGCTGGCCGTACGGAGGCTGCGGCGTGGGGTAGCCGTAGCCGGGCTGCTGCGGGGGCTGGGGGGCCTGGGGGTAGCCGTAGCCCGGCTGCGGGGTGCCGTAGGGCGGCTGCGGCTGCGGCGGGGTCTGCGGGGCGCCGAATCCCGGCTGCTGCGGGGGCGTCTGCGGCGGCTGCTGGCCCTGGGGCGGGCCGAAGCCGGGCTGCTGCGGGGGCTGGTTCGGCGGCTGGTTCGGCGGGGGCGGGGGCTGGGTCATGGCGGGGTACCTCGAGGCGGGGCGGCGGGGCGACGGGGATGTGGGGAGCCGTGGGGCGGCGTCAGTTGCCGAAGGCGAGAATCAGCTTCCCCTTCGAGTCGTCGTTGCCGGCCAGCCTCGTCGAGGAGAGGTAGAAGCGGCCGTCGACC
Source organism: Streptomyces sp. SLBN-31 (assembly GCF_006715395.1). Classification (NCBI taxonomy): domain Bacteria; kingdom Bacillati; phylum Actinomycetota; class Actinomycetes; order Kitasatosporales; family Streptomycetaceae; genus Streptomyces; species Streptomyces sp. SLBN-31. Next base: position 69,367 of record NZ_VFNC01000003.1, read on the forward strand.
CAGTCGTAGGCCTTGGAGTAGAAGCCGTTCTCCAGGTCGGCCGTGCCCGCCGGGTTGCGCAGCAGCTTCGCCGGCTTGTGGTCCGAGCCGCTCGTCGCGATCGACACGACCTCGCCGCCCGCGTCGTACGACGGCTCGACATAGGCGATGAGCTTGCCGCCCTCCACCTTCATCGGCAGCATCGACTCGTCCGCCGGGGACTTCACGCGCCACTTCTCCTTGCCGCTGGCCAGGTTGATGGCGACGATCTCGTTCGGCCCGGTGGTCGCCTTGGTCGGCAGGTAGAGCGTGTTCGCGTCGGCCGCCACGCCCTCGCAGCCCTGCAGGTCGCGGTCGAGGATCTGCCAGCCGCACTGCGGGGCGAAGTTCTCGTCGAATCCGACCTGGGAGCGGAAGCGCCCCTTGGCGTCGAAGGTGGAGATGTTCCAGGCCTTCTTGTCCTCGTTGGTGCTGTAGACGACGAGCGGGTCGACGGAGTAGGTCCGTGAGACGGTCCAGCCCTTGTCGAACTCCTGCGTCCACCTGACCTTGCCGGTCTTCGGGTCGAGCTCCTGGATCTCCTCGTGCTCGTTCGCCTCGGAGGCGTCGCAGGACGCGACGGAGACCAGCCTGGCGCCGCCCGCGAACGCGGTCGGGAAGCAGGAACTGCCGTACTTCGTCTTCTCGAACAGCTTCTTGCCGCTGTCGACGTCGAATCCCACCCCGGACTGGGCGCGGCCCGCCACCACCGTCTTGCCGGTGATGGACAGCGAGACGTTGATGGTGTTGTCGAACAGCGCGCCGTCGCCGAGCGTGCCGCTCCAGCCCTCCGCGCCGGTGTTCAGGTCGAGTTGCTGGAGCTTGTTGCACTTGGCGCGCTCGCCGGTGCCACTCTCGTACGCCACCACGACCTTGTCGTCGGCCGACTTCTGGGGGGTGACCGAGCAGATCTTCTGCGGGAAGGTCAACGGGCCCCAGGCCGTCGCGCCGTCGGCCACGCCGTAGGCGAAGACCTGCTTGTACGCCGCCTTCACCACCGTCTTGCCGGTGATCCACATGCCCGGGGCGTCGGCACCCGAACCGGGCGTGTCCGGCGGCGACTTGTACCAGAGGACCTTCGCCTCACCGGCCTGGCGGCCCGAGTTGAGGTCCTCGGGGTCGGAGCCCTTCGTACCGCCGGAGCCGCCCGACGTGCCGGACGCGGTGGGCTTGGGGTCGTCGCTCTGCCCGGCGACCGGCTTCTTGCCGTCGTCCCCGCCGCGGGTCACCGCGTACGCGACGCCGCCGATGACGGCCAGGGCGAGGACGGCCGCCACCGCGATCAGCACCGGCCTGCCCTTGCGGGGACCGGTCGGCGGCATTCCGGGGCCGCCCGGGTACTGGGGCTGCGACGGATACCCGTAGCCGGGCTGCGCTCCGTACGGGCCGGGCTGCTGGGGCTGACCGTAGGGGCCAGGTTGGCCGTATGGGTTGGGCTGCGCGTACGGACCGGGCTGCTGGGCGTACGGGCCCGGCTGCTGGGGTGGCTGCGCGGGCGGCTGAGGCGGTGGTGGAGGCTGGGGGTGGCCGTAGCCGGGCTGCGGGGACGACGGGCCCTGCGGCGGCGGGGACTGCGGGGGCGGCGGCGCCCCGAATCCGCCCTCCGGCGGCGGATCCTGCGGCGGCCCGAAACCACCCTGCGGCGGCTGTGTCATCAGCGCTTTCCCCCGTTCGATCACTGATTTCCAGCCACGCCGCGAGGCGCTTGATGAGCCGGAGTCGTACTCAGACAGTTCTCAGACGGCTCTTTCTATCACTCGGCACCGACAACGCACCGGGCCGGCTCGTCCGCTGTTCCCAAGGGACGACCGGCCCGTGATACCGCCGTTACGCCTTCACACGTCCTTCACGCGTCCTCGGCGAGTTCGAGCCAGCGCAGCTCCAGTTCCTCCCGCTGGCCGGCCAAGTCACGCAGTTCCGCGTCCAGTTCCGCCACCTTCGCGAAGTCCGTGGCGTTCTCGGCGATCTGGGCGTGCAGCTTGGTCTCCCGCTCGGAGACCTTGTCCAACTGCCGCTCGATCTTCTGCAGTTCCTTCTTCGCGGCGCGCTGGTCGGCGGAGCTCTTCTCGGCGACGGGCTTGTCCGCGACCGGGGCGGCCGCGGCGACCGCCTCCTCCATCCGCTGCCGTCGCTCCAGGTACTCGTCGATGCCACGCGGCAGCATCCGCAACGTGGCGTCGCCCAGCAGCGCGAAGACGCGGTCGGTGGTGCGCTCGACGAAGAACCGGTCGTGGGAGATGACGATCATCGAGCCGGGCCAGCCGTCGAGGAGGTCCTCCAGCTGGGTCAGGGTCTCGATGTCGAGGTCGTTGGTGGGCTCGTCGAGGAAGAGGACGTTGGGCTCGTCCATGAGCAGCCGCAGCAGCTGGAGCCGGCGGCGCTCACCGCCGGAGAGGTCGCCGACCGGCGTCCACTGCTTCTCCTTGTTGAAGCCGAACGTCTCGCACAGCTGCCCGGCGGTCATCTCGCGTCCCTTGCCGAGGTCGACGCGCTCGCGCACCTGCTGGACGGCCTCCAGCACCCGCAGGTTCGGGTTCAGCTCGGCGACCTCCTGGGAGAGGTAGGCGAGCTTGACGGTCTTGCCCACGCTGACCCGCCCGCCCACGGGCTGTGTCTCGCCCTCCGTGCGGGCCGCCTCCGCCATCGCCCGCAGCAGGGAGGTCTTGCCGGCGCCGTTCACACCGACCAGGCCGATGCGGTCGCCGGGGCCGAGCTGCCAGGTGACGTGCTTGAGCAGCACCTTGGGGCCGGCCTGGACGGTGACGTCCTCCAGGTCGAAGACCGTCTTGCCGAGTCGCGAGGAGGCGAACTTCATCAGCTCGGAGCTGTCCCGGGGCGGCGGTACGTCCTTGATCAGCTCGTTGGCGGCCTCGACGCGGAAGCGCGGCTTGGAGGTGCGCGCGGGTGCCCCGCGGCGCAGCCAGGCCAGCTCCTTGCGGACGAGGTTCTGCCGCTTGGCCTCCTCGGTGGCGGCGATGCGCTCGCGCTCGGCGCGTGCGAAGACGTAGTCCGAGTAGCCGCCCTCGTACTCGTAGACGTCGCCCTTCTGCACGTCCCACATGCGCGTGCACACCTGGTCCAGGAACCAGCGGTCGTGCGTGACGCAGACCAGCGCGGAGCGGCGCTCGCGCAGGTGACGGGCGAGCCAGGCGATGCCCTCGACGTCGAGGTGGTTGGTCGGCTCGTCGAGGACGATCAGGTCCTGTTCCTCGATGAGCAGTTTGGCCAGGGCGATACGGCGGCGCTCACCGCCGGACAGGGGCGCGATGACGGTGTCGAGGCCCTGCGGGAAACCGGGCAGGTCCAGCCCGCCGAACAGCCCGGTGAGCACGTCCCGGATCTTGGAGTTGCCCGCCCACTCGTGGTCGGCCATGTCGCGGATGACCTCGTGCCGCACGGTGGCGTTCGGGTCCAGGGAGTCGTGCTGGGTGAGCACCCCCAGGCGCAGCCCTCCGGAGTGGGTGACGCGCCCGGTGTCGGCCTCCTCGAGCTTGGCCAGCATGCGGATGAGCGTGGTCTTGCCGTCCCCGTTGCGTCCCACGACCCCGATCCGGTCGCCTTCGGAGACGCCGAGGGAGACGCCGTCGAGGAGGGCACGAGTGCCGTACACCTTGCTGACGTTCTCGACATTGACCAGATTGACGGCCATTTCTCTCCTGCCCGGGGGGACGATCAGCCTCCCAGCGTAGGCCCTGTCGCCGGTCTCCCGTCGTCCGCCCGTAGGGCGGGGCCCCGCGGGGCAGGCGGGAGACCGGCGACAGGGCCTCAGCGCGCCGGTGGCTGGCCGATCCCGAGCAGGGTGGCCTGTGGAAAACCGGGATCAGCCTGAGGCGTCCGCGCGGACCTCGGTCAGGAGGTCGTACATCGTCCGGCCGGGGCAGTCGGTCTGGAGCCAGTCGCGGTGGCCGCCGACCGTCGTGACGTTCTTGGTGACGCCGTTGACGGGGTTGGTGTACGTGATCTGCGCCCGCGGGTCGAGGCCCTTGAAGCGGGCGATCACCTTGATCAGGCGGGTCAGCGAGGCTCTCGCGGCGTCCGTGGGGCCTTGGTCGGTCAGGGTGCCGAGGAGGGCGATGCCGAGGTTGCCGGAGTTGTAGCCGGCGGTGTGGAAGGCGGTGACCAGGTCGCCGTCGGTGTTGAAGGCGGGGATGCCGTCGTCGCCGGAGTAGCGGCCCTCGTAGACGTCGCCGGCCTCGTCGATCAGGAAGTGGTAGCCGATGTCGCCCCAGTCAAGGGTGACCGCGTGGTACTCGTAGATCGCGCGCACGGTCGCCGCCGGGTCGGGGTCGTCGTTCGGGGTGTCCGTGTGGTGGACCGTGATCGACTGCAGCGCGTAGTACTTCTCCGGCGAGTTGACCTGCCCGTTCTTGTACCGCTTGGACTCGTCGGCGCCCCAGGCCGGGCGGGACAGATACCGCACGCCACGCACGCGCGTGGGCTGCGAGGGCACCTGGAAGGTGCGGCCCGGCCCGCGGGCGGTGTCGATCGCGAGCGAGCGCACGTCCGTCGTGCCGTCCGCCGCCCTCACCTCGTACGTCTTCGCGTTGCCGGCCGCCACCAGGGCCGTGCCGCCGCCGTCGACGCTCGCGCAGCCGCCGGTGAGCGACTGGAAGCCGGTGTCGCCCGGGAAGCGGATGCCCGCGCCGCCCGGGTCGCCGCTCCAGCGCACGCCGACGTAGGAGGCGGCGAAGGAGGTGGTGGCGGTACCGGTGCCGATGGCGGCGGCCGAGCGGGTCGCCGGGAACGTCTCCGGCGTGGTGGCGGGGTCGCCGCCGGAGGCCGAGCCGGAACCGGAGCCGGGGGCGGAACCGGGGTCGGACTCGGTGGCCGCGAAGACGGCCGGCGTCAGGACGGCGGCGCCGGCCATGGCCACGCCGGCGCCGATCGCGCCCCGGCGTGACAGAGACCGCTTGCGGCGGTGGGTGGGCGCGGAGGCAGGGGTGGGGGGTTCGGACTCGGGCACGAGTGATCCTTCGGCTGTGCAGAGGTCGTCACGCGCAACAGCAAGCGCTTGAAGTATCAACGGACCTTATCCGTCCCACCCACCCCGCCCGTAGCGCGGTCGTGGGACGTTCCTGTGGAGATCGGGCGAAGATCCCCTCGCGGACGCGCCCCTACGCGTGCGTGCCGCCGAGCACCGTCGCGCCCGGTGCCGGACCCGACGTCGTACGCACCGTGCGGCAGGTGCCCGAGGCCTCCAGCGCCTCCGCCACCTTCGCCGCCGACCGCGCGTCTCGGGCGAGGAACGCCGTCGTCGGCCCCGATCCGGAGACGAGCGCGGCGAGGGAGCCGGCGGCGCGGCCCGTGGCCAGGGTGTCGGCGAGCTCCGGGAAGAGCGAGAGGGCGGCGGGCTGCAGGTCGTTGGAGACGGCGGCGGCGAGCGCGTCCGCGTCGCCCTTGGCGAGGGCGTCGAGCAGCTCCTGAGAGGCGACCGGCTCGGGGACGTCGAGGCCCGCCGTGAGCCGGTCGAACTCCCGGAACACGGCCGGCGTCGACAGCCCCCGCCCGGCCATCGCGAACACCCAGTGGAAGGTGCCGCCCACCTCCAGGGCGGTCAGCTGTTCGCCGCGCCCGGTGCCCAGCGCCGCCCCGCCGACCAGGCTGAACGGCACGTCACTGCCCAACTCGGCGCAGATGGCGAGCAGTTCGGCCCGGGAGGCGCCCGCACCCCACAGCGCGTCGCAGGCCAGCAGCGCGCCCGCGCCGTCCGCGCTGCCGCCCGCCATGCCGCCGGCGACCGGGATGTCCTTGGCGATGTGGATGTGCACGGCCGGCTCGATGCCCCGACGTTCGGCGAGCGCGAGCGCGGCCCGCGCGGCGAGGTTCGTACGGTCCAGGGGGACCTGGTCGGCGTCGGCGCCCTCGCAGGTGACGCGCAGTTCCTCGGCCGGCGTCACGGTCACCTCGTCGTAGAGGCCGACCGCGAGGAAGACGTTGGCCAGGTCGTGGAAGCCGTCGGGTCGGGCGGCACCCACCGCGAGCTGCACGTTGACCTTGGCGGGGACGCGGACGGTGACGCTCACTGGGGACGGGGCTCCTTGTGCTCGACGGGCCCGGCGGCGCCGGCCCCCTTGTTCTCCGCGATGCGCGCGAACTCCTCGACGGTGAGCGCCTCGCCGCGCGCCTGCGGCGACACCCCGGCGGCGACCAGGGCCGCCTCCGCCGCCGGGGCCGAACCGGCCCATCCGGCGAGCGCGGCCCGCAGCGTCTTGCGGCGCTGCGCGAAGGCGGCGTCGACCACGGCGAACACCTCGGCCTTGGAGGCGGTGGTCCGGACCGGCTCGGTGCGCCGGGTGAGCGCCACGAGGCCGCTGTCGACGTTCGGCGCGGGCCAGAAGACGTTCCGCCCGATCGCCCCGGCCCGCTTGACCTCGGCGTACCAGTTGGCCTTCACGGACGGCACGCCGTACACCTTCGAACCGGGCCCCGCGGCGAGGCGGTCGGCGACCTCCGACTGGACCATGACCAGGGTGCGTTCGATGGTCGGGAAGGTCTCGAGCATGTGCAGCAGGACCGGGACGGCGACGTTGTACGGCAGGTTCGCCACCAGCGCCGTCGGGGCGGGGCCGGGCAGCTCGGCGACGTGCATCGCGTCGGAGTGGACCAGCGCGAAACTCCCGGCGCGCTCCGGCATGCGGGCCGCGACGGTCGCGGGCAGCGCGGCGGCCAGTACGTCGTCGATCTCCACGGCGATGACGTGCTCGGCGGCCTCCAGCAGCGCGAGCGTCAGCGAGCCGAGCCCGGGGCCGACCTCCACCACCACGTCGTCGGGGCGGACTTCGGCGGTGCGCACGATACGGCGGACCGTGTTCGCGTCGATCACGAAGTTCTGGCCGCGCTGCTTGGTGGGACGCACGCCGAGGGCGGCCGCGAGTTCGCGTACGTCGGCGGGCCCGAGGAGGGCGTCTGGGGCGGGGCTGCTGCTCACGGGACAAGGGTACGGGGGCGTCGGCGCGGCCCCGTCCGCGCGGCTGAGGGCGTCGGCGCGGCCCCGTCCGCGCGGCTGAGGGCGTCGGCGCGGCCCCGTCCGCGCGGCTGAGGGCGTCGGCGCGCTCCCGTCGGCGCGGCTCACCCGTGCAGGCGCGTCCCGCAGTGCGGCCACGGGCTCGTCCCGCGCCGCATGTAGAGCTTCTTCGCCCGCAGCGTCTGCTCCTCCGCCGTGGCGTCCTGCGGCCGCCCGCTGCCGCCGAGGCTGTGCCAGGTGCGGGTGTCGAACTGGTACAGGCCCCCGTACGTCCCCGAAGGGTCGACCGCGTCCGGCCTGCCGCCCGACTCGCACGCCGCCAGCCCGTGCCAGTTCAGGCCGTCCGCCCCGTGCGCGGACGTCGGCAGCGGCTTGGTGCCGACCCGCACGATCTGTCTGCGCGGCTCGCGCACCACGTCGGAGTCGGTCCTGCGCGGCTTCTGCCGGACGCCGTTGACGGTCCGCAGGGCGTAGGTGTCGCGCCGCAGACCCGGCTGCCCGGTCTGCTCGACGACCTCAGTCCCCTTGAACAGCGTGGGGTCGTTCCGGCGTTCCGTCTCGAACGGGATCGGCTCCTCGCGGACCTCCTCGCTGCCCCTCACACGCAGCACGGTCACCGTCTGTCCGTCGCGCGGGAAGCTGTCGCCCGGGACGGACGTCGTGTCCTCGCCGCGCAGGGTGACGCCTGCCTCCTCGACGGCCTCGCGCACGGTCGCCGCGTTCGTGCGTACGGTGCGGGCGCGGCCGTCGGCCATGATCGTCACGGAGCGTTCGGTGCGGACGTCGAGGGCGAGGCCGGCGCGTCCGATGGGCTGGGAGCGCGAGACGGACATGTACGCGCCCTCCGCGCGCACGCCCAGTTGGTCGAGCGCCCCCTGCACGGTGTGCGCCGTCGTCCACATCTCGCGCCGGTGTCCGTCGAGTGTGAGCCGCACGGGGCGCCCGTAGTGCACCGCCACCTCGTCGCCGCTGGCGAGCGCGGTGCCGGGGGCGGGCGCGACCACGTCGTGCTCCCCTACGGCGACGCCCTCCTCCGCGAGGAGTTCCGTCACGTCGTCCGCGAAGGTGTGCAGGGTGCGCGGTTCGCCGTCGACGGTCAGCTCGATCGCCTTGTCGTTGGCGACGAACGCGGAGGTGCCGCCGGCGAGGAAGGCGACGACCAGCGCCTGCGGGAGCAGGCGGCGCACGGAGCTGTCCGAGCGCTCGGCGTACCGGACCTTGCGCCGGCGCGAACCGCGCCCGCCCGCGACGGCGCGCGCGACCTCGTCGGGCGCCCCCTCGTTCACCACGGGCCCCGTCTGACGCGGCAGCGCCGCCTCGTAGGGCTCGCGCGGCGCGTCGACACCGGTTCCGTACGCCTCGTACGCCTCGTACGCGGGCGCGTGCGGACCTCCGTACGCCCCAAGCGCACCGGACACCACCGTCGCCTCCGACACCACATGCGCCGCCGGCAGCGTCCGCGCGCTGTGCGCGTCGAAACCGCGGTCACGGAATCGGTCGTCGCCGAACCCCCCGTCGAATCCCTCGTCGAGGCCGTCTCCGAAGCCGTCGTATCCCGGCGACGGCGGGTACGCCTCGGACGGCGCGGCCGGGCCGTACGCCTCATACGTCTCGTACTGCGAGTTGCTCACGCCGACACGCTCCAGGGGCCGTTGGGTCCAGAGGGGTCCGGATCGGGCCCACAGAACCTAGCGGAGCGACCGTCACTCTCCAAAGCGACGCGGCTACGCACAGTCGTGCGTTAAGGGTCAGTAATCGAAGGCGCGGGCGGTGTTCGCGGCGAGTGCCGTCGCCAGGACGTCCTCGTCGACGCCCCGGACGGCGGCCATGGCGCGCACCGTGACCGGAATGAGATACGGGGCGTTGGGCCGTCCGCGGTACGGCACCGGGGTGAGGAAGGGCGCGTCGGTCTCCACGAGCAGCAGCTCCGCCGGGGCCACCGCCAGGGCGTCGCGCAGGTTCTGGGCGTTCTTGAAGGTGACGTTGCCGGCGAAGGACATGAAGTAGCCGGCGCGGGCGCACGTCTCGGCCATCTCGGCGTCGCCGGAGTAGCAGTGGAAGACGGTGCGCTCGGGGGCGCCCTCCTCCTTCAGCACGCGCAGCACGTCCGCGTGGGCGTCGCGGTCGTGGATGACGAGCGCCTTGCCGTGCCGCTTGGCGATCTCGATGTGGGCGCGGAAGGAGCGCTCCTGCGCCTCCTTGCCCTCGGGTCCGGTGCGGAAGTAGTCGAGGCCGGTCTCGCCGACGCCCTTGACGTGGGGGAGCGCGGCCAGGCGGTCGATCTCGGCGAGCGCCTCGTCGAGCGCCGTGGCGCCCCCCGGTTCACGCGCCCCCTGCCGGGACCAGCCGTCGGGGTCGCCGTGCACGATGCGCGGCGCCTCGTTCGGGTGCAGGGCGACGGCGGCGTGGACGTTCTCGAACTCCTCTGCCGTCCGCGCTGCCCACTGCGAGCCGCGTACGTCGCAGCCGACCTGGACGACGGTGGTCACGCCCACCGACGCGGCCTTGGCCAGCGCCTCCTCCACCGTGCCGGACTGCATGTCGAGGTGGGTGTGGGAGTCGGCGACGGGCACCCTGAGGGGCGCCGGGAGCGGCGGTGCGCTCTGGTCACCGGTCTTCGAGCTGGAGGAAGGCATGCCCCGATCCTACGAAAGGGGCATGCCGTCCCGGCCCCGGGAGCTGTCAGCCCGCCTTGCGCTGGAAGGGGTGCAGGAGATCGGACAGATGCCAGTGGTGGTGCTCCTCCGGCTCCGCGCCGTCGGCGGCCGGCTCCGGCGCCTCCACGGGCCCGGCCTGCGGGGCCTGCCGGTGGGACCGGTGCGCCGCGTCGTGCGCCGCGGAGACCCGCCCCGGCCGCATGATCCGCACGACGTGGGCGTCGCAGTTCTGGCAGGTCGGCCGGGACAGCGGGGAGGGGACGATCCGTCCGTTCGCCACGTACATCACGAACTCGTGGCCGTCGGCGTCGGTGTGGTGCTCTATCTCGTACGACTGCTCCCAGCCGTGCCCGCAGCGCATGCAGGCGAAGGAGTACGACTCATGGACGACCGCGGTGGCCGCGCCGCGCAGGGCGGTCTGTCCTTCGATCTCGCTCATGCCAGCTCCTCTTGTCCGCTGGACAAAGGGACGGGTGCGTCCCTTCATCCAGTGGACGCTTCCGGCGGCGTGATCGCAGCAGGCCTGTCGAGTGTTGGATCCGATTTGGACTTTCCTTGCCATACCACCCCCGCTCACCCCTTGGGGCTTTGCTTTTCACGACAGCCCTTTGCCTGTCCGTGGGGCGCTCGCTCAGGAGAGATGCGCCCTGCTCAGAGGGGGTGTGGCGGACTTCACGAAAGTCTCACGAACCACTCGCCGAAGCGGCGTTCTTCGCGGCCACAACCGCGTCGAAGACCTCCCGTTTCGGCAGGCCCGCCTGGGCCGCGACGGCCGCGATCGCCTCCTTGCGGCGCTCCCCGGCCTCCTCGCGCACGCGCACACGGCGCACGAGCTCCTCGGCGCTCACGTCCTGCGCGCCCCGCTCGGGCGCCCCCTCCACAACCACCGTGATCTCGCCGCGCACCCCCGCGGCCGCCCACTCCGCGAGTTCCGCCAGCGGGCCGCGCCTGACCTCCTCGTACGTCTTGGTCAGTTCCCGGCACACGGCCGCCCGCCGGTCGGCGCCGAACGCCTCCGCCATCGCGGCGAGGGTGTCGTCGAGTCGGTGCGGGGCCTCGAAGTAGACGAGCGTGCGCCGCTCCTCGGCGACCTCCTTCAGGCGCGTCAGCCGTTCCCCCGCCTTGCGCGGCAGGAACCCCTCGAAGCAGAACCGGTCCACGGGAAGCCCCGACAGGGCGAGCGCGGTGAGCACGGCGGACGGGCCCGGCACGGCGGTGACCCGGATGTCCTTCTCCACGGCGGCGGCGACCAGCCGGTAACCGGGGTCGGACACGGAGGGCATGCCGGCGTCGGTGACGAGCAGCACGCGCGCCCCGTTCACCAGTTCCTCGACCAGCTCGGGTGTGCGGGCGGACTCGTTGCCCTCGAAGTACGACACCACGCGCCCCTTGGGCGTGACGCCCAGCGCCTGGGTCAGCCGCCTGAGCCGCCGCGTGTCCTCGGCGGCCACGAGGTCGGCCCCGGCGAGCTCCTGGGCCAGTCGCGGGGGCGCGTCCGCGATGTCGCCGATGGGGGTGCCTGCGAGTACGAGGATTCCGGTCACCTCCCCATCCTCCCAGGGAGCGACGGAAGCGAACGCATTCGAACCCTTACCTGCCATGCACGGGACTCACACAGAACCGTTCCCTACGATGGCGCGGTGACCAGTACCGCGTCCTCCCCGGACACCCGGCAAGGCCAGACCCCTGAAGACGAGCGGCCGGCCTGGCAGCTGCGGCTGCGCCGTTTCGGATACTCGGCCGGGTCCAGAGGCGACGTCCGTGCGCGTCTGGTGCCGCCGTTCACCGAACCGAGCCCGCGGCTGTGGCAGGTGCTGGGCGTGCGGCCGACGCTCGCCGGACGGATCGCGCGCTGGTCCGGCTGGGTCGGCCCGCTGCTGGTGACGCTGCTGGCGGGCGTGATGCGCTTCTGGCACCTGGGCAGCCCGAAGGCGGTGATATTCGACGAGACGTACTACGCCAAGGACGCCTGGGCGATCGTCCACCGCGGCTTCGAGGTCAACTGGGACAAGAACGCCAACGACCTGATCATCTCCTCGCACGGACATGTCAAGATCCCGACGGACGCGGCCTATGTCGTGCATCCGCCGGTCGGCAAGTACGTGATCGGGCTGGGCGAGCTGATGTTCGGGTTCGACCCGTTCGGCTGGCGGTTCATGACCGCCGTGCTCGGCATGCTGTCGGTGCTGATGCTGTGCCGCATCGGCCGCCGGATCTTCCGTTCCACCTTCCTCGGCTGCCTGGCCGGCGCGCTGATGGCGGTGGACGGGCTGCACTTCGTGATGAGCCGCACCGCGCTGCTCGACGGCGTACTGATGTTCTTCGTACTGGCCGCGTTCGGGTGCCTGGTGATCGACCGGGACCAGGCGCGCGCCAGACTCGCCGCCGCCCTCCCAGTGAGCCCGGACGGTCTGGTGCGGCCCGACGCGCACATCGCCGACACCACCTGGCTGGGCCTGCGCCCCTGGCGGTGGGCGGCGGCCGTGCTGCTGGGCCTCGCGATCGGCACGAAGTGGAACGGCCTGTACTTCCTGGCCGCGTTCGCCCTGATGACCGCGCTGTGGGACGTCGGGGCGCGCAGGACCGCGGGCGCCCGCCACCGGATCTCGCTGATCTGGGCGGCCGAGTCGATCGTGTCGTGGGTGGTGATGTCCGTCATCGCCGTCACCGTCTACCTGCTCTCCTGGATCCGCTGGATCCTCTCCCCCGCGGACGGCTCCGGCGGCTACTTCCGCAACTGGGCCGCGACCGACGGCCGGGGCGGCCACTTCACCTTCCTGCCGGACTGGCTGCGCAGCCTGTGGCACTACGAGCACGAGGTCTACGAATTCCACATCGGCCTGTCCTCGCCGCACACGTACATGTCCAACCCGTGGAGCTGGATCGTCGACGGCCGGCCGGTGTCGTACTTCTACGAGTCCCCCTCGCCCGGCGCGGACGGCTGCGCCGCCGACGCGGGCCAGAAGTGCGCCCGTGAGGTCCTCGCCATCGGCACACCGCTGCTGTGGTGGGTGGCGGGCTTCGCGGTCCTGTACGTCCTGTGGCGCTGGCTGTTCCGCCGCGACTGGCGGGCCGGTGCCATCGCCTGCGGTGTGGCGGCCGGCTATCTGCCCTGGTTCATGTACCAGGAACGGACGATCTTCTTCTTCTACGCCGTCGTCTTCGTGCCGTTCCTGTGCCTGGCGGTGGCGATGCTGCTGGGCGCGGTCATCGGTCCGCCGGGCTCCAGCGACACGCGCCGGGTGGCCGGGGCGACGGGCGCGGGCGTCCTGGTCCTGCTGATCGCCTGGAACTTCATCTACTTCTGGCCCCTGTACACCGGCACCGCGATCCCGATCGACAGCTGGCGTTCACGTATGTGGCTGGACACCTGGGTGTAGCCGGTCCGTGCCCACGGTGCGGCCGGATCCGTACCAACATGGGCAACATCCCTCACAGCCCCCTCTCCCGCCGCCTACAGTGCGGGGGATCGTTGTACGGGGAAACGGGGAGAGACATGGCCAAGGGGGTCAAGGTCGCCGTCATAGGCAGCGTGTTCGCCGTGATGGTGGGCGGCGCCGGGTACGGCGCCTTCAACATCGTGTCGGCGCTGAACGGTGACGGCGACGGCGGAGCGGCGTCCGTGAAGACGGGGCCGCCGAGCAAGGACGAGATCAAGCAGACGTCGGCCAAGTTCCTGGCCGCCTGGTCGAAGGGGGAGGCGGCCCGGGCGGCCACGTACACGAACGACGACGCGGGAGCCCGGCCGCTGCTGACGGGCTACAGCGAGAGCGCGCACATCAAGAAGGTGAAGATCACCCCGGGCGCGGCGAGCGGGGCGACGGTGCCCTTCACGGTCAGGGCGACGGTGTCGTACCAGGGCAGGTCCAAGCCGCTGACGTACAAGAGCGAGTTGACGGTCGTGCGGGGCCGGACCACCGGGCGGGCGTTGGTCGACTGGCGGCCGTCGGTCGTCCATCCGCAGCTCAAGACCGGCGACACACTGGTCACGGGCGAGTCCGCGAGCCCGGAGATCGAGGCCGTGGACCGGAACGGGGCCGTGCTGACGAAAGAGAAGTACCCGTCGCTCGGGCCCGTCATCGACACCCTGCGCCAGCGCTACGGCGACAAGGCGGGCGGCACGCCCGGCATCGAGCTGGCCGTCCACCACCAGGCGGAGGGGGTGGCCGACACCACGCTGGTGACCCTCGCCAAGGGGAAGGCGGGCCGGCTGCGGACCACGATCAGCGCGAGCGCGCAGGCGGCGGCCGAAACGGCGGTGAAGAAGTTCGACCAGTCGTCGGTGGTGGCCGTCAAGCCCAGCACCGGTGAGGTGCTGGCAGTGGCCAACAACCGCGGGGACCAGTTCAACGCGGCGTTCGAGGGCGAGGTCGCGCCCGGCTCCACGATGAAGATCATCACCGCCGCGATGCTCATCGACAACGGTGTGACCTCGATGAACGGCCCGGCGCCCTGTCCGCCGAGCGCCACCTGGCAGAGCCAGACCTTCACCAACCTCAAGAACATGCAGCCCAACGAGAACGCCACGCTCGCCAACAGCTTCCTGCGTTCCTGCAACACCGCCTTCATCAAGCTCATCGACGAGAAGCCGCTCACCGACTCCTCGCTCACGCAGGAGGCCCGGGACCGCTTCGGGCTCGGCCGGGACAACTGGAAGACGGGCATCACGTCCTTCGACGGCAAGGTGCCCACGGTCAGCGGCCCGGACCGCGCCGCCAACGCGATCGGCCAGGGCCAGGTGCAGATGAGCCCGCTGAACATGGCCTCGGTCACCGCGACGGCCATCACCGGCCGCTTCCGCCAGCCCTACCTGGTCCCGCCGAACCTGGACGACCGCGAACTGGCCACCGCCAAGGGGCTGTCCGCGAGCACCTCCGACCAGCTGCGGCAGATGATGCGGCTCACCGCGACCCAGGGGACGGCGATGGACGCCATGGCCGGGCTGCGTGGGGACATCGGCGCCAAGACCGGTTCCGCGGAGGTCGACGGGCAGACCGTGTCCAACAGCTGGTTCACCGGGTTCCGCGACGACATGGCGGCCGCGGCCATGACCGAGGAGGGCGGCCACGGCGGCACGGCGGCGGGCCCGATTGTCGCAGCTGTGCTACGGACGGCAGGCTGAAGTTTCCCCTCCGCTTGGGGACTCTAGGCTGGTGCCGTCGTTGGGATGGATGAGGGCAACGGGGACCCTGGGGAAGTAGCGAAGGACGGGAACTGTGGGCAACAGAAGGCGCGTCGCCGAGCGACGGAAGACCGGGTCCGCCGTCATCGGCGGGGTGATCGCCGTGGTCGTCGGCGGCGCCGGCCTCGGCGCGTACGCGCTGTACGGCCCCGGGGCCTCGGCCGACGACGGGAGCACCTCGGCGTCCGCGGGCGACCACAAGCACGTCAAGACCGGCCCGCTGTCGGCCACCGAGGTGCAGACCGCCGCGACGAAGTTCCTGACGTCCTGGAAGGCGGGCAAGGCCGCTCAGGCAGCCGCCGTCACGAACGACCCGACGGCGGCCACCACCCTGCTCACCGGCTACACCAAGGACGCCCACATCACGGGCGTCACCCTCACCCCGGGCACCCGCACCGGCGACAAGGTCCCCTTCTCCGTCAAGGGCACGGTCGCGTACAAGGGCACCAGCAAGCCGCTGGCGTACGACAGTTCGCTGACAGTCGTACGCGACAAGGAGACCGGCAAACCGCTGGTCGACTGGCACTCCTCCGTCGTCCACCCGGACCTGAAGGACGGCGACACGCTGGTCACCGGCGAGGCGGGGACGCCTCCGGTCAAGGCCTACGGCCGTGACGGCGGCGAGCTGACGACCGCCAAGTACCCGTCGCTGGGCCCCGTCCTGGACGGCCTGCGCGAGAAGTACGGCAAGATCGCCGGCGGAAAGGCGGGCATCGAGCTGGACGTGGTGCGCGGCAAGACCTCGCAGAAGGCCAAGCTGTCCGACAAGAGCCTGCTGACGCTGACCAAGGGCACCCCGGGCAAGGTGAAGACGACGCTGAGCCCCACCTTCCAGGCGGCGGCCGAGCGGCAGGTCGCCGCGAAGGACCGGTCCTCGGTCGTGGTCCTGCGCCCGTCGACCGGCGAGATCCTGGCCGTGGCGAACCACAACCCCGGCTTCAACACGGCCTTCCAGGGCTCCCTGGCCCCGGGCTCCACGATGAAGATCGTGACGTCGACGATGCTGTTCGAGAAGGGGCTCGTCAAGCCGGACCAGTCGCACCCCTGCCCCAAGAAGTACAAGCTCGCGGGCTGGACCTTCCACAACGACGACAACTCGGAGATCAAGCAGGGCACCTTCAAGCTGGCCTTCGGCGCCTCCTGCAACAACGCCTTCATCAACTTCGCGCCGAAGCTGTCCAACAGCGACCTGACGACGGAGGCCCAGCAGGTCTACGGCCTCGGTATGAACAACTGGGCCATCGGCGTCCCGACCTTCGACGGCTCGATCCCGGTGCAGAGCGGCGCGCAGATGGGTGCCTCGCTGATCGGCCAGGGCGGGGTGCGCATGAACCCGCTGAACATGGCGTCGGTCTCGGCGACCGTGGAGTCGGGCGTCTTCCGCCAGCCGTACCTGGTCTCCCCCGACGTGGACCACCGCACGCTGGCGAAGGCCTCCCGGACGATGTCGTCGCAGACGCAGGCCTGGCTGAAGGACGTCATGCGGTACACGGCGGGCTACGGCACGGCGGCCAAGGCGATGTCCGGGGTGAGCGGTGACGCCGGCGCGAAGACGGGCTCGGCCGAGGTGGACAACCAGAAGAAGCCGAACGGCTGGTTCACCGCCTACCGGGGCGACCTCGCGGCGGCGGGCGTGGTCCAGGCGGGCGGTCACGGCGGTGACACGGCCGGTCCGATCGTGGCGGCGCTGCTGAAGATGGGCTGAGCCACGGCGTCCGGGCGCGGGCGGGCGGTGCCGGTCAGCGACTGACGGGTGCCGCCGCCAGGTAGGTGCGGCGCAGGAACCTGAGCAGTGCCTTCGTCTCGAACTGCACCACCGACACGCCCTGCGGGGAGTGGAACTCGACGACCGCCTGCACGCGGCCGCACGGCCATACGCGGACCTGTCCGGTGCCGGCCGGGGCGCGCAGGCCCTGTTCGAGGAGCGAGCGGGAGCAGGTCCATTCGCGGGTGCCCGGCAGGTCGAACCGCACCGAACGCGGGTCGGTCTCCGGGTCGTAGCGCAGCACCACGGGGACCGCTTCGTCGATCGGTATCGCGGCGTCGGAGACGATGTGGGCTCGCGCGTACTGTTCGACTACAGACATCGTGACGGCCCTCTCACGGAGCGTGACCTGTGCGGAATCTGTGCGTCCACCCCCTTCCAATGTCCCATATTTTCCCGTTCATGCCTCTTGACGAATGAGCAACGGTCCGAGATACGACCCACTCGCTCTTGCAAGAGGTTCGCAACAAGGCATTATCATCGAACGGTGCATGTGCCTGACGGATTCATCGACGCGCCCACCTCGGCCGCGACCGGCGTGGTCGCCGCCGCCGCCGTCGCCGTGAGCCTGCGCGGCGCGCGACGCGAACTGGACGAGAGAACCGCCCCGTTGGCCGGTCTGGTCGCGGCCTTCATCTTCGCGGTGCAGATGCTCAACTTCCCCGTCGCGGCCGGTACCAGCGGGCATCTGCTGGGCGGGGCGCTGGCGGCGATCCTCGTCGGCCCCTACACCGGTGTGCTCTGCATCTCCGTGGTCCTGCTCATGCAGGGGATCCTCTTCGCGGACGGCGGGCTGACCGCGCTCGGCGTGAACATCACGGACATGGCGATCGTCACGACGGTCGTCTCCTACGCCGTCTTCCGTCTGCTGGTGAAGGTGCTGCCGCGCGGGCGGCGTTCGGTCACCGTCGCCTCCTTCGTCGCCGCGCTGCTGTCGGTGCCGGCCGCGGCGGTGGCGTTCACCCTCATCTACGCCGTCGGCGGGACGACCGACGTCTCCCTCGGCAAGGTCGCCACCGCGATGATCGGCGTGCATGTGCTCATCGGGCTCGGGGAGGCGGTGATCACGGCGCTGACGGTGGGCGCGGTGATCGCCGTGCGCCCGGATCTCGTGCACGGCGCGCGCGGCCTGCGACAGCGACTGAAGCTGCGCGTGAACGGCGCGCTCGTGGATGCACCGGCGGCCGATGGGGCGCGCACGGCGCCCGTCGCGGCGCGCACTTCCCGCCGCGCGCTGTGGATCACCGGTCTCGCGACCTCCCTCGTCCTGGCCGGCTTCGTCAGCTTCTACGCCTCCTCCAGCCCCGACGGACTGGAGAAGGTCGCGCACGACGAGGGCATCGACAAGAAGGCCGAGCGGCACGGCTCGGCCGACTCCCCGCTGGCCCACTACGGCGTCAAGGACGTCGAGGACGCCCGCCTGTCCGGGGGGCTGGCGGGCGTGATCGGCGTCGGCGTGACGGTGGTCGCCGGGAGCGCGGTGTTCTGGGTCGTGCGCCGCCGGCGTACGCCGGACGTCTCGCCGACGAGTACGAGCGCCGTCTGACATGGGCGCGGGACACGCACACCGGCTCTACCGGCACGGGCACTCCCCCGTGCACGCCCTGCCGCCGCACACCAAGCTCGCCGCCGCCTTCGCGTTCGTCGTGGTCGTCGTCTCGACCCCGCGGGAGGCGATGTGGGCCTTCGGTCTGTACGCCGTCCTCCTGGGCGCCGTCGCGCACTACGCGCGCGTGCCCGCCGGCTTCGTCCTCAAGCGGCTGCTGATCGAGGTGCCGTTCGTGGCGTTCGCCGTGCTCATGCCGTTCGTGGCAGAGGGCGAGCGGGTGGACGTCCTGGGGGTGTCTCTGAGCGTCAACGGCCTGTGGGGGGCGTGGAACGTGCTCGCCAAGGGCACGCTCGGCGTGGCCACGTCGGTCCTGCTGGCCTCCACCACCGAACTGCGCGAACTGCTGCTGGGCCTGCAGCGGTTGAAGCTCCCGCCGCTCCTCGTCCAGATCGCCTCCTTCATGATCCGCTACGGCGACGTCATCACCGACGAGATGCGGCGCATGCGGATCGCGCGGGAGTCGCGCGGGTTCGAGGCGCGGGGCGTGCGGCACTGGGGGGTGCTCGCGAAGAGCGCGGGCGCCCTGTTCATCCGCTCCTACGAGCGCGGGGAGCGCGTGCACCTGGCCATGGTCAGCCGCGGATACGCCGGTTCGATGCCGGTCATCGACGAGGTGACCGCGTCCCGGGCGCAGTGGTCGTACGCCCTCGCCCTCCCCTTCGCCGCCCTTGTCGTCTGCCTGCTGGGATGGACCCTGTGACTGTCGAGACGCCTTCCCTGGAAGTGGCCGGACTGGCCTTCGCCTACCCCGACGGCCATCAGGCGCTGTTCGGCGTGGACTTGCGCATCGAGCGCGGCGAACGGGTCGCGCTGCTCGGCCCGAACGGCGCGGGCAAGACGACCCTCGTGCTCCACCTCAACGGCATCCTGACCGGCGGCGCGGGAACGGTGACCGTCGCCGGGCTGCCCGTCGGCAAGCGGCACATGGCGGAGATCCGGCGCCGGGTCGGGATCGTCTTCCAGGACCCGGACGACCAGCTGTTCATGCCGACCGTGCGCGAGGACGTGGCGTTCGGGCCGGCGGCGGCCGGGCTGCGGGGCGCCAAGCTGGAGGAGCGGGTCGACCGGGCGCTCGCGCTGGTCGGCATGGCGGAGTTCAAGGACCGTCCCCCGCACCATCTCTCCTTCGGACAGCGGCGCCGGGTGGCCGTCGCCACGGTCCTCGCCATGGAGCCGGAGATCCTCGTCCTGGACGAGCCCTCCTCAAACCTCGACCCGGCCTCGCGCCGCGAACTGGCCGACATCCTGCGCGCCCTGGACGTGACGGTCCTGATGGTCACCCATGACCTGCCGTACGCGCTGGAGCTGTGCCCGCGCTCCCTGATCCTCAGCGAGGGCGTGATCGCCGCGGACGGCGGCACGGGCGAACTCCTCTCCGACGACGACCTCATGCGCGCCCACCGCCTGGAGCTTCCCTTCGGCTTCGATCCCCGTTCGGTGACGGCGGGCACGGGCCGTCCGTGACAATGGGCGCGTGACGAACGAGGACCAGACGCCGGCCGCGGCCTCGCCGCTGCTCGACGATCAGCTGTGCTTCGCGCTGTACGCGGCCCAGCGCGCGGTGACCGCCGCCTACCGCCCGGTGCTGGAGGAACTCGGCCTCACCTACCCCCAGTACCTGGTGCTGCTCGTCCTGTGGGAGCGCGGCGAGACGACGGTGAAAGAGCTCGCCGCCGCCCTGCGGCTCGACTACGGCACGATGTCGCCGTTGCTCAAGCGGCTGGAGAGCGCGGGGGTGGTGCGCCGGGAGCGCGCGGCCCACGACGAGCGCTCGGTGCTCGTCGCGTGCACGGGGCGCGGAGAGGAACTGCGGGAGCGCGCGGCGTGCGTGCCGGGCGCCCTGCTCACGGCGACGGGGCTCGGCACCGAAGAGGTCGCGCGGTTGCGCGAGGAGTTGTGGAGGCTCGCGGAAAGGGCGCACGAAGCGGCAGAGCGCCCCGCCTGACAGCGCGCGCTCCCGAATAACACGCCCCCGAGCACACCCCCACCAGCCGTTACCCCCGGTTGCATCCCCCCGACCCACGATACCGACCTACCGGCCAGTACCTTGTGCACGATGTACTCGCGCACACTCGTTCTGGGGGGCATCCATGAGCGCCATGAGCGACGACCTCACGGCCGACACCGAGACGCCGGACACCCGTCCGACGAAGATCATGTACGTCGCCGAGGCGACCGCGCACGGCGGCCGGAACGGCTACGTCACCAGCCAGGACGGCCACATCCAGCTGAAGGTGGCGATGCCGCCGCAGCTGGGCGGCGACGGTGACGGCACCAACCCCGAGCAGCTCTTCGCGGCCGGCTACAGCTCCTGCTTCCACAACGCCCTGATCCTTGTCGGCAACCGCATGGGCTACGACCTGACGGGCTCGACCGTCGCCGCCAAGGTCGGCATCGGCCCCAACAGGACCCGCGGCTACGGCCTGGCGGTCGCCCTCAGCGTCTCCCTGCCGGTCCTGGATCCGGGCGTCGCGGCGAAGCTGGTGGACGCGGCGCACGAGGTGTGCCCTTACTCGAACGCGACCCGCGGGAACATCGACGTGACGATTCTGCTTGGTTGATCAGGAGAGCGGGACAGGGCGAGGAGGAGTACGGACGTGGACGTGAACGGTGCGGTCGCCGAGGGCTTCGAACCGGTCGGGGAAGCGTTCGCGAGGAACTTCGACGTGCTCGGGGACCGCGGCGCGGCGGTGGCCGTCTACCGGGACGGGCACCGGGTCGTCGACCTGTGGGCCGGGGCCAGGGACGTCGACGGCACCGAGCCCTGGCGGCGCGGCACCGCGCAGGTCGTGCGCTCGGCGACCAAGGGCGTCGCCGCCGCCGTAGTCCTGCTGCTGCACCAGCGCGGGGAGCTGGATCTGGACGCGCCGGTCGGTGAGTACTGGCCGGAGTTCAAAGCGGCCGGCAAGGAGCGCACGCGGGTGTGGCACCTGCTCGCGCACCGGGCCGGCGTGCCGGTGCTGGACACGCCGCTCACGCCCGCGCAGGCCGCCGACCCTGACCTAGGCGCCGAGGCGGTCGCGGCCCAGGCGCCGGTGTGGGAGCCGGGGACGGACCACGGGTATCACGCGCAGACGTACAGCTGGCTGACCGGCGAGCTGGTGCGGCGGGTGACCGGGCGGGACATCGGCGAATGGATCGCCGGTGAGATCGCCGGCCCGCTCGGCGCGGACCTGTGGCTCGGACTGCCCGATGGCGAGCGGGCGCGCGCGGGCCGCGTGGCGCAGATCGATCCCCCGGCCGATCCGCGCGGTCTGCGGACGCGCCCCAAGCGGGAGGTCTCCGAGGCCTATGCCGACCCCGCCTCCCTCACCCGCCGCGCCTTCGCCGCGATCACGCCGCTGCCCGACGAGAACGACCCCGCCTACCGGGCCGCGACCCTGCCGGCCTCCAACGGCGTCGCGACGGCGGACGGACTGGCCCGTTTCTACGCCTCGCTGATCGGCGAAGTGGACGGCGGCAGCCGCCTGTTCACGCCGGAGACGGTCGAGCTGGCCCGCGCCGAGCGCAGCGCGGGGCCGGACCGCGTGCTGGTGGTGGCGACCAGGTTCGGCCTGGGCTACATGCTGCACGGAGCGGCTTCCCCGCTGCTGTCCCCCACCTCCTTCGGCCACCCGGGCCGCGGCGGCGCCCTCGGCTTCGCCGACCCCGACTCGGGCATCGCCTTCGGCTATGTGACCAACGGCTTCAGGAAGAGCGTGACGGCGGACCCGAGGGCGCAGGCGCTCGTACGGGCGCTGCGCGCGTCCCTCGGCTCCGCCTGACGCTCAGCCGTACGCCTGCCGCTCGGCCGTGAGCCCGCCGCTCAGACGTTGATCGGGTGGGAGGTCCGGCCGGAGGCCGAGTCGATCTCGCCGTGCGCCTTGGTGAGCAGTTGCATGGCGAGTTCGTTCAGCGCCCGCGCGCCGGCGATCTCCTCGCCGACCCTCGGCTGATTGGAGTCGGTGTGGTGGCGGCTCGCGTGCCCATGGGCCCGTACCTCGGTACCGTCGGGCAGGCGAACCATCGCGACGGCCCGTGTGTGGGTCTCGTCCTCGCTGAACTCCATCTCCACGTGCCATCCCACAGCGGTGTGCATCATGACGATCACCTCCGGAACACCTGCTTCCAGGGTGCTCCCCGGGGACCCCTTCGCGCGAGGGGTACCGGGTCAGCCGTCGGACTCCGCGGAGGGGAGGTAGGCGCCGGGCACGTCGTTCGGCGCGTAGACCTTCTTGTCGCCGGGGTAGGGCTTGGTCCAGTTGTGGGTCTGGTACCAGGTGTAGCGGTTCATCTGCTCGTTGTTGGCGTAGTCGGGCACGGCGTGCGGGCCGGTCAGGCGCTGGTGCGAGGCCCAGGTCTTCCACTCGTCCGCGAGTGCCTGCTTGGCCTCGGGGACCGCGGCGGACGTCGGGGCGGCGGCGGCCGAGGGGTCCTGCGGCGCGGGGGTGTCCGGGCCGCAGGGTGGCTGGGGGGTGACGCCGAGGGTGAGGGAGGTGCGGTTGGGGACGGCCGTGAACGGCGTGGTGTCCGGCTTCAGGGTGAACGCCCCGTACATGGGGGTGGCGGCGCTGTCCTTCTGGTTCATCGGGTGGATCCCGAGGATCTGCTCGATGGTGCGGATCATCGTGATCTGCGAGTAGTAGTGGCTGTCGACCGTGTCGCGCTGGGCCCAGGGGCTGATGATCTGGACCGGGGCGCGGTGGCCGTCGACGTGGTCGAGGCCGTTCTGCGAGTCGTCCTCGACGACGAAGATCGCCGAGTCCTTCCAGTACCTGCTGTGGGAGATCTCGTCGACCATGCGGCCGACGGCGAGGTCGTTGTCGGCGACCTCGGCGGCGGCGTTGGCGGGGCCGCCGGTGTGGTCGTTGGAGAACCAGAACATGTTGAGGTTCGCCGGGCCGTTCTTCTCGAAGTCCTGCTTCCAGATCTGTTCCTTGTAGATGTCCGGGACGCTGAGGTCGAACATCGGGAAGCCCTGGACCGACACCTTGTTGAGGGAGGGGATCGCCGAGCCGGTCTGGATGGGGTACTGGGTCTGCGCGCCGGTGGTTTCCATGGTCTTGCTGTCGCAGTACAGGTTCTGCCAGCTGGCGTCGGCCGGCTTGCTCTCCAGCGACTGGAACTCGCCGAAGTCCTTGACGGACCTGCCGGCCGCCTGCGCGCCGCTCCAGATGAAACCGGACTTCTGGTGGCCGAGGGCGTCGTTCTCGGTGTCGTAGCTGCGCTGGTACTCGCCGGCGGAGGACTCGGTGTACTCCGGGTTGTCGGACTGCATCAGCCAGTTGTGGCCCTCGGCGGAGTTGGTGCCGACGTCGTAGAAGTTGTCGTAGAGCCCGAACCGGTCGGCCAGCGCGTGCTGGTTGGGGGTGACGTTCTCGCCGAACGTGGCCAGCGAGGAGTCGCCGTCGCCCTGCGGGAGGTCGCCGTAGACCTGGTCGTAGGTGCGGTTCTCCTTCACCAGCAGGAAGACGTGTTTGATCGTCGAGGGGTCGCCGAGGCGCAGCGGGACGGGGAGCGCCGGCACGTGGCTCTTGCCGCTCGAGGTGACGACCGAGCCGGGCGTCCAGCCGTTCTGCTTGAAGACCCTGACGGTCCGGGCCCGGACGACGTGGTCGTCGGGCAGGGTGAACCGCGTGATGCTCGACGTGGTGTCGTGGGTGCCGTGGCCGGTGGCGGTGGTGGGGCGGCGGGCGTCTATGCCGCGGGTGTTGGAGACCACGACGTCGTCGCCGACGGTGGTGATCTCCGAGGGGAAGTAGTCGGTGGGCAGCAGGCCGACGTAACCGGCGGGCTCTTGCGGCGACTTGTAGCGGTAGACGGCGACGGCGTTCGCGCGGCCGAGGGTGACCAGCAGGCGGCCGTCGTCGGTGAGGGTGACCGCGTTCGGCTCGTAGCCGACCTTCGCCTCGGGCCACGGCTGGGTCGCGATGGTCTGGACGACCTTGTCCTTGCGGGTGTCGATGACCGAGACGTTGTTGTCGGCGGTGTTGGTGACGAACACCGCGCCCTTCGCCGCGTATACGGCGGTGGGGTGCAGGCCGACGTCGATGGAGCCGACCGCGGCGGACGGGTCGGTGGTGTCGATGACGCTGACCGTGCCGGTGGTGGTGGCGCCGGTATCGGGGTCCGCCGGTACGTCGGTGCCGTACGAGTTGATGGTGGTGTCGCCGTCCTTGGCGGGACGGCCGCCCTCGTTGCCGACGTACAGCTTGCCGTCGGCCATGGCGAGGCCGCGCGGGGCGTTGCCGACGGCCCAGCTGTGCCGGACGGTTCCGGTCGCCGCGTCGAGGGCGACGACGCGGTTCTGGCCGTTGACGGCCGCGTACACGGTGGAGCCGTCGGCGGAGAACACGACGGCGCCCACGAGCGCGTGCTGGGCGCCGTCGGCCGGGATCGGGACGGCCACGGGGTCGGAGAGGGTGCCGTCGGAGCCGACGGTGAACCGGGTGTAGCCGTCGGTCTGGCCGAGCCACAGCTGGGTGCCGTCGGGCGAGTAGGTGGGGCCCTCCTGGCCGACCGAGGCGCTCTTGATGCGCAGGTCGTCCGCCTTGTTGGTGCCGACCTTCTGGATCACCTGACCGGTGCTCAGGTCCATGATGACCAGGGAGGCGTCGCCGTCGGCGACCGAGGCGGCGAGGTGGCTTCCGTCCGGAGCCACCGTCGACGACATGATCTTGCCGTCGTTGACGACCGTGCGGCTGCCGTACGGCTTGAGGAACTGGTCGCTGGAGATGACCTGTCCCTCGGGGGTGTCCTCGGCGACCTGCCGGCTGCCGAACTGCCACGTCGAGGCGACCGCCGTGCCCGTGACGCCGAGGGCGACGGCGATGCCCGCCGTCACCAGCACGGCGCGGCGGCCGACGCGTCTGCCGAAGAGGTTGAGCTGCTCCTTCTCGTTGACCCGGCGCTGCCGTGTTACCTGCATGGAACTATCCCTTCGAGGTGGTGTCGAGCAGGTCGACGTTGCCGTCGAACTGCCACAGCGGGTTCGGCGCGTCCCCTGTCGGGGTGCGCACCAGGAAGTAGCCGTTGACTTCCTTCGGCCCGTCGCCGTCGGCGACGAACCGCCCGTCCGAGGTGACGTCGAGCTGGTAGACGGCCTGGCCCGGTACCGGGACGCCGGGGAGATGCCAGATGACGACGCAGCGCCAGTCGTTGCCCGCGCCGCTCTGGGCGCCCTGGCCGTCGCTCTTGGTGCAGGCCGCGGTGGAACGCAGCCGGGCCTCGGTGACGGCGGGGCGGTGCAGCTGTTCGGTCTGCATGCGGTACAGGTGCGCGAAAGCGGTGGCCACCGACCGCTGGACCTTGTCCCGGGTGATGCCGGAGCCGGTGGAGGGGGTGAACGCGGCGACGCTGGCGACGGTGAGCGCGGTCAGGCCGGCCAGGGGCAGCAGCCCGAGGGTGATCGCGCGGCGCCCGGCACCGTCGTAGGCGAGGTCGGTGAAGTCCCGGCGCAGGAACAGCAGATGGGCCAGCGCGGTCGCGAGCAGCGCCCATACGAGGCTCACCGCGACGCCGATCAGGAGCGGGGCGAGCTGGGCCGGGCTGGTGAACAGGCCGTTCCAGGAGATGAAGGCGTAGCCGGGCAGGGCGAGGCGTACGGCGACCGGCAGCGGCAGCATTTGGGCGACCTGCATGCCGAGGGCGACGAGCGGTGGCAGCAGCAGGCCCGTCGGGGACCGGCCGAGCGCGACCGAACCGAGCAGGCCGATCGCGGCGAGGGCCAGGGTGGGGGCCAGGGCGGCGACCCAGGCGAGCAGGACGCGTACGGCGGTGTCGGAGGACGTCAGCCGGTGGCCGTCGAGGCCGACCAGGGGCTGGTCGCCGACCGAGGCGAGGCCGCCGGCCGTGCTGGAGACGGCCAGCCCGGCCACCAGCAGCAGGATCACGGTGAGGCTGGCCAGGGACTTCGCCACGAAGATCCGCCGGGGTGAGCGGACGGCGACCAGCAGGTGCCGCCAGGTGCCGAGCCGGTCCTCGGAGGCGAAGACGTCACCCGCGACCAGGGAGGTCAGCAGCGGGAGCGCCCAGGTGCCGGCGAAGCCGAGCATCACCAGCGGCCCGGCCCACCCGGTGGCGTGCATCCAGCGACCGAAGAGGGTGTCGGAGGGCAGGGTGCTCTGCCCGCCCACGCCGGCGACGAAGACGCCCGGCGCGATCCAGCAGACCAGCACCAGCAGGCGGATGCGCCACTGCGAGACCAGCTTGACCAGTTCGAAGCGGTAGCCGCGCGGGACGGAGACGGGTCGGGCGCCGACGACCTCGTCGTCGGCGAGGGCGGTACTCATCTGCCGGCCTCCTCGCGCTGGTCGGTGAGGGCGAGGAAGGCGGCCTCCAACGGCGAGACCACGGGGGCCAGTTCGCGGACCGCGACGCCCGAGCGGACGATCGCGGACACCAGTTCGTCGAGGGCGGGCACGAGCCCGCGCAGGACGAGCGTCTCGGCGTCCTGCCGCGTCCCCGGCCCCGGGTCGTCGACGATCCGGATGCCGGCCGTCCCGGCGGCCAGCCGGCGCGCGGCCCGCGGGTCGGACGTGCGCAGCCGGTAGTCGAGTTCGCGGTTCTCGGCCGCCAGCTTGCCCAGCGGGCCGGAGAACACGACCCGCCCGGTGGCGAGGATGGTGACCTCGGAGCACAGGGCCTCCAGGTCGTCCATACGGTGGCTGGAGAGCACGACGGCGGTGCCGTCCGCGGCGAGTCGGGCGAGGACGCCGTGCACATGCCGCTTGCCGGCCGGGTCGAGGCCGTTGGCGGGCTCGTCGAGGACCAGCAACCGGGGCCTGGTGAGCAGGGCGGCGGCGAGCCCGAGCCGCTGGCGCATGCCGAGGGAGAAGCCGCGGGCCCTGTCGTCGGCGACGTCGGTGAGTCCGACCTCGTCGAGGGCTTCGTCGACCCGGGCCGTACGCGGGTCCTCGCCGCGCAGCCGGGCCAGCGCGGCCAGATTCTGACGTGCGGTCAGCGAGGGGTACAGGCCGGGCCCGTCGACGAACCCGGCGACCCCGTCGGGCACGCCGAACGCCCGCCCCACGGGCACGCCGAGGATGTCGAGGCCGCCCGCGTCGGCGACGGCCAGGCCCAGCAGCAGGCCGAGCAGCGTCGTCTTGCCGGCGCCGTTCGGGCCGACCAGGCCGTGGATCCGACCCTGCGTCACATCCAGGTCGACGGCGTCGAGTGCGACGACGTCGCCGAAGCACTTGGTGACCGCACGGGCCCGGACTGCGTGGAGTGCGTCCATGAGTCCCTTCTTCCGGAATCCGTCGGGACCCTAGGGACGACACACAACCCAGGCACGGACGGCCGGCTGAACGTTGGTGGAACGGATCGTCAAGGCATCGACAAATCGTGTGCACGACAACTCAACGCAGACCGCGGCTTGGCCAACGCTTGGCGTTATGTTCCGGACAACGTTGCCGGGGTCTCCTCCAGAGCCGGAGACAGGGGCGGTCGGCTCCGGCTCGCGTGCGGTACGCGGCAGCGAACGGCCTGTAGGCCTAGCCGAGATCCGGGATGGCGGGAGATGTCCAGAAGGTGACAGTCGGCCCGTAAGATCCGTCCTCTTCGTCGCTCACCTCGACGGTGATTTCCCGATCAGGATGGCGCGAGGACAGGACTCCCTGCCAGCACTCGCCCAGACTCAGTGCGAGTTGGGGCAGTTCGTCTCCGAGGTGTTCGTCATCCGTGAGGGCGGTGTTGCCGAATGTGGCCCACAACTCGACATGGTTGACGACAGCTTCGACGTGTTGCCGCTCCTGGCCCGGCTTCGTGAACCAATCGTCGACAGCGGCCTGGCTGAACCGGTCCTTCAGGAAGACGCAACCCCGGTACTCGACCGTCTCGGGGCAGAACAGCCAGGCCGCAGACAGGACGAAACGAAGGCCGCCCTCGTAGTCGAGGTAGTTGGCCGGGGAGAGCTCCTCGTCGTTCCATTCGGTGCGCCAGCGCCTGAAGAACGCCGGCAGTTCACGCTCGGACCATGCCGATTCGCTGCTGCTCACGAGCACCACCTAACTCGCGTGCAGCATCAGCCCGATGCCCGCCACCAGGAGGCCGGCGGCCATGATGCGGGGGGCTCCGAAGCGTTCCTTGAAGAACACCGCGCCTATCGCCGCGCCGACGATGATCGACGACTCGCGTAGGGCCGCGATCGGGGCGAGCTCCGCCTTGGTCTGGGCCCACAGGACAAGGCCGTAGGCGAGGACGGAGAGGGCGGCGCCCAGCAGGCCCACGGCGGCGAACGGCCGTAGGACGGTCAGGAACTCCCCGCGCAGGCGGGTCAGCGCGTACGCCGGGATCGCCACGCCCTCCACGGCCATCAGCCAGGCGATGTACCCGAGGGAGGATCCCGAGGCCCGTACGCCGAGCCCGTCCACGACCGTGTAGCCGGCGATGGTCAGCCCGGTGGCCAGGGCCGCGCCGATCGCCGCCCAGTTCGGCCGGCGCCCGCGCAGCCCCCACAGGGCGACCCCGGTCAGCCCGGCGCAGGACAGGGCGATACCGGCCGCCGCCCACCCGTCGGGCACCTCGTGCGCGAAGACCGCGGCGAGAACGGTGACGACCAGCGGCGCGGTGCCGCGGGCGATCGGGTACGCCTGCCCGAAGTCACCGAGCCGGAAGGACTTCATCAGCAGTACGTAGTAGGCGGCGTGGATGACGGCCGAGCCGATCAGGTACGGCCACGCGGCCGCCGCCGGGACCGGCACGAACGGCAGCATGGCCAGCCCGATCAGCATCCCGCCGCCCGCGATCAGCGTGAACCCGACCAGCTTGTCGGTGATCCGGTGGGCGATGGCGTTCCAGCTGGCGTGCGTGACCGCGGCGAACAGGACCGCCGTGGCGACCAGCGGGGTCACGACGCCGGCTCTCGCACGTCCACCAGGGTCGCGCCCGCGTGGGCGATCAGTTCCTTGGGCTCCATGGGAAAGACCGTGTACGGCGTCCCGGCGGCCGCCCACACCACCTCGTGCGCGAGCAGCGACCGGTCGGCCAGCACCCGGGTCCGCGTACGGTGCCCGAAGGGCGGTACGCCGCCGATGGCGTACCCGGTCGTCTCCCTCACCACGTCGGCCTTGGCCCGCGTCACCTTCTCGGCGCCGAGTTCGTGCCGCACCCGCTCGACGTCCACCCGGGACGACCCGTCCATCAGCACCAGCACCGGCACGCCGTCGGCCGCGAAGATCAGCGACTTGCAGATCTGGCTCAGCTCGCACCCGATCGCCGCCGCGGCCTCGGCCGCGGTGCGGGTCGCGTCCGGGAACCGGCGCACCCGGCCGCGCAGGCCGTCGAGGCCCAGCTCGCGCAGGGCGTCGGCAAACCGTGGGTGGACTGCGGAACCGTCGGTGGCATCAGCGCTCGTCATGCATGGCACGCTAGCGGTGGGTGTACCCGACACGCGACCGAGTTCAGCGCGACACGAGGGTGAGGAAGACGGTCCAGGTGGTGCGGGCGACGGCCAGGTGCGCGGCCCGCGGGGCCTTGGAGTCGCGGATGTGGATCGTGGCGGGAGTGACGGCGACTTCGACGCAGTCGCCGGGTTCACTGCTGTCGCTGTAGCTGCTCTTGAACCAGCGGAGTTCCGTAGTGCTCATAGTCTCCCCAGCACTTGTTCGACGAAGGCCAGCGACTCTTTCGGCGTCAGAGCCTGCGCCCGGATCATCCCATAGCGCAGTTCGAGGATCTGAAGATCACGATGACTCGAGACGGGACGGCCGTTGAACGCTCCGTCGGAACGCCCGATGGCCGTCCCGTCCCCGAACTTCATCACGTCAATCAGCCCCTGCATGCCCGCGTGGTCCTCGCGTTCGGTCGGCATGACCTGAAAGGTGACGTTCCTCAACTGCGCCACCCCCAGGAGGTGTTCCAGCTGTCGGCGTAGCACCATCCTCCCGCCGATCGGCCGCTCGAGCGTCACCTGTTCCTGGACGAAACCGAGCGTCGGAGCGGGGTCCCGGTCGAAGATCGCCTTACGGGACATGCGGGCGGCCGTCTCCCGCTCCACCACGTCCGCCGTGAGCGCGGGCTGGTGCGTCTCGAACAGGGCCTTCGCGTACTCCGGCGTCTGCAGGAGACCGTGGATGTTGTGATTGCGATAGAGGAGCACCTCGACCGCCCGCTCCTCCATCTCGGCCAGCTCCCGCACCTTCTTCGGATACCGCGCCCTGCGCATGTCCTCCGTGAACGCCCGCAGATGGCCCTGCGCCTTGAGGACCGTGTCCGCCCTGTCCAGGAACTCCGGCCGCGGAATCCGCTGTCCCCGCTCCATCTTGCGGACCATGTCCTCGCCGTATCCCATGAGTTCACCGAACTCGGCAGGCCGCATGCCCGCGCCTTCGCGGCACACCTTCAGCAGGTGTCCCACGGCCTGCACGATCGGCTCGATCTCGTCCCCCGGTTCCACATCCCAACCGGCCTCGTCCACGCCCTCGTTCATGACCACCTCCAACGCGCCCCGTACCCGGACGGCATCGCGGACAGCCGGGACAGTCCGAGACAAACGCCGGGCAGTCACCGGCCGTTCACACAATGTCATCGGTCACGGTAGGCGGAAGCGGTCGCTTCAGGATGCGGGAACCAGGAAACCGATGTCTCAGCCGCCGAACTCCACGTCCTTCGTGTCCGTCACCGCCGCCCTGCGCCCCGGCGCCCCCTGCCAGCGCCAGTACAGGTTCGTGTGGGCGATGACCTGCTCCGGCGGCGGGGCGCCCCACTCGCTCTGGTCGTTGGCGGTGTGCGCGTCGGCGACGAGCGTGACGTCGTAGCCCCGT
This sequence comes from Streptomyces sp. SLBN-31, assembly GCF_006715395.1. NCBI lineage: Bacteria > Bacillati > Actinomycetota > Actinomycetes > Kitasatosporales > Streptomycetaceae > Streptomyces > Streptomyces sp. SLBN-31. The sequence goes on from NZ_VFNC01000003.1 coordinate 100,305, forward strand.
GCGAACGCGCCGTGGATGGTGGACCGGATGCACGCGTCCGTCTCCGCGCCCGTGACGACGAGATGGCCGACGCCCGCCTCGGCGAGGACCCGCTCCAGGTCGGTGGCCTCGAAGGAGTCGCCGTAGTTCTTGTGGACCAGCGGCTCGGAGTCGCGGCGCGGCAGTTCGGGAACGTACGCCAGTCGTCGCCGCCCTTCTCCAGTTCGTCGTCGGAGTGCTGGACCCAGACGACCGGGACGTCCTCGGCCCGGGCCCTGTCGACGAGGGACGCGATGTTCGCGACGACCGCGTCCCGCTCGTACGCGGACGCGACGACGCCCTGCTGGACGTCGATCACCAGCAGGGCGGTGTGGGGTCGTTCGGAGAGTGTGGTCATGCCGCCACGTTAGGCGGCGCCACTGACAACGGTCCGTTTCCTACGGCGCTGCCCTTCAGAGGCCGTCAGGCCTTCACCAGCTCCCGGTCCTCGTCCGGATCCGAGTCCCGGTCACCCCTCGCGGCGTCGAGGGTCTTCAGTCCCTCGCCCTCGACGTCCACGTTGGGCAACGCCCGGTCCAGCCACTTCGGCAGCCACCAGGCCCGGCGGCCGAGCAGTGCCAGTACCGCCGGGACGATGGCCATGCGGACGACGAACGCGTCGAAGAAGACGGCGATCGCCAGGCCGAAGCCGATCATCTTGATCATGGACTCGCTGGAGGTGATGAAGCCTCCGAAGACGGCGATCATGATGACCGCGGCGGCCGCCACGACCCGCGCGCTGTGCCGGAACCCGGTGACCACCGCCTGGCCGGGCGTCTCACCGTGGACGTACGCCTCGCGCATCCGGGTCACGAGGAAGACCTCGTAGTCCATCGCCAGGCCGAAGACCACGCCCACCATGAAGATCGGCATCATCGACATGATCGGGCCGGTCTGCTCCACCCCGAGCAGGCCCCCGAGCCAGCCCCACTGGAAGACCGCGACCACGGCGCCGAGCGCGGCCAGCACGCTGAGCAGGAAGCCGAGGGCAGCCTTCAGCGGGACCAGGACCGAGCGGAACACCGCGATCAGCAGCAGGAACGCGAGACCGACCACCAGGCCCAGGTACGGGACCAACGCGTCGTTGAGCTTCTGCGAGAAGTCGATGTTCATGGCCGTGGTGCCGGTGACCAGGACCTTCGCGCCGGTCTCGGCCCTGACATCCGCGCCCTTGTCGCGGATCGCGTGCACCAGGTCCTCGGTCTGCGTGGAGGACGGCTTGGAACCGGGGACCACGGTGATCATCGCGGTGTCACCGGCCCTGTTGAAGACCGCCGGGGTGACCGTGGTGACGTCCTTCAGGTTCTTGATGTCCTCGGCGACTCGGTTCGCCGCCGTCCTGGGGTCGTCGCTGCCCTTGGCGTCGACGACGATCATCAGGGGGCCGTTGAAGCCGGGGCCGAAGCCCTCCGACAGCAGGTCGTAGGCACGCCGCTGCGTGGTGGACGTGGGCTGCGATCCGTCGTCGGGCAGGCCCAGTTCCAGCTGGGTGGCCGGGACGGCGACCGCGCCGAGGCCGACCACGCCGAGCAGCAGCACGGCGGCCGGGCGCCGTACGACGAAGCTCGCCCAGCGCTCGCCCAGGCCGGGCTTGGTGGAACGGGGGCCGTCGCTCTTGCGTCGCTTCTCGCCCGCCGGCCTGACCTTGCGGCCCGCGTAGCCGAGCAGTGCCGGGATCATGGTCAGCGCGATGAGGACGGCGACCAGGACGGTGGCGGCCGCCGCGAGGCCCATCTTGGTGAGCATCGGGACGCCGACGACCGACAGGCCGGCCAGCGCGATCACGACCGTCAGGCCGGCGAAGACCACCGCGGAGCCGGCCGTGCCGGCCGCCCGGCCGACCGCCTCCTCGCGGCTGCGGCCCTCGGCGAGTTCGCCGCGGTAGCGGGAGACGATGAACAGCGCGTAGTCGATGCCGACGGCGAGGCCGATCATCAGGGCGAGGGTGGAGGTCGTGTCGCCGAGGTCGAGCGTCTTGGCGAGGGCGGTGATGCCGGAGACGCCGATGCCGACGCCGATCATCGCCGTCAGCAGCGGCAGTCCGGCGGCGACGAGTGAGCCGAGGGTGATGACGAGGACGACGGCGGCGATGGCAAGGCCGACGACCTCGCCGGCCGCGCCCGGTTCGGCGCCCGCCTGCAGCGCGTCACCGCCGATCTCGACGGTCAGCCCGGCGTCCCGCGCCTGCTTCGCGGTGTCCTCGAGGGCGGTGCGGGAGGCGTCCTTGAGTTCCATGCCGGACTTGTCGTACCGCACGGACGCGTACGCCACCGTGCCGTCCTTGCTGACGGCGTGCGCGGGGTACGGGTCGGCGACGGAGGTGACCTCGGAGCCGTCGGCCAGCTCCTTCACCGTCTTCTCGACGGTCGCCTTGTTGGCGGCGTCGGTCATCTTCTCGCCGCCGGGCGCCTTGAAGACGACGCGGGCGGTGGCACCGTCCGAGTTGGAGCCGGGGAAACGCTGGTCCAGCAGGTCGAAAGCCTTCTGCGCTTCCGTGCCCGGGATGGAGAAGGAGGTGGAGCCGGCGGCGGGCGCGCCGGCCGCGGCGACGCCGGCGAGCGTCAGCAGCGCCACCCAGAACAGTGCGACGAAGTGCCGTCGCCGGAAGGCGAACCGGCCGAGTCGGTAGAGGAACGTGGCCACGTGGGCGTACTCCCGGTCAGGTCGTGGGGTGTTTCGGAGCAGGGGTGATCGCCCGGCGGGGAGGCATGGGCGACCGTCCCGACGACTTGAGCGGTGACGTCAGGTGGTGGGGAGGGGGTGGGGAGGGGTCAGACGCCGAGGGCCGGCAGGACCACGGCGTCGATGTACGACAGAAGGAACGCCTGCGTCGGCGGCTGCTCGTCGATCATCGTGCGGGCGGCGAACCCACCGATCATCATGTGCATCACGTAGTCGATCGCGGGGTTGTCCGCACGGACCTCGCCCCGGTCGACCGCCCGTTGCACCACACGGCGGAACTCGGCCATCTCCGGCTCGATCAGATACTCCCGGAACGCCTTCAGCAGGTCCGGGTTGCCATGGATGGCCATGGCCAGACCTCGCATCAGCGCGGAGTTCTGCTCCATCTCGCAGTCGTCCGAACGCATGGTCAGGGCGTGCAGGTCGCCCCTGAGCGACCCGGTGTCGATCTCACCGAGACCGAAGCCGCCCGGCTTGTTGTGCCGCACCGCCTTCGCGACCAGCTCGGCCTTGCCGCCCCACTGGCGGTAGAGCGTCGCCTTGCTGGACTTGGTGCGGGCCGCCACGGCGTCCATGGTGAGGGCGTCGTAGCCGACCTCCCTGAGCAGGTCGAGCACGGCCTCGTACAACTCGGCCTCGCGCTCGGGCGTGATGCGACTGCGACGCGCGGTTGTCACCTCGGTCATGCCACTCGCCTTCCCGCTCGGGACGTTCGTTTCTTTGTACGTTCATGAAGATACCCCCAAACCGAACGAAACGAAACCGTTTCGTACGTGTCTTGGCTCACGAACGTGAAAGCCGCATAAGTTGCCCGGCCCCATTTGCCGGAAAAGCATGGGGAGGTGAGCTATCTGCGCCTGCCGCACCTGAGCGGTGAGTTGTTGTGCTTCGTCGCAGAGGACGACCTCTGGCTGGCCCCCCTCGACGGCCCGGGACGCGCCTGGCGCCTCACCGTTGACCGCACGAAGATCGGCCACCCGCGCTTCTCGCCGGACGGCGGCGCCATCGCGTACACGAGCTGGCGCAGCCTGGTGCCGGAGATCCACGTGGTGCCGGTGGACGGCGGCGGGCCCGGCAGACAGCTCACCCACTGGGGCTCCGCCGACACCCAGGTCTGCGGCTGGACCCCGCAGGGCACCATCCTGGCCGTCGCCTCCCACGGCGAACCGTTCTCCTACTTCACCTGGGCCTACAAGGTCTCCCCCGGCGGCGACCCCGGCCGCAAGCTTCCCTGGGGGCCGGTCTCCGACATCCAGGTCGCCGAGATCGACGGCGAGCGCAAGACCCTGCTGCTCACCGGCACCCCGCCGCACGAGCCGGCCGCCTGGAAGCGGTACCGGGGCGGGGCGACGGGCCGGCTGTGGTTCCACGGCGAACGGTTGCTCGACGGCCTGGAGGGCCACCTCCACTCACCCATGTTCGTCGGCGGCCGGATCGCGTTCCTCTCCGACCACGAGGGCATCGGCAACCTGTACTCGTGCGCGTACGACGGCTCCGACCTGCGCCGTCACACCGATCACGACGCCTTCTACGCCCGGCACGCCTCCAGCGACGGCACCCGGGTGGTCTACCAGTGCGCCGGGGACCTGTGGATCGTCGACGACCTCGCGAGCGAACCGCGCAGACTCGACGTGCGGCTGAGCGGGCCGCGCGCGGGACGCCGTACCTACCAGGTGCCGGCCGGTCAGCACGTCAACGGTCTGTCCGTCGACGAGACCGGCCGCGCGAGCGCCGTCGTCGTACGCGGCAGCCTGTACTGGCTGACCCACCGCGACGGACCCGCCCGCACGATCACGGACACCCCCGGCGTGCGGGTCCGGCTCCCGGAGATGCTTGGCTCGACCGGCCAGGTCGCCTATGTGACGGACGCGGAGGGCGAGGACGCCGTCGAGATCGCCCAGCTGCCGCGCGCGACCGGCGACCGGGAGCCGCGCCGGCCGGCCTCCGGGGAGCTGGGCCGCGTGCTGGAGCTGGTCTCCGATCCCCGGGGCGAGCGCCTCGCCCTCGCCTCGCACGACGGGCGCCTGCTGCTGATCGACGCGAGCGAGGACTCCAACGGCGAGGTGACCGAGCTGATCCGGTCGGCCAACGGCCCCGTCCGTGACCTCGCCTTCTCGCCGGACGGAGGGTGGCTGACCTGGTCGCATCCGGGGATCGGCCGGACCCTGCGGCAGATCAAGATGGCCCGTATCGCCCCCAAGGGCCACGGGGAGCGGTTGGTCGTGGACGTGACCAACGGCCGCTTCGAGGACGAGAACCCGGTGTTCACCAGGGACGGCCGCTATCTGGCGTTCCTCTCCTGGCGCGGCTTCGATCCGGTCTACGACGTCCACACCGGGGACCTGTCCTTCCCGCTCGGCTGCCGCCCCTACCTGGTCCCCCTGTCCTCCGCGACCCCCTCCCCCTTCGCGCTGAACCCCGAGGGCCGGCCGGCCGCGGGCGGGCTGGACCCCGTCGACGAGGAGGAGGGCGACGGGGCGGTGACCGTCGAGGTCGAGGGGCTGGAGAGCCGGGTCACGCCCTTCCCGGTCGCCGCCTCGAAGTACTCGGCGCTGTTCCCGGTGGCGGGCGGCGGGCTGGTCTGGCTGCGCTGGCCGATCTCGGGCGCGCTCGGCGAGACCTTCGTCAACCCGGACGACACCAGCGGCCGGCCGACGCTGGAGCACTTCACCATCAGCAAGGCCAGGAAGTCCGAACTGGTCGACCACCTCGACTGGTTCGCGGTCAGCGGCGACGGAACCCGCCTGGTGGTGGTCGACGAGGGCGATCTGCGCGCCGTCCCCGCCGGCGAGTCGGGCGACAGCGACACGACGGTCTGGATCGACCTGCGCCGCATCCTGCACGAGGTCGACCCGGCGGCCGAGTGGCGCCAGTCGTACGAGGAGGCGGGCCGGCTGATCCGGGCCTACTTCTGGGAGCCGGGGATGTGCGGGGTCGACTGGGCCGGGGTGCTCGACCAGTACCGTCCGCTGGTCGAACGGGTCGCGTCCCCGGACGAGTTCGCCGACCTGCTGCGCGAGGTGCTGGGCGAACTGGGCACCTCGCACGCCTACGTCACCGCCGCCCGCCGCAACGAGGGACCGCCCCACTACCAGCGCCGGCAGGGCCTGCTGGGCGCCAACTTCGCGCGCCGGGAGGCGGGTTGGGTGGTCAGGCGGATCCTGCCCGGCGACTCCTCGGACTCCAAGGCGCGCTCCCCGCTGGCGGGCACCGGAATCCGTGAGGGCGCCGTCCTCACCCATGTCGACGGCCGGCCGGTGGACCCGCTGACCGGGCCGTATCCGCTGCTGGCCGGCGCGGGCGGCACGACCGTCGAGCTCACCTTCACACCCGCGGAGGGCGAGGCGGGCCGCTCGCGCCGGGTCGCCGTGGTCCCCCTGGTCGACGAACGTCCCCTGCGCTACCAGGACTGGGTGGCCAAACGCCGGGCGGTGGTACGGGAGTTGAGCGGAGGCCGCTGCGGCTACCTGCACATCCCGGACATGGGCGGCTCGGGCTGGGCCCAGTTCAACCGGGACCTGCGGATGGAGGTGTCCCGCCCCGCCCTGATCGTCGACGTGCGCGGCAACGCGGGCGGGCACATCAGCGAACTGGTGGTGGAGAAGCTCACCCGCACCATCATCGGCTGGGACCTGACGCGCAACGCCCAGCCGGTGTCGTACGCCTCCAACGCCCCGCGCGGCCCGGTGGTCGCCCTCGCCGACGAGGCGACCTCCTCCGACGGCGACATGATCACGGCCGCTTTCAAACTCCTGAAGCTCGGCCCCGTCATCGGCCAGCGCACCTGGGGCGGAGTGGTCGGCATGACCGGCCGCCACGAACTGGGCGACGGAACGGTGATCACGGTTCCGATGAACGCGGCGTGGTTCGACGCGTACGGCTGGGGTGTGGAGAACCGGGGCGTGACCCCGGACCTGGAGATCCTCCGCACCCCCCTGGACTGGGCGGAGGGCCGCCACGCCCAACTGGACGACGCGGTCCAACTGGCCGTACAACTCCTGGAGTCCAACCCCCCGGCAACGCCCCCCGACTATTCAAACGTCCCGGACCGCTCCCGCCCAAAGCTCCCTCCCCGTACGGCGTCTTGAAGGGGCGCGGGGAACCGCGCACAGAACGCAGAAGTGGGGCGCCCCAAAACGCAGGGCACCCCACCTCACCGGCGAACGCCGGCGCAGCGACTAAGCGTCGAAGTCCTCTTCGAGCCGGTCCTGCTCCTCGCGCATCCGCTCCGGCTGCTCGTCACGCATGCGGTCCCGGTCCTGCCGGCCACGCTGCTGGCCCTGCTCCCTGGCCTCCTGGGCCTTCTGCTTGGCCTGCTGCTGCCACTGCTCCGACTGGTCCTGGAACTTGTCCTTCATACCCATGTGGGTTCACTCCCGTATCGAGTGGGGGGGAAGAGCCCCTGAGCGGGGCCTTCATCAGATTCACACGGGCGGACACAGCGCGCATTTCGATCAGTTACGGTGCGTAGCCCGGGCCTCCTCGTCGGCCGCCCCACCTGCGCCGACGAGCCCCTGCCGCATCCCCGCCAACCGGGGCGCGAACCGCTTCATCTCCCGCTGTCCGACCGACCCGATGATGCTCGGCAGGTACCCGCGCACGCCCTGCATCCCGCGCAGCCACCACTGCCCGTAGACATGGCCGGCGCGCCGCTCGATGCCGGCCACGAGACGGTCCACGGCCGGGCCCAGCGGATAGGTCTTGTTGGACGGCCACGGCAGCCGCTGCCGCAGCTCCCGCATGACCTCGTCCTGGTCCGCGCCGCGCACCATGTCCGTGTCGGTCCAGGACAGATAGCCGACGCCGACCCGCACGCCCTTGTAGCCGACCTCGGCCCGCAGACTGTGCGCGTACGCCTCCACACCGGACTTGGAGGCGCAGTACGCCGTCATCATCGGCGCCGGGGTGATCGCGGCGAGGGAGGCGATCTGCAGCAGATAGCCGCGGCTCTCCATCAGAACGGGCAGGAAGGCGCGGGCGGTCACGGCGGACCCGATGAGGTTCACCTCGATGACCCGCCGCCACGCCTCCGGGTCGGAGTCCACGAAGGGCCCGCCGGTCGCCACGCCCGCGTTGGCGACCACGATGTCGACCTTCCCGAAGCGCTCCTTGACCTCGCGCGCGACCCGGGCCATCGCCTCGTGGTCGGTGACGTCGGCGTACCAGTGGTCGCTCTCGCTGTGCAGCCGTTCGGAGACCTGCTTGAGGGCGTCCGGCTCCAGCCCCACCAGTGCCACCTTGGCGCCGCGCGCCGACAGCTTGCGGGCGAGCAGCTCGCCCACACCGCGCGCGGCGCCCGTGACGACGGCGACCTGTCCTTCGAGGCTGACCCTGCTCATGCACCCTCCTTGATCGTTGCGTACGTCGTCACGAGGTCCCGGATCCGGTCGGTGACCAGTTCCGGCGCCTCGACCGGCGTCATGTGGCCGAGTCCCGGCAGCTCGGTGGAGTCCACGCAGTTCGGCAGCGCGGCCACCAGGGCCCGTGCGTGTACGGGCGGGGTGAGCCGGTCGGCGGTCCCGACGACGACGGCCGTCGGCACCCTCAACTCCCTTACGCCGTGGTCGAGATCGAGCAGGTTCAGCACGTTCGACCAGGCGTGGCGCACCTTGCGCGGACACGCGTGCACGATCCGCGCGCAGGCCTCCACCATGTGCGGTGCCGAACCCGGGCCCATCGTCCCGTACTTGAGGATGCGCCGCGCGAGAGGCGTGACCGGCCCGAGCGGGGCCCGCGCCCCCAGGATGTGCCGGGTCAGCCAGGTCCGCAGCCGGCCGGGCCGCATGGGGACGACGGTCGACTCGGCGACCAGCCGCGAGGAGCCGGTGCTGCATAGCAGGACGGCCGCGGCGTGCTCCCGGAAGACGGGCCGGGCCGCGGCCGCCAGCACGGTCATGCCGCCCATGGAGTGACCGGCGATCACGGCCTTCTCGCCGGACGCGAGGGTCGCCTTCAGCACGGCTTCGAGGTCGTCGGCGAGGGCGTCGGGGGTGCAGGCGGGGCTCGCGGGGCTGCGTCCGTGGCCGCGCTGGTCGTAGGCGATGACGCGGTGGTCGGCGGCGAGGTCCCGGATCTGCGCGGCCCAGAAGGCGGTGGAGCAGGTCCAGCCGTGGGCGAGGACCACGGCGGGCGCGTCCTCGGGTCCGTGCACCTCGACGTGGAGGGCGGCGCCGTCGGCGGAGGTGACGGTGAGCACGCGGACGGGCTCGGGTGGGGCGTACGGCCCGGAGGAGACGTGCATGAGGCGGCTCACGCGGACACCTCCTTCTTCGCCGTGTCCTTGGCCGCCGGCGCGCGCACGAGTTCGTACTCCGCGAGGTCCACCCGCCGCGTCGCACGCCGGAACTCGGTCGTCGTACCCGGCCAGATGGTGGTGTTGCGGCCGTTGGCGTCCATGTACCAGCTGGTGCAGCCGCCGGTGTCCCAGACCGTGCGCTTCATGCGCTCCTGCACCCGCCGGGTCCAGGCGTCGACGGCGCTCGGCCGGGCGTCGAGGGCCGCGCGGCCGCCCAGGACGTCCAGCTGCCGCAGGAAGTCGACCATGTAGGTGAGCTGCGACTCGATCATGAGGATCATCGACGAGTTGCCGAGCCCGGTGTTGGGCCCGATGACGGTCATCCAGTTGGGGAAGCCCGGCACGGACGCCCCGCGCAGCGCCTCCATACCGCCCTTCCAGGTCTCGGCGAGCGTCCGGCCGTCCGCCCCCACGACCCGCTCCGCGATCGGCATGTCGGTGACGTGGAAACCGGTGCCGAAGATGATCGCGTCGACCTCGGCCTCGGTGCCGTCGGCGGCCACGACGGTGGACCCGCGGACCTCGCTCAGCCCGCCGGCGACGACGTCCACGTTGGGCTCGGCGAGCGCCGGGTAGTAGGCGCTGCTCAGCAGGATGCGCTTGCAGCCGATGCGGTAGTCGGGGGTCAGCTTGGCGCGCAGGGCAGGGTCCTTGATGGCCCGGGCCATGTTCCGCTTGGCCAACTGCTCGACGAAACCCAGCTCGTTGGGGTGCTTGGTGAACGCCTGGACCTGCAGCTCCCTGATGCCCCACAGCAGTCCGCGACGGGCCTGCGCGGTGAAGGGCAGCGCCCGGTGCAGGGCCCGCTCGGCGCCGCTGATGGCCCGGTCGACGCGGGGCATGACCCAGGGCGGGGTGCGCTGGAAGAGGGTGAGGCGGGAGACCTCGGGCTGGATGCTCGGCACGATCTGGATGGCCGAGGCGCCCGTCCCGACCATCGCCACGCGCTTGCCGCGCAGGTCGTAGTCGTGGTCCCAGCGGGCGGAGTGGAAGACCTTGCCGGGGAAGGAGTCCAGCCCGGGGATCTCGGGGATCTTGGGGTCGGACAGCGGCCCGGTGGCGGAGACGACGAAGTCGGCGGAGAGGCTTCCGCCGGCCGTCTCGATGTCCCAGCGCAGCTGCTCGCCGTCCCAGGTCATCCGCTTCACCTCGGAGTCGAAGCGGATGTGCGGGCGCAGCCCGAAGAGGTCCGTGACGTGCTCGAGGTAGGCGTGGATGTGCTCCTGCCCGGAGAAGGTGCGCGGCCAGTCCGGGTTGGGGGCGAAGGAGAACGAGTACAGGTGCGACGGCACGTCGCAGGCGCACCCGGGATAGCTGTTGTCGCGCCAGGTGCCGCCGACGCCGCTCGCCCGTTCCAGCACCACGAAGTCCGTGACGCCCTCGCGTCGCAGCCGTACGGCGGCCCCGAGCCCGCCGAACCCGGACCCGATCACCGCCACCCGCACATGCTCCCGCTCAGCCATGCCGACGCCCTTCCCTCACGCGACCATGCCAGTGAACACTGGCGCAATGGGAGGTTAGAACAGCTCCGTACCGATGGGTAGGGGGCGGGGCCAGGAAAGTTACCGCGGGTACAACGTAGGGTTCGGGCGTGGCTGACAAGCGTGAGTACCGCATGGAGGAACTGGCCCGCCTGGCCGGCATCACGGTGCGCACCCTGCGCTTCTACCGCGAACGCAAGCTGATCCCGCCACCGCGCCGCGAGGGCCGCATCGCCTGGTACGACGACGACCACCTGGCCCGTCTGCGCACGATCGCGGCGCTGCTGGAGCGCGGCCACACCCTCACCGGCATCGCGGAACTGGCGGAGGCCCTCGACCACGGCCGCGACGTCGCCGACCTGCTGGGCGTCGAGCCGACGGAGGAGGAGCCGGTCCGCCTCACCCCCGAGGAACTCGCCGCCCGCTTCGAGGGCCAGGTCACCACGGAGAACCTCGCCGCCGCCCTCGACCTCGGCTACCTCGGCACCGACGGCGGCGAGATCGTCCACATCAGCCGGCGCCTCCTCGACGTCTCCTCCGCGCTGGTGCGCGAGGGCATCCCCCTCGCCGAGGTCCTCCAGGCGGGCGCCCGCGTCCGCGAGCACGCCGACGCCCTGGCCGAGATGTTCGCCGAGCTGGTCCTGCGCCACGGCCCCGAGGAGGACCTGTACCGCCTGCGCCCGCTGGCGCGGAGCGTGGTGGAAGCGGAACTGTCACTGGCACTGGACCGCCGGTTCGGGCAGTTGACGACTAAACGGAATTCCGAACGCTAAAACGTCTCAGCGGTGACACTCCTTCCGCTAATCTTTCCCCGCAGATTCGAACTGGAGCTGCGCAAACATGTGTACGTGTCAGGAGTAAAGTGCCCAGACGTTCGATTGCCGTGGTCGCGCTCTGCACTGCGGCTGTATTTATCATGAACATGACCGCAGCGTATGCGGAGTGCATTTGGTAGCCGCGAGGAGCCGACGCAGTTCCTCCGCCTCGGCCACCACCCCCAACCGCTGGTAGAGCGCCAGCGCGTCCTCCGCATGGGCGCGGGCGGCGGAAACGTTCCGCAGCGACAGACACGTTCGGGAAATCCCCGCCAGGGCGTGCGCCGAGCAGAGCGAATAGCTGTACTTTCTCGCTATCTCCAGCGCGCTTCGATACGTCTCCAACGCCTCGTTCCACCGCCCCGCCCGGCACTGCGTGTCAGCCACTCCGAGCAATGCCCTTTGCCGTTCGTATGAATTATCGATTCTTCGGGAGACTTTCTCCGCCGCGTGGAAATGCGCGAGGGCGTCGTCCGTCCGCCCCGCCGCCGCGCACGTCTCGCCCAGACAGATGAGCGTGTTCACCTCGCCGATGGCGTCACCGCCCGCCCGGTGACCGGCCAGGGCCCGCCGGAAACAGGTGAGGGCCAGGGCCGGCTGTCCGGTGGCCTGGAGAACGGCGCCCAGATTCATGTGGATCACGGCCAGCTCCTTGCGGCCGCCGACGTCCCGCATCAGGGCCAGCGCCTGCTCGTAGTGGTGCCGGGCCTCCGGGTAGCGCTTCGTGGCCATGAGGATGTCGCCCGTGTTGTTCCAGGCGATCGCCTCCCCGGTCACGTCGCCGAGCTCCCGGCTGATGTCGAGCACCGTGGCGAACCGCCGCATCGCCTCCCCGTACTCCGCCCGGTGCACCGACGCCGTCCCCTGCACGTTCAGCGTCGCCGCCACCCCGTGCCGGTCCCCCACCCGCCGGTACAGCTCCAGGGCCCGGTCCAGTTCCCGCAGACACGCCTCGCCCCGCCCGGCGCCCAGGTGGGCACGGCCGATCTCCAGCAGGGCGTCCGCGCGGCCCCGGTCGTCGTCGAGGTCCTCGAACAGGGCCAGCGCCTCCGTGGCCGCGGCGAGGGCCGCCGCGTGGTTCTCCCGGGCCAGCGCGCCCGCCCGCTCCACCAGGAGCTGTGCCAGGGCGGCACGGTCGCCGCCCGGCCGGAGCACCACCAGGGCCGCCTCGTGCAGCTGCGCGGTGATGTCGTGAGTGCCCCAGCGCCTGAGGGAGTGGGCCAGGACGTGCGGGAACAGGACGGCGTACTCCGGGAACTCGGCCGCCGCCGTCCGCGCCACGGCCAGCAGGTTGGCCCGCTCCACGCTCAGCCACACCGCCGCGGCGTCGACCGCGGCCCCGCTCCCGCGCGCGGCGGTGAAGTCCGCGGCGTACGGCGAGCCGAGCTCCGGCGGTACCTGCCGTCTGCGGCGACGGGGGTGGGCCAGCCGGTCCGCGCGGTCGGCGGTGGTGAGGTAGTACGCCATGAGCCGGCGCAGGGCCGCGCGCCGCGCCGACGCCGGATCCTCGCGCCGACCCAGGCGTGCCCCGAAGGCGCGCGCCAGGTCGTGCAGCCGGTACCGGTCCCGGACGGGCTCGTCCAGCAGATGACGGTCCAGCAGCGAGTCCGCCGCGCGTCGCACGGCACCCGCGTCGCCGTCCCCCGCCAGCGCCGTCGCCGCCTCCAGCGTGATGTCCGGGCCCGGGTGCAGCGCGAGCCGGCGGAACAGCCGACGCGCCGCCGGATCGAGATCGGCGCAGCTCAGCCGCAGCGCGGTGGCGACGCGCTCGCCGAACTCGTCGAGGCGGTCGTCGGCGCGGGCCAGCCGGTCCACGACGTACTCCAGGTCCCAGGTGTCCCGGTGCCGGAACCGGCCGGCCAGCAGCTGCAGGGTCAGCGGATGGCAGGCGCACAGTTCCACGACGCTGCGCAGGGTGGCGGTGTCCGAGACCCGGGCCGCGCCCGCGACGCGCGCGAACAGTGAGGCGGCCTCCGACACGGACAGCACGTCAAGGGGCAGGAAGCCGGCGCCGTCCAGGTCGGCGAGCACGTTGCGGCTGGCCACGATCGCCCGGCAGCGCGGCGAACCGGGCAGCAGCGGCCGTACCTGTTCGGCGTCGCGCGCGTTGTCGAGGACGACCAGGACGCGGCGGTGCGCGGTCCACTCCCGCCAGCGCGCGATCCGCTCGTCGAGCGTGGCGGGCAACGGGTCGGGCACCCCGACGGCGTGCAGCAGGAACGCCAGCGCGTCGGCGGGCTCGTACGGCGGCTGGTCGCTGTAGGCCCGCAGGTCGACGTAGAACTGGCCGTCCGGGTAGCGGGCGCGCAGGCGGTGCGCGGCATGGACGATCAGCGCGGACTTCCCCACGCCGGGCATCCCGTGCACGACGGTGAGCGGCAGCGCGGTGCCGTGGCCGCCGGGGGCCGGGTCGGCGAGCAGCAGCTCCAGCTCGCTCGAACGGCCGGTGAAGTCCCGGGTGTCCCGCGGCAGACTGCTGCCGCTGGTGCCGTCGGGTTCCGCCGGTGATGCGGCAACGGTCGGCGTGACGGCGATGCTCCACGCCGGCGGGTCCGAGAGCGCCGGGTCCTGGGCGAGGATGCGGACGTGCAGGCTCTGCAGTTCGGCGCCCGGGTCGATGCCCAGCTCGTCGCGCAGGCGGCGCCGGGTGCCGGCGTACACGGCCAGGGCCTCGTCGTCGCGGCCCGAGCGGTGCAGGGCCAGCATGAGCGCGGCCACGGCCTGCTGGGCGAACGGGTTCTGGGAGACCAGTTCGTGCAGTTCGCCGACGAGGTCGGCGTGCCGGCCGAGTTCCAGCTCCAGCCGGATGCGTTCCTCCCGCACCCGGCGGTGGTCCTCGGTCAGCCGGGCCCGCACGGAGGCCGCCCAGTCGCCGCCGAACTCCGCGAACGGCTCCCCGCGCCACAGCGCCGCCGCGGTGTGCAGCAGTCCCACGGCGTACTCCCGCTCCCCGCGCCCGGCGGCGGCCCGCGCCTCGGCGCGCAGCCGCTGGAACCGTACGAGGTCCACGTCGTCCGGGCCCTCCACCCGCAGCCGGTAACGGCCCGGCGAGGTCCGCTCCACCTGGGCAAGAGCACCGACCGCGCGGTCGAGCCGGGTGCGCAGCCGGGAGAGGTAGGTGCGCAGGGTGTCCACGGCGGTCGGCGGCGGGTCCTCCTCACCCCAGACCCGGCCGACCAGGGTGTCCACGGAGACCGGGTCACCCCGGGCGTAGAGCAGCACGGCCAGCACGCAGCGCTCTTTGACCGAGCCGAGCGGGTACTGGTGCCCCTGGTGCCACAGTTCCAGAGGCCCCAGTGCAAGAAGGTCCACCACGTCCCCCAGGTGGTTTACGCCGAGCGTACGGACACCTGTTCACCTTCACGGTGACGCAGCGTGTGATGGCCCACAGGGGGCGGGACAGGGCGCACGGGCGCGTGAGGGGCGCATGCGGGAACCGGGCTCCCCGCTTCCACCACCGTGCAAGGTTTCTGCAAGGCCACCGTCCATCCCCCGCGGGCAGACCGCTCTCGGCGGCCGATCGCGGCCCCACCCGAACCGTCCACCAACTCATGGATTCCACGGGGGAGTTCGTATGAGTCTGCTGATGCCGGACGCCGACCGGCGCCCTGCCGTGCCGCTGCGCCTCGACGTGGAGCGCTGGGCCACCTTCCGGATCCGCCGGCGGGTGCTCGCCGTGGTCCACACGGTGACCTCCGCACAGCGCCTGCTGGAAGCGGTCCGATTACTGGAGGGAGATCCGCGGATCCAGACCGTTTTCACCATGGCCAACGACGTCTTCAACGACGGCGTGGAACGGTTCCTCGAGAACATCCGGGCACTCGTGGTGCCCTGGAGCCAGGCCGTCCACACCCGCTTCGACCTCGCCCTGGCCGCGAGCCACGGCGGTCTGCACGAGCTGAGCGTGCCGGTGGTCGTGCTGCCGCACGGGGCGTCGTACAACAAGCGCATCTCGGCGCCCGGCGGCCCGCGCGGCCGGGGCACGGCCGCCCGCGAGGTGTACGGGCTGGGCCGGCAGTGGCTCGTGCGGGACGGGATGGTCGTACCCGCAGCGATCGCCCTCGCGCACGAGCAGGACCGGATCCGCCTCGGCAGGCTGTGCCCCGAGGCGCTGCCGGTGGCCGAGGTGGTCGGCGACCCCTGCCACGACCGCGTGGCGGCCAGCCTGCCCCACCGGGCGCAGTACCGGCGGGCGTTGGGCGCCCGCCCGGGGCAGGAACTCGTGCTGGTCTGCTCCACCTGGGGACCCGACTCGCTCCTGGGCCGGCAGTGGGACCTGCTGGCGCGGCTGGCCGCCGAACTGCCCCGGGAGGAGTTCCGCATCGTCGTGATGCTCCACTCGCACGTCTGGAACGCGCACAGCGAGTGGCACATCCGCAGCGCCTTCGCCGGACTCGCCCGGGCCGGCGTCGCCCTGGTCAGCCAGCACGCGGAGTGGGCCGGCGCGGTGGTCGCCGCCGACCACATCGTGGGCGACCACGGCTCGGTGGCCCTGTACGGCACCATGACCGGCGCCCGCATCCTGACCGCCGGCTCCCCGGACACCGATCTCGACCCCGGCTCCCCCATGGCCGAACTGCGCGCGCTGGCGCCCCGGATCCACCGCGGCCGCTCCCTGCGCCGCCAACTGCGCGGCACCAGCGCCGCGTACCGTGCGGCCGACTACGCCCGCATCGCCTCCCGGCTCAGCTCCGAACCGGGCCGCTTCGCCTCCCTGATGCGCGCCCTGATCTACCGCGCACTCCGTCTCCGCGCCCCCTCGGCCCCCACCCCACCCGAACACGCAGCCCCTCCGGTGACGGTCCGGTACGGCGCCCCGTGAACGCCCCCAGCGCATACGAGGTCTCACTCACCGACCGGCGCGTGTACGCGGTCTCGCCGGACGGCCCCTGCGCACCCGAGGTCACATCCACCGGCCCGCATGCGCACGAGGTCTCGCTCACCGGCCGGCGCGAGTACGAAGGGGCGCTGGACGGCCCCCGCGCACCCGAGGACTCATCCATCGGCCCGCGCGTGCACGAGGGGTCGCTGGACGGCCCCCGCGCACCCGAGCTCACATCCACCGGCCCGCATGCGCACGAGGTCTCACTCACCGACCGGCGCGAGTACGAAGAGGCGCTGGACGGCCCCCGCGCGCACGAGCTCACATCCACCGGCCCGCGCGAGCACGAGGACTCATCCATCTGCCCCCGCGCGCACGAGGTCTCGCTCACCGGCTCGCGGGGCACGGTCGTGGACCGGCATCTGCGGGTGGTTCTGCCCGCGCCGCATCCCTGGCCGCTGCTCGCCGACGTCCTGGTGGCCTCCGGCCCCGGCCCCACCACGGCCGACAGGCTGGCCACGGCCCACCCGGGCGCGGCGGTGGTGGCGGTACACGACGCCGACCGGTGCTGGCTCCGCCTGGGTCCGGGAGTCGCCCTGCACGCCCTGCACTCCGGTACCGGCGACGTCGTACGGCTGACGCTCACCTCTCGGCATGCCGCCCTGTGCTCGTGGCCGACCTGGGCCTCGCTGGCGCATGCCTGGCTGGTGGCGGGACTGCCGCCGGAGCGGCTGGCCGAGGCGCCGGGCGGGCCGGTCGCGGTGCTGCGGGAGTGTCCCGCAGCACCGCCGTCCGCCGAACGGCGTCAGCCGCCCTGGCCCTGACTCGGCTCGGGCAGTTCCCGCAGGCGGGCGCGTACGTCGGCTGCCGGTGCCGGGCGGTGCACCGCTGTGTAGAGGTCGAGGGCCTCCTGGTACCGGTCGCGGGCGAGGTCGTTCAGGCCCCGTCGGCCTGCGGCCTCGCCCAGCGACTCCAGTGCACGCGCCACCTCGTAGTGGGCGCCGGCCTCCCGCAGCACGGCCAGCGCGGCGAGGAGCCGTTCCTCGGCCTCCTCCGGCCGGCCGCGGCGCAGGGCGACCCGGCCGAGCAGGATCTCGGCGCGCGCGGCGTTGTACGTGTCGTGCACGTCCCGCAGCACCGCGTGCGCCGCCGCGGCCTCCTCGCCGGCCCGCGCCGGCCGGCCGAGGCCCAGTTCGACGTCGGCCGCGTTGAGGCGGGCGAGCGCCCCGGCCCGGTGGTCGCCGCATTCGGGCAACTCCACGGCGGCGCGGGCGAACAGCTCGGCCGCCGCGTCCAGCCGGCCCAGGCGGTGTTCGGCGAGGCCCCGGTAGTTGAGGGTGCGGGCGTGCCCGAGCCGGTCCCCCTCGGCCTCGAACAGCCGTGCCGCCCGCTCGAACATCTCCAGCGCCCGCGCATGGTCGCCCCGGCCCAGTTCGCCGAGACCGCCGGAGGTCAGCATCCGGCACCGGGCCGCCGTGTCCGCCAGCGCCTCGGCGGCGGCGAACCCGTCGCGGTAGGCGGCGCACCAGTGGTCGTAGTGCTTGCGCCGGATGAAGAACGGCCCCAGCGCGTCGGCGAGTTGCCAGGCCGCCTCGGGAGCACCCGCGGCCCGGGCCCGGCGGACGACCGCCATCAGGGTGGGCAGTTCCCGCTCGGTCCAGTCCAGGGCCGCCTGCTCGCCCGCGCCGAAGTCCTCCGTGATTACCGGGCCGGGCCCGTACGAGCGCTCGCGCAGCGGATGCCGGGGGTCGACGGCCGTCTCGGCGCGGGTCGCGGTGGCCACGCAGTGGTCGGCGAACCGCCGGAACGCCGCCGCCCGCGCCCCGGCCGGCTCGTCCTGCTCCGCCCGGGCCACGGCGTGCAGTCGTACGAGGTCGTGGAACCGGTAACGGTCCTCACCGACCTCGACGAGCAGATTCGCGTCGTGCAGAACGTCCAGCAGCTCACCCGCGGACCGGTCCGCACCCCCGTCCGCCCCGCCGAGGAGGGCCCGCGCCGCCGCCGTCCCGAACTCCGTGCCCGGGTGCAGCCCGAGCAGCCGGTAGAGCCGGGCGGCGTCGGCGGGCAGGCCCTGGTACGACAGGTCCAGCGCCGCCCGCACCCCCTGGTCACCGTCGATCGCCAGCGCGTCCAGCCGGCCCCGCTCCGCCGCCAGCGCCCGGACCATCGTGGTGAGCGGCCGGTGCGGCCGGGCCGCGAGCCGGGCGCCCGCGACCCGCACCGCGAGCGGCAACCCGGCGCACAGACCGACCAGTTCACGGGCGTCGTCCGGCTGCGTGGCCACCCGGTCGTCGGCGAGGGTGACCGCCAGCAGTTCGACGGCGGCCTCCGGGGCGAGCGGCTCCAGATGCACCTGGTGGCCGCCTTCGAGGGTCAGCCCCGACATCCGCCGGCGGCTGGTGACCAGGGTGACGTTCGGCCCGCCGGGCAGCAGCGGCCGTACCTGCGCAGCCGTCGCGGCGTCGTCCAGCAGCACCACGATCCGGCGCTCCGCGGTGAGGGAGCGGTAGAGGGCGGCGCGCTCAGCGATGCCGTACGGCACCTGCTGCGACGGCACGCCGAGCCCCCGGAGGAACCCGCCGAGCACCTCGCCGGGGTCGGCGGGGCCGGCCGGCGACTGGGCGCCCAGATCGGCGTAGAGCTGACCGCCCGGGAAGTCGGGGCGCAGCCGGTGCAGCCAGGCCAGGGCCAGGGCCGTCTTGCCCACCCCGCCCAGTCCGCTCACCGCGGCGAGGGCCGCCTGCCCGTGCCGCACGGCGCGGGCCCGCACGCCGTCCAGGCTCGCCACCTCGGCGGTACGGTCCGTCAGCGCGACCGCGGGCGGCAGTTGCCACGGCCGCGCCCGGGCGGCCGCCGCGTTGTCGGTGCCGATGTGGATCCCGCCGTACACGGCCGACGCCTGCACGCTGGGTCCGTGCAGGACGCCGCCGCTGATCTCGTTGTGGCCGCCGCCCCGCTCCTGCCCCCGCACGCGTCGCCCCTCCGACCGGTGAGCACCGTCCCACGCCGTCCGCGCCGTTCCGTACAGGGAGCATGTCCGCTCACCCGTTCGACAACCGGAGTCATCGGCCACGGCGCTGTGACGTTCGTCGCGTACGACGCCGGGACCTCACTCGTACACGACGGTCACCGGCGCGTGGTCCGACCACCGCTCGGCATGCGCGGCGGCCCGCTCCACGTACCCCTTGACGGCCCTGGCCGCGAGCCCGGGCGTGGCGAGGTGGTAGTCGATGCGCCAGCCGCTGTCGTTGTCGAAGGCCCGCCCCCGGTACGACCACCACGAGTACGGCCCCTCCGCCTCCGGATGCAGCGCCCGTACGACGTCGACGTACCCGCCGTCCGCGGGATCGAGGACCCGGGAGAGCCACTCGCGCTCCTCGGGCAGGAACCCGGAGTTCTTCTGGTTGGCGCGCCAGTTCTTCAGGTCGGCCGGCCGGTGGGCGATGTTCCAGTCGCCGCACACGACGACCTCCCGGCCGTCGGCGGCGGCCCGCTCGCGCAGCCCCTTCAGATAGGCGAGGAACTCGCCCATGAAACGGACCTTCTCGTCCTGGCGCTCGGTGCCGACCTCGCCGGAGGGGAGGTAGAGGGAGGCGACGGTGATGCCGGGCAGATCCGCCTCGACGTAGCGCCCGCTGCCGTCGAACTCGGCCGAGCCGAAGCCGACTTGGACGCGGTCGGGCTCACGGCGCGTGTAGAGGGAGACGCCGGCCCGGCCCTTGGCGGCGGCGGGCGCGTGTACGACGTACCAGCCGTCGGGGGTGCGGACCTGCTCCGGCAGCTGCTGCGGCTCGGCCCGCACCTCCTGCAGACAGAGCACGTCGGCGCCGGTCGCCGCGAGCCACTCCACGAAGCCCTTCTTCGCGGCGGCACGCAGTCCATTGACGTTGACGGAGGTCACCGTCGTCACAACACTCTCCTCGACCTCATGGCCGACCTCGGCGGCTGGACATGTTGTCCGAGGTCACAGTGGGCACGCGGGAACGATATCGGCACACTGGACGACGTCCATCTCCCTACTTCGCATAGGTGTACGGTCCACAGCATGAACATTCGCCGGGTCGCCTTCGACCACCCCGACGCCGTCAAGCTCAACGACGAGGTCCAGGCCGAATACCACGCCCGCTACGGCGACGGCGGCGACGCCACCTTCCTCGACCCGGCCGACTTCGAGCCGCCGAACGGCGTCTACCTGATCGCCTACGACGTCGACGACACCCCGGTGGCCACCGGCGGATGGCGCTCCCAGGACTCCAACGGAGAGGGCAACCTCGACGGCGACGCCGAGCTCAAGCGCATGTTCGTGGTGGAGGCGATGCGCGGCCGGGGCGTCGCCCGGCGCATCCTGGCCGCCCTGGAGGAGGACGCCCGGGCCGCGGGGCGGGCCCGCATGGTCCTGGAGACCGGCACCAAGCAGCCGGAGGCCATCGCCCTGTACACCTCCAGCGGTTACGAACCGTGCGGGAAGTTCGGCTACTACCGGCACTACGAGGCGAGCCGCTGCTTCGCGAAGGCGCTGTAGCCGCTCAACTGCCCGGGCGGGCGGGCGTACTTCGCGCGTTCGCCCGCGGCCTGTGCCGCAGGACGTGCAAGAGCCCCTGTCGGCCATCACCGACAGGGGCTCCATGCTGCGTGGACCTGAGGGGATTTGAACCCCTGGCCCCCTCGATGCGAACGAGGTGCGCTACCGGACTGCGCCACAGGCCCTTGCAACGAGTGAAACTCTAGCACCCCGATCCGCGTGCCCGGAAATCCGTTCCGGGCCCGGCGGACGGCAGCACCACAGGTGGGGCGGGTGCGGGTGGGGTGGGGGCGCGGTGGGGCGCTACTCGTTCGCGGCCCGCGGCCGCTCGCCGTCCTCGTACTGGTCGAACAACGGCGTACGCCCCCGCTCCCTGGCCCGCCGCGCGGAAGCCGCCCGGCGGGCGTCACAGCGCCCGTCGTCGTCGGCCCTCGCCTCCGCGGCCTCCTCGCCGCAAGCGGCCTCGTCCGCCGCCTCCGCGTCCCGCCGCTCGGCCCGGGAGCCGGCCTGCGCCTCCTGCTCGGGGGCGACGGAACTCGACCGCGCCGAACTCCACGCGTCCGGCGCCCCGAGGTCCACGTCCGCGGTGGCCCGCGGCGCGACCGGCGCGGTCACGTACGTCGGCAACGGCACCGGGACCGGGTCCCAGCTGTCCCCGTGCCCGGGCCGCCGCTGCCGCTCACGCTGCTGGTCGACCCACTCCGCATGGTCGGTCTGCTCCACCAGCGCCCGCCGGTCGGCGGCGAGCGCGGACAGGCCGGGATCGGTCTCGGTCTCTGGGCCCTCTTCCGGTTCGTCGGTGTCGACCTCGGCGGTCACGCGCCGGCGCGGCTGCCGCGCGCGCTCCCTGAGCCGCTGCGCCGCGGCCTCGGCACGACGCCGGTCCATCTGGTAGGCGAAGCGGCGGCGTTCCTGGGAGCGCAGGTGGGCGATGTACGCGCTGAGCAGCACGGCGGGGACGCCGGGCGCCCAGAGGAAGGCGAGTCCGCCGACGGCGGCGACGATCGCGCCCAGCGTGAACGCGATGAAGAGCACCACGGTTGTGCGCCGACGGCGCGCGAGAACCTTCGTGCGCCGGGCGCGGGCCGCGGCCGCTTCCTGCGAGGGCGTGCGCCGCGCGATGGGCGGGCGCTTGCGCGCGGGCGCGGAGTCTGCTGCGCGCGCGGGCGTGGGGTTCGATGCGCGCGCCGGGGCGGCGCTCGACGCGGCCGCCGGCGCTCCCGCCTGTTCGCGCGCCGGTTGCGCACGCCCGGGCGCCGGAGACTGCACTTCCGCGCGGGTCTGGTGCCGCGCCGGAGGCATGGCGAAGGCCCGGACGTCCACCGAGTCGGTGACATCGTCCGGAGCGTCGGCGCCGGGCTCCCCCTCGTCGGCGGAGCGCGCGCGCAGGTCCTTGGCGTACCGGCGCTCCATCCCCGCCCGTCCGGACAGCAACCGGATGGCTGTGCTGAAGCGTTCCGTCGGACGGGCCTCGTTCAGCTCGTCCTGCCTACGGAGCCACATCGGCACCAAGTAGGCGGCCCAGGCCCCGACAATGACTGCGTAGATGAGGCCGCTGCTGCTCACGCCTCACACCGTAGAGGGGTTTGCGCGAGGCCATCCGCCAATTGGGCCGGTGTGTCGCACGATCTGGCTGATATTTCGAACTTTTTTTGTGACCGATGCGATCAGCGGCCCGCCGAGGCGGCGAAATTAATGTCTTGAGGCGGTCGCGGACCGATCAATTTCGAACATTTATTCAATTTTCTTGACTATGGGACGGCCATGCGGGATTCCCCGGCGTGTTCTGCGGGTCCCGCGCGGTCTCTCGTGGCGCGTCGTCGGAGGGTCGCTGGGAGCGTGCCCGTCGCCAACGGTTGAGCAACCCGTCCGGTACCTCTTCCGCGGTGAGCGCGAAGACGAGGTGGTCGCGCCAGGCGCCATCGATGTGGAGATAACGCGGTCTGAGTCCCTCCTCGCGGAATCCGAGTTTCTCCACGACCCGGCGACTGGGCCCGTTCTCCGGGCGAATGCAGACCTCGATGCGGTGCAGACCAACCGTTCGGAAACAGTGGTCCACGACAAGCGCCACGGACGTCGGCATCACTCCGCGCCCGGCCACCGACTCGTCCACCCAGTAGCCGATGTGCCCCGAACACATCGATCCCCAGGTGATTCCCGCGACCGTCAACTGACCGACCAACCGCCCCTGGTACTCGATGACGAACGGCAGCATCCGGCCCGAATTCGCCTCGGATCGCAGATGCCTCACCATCTGGCGGTAGGTCGGCCGGTGCGCGATCGGCCCGCTGGGCGTGGGCGGCGGAATGGTCGCCTCCCAGGGGCGCAGCCAGTCGCGGTTGCGCCGGTTGACCTCGCGCCACGCCCGCTGGTCGCGCAGCTTTATCGGCCGGAGGACGATGTCGCCGTCCGCCAGCACGACGGGCCAGGATGGGCTGTTCAGCTCGCACCCCCACTGGTGGCGCCGGGTCTGGGATGGTCGCCGCCGCGGATCTGGTCGACGGCGTGCACCAGGAGGGACTCCAGGACGGCCAGCCCGTCCTTCACCCCGCCGGTGGAGCCCGGCAGATTGACGATCAGTGTCCTTCCCGCCACTCCGGCCAGGCCGCGGGAGAGCGCGGCGGTCGGCACCTTCTCCCGTCCGAACGCCCGGATGGCCTCCGCGATGCCCGGCACCTCGTAGTCGACGACCGAGCGGGTGACCTCCGGCGTGCGGTCGGTGGGCGAGATGCCGGTGCCGCCGGTGGTCACGATCACGTCGTAGCCTTCCTCGGTGCCGGCCCTCAGCGCGGCCTCGACCGGATCGCCGTCGGGGACGACCTGCGGGCCGTCGACGGCGAAGCCGAAGCCTTCGAGACCCGCGGCGATCAGTGGACCGCCCTTGTCCTCGTAGACGCCGGCGGCGGCGCGGTTGGAGGCGGTCACGACCAGCGCGCGATACGGCGCACCGCTTCCGGCGCGCGCCCCGGCGCTCACGCCCGGCTCCAGTCGCCCGACTTGCCGCCCGTCTTCTCCTCCACGCGCACGTCCGTGATGACCGCTCCCTTGTCGACCGCCTTGACCATGTCGATCACGGTGAGCGCGGCGACGGAGACCGCGGTGAGGGCCTCCATCTCGACGCCCGTGCGGTCCGTGGTCTTCACGGTGGCCGTGATCTCCACGGCGTCGTCCGCGACCGACAGATCCAGTTTCACACCGGACACCGCGAGGGGGTGACAGAGCGGGATGAGGTCCGGGGTGCGCTTGGCGCCCATGATCCCCGCGATTCGCGCGGTGGCGAGGGCGTCGCCCTTGGGCATGCCCTCCCCGCGCAGCAGCTCGACCACACGCGGTGAGACGAGTACGCGTCCGCTGGCCCGCGCGGTGCGCGCGGTCACGTCCTTGCCGGATACGTCGACCATGCGGGCGGCGCCCGCCTCGTCGATGTGCGTCAGTCGGTCCTGCGTACTCATGCTGTGCGGCGCTCCCGGTCCGGGCCCCTCGCGGTGCGGCGCGTGGGCCTGTTGTGCGCGACACGGTACCCCCATGTCGGCGCAGACAACGGACCAGGACTGCCCCATGGTCCGGCACGCGCGCGTGGGCTCAGCCGAGCAGGACGACCTCGACTTCGGTACCGGGCTCGACGGACTCCACGTCCTCCGGGACGACGATCAGCGCGTCGGCGTGCGCGAGCGCCGCGACCAGGTGCGATCCGGCACCGCCGACCGGGGTCACGCCGCCGTCCGCGTACGTCCCGCGCAGGAACTGCCGCCGGCCCTTCGGCGAGGTCAGCGCGTTGTCGGCGGCGAGGGTGGCGCGGGTCGTGGGCCGGTGGACGTCGTCGAGCCCCATCAGGGTGCGGATCGCGGGACGGACGAACAGCTCGAAGGAGACGTACGACGAGACGGGGTTGCCGGGGAGGGCGAGCAGCGGGGTGTGGTCGGGGCCGATGGAACCGAAGCCCTGGGGCTTTCCGGGCTGCATGGCCAGCTTGCGGAACTCCACTCCGCTGCCCGCCTCGTCCTCGTCCCCGACGTGTGACAGGGCTTCCTTGACGACGTCGTACGCCCCGACACTGACGCCTCCCGTGGTGACCATGAGGTCGGCGCGCACGAGCTGGTCCTCGATGGTCGAGCGCAGTGTCTCGGCGTCGTCGGCGACCGCGCCCACGCGGTAGGCGATGGCACCGGCGTCCCGGGCGGCGGCGGTGAGGGCGAAGCTGTTGGAGTCGTAGATCTGGCCGCTGCCCAGTTGCTCGTCGGGCTGGACGAGTTCGCTGCCGGTGGAGACGACGACCACGCGCGGGCGCGGGCGTACGCGAACCGTGCCGCGCCCGATCGCGGCGAGCAGACCGATCTGCGGCGGCCCGAGGACAGTGCCCGCCTCCAGCGCCCGGTCACCGGCCTTCACGTCGCTGCCCATGGCGCGCACGTGCGCGCGTGCCTCGGCCGACCGGTACACGTGCACGTGCCCCTCGGCGCCCTCGGGGGCCAGGCTACGGGCGCGCATCCCGGTCACCGGGCCTTCGCCGAGGCCCCCGTCGGTCCACTCGACGGGCACGACGGTCTCCGCCCCGGGCGGCAGCGGGGCACCGGTCATGATGCGGGCGGCCTGGCCGGGGCCCACGTGGAGCAGGTCCGCCTGGCCCGCCGCGACGTCCCCGACGACGTCCAGCACCGCGGGGAACTCCTCGCTCGCGCCCGCGACATCCGCGACCCGCACCGCGTACCCGTCCATGGAGCTGTTGTCGAACGGCGGCAGCGATACCGGCACCGTGACGTCCTCGACCAGGACGCAGCCCTGCGCGTCCAGGAGGTTCAGCTCGATGGGCTCCAGGGGGCGGACGGTCGTGAGGATGTCCTCCAGGTGTTCGTCCACCGACCACAGGTGGTCCGGGCCGGTGGCGCGGGTCGCGGCGCTGCTCAAATCCCTACATCTCCTCGGCTACGTAACTGCGAAGCCAGGTCCGGAAGTCCGGGCCCAGGTCTTCACGTTCGCACGCGAGTCTGACAATGGCACGCAGATAGTCGCCACGGTCCCCGGTGTCATAGCGACGGCCCTTGAAGACCACGCCGTGCACCGGACCGCCGACCTTCTCGTCCTGCGCGAGCTGCTGCAGGGCGTCGGTGAGCTGGATCTCGCCGCCTCGGCCCGGCTCGGTCTTGCGCAGTATGTCGAAGATGTGCGGGTCGAGGACGTAGCGGCCGATGATCGCGAAGTTCGAGGGGGCGTCGGAGGCGTCGGGCTTCTCGACCATGCCCGTCACCCGGACGACGTCGCCGTCCTCGGTGGCCTCGACGGCCGCGCACCCGTAGAGGTGGATCTGCTCCGGGGCGACCTCCATGAGCGCGATGACGCTGCCGCCGCACTGCTCCTGGACCTCGACCATGCGGGCGAGAAGCGGGTCGCGCGGGTCGATCAGGTCGTCGCCGAGCAGGACGGCGAAGGGCTCGTGCCCGACGTGCGGGGCGGCGCACAGCACGGCGTGACCCAGGCCCCTGGGGTCGCCCTGGCGCACGTAGTGCATGGTGGCAAGGTCGCTGGACTCCTGGACCTTGGCGAGCCGCTTGGCGTCGCCCTTCTTCTGCAGGGCCGACTCGAGCTCGTAGTTGCGGTCGAAGTGGTCCTCGAGGGGGCGCTTGTTGCGGCCTGTGATCATGAGGACGTCGTCGAGACCGGCGGACACGGCCTCCTCGACCACGTACTGGATAGCCGGCTTGTCGACGACCGGCAGCATCTCCTTGGGAGTGGCCTTGGTGGCCGGCAGGAACCGGGTGCCGAGACCTGCTGCGGGGATGACAGCCTTGCTGATCCTGGGTTGCGCCTGAGTCATGTCCGCAACCCTATCCGGTGCCTTGGGAGGGAATCTGAGGCTCCGATTAATTGGCTCTCATATGAGCGCATTAGGAGGGATACGCGGTGCCAGACGCAAGTCACGACGGACGTGCGGCCGAGCCTGACAAGCGAATGTTGCGGCGAGAGCTCCTCGCGGTGAGAAACAGGTTGACGGCGGATGACGTGCAAAAAGCCGCGGAGGCGCTGGCTGGGCGCGCTCTCGAACTGCCTGAGCTGGCGCAGGCGCGCACCGTGGCGGCGTACGTCTCGGTCGGAAGCGAACCGGGCACCCTCGCGCTGTTGGACGCGCTGCGCGCGCGGGGCGTGCGGGTCCTGCTCCCGGCGCTCCTGCCCGACAACGACCTGGACTGGGGCGCGTACACCGGCGAACACTCCCTCGCACGCGTCCAACACAGCGGCAGAATGGCGCTGTTCGAGCCGTCCGGGGTACGTCTCGGGCCGGAAGCCGTGACCGAGGCGGACGTCGTGCTGCTGCCGGGGCTCGCGGTCGACGCGCGCGGTATGCGTCTGGGACGCGGCGGCGGATCGTACGACCGCGTGCTCGCCCGCCTGGAGCGCGCGGGCGCACGCCCCGCGCTCGTGGTCCTGCTGTACGACACTGAGGTCGTCGAGCGCGTGCCGGAGGAGGCGCACGACCGGCCTGTGCACGCGGTGGTGACGCCGTCGGGCTTGCGCCGCTTCCGTAGCGGCGCGTGAACTCCCGGGAGGCGCGCGTCGATCTCCACGCGCCCCGCCTCCTGCGCTCACGCCCCGCGCACCCCCAGCCCCAGCGCACCCCACGCCTCGCGAGCCCCGCACACACCCTCTGCCCATGCGCGGAATGCACGGAAACCCCCTTCTCCCACGCGCCGGAAAGGGGCCCCTCACACCGGTGAAGGGCCCCTTTTTCCGATCCGCGCTCTACCGTCGGCGGCTCACGGCTTCAGTACCAGCGTGTCCCTGGCGTTGTTGTCGACCGCCTTCTGCGAGAAGTCCCAGTCGAGGAGTTCGCCCTTGGCCCACTTGCCGGTCTGGTCGGTGTAGTGGGCGCTGAAGGCGTGCCCGGAGGCGCCGGTGAGGTTGATCCACTTCGATTTGTCGAGGTCGCCGAGGTTGACCACCATGCGCATCGACGGCACCCAGACGACGCCGTAGCCTCCCGCGGCGTTCCAACCGGTGGCATTCACCGTCGCCTCGCCGCCGCTGAGCTTCCAGGGGCCGCGGTTGAGGATGCGCTGGAGGAAAGCGGGTCCTTCGGTGCCGAGCGTCTGGTTCTTCAGGAACAGGCGGTGCAGCCGGCCCCAGCTCCAGGAGTCGATGTCCTTGCCCAGCTTGGCGGTCAGCTCCCAGCGGGCGTCGATCATCGCGCGCTTGAACAGGTCGTCGCGGTTGTCGCTCGCGCCCGGCCGGGTCAGCGACTTGGGGGTGGACCACCAGTCGCTCTTGGGGTCGTTCATGAGGTTGCGCACGACCTCGAACCAGCGGTCGCCGCCGTCCGGCTGCGCCTGGTCGGTGTCGCGCTCGCCGCACTCGCGGACCTTGTTCGTCTCGTCCGCGGGCCCGGTTGTGTTGACGGGGTCGACCCACAGGCACTGGCCCTGGACGCGCAGCTCCTTTGGCAGCTTGTTGCCGAAGGCGAGCTTGAGGACGTTGCGCCAGACCGCGTTGAAGTAGGCGGCCGCCGCGGAGTCGGCGTCCTGGGTGTAGTCCCAGCCCTCGAGGAGCTCCTGCGCCTCGCGGACGCTCTTGTCCCCGATGTCGATCTTCAGCAGCTTGGGCACGAGCAGCTTGGCGATCTCGCTGCTGTTGTCGAGCTGCATCTGCCGCATGTCGTCGGTGGAGACCTTGCCGCCGCCCTTGATCTTCGACTCGATCAGGTCGCTGATGCGCTGGCTGCGGGTGCCGTAACCCCAGTCGGTGGTGAGGGTGTAGGGATACTTGTCCTTGTCGATCACGGCCTGGTTGGCGGTGACGATGTAGCCGCGCTTGGGGTTGAACTCGTAGGGCAGCGCGTCCTTCGGGACGTACCCGGTCCACTTGTAGTCGGAGTCCCAGCCCGGCACGGGGATCGAGCCGTCGTCCTTCTTCGCGCGCGTGGGGATCTTTCCGGGCAGCGTGTAGCCGATGTTGGTCTTGTCGGCGTAGACGAGGTTCTGCGACGGCACGTCGAACAGGGTGGCGGCGGAACGGAAGTCGCTCCAGTTCGACGCCCTGTCCATGGCGAAGACGGCGTCCATGGAGTTACCAGGGTCGAGTGCCGTCCAGCGCAGGGCGATGCCGTAGCCGTCGCCGCGGTCGGGCGCCGCGGTGTCGACGGAGGCCTTCTTGCCGACCTTCACGAGTTCGTCGTCCCGGTCGGACAGCAGAGGCATGCCGTCGGCGGTCTCACGGACGATGATCTTCTTGGACGCGCCCCCGGCGACCTTGATGGTCTCCTCGCGGGTCTTGAAGGGCTTGACGGTGCCGTCGTAGAGGTACCCGTCGCCGTTGATCTTCTCCAGGTACAGGTCGGTGACGTCGACGCCGGAGTTGGTCATGCCCCAGGCGATGTTCTGGTTGTGGCCGATGATCACGCCGGGCATGCCGGCGAAGGTGTAACCAGTGACGTCGTACCGGCACTTGCTGGAGACCGTGCGGCAGTGCAGGCCCATCTGGTACCAGACGGACGGCAGCGAGGCCGACAGGTGCGGGTCGTTGGCGAGGAGGGGGTGACCGGTGATGGTGTGGCTGCCGGCGACGACCCATGAGTTGGAACCGATGCCCTGGCCGTTCACACCGACGGCCGTGGGAACGTTGTCCAGGACGTTGTAGAGGCCCGAGAGCTGGCTCTGCAGGGCCGAGGTCCCCGACGTCGACGACGTGCCCGTAGAACCGCTTGTGGAGGTTCCGCCGGTGGAGGTTCCGCCGGTGGAGGAGGAGCCCTTCTGCTCGAACGTCTTGGTGAACGAGTTGTACTCGCCCTCCTGCACGATCGCCTTGTTGCGGCTGTACGGGTAGTCCGGGTACAGGTCGGCGATCTGCTTGGGGCCGAGGCGGCTGGTCATCAGGGCGCGGTCGATCTCGTCCTGCATGTTGCCGCGCAGGTCCCAGGCCATCGCCTTCAGCCACGAGATCGAGTCGACAGGGGTCCACTTCGCCGGCTTGTAGTCGTTGGTGAAGCCCAGGGCGGCGTACTCCAGGGAGATGTCCTTGCCATTCTTGCCCTGCAGGTAGGCGTTGACTCCCTTGGCGTACGCCTGGAGGTACTTCTTGGAAGAGGCCGACAGCTTGGTGTCGTACTCCTCCTTGGCGACGCGGTCCCAGCCCAGGGTGCGCAGGAACTCGTCGTTCTTAAACTGGCTCTTGCCGAACATCTCCGACAGGCGCCCGGAGGTCATGTGACGGCGCACGTCCATCTCGTAGAACCGGTCCTGCGCCTGGACGAAGCCCTGCGCCATGAACAGGTCCTCGTCGGAGGAGGCGTAGATCTGCGAGATGCCGTAACCGTCGCGCTTGACGTCGACGGGCCCTGACAGACCGTCGAGCGTGAGCGACCCCTTCGTCTGCGGGAAGGACGCGCGCACCGTACTGATGGACCAGTACGCCCCGTAGGCGATGCCTCCGATGATGGCCAGGACCAGTACCAGCACGACGAGTCGGGCTTTTCGCCCCTTCTTCCTGCCGGACTTGCCAGGCTTGTCACCCGTTGTGGCGGTGGTGTTGGGGGGCATCGCTGTCCTTGCTGTCCTAACGCGAGCGGCAGGCGGTCCTGGAGTGCTGGAGCAACCATAGGCGCAGGGCCCTGTGCCCCTTGACGCGGAGTCGGGAACGAGAGCCGGCCGGTGTTCGATCTTGCCTCGGCGAGCGTCAAGAAATCGTCAAGAGTTAGGTAAGGTAACGAAGTACTTGGATGCGGAGTTCGACGACTTCGTGTCCTATGTACGAGAGCTCCCGCGCGGGATGCGTGTGAGCCGGGGAAGGGAACGGCCGCTGACTGTCCACCACCTCAACCAGCTTCTGCTCGTCTGCTCGCTCGTTCTGCTCGTCGCTGTGGCAGCGGTTCGGATCTCCTCGCGCAGCGGGCTCCCCAGCCTGCTCGTTTACCTGGGGATCGGGGTCCTGATGGGCCAGGACGGCATCGGCGACATCCACTTCGACAACACCGAGCTGACCCAGGTCATCGGATACGCCGCCCTCGTGGTGATCCTGGCCGAGGGCGGTCTGGGCACGAAGTGGAAGGAGGTCAGGCCGGCCCTGCCGGCCGCCTCCGCGCTGGCGCTGGCGGGGGTCGGGGTGAGCGTCGGGGTCACGGCGTCGGCGGCGCACTACCTGATCGGGCTGGAGTGGCGGCAGGCGCTCATCGTCGGGGCGGTCGTCTCCTCGACGGACGCGGCGGCGGTGTTCTCGGTGCTGCGGAAAATTCCCCTCCCCGCGCGCGTGACGGGCACCCTGGAAGCCGAGTCCGGCTTCAACGACGCCCCCGTGGTCATCCTGGTGGTCGCCTTCTCCACGGCGGGACCCGTGGAGCACTGGTACGTACTGGTGGGTGAGATAGCGCTGGAACTGGCCATCGGCGCGGCCATCGGGCTCACCGTGGGCTGGCTCGGCTCCTGGGGCCTGCGGCACGTGGCCCTGCCCGCCTCCGGCCTGTATCCGATCGCCGTCATGGCGATCGCCGTCACGGCGTACGCGGGCGGCGCGCTGGCGCACGGCAGCGGCTTCCTCGGCGTCTACCTCGCCTCGATGGTGATGGGCAACGCCAAGCTGCCGCACTGGCCCGCCACGCGCGGATTCGCCGACGGGCTCGGCTGGATTGCCCAGATCGGCATGTTCGTCCTGCTCGGACTCCTGGTGACGCCGCACGAACTCGGCGACGACGTGGTGCCCGCGCTCGTCATCGGCCTGGTGCTCACCATGGTCGCGCGCCCCCTGAGCGTGGTGCTGTGCCTCACGCCGTTCCGGGTGCCGTGGCAGGAGCAGGCTCTGATGTCCTGGGCCGGACTGCGCGGCGCGGTGCCCATCATCCTGGCGACGATCCCGATGGTGGAGGGCGTCGACGCCAGCCGCCGCATCTTCAACATCGTCTTCGTGCTGGTCGTCGTCTACACCCTGATCCAGGGCCCGACGCTGCCCTGGCTCGCCCGCCAGCTGCGCCTGGGAGGAAGCGGTGAGGCCGCCGACCTGGGCATCGAGTCCGCCCCCCTGGAGCGGCTGCGCGGGCACCTGCTGTCCGTCGCCATCCCCGAGGGCTCGAAGATGCACGGCGTCGAGGTCAACGAGCTGCGCCTGCCCGCCGGCGCCGCCGTCACCCTCGTCGTCCGCGACGGAAAATCGTTTGTCCCCCTGCCGACGACGGTGCTGCGCAAAGGCGACGAGCTCCTCGTCGTCGCCACGGATCCCGTCCGGGACGCCGCGGAGAAGCGCCTGCGCGCCGTCGGGCGCGGGGGCAAGCTGGCTGGGTGGCTGGGCGCGAACGGGGCGGGCGCGGAGCGCTGAGTACGGGGCTCCGAGTACGGGGCGCCGAGCGTGGGGGGCGCAGCGCGCGACGCGGCTCGCGTGACGTTAAGGGCGTATTTCGTACGGTTCACACCCCCGCCAATCACAGGCGAACCGGGCCGATGGTGCTCGCTTTCACAGGCACACCGCTGATCGATCCTTGTAGGATGAAGGCAGACCCAGATCGAACCAACTCTGCCTGACGCAGAGCTGGCGCGACCGTATGGCGGTCGGGCTGCCCTCCACTGCGGGCACCGGCATCTACCGCAGTCCGCGCAAGAGGACAGCTCTCGGCGCCCCCGCACGGGCGCGCTACCAGGCGGCAGAAAGGCACGGGCCGTGGCGTCCACGGTCACCACCGAGCCGTCGAAGGACTCGCCGGCTTCCTCCCGCCCCGGATACGGACAACTGCTGCGCACCCGAGGTGCCTGGACGTTCCTGCTCCCCGGTTTCGCGGCGCGTCAGCCGTTCGCGATGCTCACCATCTCCATCGTGCTGCTCGTGCAGCACACCACCGGCTCGTACGGCGCGGCGGGCGCCGCCGCGGCCGTCACCGGTGTCTCCATGGCGCTGTTCGCGCCCTACAGCGGCAGGCTCGCGGACCGCTACGGGCAGCGCGCCGTGCTGGTTCCCGGTGTGCTGCTGCACGCGCTGTCGGGCCTGACCCTGACGGCGCTCGCGCTGGCCCACGCGCCGCTGTGGGCGCTGTTCGCGGCGGCCGTGCCCACGGGCGCCTCGGTGCCGCAGGTCGGCCCCATGGTGCGCGCCCGCTGGGGCGTGAAGCTTCAGGGCACGCCCCTGATGACGACCGCGGCCGCCTTCGAGTCCGTCACGGACGAGCTGACCTTCGTCTTCGGCCCGCTGCTGGCCACCGCCCTGTGCACCGCCGTCACCCCCGCCGCGGGCCTGGTCACCGAAGCGGCGCTCACTCTGATCGGCGGTCTGCTGTTCGCCGCGCAGAAGGGCACCCAGCCCGCCGTCACCGCCGCCGGGCACGCGCGCGTGGAGCACGCTTCCGCGCTGCGCGTCCCCGGTGTGCGCGTGCTGATCGCGATCTTCCTCGGCATCGGTTCCGTCTTCGGCGGCATGCAGGTGTCGCTGGCAGCGTTCAGCGAGTCGATCGGCGAGCCAGGGCTGAACGGCGTCCTCTACGGCACCTTCGCCGCGGGCAACATGCTCTCCGGCATCGTGTGCGGCGCGGTGGCCTGGAAGGTGGCCCCGCAGCGGCGCCTCGTCGTCGGCTACGGCGCGCTCGCGCTGACGGCCTCCGGTCTGTGGGCCGCGCACTCGGTGCTCGCCCTGGCCGGTCTGGGTCTGCTCGTGGGCATGTGCATCGCGCCCGCGCTGATCACCGGTTACACGCTGGTCGAGGGCCTGGTCCCGGCCGGGGCCCGTACCGAGGCGTTCACCTGGCTGACCGGCGCGGTCGCGCTCGGCCAGGCGGCGGCCGTGACCATCGCAGGCCAGCTGGAGGACCGCTTCTGGGGTGGCGCCGGTTTCCTGGTGCCGATGGCCGGTACGGTCCTCGCCCTGGCGACCCTGGTTGCCCTGCGCTCTCGGCTGGTCGCACGGCCCCGGAGCCGGACCGTGGCACGTGGCGTCGGTCACCGCATGCCGATGACGGTGGACTGATCCTCAGGAATACGTCACTATGGACCCTCGTTAGCACTCATTGAGTGAGAGTGCCAGGAGGAAGACAGTGCCCACCTACCAGTACCAGTGCACCGAGTGCGGCGAGGGCCTCGAGGCGGTGCAGAAGTTCACCGATGACGCCCTTACCGAGTGCCCCAACTGCGGTGGCCGCCTGAAGAAGGTGTTCTCCGCGGTCGGCATTGTCTTCAAGGGCTCGGGCTTCTACCGCAACGACAGCCGCGGCTCCTCGTCGAGCAGCTCGCCGGCGTCGTCCAAGCCGTCGACGTCCGCCTCTACCCCGTCTTCGTCGTCCTCGGACTCGAAGTCCTCGGGCACGAGCACCTCCTCGAGCAACAGCTCCGCGGCCTAGGACACGCTCACAGGACCCTGCCGTCGCACGACGGCGGGGTCGTCGGCGTTCCCGGAGCCCCTCTCCGCGCGGGGCCGTCGCCGGATACTGTGCTGACCATGGCGAACGCAGAGATCGGTGTAATCGGCGGCTCGGGCTTCTACTCGTTCCTCGAGGACGTGACCGAGGTCCAGGTGGATACCCCGTACGGGCCCCCCAGCGACTCCCTCTTCCTCGGCGAGGTCGCCGGACGGCGGGTCGCCTTCCTGCCCCGCCACGGCCGCGGTCACCACCTGCCTCCGCACCGGATCAACTACCGGGCCAACCTGTGGGCGCTGCGATCGGTCGGTGTCCGCCAGGTGCTGGGCCCGTGCGCGGTGGGCGGCCTGCGCCCCGAGTACGGCCCGGGCACGCTGCTCGTGCCGGATCAGCTGGTAGACCGTACGAAGTCCCGGCTCGGTACGTACTTCGACGGGCTGCCGCTGCCCGGTGGCGATGTGCCGAACGTGGTCCACGTCTCCCTGGCCGACCCCTACTGCCCCGTCGGGCGGGCGGCCGCGTTGAAGGCCGCACGCGGCCGGGACTGGGAGCCGGTGGATGCAGGCACGCTGGTTGTGGTCGAGGGACCGCGCTTCTCGACCCGTGCCGAATCGTTGTGGCACCAGGCCCAGGGCTGGTCGGTGGTGGGCATGACCGGCCACCCGGAGGCGGCGCTCGCCCGTGAACTGGAACTCTGCTACACCTCGATGACGTTGGTGACCGACCTCGACGCGGGCGCGGAGACCGGCGAAGGCGTCTCGCACGACGAGGTGTTGCGGGTCTTCGCCGCGAACGTGGACCGGCTGCGGGGCGTGTTGTTCGACGCGGTGGCGGGCCTGCCCGCGAACGAGGACCGCGACTGCCTGTGCACCAAGGCGCTGGGCGGCATGAATCCCGGCTTCGACCTGCCGTGACGCGGTGATGGGAGAGGTGCGGGGAAGGCTGCGGGAAAGGTGCGGGGAGAGGAGTCGGAGGCAGCCGAGGCGGCGGAACTTCACGTTCGGGTGAGGGAGTTTTCCACAACCCGTCGGTAGTCCACCGGTCTCAGCGGGCATCGGCGCAAGGCCTCATCGTGGGCCTGCAAGCCGATTCCCCGACGCAGGTGGTGATCCCGCATGTCCATTCCCCTTCCGGCCCCCTACCCCTCCCCCTCCTCCTCGCGCCCGCCCGGAACCGACGTCCCCGCCACGTGTGAGGTGCCGCACTTCGCTCCCGTGCGGGTGCGGGGCGGGCGGTACCAGTTGCAACGCCTCGTACGGCACCGCAGGCGCGCCGTGGCGGCGGGCCTCGCCGTGACCGCGGCCGCCCTGGTGGCGGCGGGCCCGAGGGCCGGCGAGCAGGCCCGCGGGCATCCGGTGGCGGATCCCGTGCGAAAGCACCGTGCCGTCGAGGTCGTGGCCGCGCCGGTACGTATCGCCGACGGCGCCACCGTCCGACTGCTCAGGCCCGGCGACCGGGTGGACGTCATCGCCGCCCGGGAGACGGCCACCGGCGGTGACGCTCGTGTGGTCGCGCGCGGGGCGCGAGTGACGGGGGTTCCGGAGCCGTCGGGCGACGACGCCGGAAACGGGGCGTTGGTCGTGCTCTCGGTTCCCCGGGCGACCGCGGCGCGCCTCGCCGGCGCGGGCGCGACGGCACGTCTGGCGGTGACGCTGTGCTGAGCCGCGCTGTCCGTATCCTGCGGACATTCTTCTCAAGCCCCTCGTTGGAGCTACCTGGTTGGACAGGACGGCCGCGTGTTGACGTAGGTTGCGGAGCTGTTCGGTCTTCAACCTGTGCATGCGAGAAGAGGCCCGTAGGTGATCAAGAAGAAGGAACCGAGCGTCTGGCAGGGCTTCAAGGCCTTCCTGATGCGCGGGAACGTCGTCGACCTGGCCGTAGCGGTGGTCATCGGCGCCGCCTTCACCAACATCGTGAACTCGCTGGTGAAGGGGATCATCAACCCGGTGGTCGGGGCGATCGGGACGAAGAACCTCGACAACTACACCTCCTGTGTGCAGGCTCCGTGCCGGGTGACCGCGGACGGCACGGTGAAGAGCGGCATCCCGATCATGTGGGGCTCCGTCCTCGGCGCCACCCTCACCTTCGTGATCACCGCGGCGGTCGTCTACTTCCTGATGGTGCTGCCGATGTCGAAGTACCTGGCGCGGCAGGAGGCCCGCAGGAAGGCCAGGGAGGGCACGCAGGAAGTGATCGAGGTGACCGAGCTGGAGGTTCTGAAGGAGATCCGCGACGCTCTGCTCGCGCAGCGTGGGGCCGGGTCCGGCGGGCGGTAGCGACGGCGGGCCGCTGGGGGAGGCGTACGGCTGTCCGAGCGGCTCAGAGGTGGTGGGGCGGCTTCTCGTCGAGGAAGCGCTTCAGGTCGGCCGCGCTGTCGCTCTCGGCGGCGGGTCGCTCGCCCCAGCCGCGGTCCGTGTCGTCCGAGGACTGCTGGTCCAGCGGGTCGTCGAAGATCAACGCGGGCTTGGGGGCGCGCGGCTCGGGGGCGGGGGCGGAGGTCATGCCTCCAGGGTACGGCCCCGCGGACGGGCGCCGTCCGGGCGGTTCAGACGGCGCGCAGTCCGTGGGACTCGAAGATGCTCCTGGCCGCAGCGGTCTCTTCGGCGGTCGGGGCGGGTGTGTCGTGCAGGACGAAGGGGCGGCCCAGCGCCTGCCACTTGGCCTCGCCCAGCTTGTGGAAGGGCAGGACGTCGACGCGTGTGACGTTGCCGAGCGATGCGGCGAAGGCGGCGACCCCCTCGATGTTGGCCGGGTCGTCGGTGAGGCCGGGAACGAGCACGAAGCGGACGTGGACCTCCTTGCCGAGGTCCGCCAGGCGCCGGGCGAAGACGAGGGTGGGCTCCAGGGGGCGGCCGGTGACCTTGCGGTACGTGGCGCGGTCCCAGGACTTGATGTCGAGCAGGACCAGGTCGGTGTCCCTCAGCAGGGCGTCGGTGGCGCGGACGCCGAGGAAGCCCGAGGTGTCGAGGGCGGTGTGCAGGCCGAGTTCGTGCCTGAAGCGGTGCAGCAGCTCGCCGGTGAAGACGGGTTGGAGCAGGGGCTCGCCCCCGCTGATGGTCGCCCCGCCGCCGGCGGCGGCGATGAAGCGCGTGTACTTGCGGGCCTCGGCGACGATCTCGTCGGCCGTGGTGCGCTTGCCGTCGCGCATCCGCCAGGTGTCGGGGTTGTGGCAGTACAGGCAAGTCAGCGGGCAGCCCGACAGGAAGGTGACGAAGCGGGTGCCGGGGCCGTCGACACCGGTCGACAGGTCCCAGGAGTGGACCGAGCCGACCACCTCGCGCCGGGTCGCCGCGGCGGCCGGGGTGGCCGCCGCGGGAACGGGCCCGCAGGCCGGCGCCGGCAGAACCGACGCCGTAGGAAGAAGCGGAGTCATCGTCCTTGCTCCTCAGAGCGAGCCGTGGAAGGTGCGGTTGATGACGTCGAGCTGCTGCTCGCGGGTAAGGCGGACGAAGTTGACCGCGTAGCCGGAGACCCGGATGGTCAGCTGCGGGTACTTCTCGGGGTGCTCCATCGCGTCCTCCAGGGTCGCCCGGTCGAGGACGTTGACGTTCATGTGGAACCCGTCGTCGGCCACGAACCCGTCCAGGACTCCGGAGAGGTTGGCGACGCGCTCCTCGGGAGTACGGCCCAGGGCGTCCGGGGTGATGGTGTTGGTCAGCGAGATGCCGTCCTCC
The DNA here is from genome assembly GCF_006715395.1 of Streptomyces sp. SLBN-31. Taxonomy (NCBI): domain Bacteria; kingdom Bacillati; phylum Actinomycetota; class Actinomycetes; order Kitasatosporales; family Streptomycetaceae; genus Streptomyces; species Streptomyces sp. SLBN-31. The sequence continues at coordinate 137,923 of NZ_VFNC01000003.1, forward strand.
GCGTCGTCGTACGGGAGCTTGGCGACGGAGAGCGCCGAGGCGATGTAACCGTGCTCGTCCCGCCCGTTCATGGGGTTGGCGCCGGGCGCGAAGGGGGTGCCCGAGCGGCGGCCGTCGGGAGTGTTGCCGGTCTTCTTGCCGTAGACGACGTTCGAGGTGATCGTCAGGACCGACTGGGTGTGCACCGCGTCGCGGTACGTCGGGTGACGGCGGACCTTCTCCATGAAGTCGTGGACGATCCAGCGGGCGAGGTCGTCGGCCCGGTCGTCGTTGTTGCCGTACGCCGGGTACTCGCCCTCGATGACGTAGTCGACGGCCAGTCCGGTTTCGTCCCGCACGACCTTCACGCGTGCGTGCTTGATGGCGGACAGCGAGTCGGCCGCGACGGACAGGCCGGCGATGCCGCACGCCATGGTGCGCAGGATCGCCCGGTCGTGCAGGGCCATTTCGAGGCGCTCGTAGGCGTACTTGTCGTGCATGTAGTGGATGACGTTGAGCGCGTGCACGTACGTCTTGGCGAGCCAGCCGAGCATGGCGTCGTAGCGGGCCAGAACGGTGTCGTAGTCGAGGTACTCGTCGGTGATCGGTTCGAAGCCCTCGACGACCGGCTTGCCGGTCTTCTCGTCGCGGCCGCCGTTGATGGCGTAGAGGAGGGCCTTGGCGACGTTGACGCGGGCACCGAAGAACTGCATCTGCTTGCCCATGGCCATCGCGGAGACGCAGCAGGCGATGGCGGTGTCGTCACCGTACTTGGGGCGCATGAGGTCGTCGGACTCGAACTGCAGGGCGCTGGTGTCGATGGCGACCTGGGAGGCGTACTTCTTGAAGGCCTCCGGCAGGCGCGGGGACCAGAAGACGGTGAGGTTGGGCTCGGGGGCCGGACCGAGGTTGTAGAGCGTGTTGAGGGCGCGGAAGGTGGTGCGGGTGACCAGGGGGCGCCCGTCGGTGCCGATGCCGCCCATGGACCAGGTGACCCAGGTGGGGTCGCCGGAGTAGAGCTCGTTGTACTCGGGGGTGCGCAGGAAGCGCACGATGCGGAGCTTGATGACGAAGTCGTCGATGATCTCCTGGGCCTCGGACTCGGTGAGCAGGCCGGCCTCGATGTCGCGCTGGAGGTAGATGTCGAGGAAGGCGTCGATGCGGCCGATCGACATGGCGGCGCCGTTCTGTTCCTTGACGGCGGCGAGGTAGGCGAAGTACAGCCACTGGACGGCGTCGCGACCGGTGCGGGCGGGGCCGGAGATGTCGTAGCCGTAGGAGAGGGCCATGGCCTTGAGTTCTTCGAGGGCGCGGATCTGCTCGGAGATTTCCTCGCGTTCCTGGATCACCTCCGCACTCGGCCAGAGGACTTCGACTGCGAGTTTGTCCGCTCGCTTCGCGACGATGAGCCGGTCCACGCCGTAGAGGGGGACGCGACGGTAGTCGCCGATGATGCGGCCGCGGCCGTAGGCGTCGGGCAGGCCGGTGATGATGCCGGAGGAACGGCAGGCGCGGATCTCGGGGGTGTAGGCGTCGAAGACACCGTCGTTGTGGGTCTTGCGGAGCTTGGTGTAGATCTCCCGGACGGCCGCGTCGGGCTCGTACCCGTAGGCCTTCAGGGCGGCCTCGACCATGCGCCAGCCGCCGTTGGGCATGATGGCGCGCTTGAGCGGGGCGTCGGTCTGGAGGCCGACGATCAGGTCGAGGTCGCGGTCGATGTATCCGGGGGCGAAGGCGTCGATGCGCGAGGGCGTTTTGGTGTCGACGTCGTAGATGCCGCGCTCGATCTCGGTCGGGAACATCCCGAGGAGCTGGTTCCAGACCTTGTCGGTGCGTTCGGTGGGGCCGGCGAGGAAGGAACCGTCGCCCTCGTAAGGGGCGTAGTTGTGCTGGACGAAGTCGCGGACGTCGACGGTGTCGCGCCACAGGCCGCCGCGGAAGCCCTTCCAGGCGTCTCCTTGCGGGGACGGTTCGCGCGGCGTCTCCTCGGCAGGGGTGACGGGAGTGGTTTCCGCAGGAGTGGCAGTCATGGCCGAGACCTTCCGCATCGCTTCGTGGGTACGGATCCATTGCACGCCGACGCGGGCGCCGCAGGGAGTTGCGTTGGTCCCCGATCTCGGTCCAAAGGTCCTATCGATAATCGATCAGAACGTCGACGGAGGCCAATGACCTGGCCTTTTCAATGGGACCTTAGGACCGAGACCGCTTGTGAATTGCTTCACAAGAATTTCGGCAGGTTATCTGGTGTGCTTGGGTCCATGACGTCCAGCGCGACTCCTCCCCCGGCGCCCTCCGGCGCGCACGAACGCCACAGACCGCTGCGCCGGCTCACCGCGCGCGGCCGCGACGAGGCGCATCGTGTCGCTTCGCCGCTCGAGCTCTTCTTCGACCTGTGCTTCGTCGTGGCCATCGCCCAGGCGGGCGTCGGCCTGGTGCACGCCGTGGCCGAGGGGCACGCGGGCAACGGCATCATGAGCTACGCGATGCAGTTCTTCGCCATCTGGTGGGCCTGGATGAACTTCACCTGGTTCGCCTCGGCGTACGACAACGACGACGCCCTCTACCGGGTCGTCACCCTCGTCCAGATCGCCGGCGTCCTCGTCCTGGCCGCCGGAATCTCACGGGCCTTCGAGGACCACGACTACACCGTGGTCTGGCTCGGCTACCTGATCATGCGGCTGGCGATGGCCGCGCAGTGGCTGAGAGCGGCGAGATCGGCACAGGGCGCGGAGAGAACCACCGCCCTTAGGTACGCGGGCGGCATCCTGCTGTGCATGGTCGGCTGGCTCGGACTGGTCGTGCTGCCCGAACCGGCCCGTCCCTGGGTCTTCCTGGTGATGGCGATCGCGGAGCTGTGCGTGCCCCTCTACGCGGAGAAGGACTCCAGTACGGCCTGGCACCCGCACCACATCGCCGAGCGCTACGGGCTGTTCACCATCATCGTGCTCGGCGAGACGATCGCCGCCGCCACGGTCGCCGTGAAGTCGGGGGTGGACGAGCACGACGCACTGGGCGAACTGCTGCCGATCGCCGCCGGCGGACTGCTCATCGTCTTCGCCGCCTGGTGGATCTACTTCGTCGTGCCGATCCACGGACGCCTGCGCACCAGCAGGCAGGCGTTCCTCTGGGGTTACGGCCACTACCTGATCTTCACCTCGGCCGCGGCGGTCGGAGCGGGACTGGAGGTGGCGGTGGAGCAGGCGGTCGGCAAGGCGCACATCTCCACGCTGGCCGCGTCGGCCGCGGTGACCCTGCCTACGGCGCTGTACCTGCTCACGGTGTGGGCGCTGCACTCCCGCTACTTCAAGGTGGGCATCGCGCAGCAGCTGGTGCTGCCCGTCACGGCACTCCTGGTGATCGCCTGCACTTTCCTGGGCGACTGGGCGGTGCTCGCGGCCGGCATCGTGTCGGGGCTCGCGGTGGCGACCGGTGTGACCCTGACGGCGCGCATGGTCGCCAAGGGGCGCCGGGCGACGGGGGCAGGCGGGGAGCGCGTAACCACTCCGGTCCGCTGAAGGGCCCGCTCACGTCATGGGTCCGGTCCACACTGGGTCCATGGCAGTTGACGCTTTGACCGACGTCATCGGAGTGCGCGTAGGGCACGCGACGCGCACCGGTGACGGCCGGCTCACCGGAACCACCGTCGTCCTCGCCCCCGAAGGCGGCGCGGTGGCCGCCGTGGACGTCCGTGGCGGCGGCCCCGGCACGAAGGAGACCGACGCCCTCGACCCGCGCAACCTCGTGCAGAAGGTGGAGGCGGTCGTGCTGACCGGCGGCAGCGCGTACGGGCTCGACGCGGCTTCCGGGGTGATGGGCTGGCTGGAGGAGCAGGGGCGTGGAGTGCGCGTAGGGCCGGATCCGGCGCACGTCGTGCCGGTGGTGCCCGCCGCGTGCGTCTTCGACCTGGGGCGGGGCGGCGACTTCCGCGCCCGGCCCGACGCCGCCGCCGGGCGGGCCGCGGTCGAGGCGGCCGCGGCCGGCGCGGTCGGCGCGCCCGTGCCGGAAGGGTGCGTGGGCGCGGGAACGGGCGCGACAGTCGGGCCGCTCAAGGGCGGAGTGGGTACCGCGAGCGCTGTTCTCGGCTCCGGGGTCACGGTGGCGGCGCTGGTGGTGGCGAACGCGGCGGGCTCGGCGATGGACCCCGAAACGGGCGTCCTGTACGGGGAGTTGTTCCAAGGGCGGGTGAACTACCCGGAGGCGGGCGTGCACGAGGCAGCGCGCCGACGTCTCGCCGAGTGCGCGGCGAAGAACGGGCGCCCGCCGCTCAACACCACCCTCGCCGTGGTCGCCACCGACGCGGACCTGTCGAAGGCGCAGGCGCAGAAGCTCGCCGGCACGGCGCACGACGGCATCGCACGCGCCGTGCGGCCGGTCCACCTGCTCAACGACGGCGACACGGTGTTCGCGCTGGCGACGGGAGCGCGCCCGCTCGACGCCGAACACCCCCTCGCCCTCAACGAGATCCTCGCCGCGGGCGCGGACCTGGTGACACGGGCCATCGTGCGCGCCGTGCGCGCCGCGGAGTCGGTGGACGGGCCGGGCGGGGCGTGGCCGTCGTACGAGGAGTTGTACGGGAGCCGGTGAGCGGCGGCCCCCGCACACGCGGGGCGCGCCGCCCGAGTCCGCAACGCGCGCCGCGCCGCGCGCGCCGCACCCGCGCGCCTGCGCCCCCCACCAGCCACAATGCCTCTCCCCCACATTGTCCCGGTTCTGTCACGTGACGGCGTCCAAGGCGTACGGGCGGGAACCTCCCGGACCACCCGCCCCCTCTTTCACCACGCACTGGAGCGGAGCACGCACACCACGAAAACCGGGAGCAGCACGTGAAGACGCCGAACATGGCAGCGCGGCGCGCACTGGGGGCAAGTGCCGTCCTGATGGTCGGCGCCCTCACCCTCACCGCCTGCGGCGGTGACGCCAACGCCGACTCGAACAGCGACAGCAAGACCGGCAACAGCTCGGCCAAGACGTCCACGGCGAAGATCACCATCTCGGCGAAGGACGGCTCGACCGCCGGGTCCATCAACACGACCGGCGTGAAGGTCAGCGGGGGCAGACTGACCGACGTGAAGATGACGGTGGCGGGAACGGGACAGTCCGTGCCGGGTTCGATATCCGGCAACGGCGGCGCCTGGAAGCCGAACGGACAGTTGGAGCGCGGGACCAAGTACCAGATCTCGGCGACCGCGAAGGACTCCAACGGTCGTACGGCCGCCGCCAACTCCATCTTCACCACGGTCACTTCGGCGAACAGCTTCATCGGAACGTACACGCCGGACAACGGGACCACGGTCGGGGTCGGGATGCCGGTGTCGTTCAACTTCGACAAGGTGATCAGCGACCGGAAGGCCGTGCAGTCGCACATCACGGTCATCTCCAGCAGCGGGCAGAAGGTGGTCGGGCACTGGTTCGGGTCGCAGCGGCTCGACTTCCGGCCGCAGGAGTACTGGAAGGCCGGCGCCAAGGTCACCATGAAGATCGACCTGGACGGGGTCGAGGGCGCGAACGGCGTCTACGGGGTGCAGAAGAAGTCCGTCACCTTCACCATCGGGCGCTCGCAGGTCTCCACGGTCGACGTGAACACGCAGACCATGACCGTGGTGCGGGACGGCAAGACGTTCAAGACGCTGCCGATCTCGTCGGGCAGCCCGGAGCACACCACGTACAACGGGCAGATGGTGATCTCCGAGAAGTTCGTGCAGACGCGCATGAACAGCCAGACGGTGGGGCTGGGCGGCGAGTACGACATCCCGGACGTGCCGCACGCGATGCGACTGACGACGTCGGGGACGTTCCTCCACGGCAACTACTGGTACAACAAGGGCAACCCGCCCTTCGGCCGCGAGGGCACCAGCCACGGCTGCGTGGGGCTCGCGGACGTGCAGGGCGCGCAGGGTGCCACGAACGCCAAGTGGTTCTACGACAACTCGCTCATCGGGGACGTGGTGATCGTCAAGAACTCCCCCGACAAGACGGTGGCGCCGGACAACGGACTCAACGGCTGGAATCTGCCGTGGAACGAGTGGGTCGCGGGAAGCGCCGCGTGATCGCCGTACACGCACTCATGATCGCCTCAAGGGCCGCCTGAGCAGCGGATTCTGACAGGTCATCGGGCCGTGTGGGAATTTCTCACACGGCCCGCTCGTTTTCCGTGCGCACGTTTTCTCGGTTCCCGGACATGATGTCCGACCGAGGGGCTACGGTATGCACCCACAAGGTGACATGCAGCAACGCCGGGAGAAACCTTGAGCGTTCCGTACGAGACAGCAGCGTACGAACCACCCGAGTCGCCCGAGTCTCCGGAGGAGCACCTCGCGCGACTCCTCGGCCGTGCCCTGAACTCCTTCGAGCTGCCGGACGAGGTCATACAGCGCCTCGACTGCGCGCTGGCGCACGACAGCTCGCTGCACTCCGCGCACCACAGTTCGGGGCTGCACCGCGAGACGTACCGGCACACATGGCTGCTCGCCGACGGCTCGGCACTCACCCTGTGGGAGCTCGTGCACAACCCCGCGCCGGGCAGCGCCGCCCAGCACGAGGTCTACGTCGACGAGGAGGAGCTGCGCGCCGCCACCGCGCGCCTGCCCCTGCCGCCGGACACCCCCGACTTCGAGTTGCCGGTGACGGTGCAGTTGTCGCCTGTGCCCGCGCCCCGGCACGCGTATGTGCCGGACGACTCGGCGGACCACGCGCGCCGGCTCCTGCGCCGCGCGGAGAACGCCGACCGGCCGGGCGCGGAGACGGCCGCTTTACTCACCACGGCGTTCGCGCACCAGATCACGCAGGCCTTCGGGCGCCCCTGCCGCGTGCGGCGCGCGGGACTGTGCTTCGCGCTCTACGAGCACGCGTTCCTGCTGCGTGACGGCGAGGAGCTCTCCCTCTGGGAGGTCGAACACACGGCGACGCCCGACGGGCGGCACATGTGCGAGGTGTACGTCACGGAGGACGCGGCCCGGGACGCCATGGAGCGGCGGGCGGCGCAGGTCTCCTGAGGAGCGGACGGCGCCCAGCGCCCGTCCCCCGCGCCCGATGTCAATGCGCGCCCCGGCGTGCGGTTCGGTCGCGCGCCCCCGGCGTGCGCCTCAGCGGCCGTCGCTGAGCTGTCGTACGAGCCCCGCGAACGCGGCTCTCTCCGCCGGGGTCAGTTCGACCGACTCCAGGTGAGGAGCGGACTGGCGCCGGCGCGGGAGGACGCCCGGACTGCGGCGGACGGCGAGCCGCGGACCCGGCCCGAAGTGACCGCGGCGAGCGAGGGCGTACAGGGCGAATACCCAGAGGGCAGCGGTGAGGAGGAGTATCGCCGCGCCCATCGACTGGAGAACAGGGACGTGCTCATCAGGCATGCGCCCAGTAGACACCACGGTCCGGACCCTTGGGTCCGGACCGTGACGTATCTCGCAGGTGGCGTGAACCACTCACAGCGCCTCAAAGAGACATACGGAGCCTTACGCCGCGACCGGCTGCTTCGCCTCCGCCGCAGCGGCGGCCGCGCCGTCCGCCTTGCCGGTTCCCACGACGCCGGGTGCCGGCTTGCGCATGCCCTTCAGTACGACGACCAGGGCGGTGGTGACGCACACGCCGACCGCGATGGCGATCAGGTAGAGGAAGGCGTTGCCGATCAGCGGGACGACGAAGATGCCGCCGTGAGGGGCGCGCAGGGTGGCGCTGAAGGCCATCGACAGGGAGCCGGTGATCGCGCCGCCCACCATGGCGGAGGGGATGACGCGCAACGGGTCGGCGGCGGCGAACGGAATGGCGCCCTCGGAGATGAAGGAGGCGCCGAGGACCCAGGCGGCCTTGCCGTTCTCGCGCTCGGTCTCGGTGAAGAGCTTGCCGCGGACCGTGGTGGCCAGAGCCATCGCCAGCGGCGGCACCATACCGGCCGCCATGACCGCCGCCATGATCTTCATCGCGGAGTCGCTCGGGTTGGAGACGGCGATGCCAGCGGTGGCGAAGGTGTACGCGACCTTGTTGACGGGGCCGCCGAGGTCGAAGCACATCATCAGGCCGAGCAGAGCGCCGAGCAGGATGGCGTTGGAGCCGGAGAGGCCGTTCAGCCAGTCGGTCATGGCCTTCTGGGCGGAGGCGATGGGCTTGCCGACCACGACGAACATCAGGAATCCGACGATCGCCGAGGAGATCAGCGGGATGACCACCACCGGCATGATGCCGCGCAGCACCGGTGGGATGTCGATCTTCTGGATGGCCATCACCACGCCACCGGCCAGCAGACCGGCCACCAGGCCGCCGAGGAAGCCCGCACTGATCGTGGAGGCGATCATGCCGCCGACGAAGCCGGGGACGAGACCCGGGCGGTCCGCCATGCCGTAGGCGATGTAGCCGGCCAGTACCGGGACCAGGAAGCCGAAGGCCACGGCGCCGATCTGGAACATCAGGGCGGCCCAGCTGTCGGTCTGCGTCCAGACGAAGTGGTCCATCACCGAGGGCGCCGACTTGATCTTGTATCCGCCGACCGCGAATCCGAGGGCGATCAGCAGACCGCCGGCCGCGACGAACGGGACCATGTAACTCACGCCGGACATCAGCCACTTGCGCAGCTTCGTGCCGTACCCCTCGCCGGAGTCGCCGGCGCGTTCGACCGGCGTGCCCGCGCCCGAGGGGGCGCCCGCGGTCACCTCGCCGCGCGTGGCCTTGCCGCGCACCTCGGTGATCAGCTCGCCGGGCCGGTTGATGCCGGCCTTCACGCCGACGTCGACGGTGGGCTTGCCGGCGAAGCGTTCCTTCTCCCGTACGGGGACGTCGTGCGCGAAGATCACGCCGTCCGCCGCCGCGATGACGCCCGGGTCGAGCCGGGTGAACCCGGCCGAGCCCTGCGTCTCGACGACGACCTCGACGCCCGCCTCACGGCCCGCGTTCTCCAGCGACTCGGCCGCCATGTACGTGTGGGCGATGCCGGTCGGGCAGGAGGTGACGGCGACGATGCGGAACGGCCGCTCGGCAGGGACGTCCTCGGCGGTGGCGCCCGCGCCCGGCGCCGGGGCGGTGCTGTCCGTGGCGTCGTCGGCGGAGGCCGCCACCGACGACGCCACGGAGTCCTCGGAGGCGCCCTTCGTGGCGCCGGCGCCCTCGGCCGCCGCCTCGGGCGCCTCGTCCCCGCGGATCAGCGCGGCCGCGGCCGACGCGTCCCCCACCGACCGCAGCGCGGCCGTGAACTCCGCGTTCATCAGCTGGCGGGCCAGCGACGACAGGATCGTCAGGTGGGCGTCGTCGGCACCGGCGGGCGCCGCGATCAGGAAGATCAGGTCGGCGGGGCCGTCCGCCGCGCCGAAGTCGATCCCCGCGGTGCTGCGCCCGAAGGCGAGCGTCGGCTCGGTCACGTGCTCGCTGCGGCAGTGCGGGATGCCGATTCCGCCGTCCAGGCCGGTCGGCATCTGCGCCTCGCGCGCCGCCACATCGGCGAGGAAGCCCTCCAGGTCGGTCACCCGGCCCAGGGCCACCATGCGTTCGGCGAGGGCACGCGCCGCCGCTTCCTTGGTGTCGGCGGACAGGTCGAGATCGACCAGATCCGCGGTGATCATGTCGCTCATCGCGGGCTCCTTAGCACGCGTATCGCCCGTGGAGTGGGGTGGGCGGGGGTGGGGACAGGGGTGCTGTGGGGGGTGGCGGGAAACTCGGGGCCGCCGCTGTGGGCGGGGCCGGCGGTGTGGGCGGTGCCGGCGGAGGCGGGGCCGGGGAAACCCCGCCTCCCGGTGGGGACAGGGCGGCTCAGGTGGCCCTGCCCCCCGTCGGCCGCGGCGAGTAACGGGGAGCCTCGCCGCCCGGGGGCCGTGGGACGGAAACCGGAAACGGGGGTGGTGCGGACGTTCATGACACGGGCTCCGACAACTCGCGGTCCACCGGCACGTCAGCGGTCACCGTCACCGCCGCCAGGTCCAGGTCGCCGGGCGTCGGCATCACGCTGCCGGGCAGCTGGACGGCCGCCGCGCCGTGCGCCACCGCCGAGGCGAGCGCCTCCGGTCCGCTGCCGCCGGCGATCAGGAAGCCGGCCAGGGACGAATCACCGGCACCCACGTTGCTTCGTACGACGTCCACGCGCGCGCTGCCGAACCATGCGCCCGCGCCGTCCACCAGGAGCTGTCCGTCGGCGCCCAGGCTCGCGAGCACGGCGCGCGCGCCCATCTCGCGCAACTCCTCGGCCGCCTTCACCGCGTCGCCCACCGTGGCCAGGGGGCGCCCGACTGCCTCCGCGAGCTCCTCGGCGTTCGGCTTCACCACGTCGGGCCGCTCGCGCAGCGCCTCCAGGAGCGCACGCCCCGAGGTGTCCAGCGCGATCCGTGCGCCCCCGGCGTGCGCCCGCGCTACGACATCGGCGTACCACGCCGGCGCGAGCCCTCGCGGCAGGCTCCCGCAGCACGCGATCCAGTCCGCGTCGCGCGACTGCGCGCGCACCGTCTCCAGCAGCAGTTCCTGCTCCTCCGCCGACAGTTCCGGACCCGGCGCGTTGATCTTGGTCAGCACGCCGTCCGCCTCGGCGAGTGCGATGTTGGAACGGGTGGCCCCGGCAACCGGCACCGGCGCGACCTCGATGCCCTGGGCGTCGAGCAGGTGGGCGACGAGCGCGCCCGGCGCACCACCCAGGGGCAGAACCGCCACCGTGCGCCGTCCGGCGGCCGCGACGGCGCGCGAGACGTTCACGCCCTTGCCGCCCGGGTCCATGCGCTCGCCGGTGGCGCGGATGACCTCGCCGCGGTCGAGCGAGGGGACCTCGTAGGTGCGGTCGAGGGAGGGGTTGGGGGTGACGGTGAGGATCATGCGCGCACTACTTCCGTGCCGCCGCGCTCGATGTCGACGGCGTCTTCTCGGCTCAGCCCGCTGTCGGTGATCAGCAGGTCCACGTCGCTCAGGCCGCCGAAGCGGGCGAAGTGCTCCTGGCCGTGCTTGGAGGAGTCGGCGAGCAGCACCACGCGGCGGGCGGCGGCCACGGCCGCGCGCTTGACCGCGGCCTCGGCGAGGTCGGGGGTGGTCAGACCGTGCTCGGCGGAGAAGCCGTTGGCCGCGATGAACAGCACGTCGGCGCGGATCTCGCCGTACGCGCGCAGCGCCCACGCGTCGACGGCGGCGCGCGTGCGGTGCCGTACGCGCCCCCCGACGAGGTGGAGCTGGATGCCCGGATGGTCTGCGAGGCGCGCGGCGATCGGCAGGCTGTGCGTGACGACGGTGAGGGAGGACTCCAGCGGGATCGCGGCGGCGAGGCGTGCCACCGTCGTACCCGCGTCGAGGATCATCGTGCCCTCGGTCGGCAGTTCCGCCACGGCGGCCTTGGCGATGCGGTCCTTCTCGTCAGTGGAGGTGCCCTCGCGCTCGGCGAGGTCCGGCTCGAAGTCGAGGCGTCCGGCCGGTATGGCGCCGCCGTGCACCCTGCGGACCAGGCCGGCGCGGTCGAGAGCCTTCAGGTCCCGGCGGATGGTCTCCGCCGTGACCTGGAACTCCTCGGCCAGCGATACGACGTCCACGCGGCCGCCGTCACGGGCGAGCCGGAGGATCTCCTGCTGCCGCTCGGGTGCGTACATCTCCGTTCGCCTCCGCCTCGATGTCCGAGTGTCTCCACCTGATGCCCGAACTTGTGGTTTCTCAACGGAGGCTACGCCCGGATTTCCGGAAAGTAAACAGTCCCGGGCATCATCCGGACACAAACGGGCCTCCCACCCCCTGTCGGACACAAACGGGCCTCCCACCCCCTGAGGGAGTGGGAGGCCCCACGGTCGGCGCGCCTCCGCCGCGGCAGCGCGCGCCGCGCGAACGCGCCCGTCCGCTACACCGCCGCCACCGAGACGTCCGTACCGTCGTGGACGTCCGTACCGTCGTCCACGTCCGTACCGTCGCCGACGGCCGTACCGTCGCCGCCCCCGACCTGCTGTGCCGCCCGCCGTGGCAGCGCGAACATCAGCAGGAAGATCGCCCCCATCACGGCCGCCACCCACCCCAGGGCGTGCTGGAAGGCGTTCACGTACGCCGGCCCCATCTGCGCGGACGTCAGCCGGTCCCCGACGACGCCGAAGAACACCACCGACACCAGGCCGAGGCCCAGCGCGTTCCCCATCTGCTGCACCGTGTTGATGAGCCCGGACGCCGAGCCGGCGTGCTCGCGCGGTACGTCCGTGAGCACCGCGTCCGTCAGGGGCGCGACGATCAGACCCATGCCGACGCCCATCACGACCAGCGGCAGCGCCATCTGCCAGGAGGCGATGCCGAGGCCGTACCGCTCGGACTCCCAGATGTAGAGCAGTACGCCGGCCACCATCAGCAGCGCGCCCGCCTGCAGCACCTTCCGCCCGAAGCGCGGCACCAGTTTCTGTACGGACAGTCCGGCCGCCGTCGAGACCGCGATGGAGAAGGGGATGCCGGTCAGGCCCGCCCGCAACGGGCTCCAGCCCAGGCCGATCTGCATGTACAGCGTCCAGACCAGGAAGAACACGCCGAGCGCGACCCCGAAGACGGTCTGCACGGCGATACCGGCCGCGAAGCTCTTGACCCGGAACAGTGAGAGCTCGACCAGCGGCGAGCCGTCCCGCTCCGCCTTGCGCCGCTCGTACGCCACCAGCGCTCCGAAGACCAGCAGCGCGCCGGCCATCGAGGCGTACCCCCACAGCGGCCAGCCCAGCTCGCGTCCCCGGGTCAGCGGGTAGAGCAGCATCAGCAGCCCCAGTGTCACCAGGGCCACGCCCACCAGGTCGAGTTTGAGTGCCCGCGGCGCCTTCGACTCGGTGATGAAGCGGCTGCCCAGGATCAGGCCCGCGACGCCGACCGGCAGGTTGATGAGGAAGATGGGCCGCCACTCGAGCCCGAACAGGTTCCACTCCGTCAGCAGGGCGCCCAGCAGCGGACCGAGCACCGCGCCCAGGCCCACGACGGCCCCGAAGAGCCCGAACACCTTGCCGCGCTCGTGCGCCGGAAAGGTGGCGTGCACGATCGACAGCACCTGCGGCACCATCATCGCGGCCATACCGCCCTGCAGGACGCGCGAGGCGACGAGCATCTCCGGGTTGGCGGCGAAGCCGCACAGTGCCGAGGCGAGGGTGAAACCGCCGATCCCGATGAGGAACAGTCGCTTTCGGCCATGAATGTCACCGAGGCGGCCTCCCGTGATCAGTCCGGCGGCGAAGGCCAGGGCATAGCCGGCCGTGATCCACTGGATCTGGCTGAAGGAGGCGCCCGCGTCCCACTGGATCGACGGGATGGCGACGTTGACGATCGTGACGTCGACGAGGTCCATGAAGGCCGCGGTCATCACGATGGCGAGGGCGAACCAGCGGCGCCGGTCCGGCGGTACGACGGGGTTCTCGATGCGGTTCATAGCTCGAAGCTATGACCTCAGTAGGACAGAACAGGTCCTACTTCTGCGGCATCCTCGACAGCATGACGACGGACACCCCGGCCCGGCTCCTGACGCTCCTCTCCCTCCTCCAGACACCCCGCGAATGGCCCGGCGGAGAGCTCGCCGAGCGGCTCGGGGTGTCCCGGCGCACGGTCCGCCGGGACATCGACCGGCTGCGCGAACTCGGCTATCCGGTACAGGCCACCATGGGCGCCGACGGCGGCTACCGGCTGGTGGCGGGCAAGGCGATGCCCCCGCTGGTCCTCGACGACGAGGAGGCCGTGGCCATCGCGGTGGGCCTCAGGGCAGGCGCCGGGCACGCCCTCGAAGGCGTCGACGAGGCCTCCGTACGGGCCCTGGCGAAGCTGGAGCAGGTCCTGCCCTCCCGCCTGCGCCACCGCGTCACCACCCTGCAGGCCGCGACCACTCCGCTGACCAGCGGCGACGGGGCGAGCATCGCGCCCGAGACGCTGACCGTCATGGCCTCCACGGTCGCCGGGCGGGAGCGGCTGCGCTTCGCCTACCGCGCCGGCGACGGAACGGAATCACGGCGCCTGACGGAGCCGTACCGGCTCGTGTCGACCGGACGCCGCTGGTACCTCGTCGCCTACGACCTCGACCGCGCCGACTGGCGGACCTTCCGCGTCGACCGGGTGAGCGAGCCCTTCGCGACCGGCGCGCGGTTCGCTCCGCGGGAGCTGCCGACGGGGGACGCGGCCGAGTACCTGCGCCGCTCGATGCAACGCCAGCAGGAGGTCTACGACTTCGAGGTCACCTTCGCCGCGCCCGCCGAGGCCGTCGCCGCGAAGGTCCCGGCATGGCTGGGGACACCGGAGCCCCTGGACGCCAACTCCTGCCGGCTGCGGGGCAGATCCGGGGACGCGCCCGAGTGGACCGCGGTACGGCTGGCTCTGCTGGGCTTCGAGTTCACCGTGCAGGAGCCTGCCGAACTGGTGCGGCAGGCAGGGGAGTTGGGCGCGCGGCTGACACACGCCGCGGGTGGGTGACGGCGCCGGACGCCGACCGCCGCGCCACAAGAAAACCGCGCCCTCCCCCGGGACACCGCGCTCGACCACTCCTCCCCCACGACCCCGCGCTCGACCACGCCTCCCCCGCGCCCCCGCGGCACCTACGCCTCCCCCGCGATCCCGTCCCACGGAAAGTCCCGCACCGCCTCCAGATTCCGCAGCGCCAGCGCCCCCGGGCCCTGCTCCCCGCTCGCCGGCGCCCCGCCCGCCGCCCACACCTCGACGGCCACCCGTACGGCGGCCCCGGCGACGGCGGCGGCGAACCTCAGCCGCGGGGACCCGGCCACTCGACTGCCAACGTTGTCACGCCCATCGCCGTCAGAACCTCCCTGGCCGCCGCCGACGCCGTCAGAACCTCTCCGGCCCCCAACGGCGTCCCCGCCACCCTCCCAGGCCCCCGCCACCAGCCTCTCCGCCAGCACCTCCCCCAGCCGCCCCTCCGACTCCTGGCACACCTCGGCCCAGACCTTGGCCAGCGCCGGGCTGTCGTCGGTCAGGCGGATGAGGGTGCGGACCAGTTCCCAGGAGGCCGCCGAGACGCCGGCGCCCGGGGTGAGGGTGTGGCGGACCGCGTGTTCCAGGGCCTGGGGGACGGAGAGGTGGGCGGGGGCCTCGGCGAGGGCCTCCGTCCAGCGCTGGGCGCCCGCCGCGTAGAGGGGGGCGACGGCCTCCTCCTTGGTCGCGAAGTAGCGGTAGAAGGTGCGGGGGGCGACTCCCGCGGCCTGGGCGATGTCCTCCGCGCGGGTGGCACGCAGGCCCTGCCGTACGAACAGGCCTGCCGCGGCGCGGGCGATCTCCATCCGGGTCGCGGCCTTGCGCCGCTCGGTCAGGGAGAGCGGCGCCGCCGTGGAGGAGCGGGGGGTCGGTGCGGGGGTGGGGCTGCTCACATTCGGCAGGCTATGCCGATGTGGCACAATCTGCCACCGGCGGGCCACCCCGGGGTTCAGGTTCGGGGTGCCCCGCCCTCCAACGTGCGCGGAAACGCCCACCATGCGTGAAGACGCCGACGCCTGCATGCGGAAAGCGTCGGCCGCGGGAAAGCCCACGGACGAAAAAGAGCCGGGCTACGACGCCCGGGGGGAGGGCGCCGAAGCCCGGCTCAGGGAGAGTCCCGGCGCCGGGGGGGGTGTGCGTCGGGACTTGGTCCGGAGGGTCGTTCAGAGGCAGCCGTGCCGGTCCGGATCGCCCCGAACGCCTGTCGGTTCGCCCGAACTCCTGTGCCCTGAAGTCTTTTTCCCAGGGCACCGCCTGTTGAAGCGGCGTTACGCGCCATGTTTGCGCGGTCTTCCGCCACCCGGCGTACGCGGCCCACGACCGTCGTACGCCGCCGCGGCGGGCCGGCTCGCACGCGCCCCCACGCGCACGCCCCGGCCGCAGCCACCGTCGGTGTTACGCAGCCGCCTCGAAGCCGGTGTCGCGGGCCAGCTTCTTCAGCTGCAGCAGCGCGTGCTTCTCGATCTGACGGATGCGCTCGCGCGTCAGGCCGTGCTCCTTGCCGACCTCGGTCAGCGTGCGCTCGCGGCCGTCCTCGATGCCGTAGCGCATCTTGATGATGGAGGCCGTGCGCGGGTCGAGGCGGCCGATGAGGTCGTCCAGCTCCTCGCTGCGCAGCAGGGTGAGGACCGACTGCTCCGGGGAGACCGCGGAGGTGTCCTCCAGCAGGTCGCCGAACTGGGTCTCGCCCTGGTCGTCCACCGACATGTTCAGGGAGACCGGGTCGCGGGCCCAGTCCAGGACGTCCGTCACGCGATCGGCGTTGGAACCGAGTTCGGCCGCGATCTCCGCGGGCTCCGGGTCGCGGCCGTGCTCGCGGTTGAACTCGCGCTGCACACGGCGGATCCGGCCCAGCTCCTCGACCAGGTGGACGGGGAGGCGGATGGTGCGGGACTGGTCGGCTATCGAGCGGGTGATGGCCTGACGGATCCACCAGGTCGCGTACGTGGAGAACTTGAAGCCCTTGCGGTAGTCGAACTTCTCGACCGCGCGGACCAGCCCGGCGTTGCCCTCCTGGATGAGGTCCAGCAGGGGCAGGCCGCTACGGGGGTAGCGACGGGCCACGGCCACGACCAGACGGAGGTTGGAGCGGATGAAGATGTCCTTGGCGCGCTCACCCTCGGCGACGAGAGCCTCCAGCTCCTCGCGGGTGGCCTCGGCCTTGGACTCCTCGTACCCGTCGAGAACCTGTCGCGCGAACACACCCGCCTCGATGATCTGGGACAGCTCGACCTCCTTGGCGGCGTCGAGCAGCGGTGTGCGCGCTATCTCGTCGAGGTACATGCCGACCAGGTCGCGGTCTGCGATCTCGCCGCCATGAGCGCGAACACTGCGTGCCGCGTCACCGGTCTCGCCGGCGGCGGACTGACGACGGGCGACGGCACGGGTTGCCATGCGTGCTCCCTTGTGATGGTGGGCTGGCGGGTGGTCCTTCAGACGTCGGCACTCGTCTTCGAGTACCGCTCAGCACCTTTGTCGGGTGCCCTGCGTCTGATGGAAACAACGACTGGAATCCGGACAGAATTCCCAACCCGTCCCTCGTTTTTTCTGATCATGCAGTACCCTGTCCGGCCACACGAGGAGGTCTGATGCCGTCGGAGCGTGCAGAGGTGCAGGTCAGGCCGGGAGTCGAGAACGACCTCGAAGCCCTCACCGACATCTACAACCACTACGTACGTGAGACGCCCATCACATTCGACACCGCCGCCTTCACTCCCCGGGAGCGCCGTCCGTGGCTGCTCTCCCACCCTGAAGACGGGCCGTACCGCCTGTTGGTTGCCACGGAAGCGGACACACAGGAGATTCTGGGCTACGCCACATCCAGCCCTTATCGAGCCAAGCCCGCGTACTCGACCTCTGTGGAGACGACGGTGTACGTGGCCCCGGACGCGGGCCGGCGCGGCATCGGCACCCTGCTGTACAAGGCCCTCTTCGAGGCCCTGGGGGGCGAGGACCTGCACCGCGCCTACGCGGGCATCGCTCAGCCCAACGAAGCGTCCACGCGGCTGCATGAACGCTTCGGGTTCCGTCACGTCGGTACGTACCGGGAGGTGGGCCGGAAGTTCGGCCGTTACTGGGACGTCGCCTGGTACGAGAAGGAGCTGTAGGCGGGGCCGCCCCGGCGGTCAGCCGAACTGCACCGACCGCTTCGCCAGCCCCATCCAGAAGCCGTCGATCACCGACTTCTGCGCGTCCAGTTCGCCGGCCGCGTCCGCGGCGCCCATGGTGACGAAGAGCGGGGCGAAGTGCTCGGTGCGCGGGTGGGCGAGCCGGCCGGCCGGCGACTTGTGCAGGAAGTCGAGCAGCGCGTCGACGTCGCCGTCCTCCAGCCTGCCGTGCCCCCAGTCGTCGAACTCGGCCGACCAGCCGGGCACCCCCTGTCCGACGTGCCGCAGCGCGGCCAGGTTGTGGGTGAAGAAGCCGGAGCCGACGATCAGCACGCCCTCGTCGCGCAGGGGCGCCAGCTTGCGGCCGATCTCCATCAGCTTCACCGGGTCGAGCGTGGGCATGGAGATCTGCAGTACGGGGATGTCGGCGGCCGGGAACATCTCGACGAGCGGGACGTACGCGCCGTGGTCCAGCCCCCGGTCCGGGATGTCCTGCACGGGCACGCCCGGCGCGCGCAGCAACTTGCGGACGGACTCGGCGAGTTCGGGGGCGCCGGGGGCGTCGTAGCGGACGCGGTAGTAGTGCTCGGGGAAGCCCCAGAAGTCGTAGACGAGCGGGACCGTCTCGACCGCGCCGAGGGCGAGCGGGGCCTCCTCCCAGTGGGCGGAGACCATGAGGATCGCCTTGGGGCGGGGCAGGTCCGCGGACCACGCGGCGAGCTGGCCGGGCCAAACGGGGTCGTCCGCGAGGGGCGGCGCGCCGTGGCTGAGGTAGAGGGCGGGCATGCGCTCCGGCGTTTCGGCGGACATGACGGTGACTCCCGAGGGTTCCTGTGGCCTGTTGAACGGATGATGTCGGCCGGATGGTTGAAATCTAAAACTCTATGAAAAGACGGTACGCGTCATTTGTTTAAATTTCAAGGAGAGGTCTCGTACAGTGGATGCATGAAGACGGCACCCACCTCCGCTGCACCCGCCCCCGCGGCACAGGAGCCCCCCGCGGACACCCCCTGGCTCTCCGACGAGGAGCAGCGCGTCTGGCGCTCCTACATCCACGCCACCACGCTCCTGGAGGACCACCTCGACCGCCAGCTCCAGCGCGAGGCGGGCATGCCGCACGTCTACTACGGCCTCCTCGTCGCCCTCGCCGAGGCTCCGGACGGCCGGCTGCGGATGACCGAGCTGGCGATGAAGGCGAAGATCACCCGCTCCCGCCTCTCCCACGCCATCGCCCGGCTGGAGAAGAACGGCTGGGTGCGCCGCGAGGACTGTCCCTCCGACAAGCGGGGCCAGTTCGCGGTGCTCACCGAGCAGGGCCACGAGGTGCTGCGGCGGACCGCGCCGGGCCACGTCACGGCTGTACGCCAGGCGGTGTTCGACCGTCTGACCCCCGAACAGCAGAAAGCCCTCGGCGAGATCATGCAGATCGTCGCCGAGGGGCTGCAGCCCGACGAAGCGGGCGCGGACCTGCCCTGGCTCCGCTGAGCCGCTCACTCAGCGAACCAGGGCAGGTCCTGGGGTCGTACGCAGGAGGCGTCCCCTTCCTCCTACGTACGAGTGGTTCCGAAGGGGTACGGCCGGGCGGCCGCCGTCAGTGGGCGACCACCGGCACGGCCAGCTCGTCCTCGACGCCCTCCTCGGACCCGGCCACGGCGGTCGAACCGGGTCGGCCGGCGTTGACCAGGGTCACGACGACCACGGCGGCCAGGACCAGCATGCCGACCGCGATCCAGATCGCGTTGGTGTAGCCGTGCACCGCACCCTGCATCTGCACCAGCTGCGCCTGCGACTTGGAGGTCGCGGAGGCGATGTGGTCCTTGATGTACGCGGTCGTCGCGGAGGCGGCGATCGTGTTCAGCAGGGCCGTGCCGATGGCGCCGCCCACCTGCTGCGAGGTGTTGACCATCGCGGAGGCGACACCGGCGTCACGGGGCTCGACGCCCAGCGTGGCCAGGGACATGGCCGGCATGAACGCCGTACCCATGCCGAGACCGAGCAGCAGCATCGAGGGCAGGATCGTCGAGGCGTACGACGAGCCGATCTCCAGCTGCGTCATCAGCAGCATGCCGACGGCGGCGACCAGGAAGCCGGGGCCCATCAGCGCCCGGGCCGGAACCCGGGTCATCAGGCGGGCGCCGATCTGGGTGGAGCCGATCATCATGCCCGCGATCATCGGCAGGAAGGCGAAGCCCGTCTTGATCGGTGAGTATCCGTTGATGACCTGCAGGTAGTAGGTCAGGAACAGGAAGGTGCCGAACATCGCGATGATCGCGATACCGAGTGAGAGGTAGATGCCGCCGCGGTTGCGGTCGGTGATCACCCGCAGGGGCAGCAGCGGGGCCTTGACCTTGGCCTCGGTGACGACGAAGGCCAGCAGCAGCACCGCGGAGGCGACGAACAGGCCGACCGTCAGGGAGTCGCCCCAGCCGTCGGACTCGGCGCGGGTGAAGCCGTAGACGAGCGAGACCAGACCGAGGGTGGACAGCAGCACGCCCGGGATGTCGAGCGGGTTGCGGTTGCGGCCGCCCTCCGGCTCACGGATGACGAAGTAGGCGCCCAGCGCGGCGACGATCGCGAACGGGATGTTGACGAAGAACGTCCAGCGCCAGTCCAGGTACTCGGTCAGCACACCGCCGAGGATGAAGCCGACGGCGCCGCCGCCACCGGCGATCGCGCCGTAGATGCCGAACGCCTTGGCACGCTCCTTGGCGTCCGTGAACATCACGGCGAGCAGGGAGAGCGCGGCGGGCGCGAGCATGGCACCGAAGACGCCCTGCAGGGCACGGGCGCCGAACATCATGGCGCCGCTGGTGGCCGCCCCGCCGAGCGCGGAGGCGGCGGCGAAGCCGGTCAGACCTATGACGAAGGCCCGCTTGCGGCCCCACAGGTCGGCGATCCGGCCGCCGAAGAGCAGCAGACCGCCGAAGGCCAGGGCGTAGGCCGTGACGACCCACTGCCGGTTGCCGTCCGAGATGCCCAGGTCGGCCTGGGCGGAGGGCAGCGCGATGTTCACGATGGTGGCGTCGAGGACGACCATCAGCTGGGCGAGCGCGATGAAGACGAGCGCCTTCCAGCGGTTGGAATCGGCGGCACCTGGGGTGCTGCCGGGAGCCTTTACGGCTGTTTCAGACATGGGGGTACCCACTTCGGGACTTCGTGACGGAAAAAGGCTGTCGTAAGGGGACGGCTCGCCCAGGGCGAGAACCGGTCAGTCGGTGGTGGTGTGTGTCAGGTCTCGGGAGTTCTGACCGCCGCGAGCGGCGGAACTCATCGGCTGTACTAGTCGCAGGGCCGGCGCAGGTCCTCCACGGTGACGGGCGCGCCCGGCAGGACCGATCGGGCCGGGGCCCGCAGTCCGTCCAGGAACATTTGCAGATGGCGGTGGACGAAGCGGTCGCTGGTGAGGCAGTCCGTGCCCGCCGGGGGCCGGCTGAGCTGGGCCACGACGACCATCAGGTCGCCGACGCCGACGTCGGTCCGCAGCTGGCCGGCCGCCTTGGCACGGTCCATCAGCGACGCGACGATCTGCTCGCACCGCTCACGGGCCGCTTCGAGATCGGGGTGGTTCTGGTCGAAGGTGCTCTGGACCATCGGGCACAGCGCGCTGATCCGCTCGTCGGCGGCGATGTGCACGAAACGCTCGAGCGCCTCGAAGGCGTCCCCGGTCTCCGCGAGCGCCTGCTCGGCCGCCTCCGACGTCCGGTCCATGACGGAGCAGACGACCTCGCGGACGAGCGCGTCGCGGTCGGGGAAGTTGCGGTACACCGTGGCGTTGCCGACGCCGGCCCGGCGGGCGATGTCGTCGAGCGGCACGTACGGGCCGAACTCGGTGAACATCTCGCGGGCGGCGGTGACGATCCGCTCCCGGTTGCGCAGGGCGTCGGCACGCGGCCGGGTCACCTTGCGCTGCGCGGGCTTCGCGGTCGTCGTGGCGGTCACGGTGGACTCCTTGGCTTTCTGTTCTGCGCGATCCGGGGAAGCTGTCCCCGTTTCGCTCGGACACCTGACTAAACGGGGAGACGCTCCCCGGTTATTTCGGGTTGAGGAGAAGTTATGACGTGACCTGCGTCACATCCCACTGATGTTCGCATCACGGCCCGCTCTCCGTCCGACCCCACGTTCGGACTCCTCCAGCGAGCGCCCGCCCACCCCGCGACCGAGGGTGATCGAAAGGGCGCAGCCCGACACCGGCGGCTGCCAGGACGAAGGGCCCGTACATGCAGCTCAGCCGTCGGATACGTCTGCGCCGCGTCGCCGCCCTCGCGTCCGTCACCGCCATGCTCCTCGCGGTCAGCACCTCGGCCGGTAGCGGGCACCTGCGGACACCGGCCAGCGCGGCCGGGGCGGGCCCGATCACGGCGGCCCGCGGCTCGGCCTTCGGCCCCTGCATGATCAGCGGCGGTCACACCGTCCAGATGTCGGAGGGCGTACCGACCTCCGCCGGCTACTCCCGCTCCACGGGCACCGTCCACGCCCTGACCCTGATGGTCGACTTCCCCGACGCCCCCGGCCCCGGCGACGCGCTCGACCGCTACCGCGAGTTCTTCCCGCAGACCGCGAGATGGTTCCGCACCGCCTCCTACGGCCGCCTCGACTACCGCCCCGAGGCCCCGATCCGGCACTGGCTGCGCATGCCCAAGCCGTTCAAGGCGTACGGCATAGAACGCGGCGCCCCCTTCGACCCCGGCTACCGCGACCTGGTCCAGGACATCGTCGGCGCGGCCGACCCCAAGGTCGACTTCCGCGACTACGACTTCCTGAACGTCCTGATCACCCCGAACGCGGGCCCCTCGGCGCTGGACACGGTCCTGTCGGTGACCTTCGCCGGCAACACGGAGGCGCCGGTCGCCGACGGCGTCCCGGTGGCGAACGCCTCCTTCGTCTACTCCCGCCAGGACGACGGCTCCGGCTCCTACGGTCGCACCGGCTACCGCGTACTCCCCCACGAGAACGGCCACGTCTTCGGCCTCCCCGACCTCTACACACAGGAGGGCGGGGGCGCGGTCGGCCACTGGGACATCATGAGCGAGGACTGGGGTGCCAACAACGACCTCCTGGGCTGGCACAAGTGGAAACTGGGCTGGCTGGACGCCTCCCAGGTCGCCTGCGCGGCGGCGCACGGGACGATGTCGTACGCCCTGACGCCCCTGGAGCGCGCGGGCGGCCCGAAACTGATCTTCGTCCCCCTCGGCCCCCGGACGGGGTACGCCGTCGAGGTCCGCACCCGCGCGGGCAACGACGAGGCGGTCTGCCGGCCGGGAGTACTGATCTACCGCGTCGACGCGGACGTGGACACCGGGATGGGCCCGGTGACGGTGTACGACTCCCAGCGGGACAGCGGGGGGTGCACCCGGAGCCCGAACGTACAGGCGGAACTCTCGGACGCGCCGTTCGGCGTCGGGGAGGTCTTCAAGGACATGAAGAGGGGAGTGTGGATCGAGGTGGCGGGGGTGGGGGCGGATGGGGGGTATCGGGTGGTGGTGGGGCGGCGGTGAGGGAGGGGGGCGGTTGCCGGGGCGCGAGGGTGGGGGTGCCGTTTACGGTAGGGCTGCCCTGACCGCCGTACCGGAGAGCCGATGCCACCCGCGAATCCCGCCCTCGACACCGTCTCCGACACCGGCGTGCCGGCCGAGGCGGTCACGCCGCTGATCCGCGGGGTCGCCGTGCTGCGTACGCTGACGGAGGCGGGCGGCACACTGAGCCTGAGCGCGCTGGAGCGGACGACGGGGCTGGCCCGCTCCACGGTCGACCGCATCACCTCCACGCTGGCCCGCATGGGCTACGTCCGCCTGGACGGCCGCGACGCGGTCCTCACGCCCCGCGTGATGGAGCTCGGCAACGCGTACCTCGCGGCCCTGCGCCTCCCGTCGCTCCTGGCCGAACGCGCCGACGTCCTGGCCGACGAACTGGACGAGTCCGTGTCCCTGGCGGTCGCCGACCGCGACGGCATCCGCTTCATCCACCAGGCCACCCGCCGCCGCGCGATGTCCCTCAGCTTCCGCATCGGCGACCTGCTGCCGACCGAACGCACCGCGCCGGGCGCGCTGTTCGCGACGGAGTGGCGG
The DNA here is from genome assembly GCF_006715395.1 of Streptomyces sp. SLBN-31. Taxonomy (NCBI): domain Bacteria; kingdom Bacillati; phylum Actinomycetota; class Actinomycetes; order Kitasatosporales; family Streptomycetaceae; genus Streptomyces; species Streptomyces sp. SLBN-31. The sequence goes on from NZ_VFNC01000003.1 coordinate 161,432, forward strand.
GAGCCGGAGTGGCGGGCGTGGCGCGCGCGGCGGGCCGCGGATCCGGAGGACAGCGGCTTCGCGGCCGTACCGCCGCGCCAAGTGGCTTATGCGGAGGGGGACTTCGAGAGGCGGGTACGAGCGGCGGCGGAGGGCGGCTGGGCGCTGGACGACCAGTTGATCGAACCGGGGCTGGTCGCCGTGTCCGTCCCCGTACGGGATCCCCGTACCGGCCGGATCGCGTGCGCGGCGAACGTCGTCAGCCACACCAGCCGGCACACGGCGGCGGATCTGCGCGAGACGCTGCTGCCGCGGCTGCGGGAGGCGGTGCGGGGCATGCAGAACGACCTGCGTACGCCGGCACGCGCCACCGCGCCTCCCCCGTCGGGCCTGGCGACCTGGACCGGCGCGTCCAAGCAGGAGCTGGGCCGGGAGTTCGTGGAGTCCCTGGCACGTGGACTGACGGTGCTGACCGCCTTCGGGGAGGGCCGGGCGGCGCTGACCCTGACGGAGGTCGCCCAGGCGACGGGGCTCGCCCGGGCGACGGCGCGCCGGGCACTCATCACGTACGAGCACCTCGGGCTGGTGAGAGCGAGGGACCGCGTCTTCGAACTCACCCCCCGGGTACTGGGACTGGGGTTTCCGCCGCTGTCGCGGACCTCGCTGCCGGAGATCGCGCTGCCGCACATGACCGAGCTCTCGGAGCGGGTCCACGAGTCGACGTCGCTGTCGGTGCTGTCCGGCCGGGACATCCAGTACACGGCGCGGGTGGCGACGGGCCGGGTGATGAGCGTGAACATCACCGTCGGAACCCGGCTGCCGGCGTACGCGGCGTCCATGGGGCGCGTGATGCTGGCGGACCTGCCCGACCCGGAGCGCGAGCGCGAGCTGAGCGCCCTGGCACCGCTACGGCCACTGACCAGGCACACGGTCACGGACCTCGCGACCCTGCGGCGCGTACTGGACGAGGTCCGGGCGCAGGGATACGCCCTGGTCGACGAGGAGTTGGAGGACGGCCTCCGATCCATCGCGGTACCGGTACGGGACCGCACCGGCCGGGTCGTGGCGGCCCTGAACGTGGCCATGCACGCGGCCCGGCACACGGTCGAGGAGTGCGCACGGGACATCCTGCCGGAGCTACGCGCGACGGCGAACCAAATCGAGGGCGACCTGCGGGTGGCGGGGCGGTTCACGGGGGTGGCGGTGGTGTGAGGGGGCTGGTGTGAGGGGAGTAGCGGGGGGCGTGACGGGGGTAGCGGGGGTGGCGGTGGGCGTGACGCGGGCTACCCGCGCCCCGGGACAAGATCCGAGCGATCCCCGGAACAGATCCGGTACGCTGACGCCTGTGGCCTTCACGACCACGACCACGCCTTCGTAGCTCAGGGGATAGAGCACCGCTCTCCTAAAGCGGGTGTCGCAGGTTCGAATCCTGCCGGGGGCACAACGTAGTACCGCTCTGACCTGGGGTTTCTTCCCCAGGGAGGGTTGCTGCTCGGCCTCGGACTCCTCGTCCGGAGCCGTTTGCGTGAGCGGACGGAGAGTTGATCTCCGGAATTTCTCCCCGCGGCACCGAACCGGGCGCCTTCCGGATCCGCAACAGCTGGGGAACCGGTTGGGGTCGCCAGGGATACGGCCTGCTGCCCTACGCCTTCTTCGAACAGCAGCTGACCGGCGAGAGCTGGGTCGTCGTGGAACAGGACTGGGAGAAGCGGTGGCGGCGGCGTGCGCGGCGCACCTTTCTCCACCGCCCGCCACGCACGACCGGAAAACGGCCACCCGAGGGCTCTCCTCGCCTTCGGTGGAAAAGAAACTGGGGCGATGGTGAGGGCATCGAGCATCGTTGCAGGGACAGGTGGTTGACGTTGCGAAAATCCCTGGCGACCGCCGCCCGATGGGCGGCACCGACTGTTGTCCTCGCCCAGGTCTGTCTCGTCTGGACCGGCGTGTTCAGCCTGGGCGAGGCCGTGGTGGTGGGACTGCTCCTCGAAGTCCTTCTCGCCGGGATCGTCATCACCGAACTCACGCTCGCCAGACGGGCGTTCAAGGCCTCCCGGAGTCAGGGAGCCGACGGGCAGGAGGCCCTCAACCAGGCCCTGTCCGCAGTCCTGCCCGCGCCCGTCGCCAAGGCGATGGGGATGGAGTTCGGGCTCTTCCGCGCCCTGTGGCGTTGGATCCGTCGTAAGCCTGACGCTCCAGAGGGCCACGAGATCCTGACCTACGGCTCCGAAATCAAGCCAATCATGTGGGTGATGGTCTTTCTCGTACCGCTTGAGATCCTCGCTGTCGAATTCCTCGTCCCCTGGTCAGTGGTACGCATCATTCTGCTGGTCCTCTCCGTGTACGGGACGGTATGGATCGTCGGGTTCATCGCGGCGCTCTCCATTCGCCCCCACACCGTGGGCGACGGCAAGGCGGTGCTGCGCTTCGCGCACTTCACCCAGATCACCATTCCACTCGAACTTGTGGAGTCGGTACGTACGGCCCGGCACAGCGGCTACCGGAGGGCCGTCCAGATCACCGACGGAGTACTAGCGATGCCGATCGGCGACTCCACCACCCTCAGCATCAAGCTGCGCGAGCCGTACCCGGTGGCGCCCAAGACGGGCAAGCCGACGCAGGAAGTGCGAGAAGTCCGCTTCGCTGCGGACAACACTCGCGAAGCCATCCGCGTTCTCACAGCGAGCGCCACCGCCGGTTGAAGCCTCTTCACAGTTGGAAAACTCCGAGCTGGCGGGTAGTTCCGTGCCCTCGCGGTGGTGATCTCCCGCTGGTCATGCAGGTCGATTGCGTGAGCGATGCGTGAGCGGACGGTGTAGCGCCAGCCGTCACGAACGAGATCAAGCACCATGCCGGGTGCTGCTGACCTGCACGGACAGCAGCATCCGTCGCAACCGAACACCGCCCAGCAAGGATCCGATCCCACTCCCAAAGCGGGTGTCGCAGGTTCGAATCCTGCCGGGGGCACAGACAGAAGGGCCAGCTCAGGAGGAGTGGATCAGCGCGGCTCGGGAGCTGCTGTGGCCCATGCCCGTCATCAGCTGCCGGGTGCCGGCTCCCGCCGTCGAGGGCCGCGTCGAGGAGTGGCTGGACCACGTCAGGTCAGGAGGTATGCCTTCAGGATCGTCACCGTGTAGGTGTTGCCGGTGGTGTCGGTCAGGGTGGATTTGAGGGAGACCGAGCGGGCGTTTTCCGGGTGGGTCAGGGTGAGGGTCCTTTTGCCGTGGGTGGTGGTCACTGGGGCGGGGGACCATGTCTTGCCGGCGTCGTAGGAGACCTTCACCGTCAGGGATTTCAGGTCGGTGGCCGCCGGGCCCTGGAGGGAGAGGGGGATCGTGGTGCGGCGGCCCGCGGGGGCCGTGCCGGTCGGGGTCAGCTTCGGGTGGAAGCGGACCGTGGAGAGGGGCAGCGAGCCGGAGTCGGACGGGCTGGACGTGAAGGTCCAGGCCGCTGTCAGGCGGCTCGTGGTCGTGGCCACGCCTGGCGGGCGGGTCAGGTTCGTGCGGATCGTGTAGCGGGCCGGGACGGACGGGAGCTTCTCCACGGTCTGGCAGAGGTTGCCGTCGTTGTCGAGCAGGGTGCTGCCGTCCGCGGTGACCGTGGTGTGGCGTTTCGCTGTGGAGAAGGCGGGGTGTCCGCTCCCGTCGGCGAGGTCGGGGACGCACAGGTCCAGGGTGTCGCCGTCGCGCTGTGCGCCGTACGGGCCGCCGGTGATCGGGCTGAAGACACCGACGTTGTACGTGGCCGCGTAGGTCCGGCCCGCCTGGTACGACCTCGCGCTCTCCGTGCCGTAGAAGACGTCCTCGTCGTCTCCGGAGGCGTTTCGCTGGCCCAGGTTGGCCGTCCACTTGAAGCCCTTGGGCGTGGTGACGTAGATCTTCGCGGTCGTCGGCAGCGGGAAGGGGTCGCTCACCGTGCCCAGCGACAGGGTGGGGCCGCTCCACAGGACGTTGACGATGCCCTTGCGGTGTGTGACGGACGAGCCGAAGTTCCGCTTCAGCAGGGCCAGTTCGTTCATGCGCGTGGTGTGCCGATAGCCGGTGGGGAAGCGGTCGGGCAGGTTGTGGAGCAGGTGGTAGGTGGTGCTGCCCTTCTGCCACAGGCCGCCGAGCTGCGTGCTGAGCCTCCCGGGAGGGGCGGTCGGTCCCAGGGTCGCGGTGCGCAGGTTCTTGAACGTTCCCCAGAACAGGGTGCTGTTGTGCGGTTCGCTCCCGGTGTCTCCGGTGCCCACGGCGAGGTTGAGCTGGCCGTCGGACATCTTCGCGCCCTGCGGCGCGGTGATCCGGACCGGCTTCGCCTTGCGCGCGTCGAAGACGACCGTGGTGTCCCCGGTCAGCGAGAGCCGCGGCCGGACCAGCGCGGAGGTGCCCCTGGCGTCTTCCATCACGGTGTCCACGACGTAGTCGCCGCGCGGGACCCGCACCCGGTACACGCCCTTGGAGATCTGCTCGTAGTCCTCGAGGTTCGTGGTCCAGTACGTGCCCGAGTACCCGAGGATCTCGGTCAGCGGAGCGCTCACGGGCTGGCCGCCGCGGTCGAGGAACTTCAGGGTGAGGTCGTGTGCCTCGGCCTCGCGTACGACGCCGAAGGCGGTCCGTACGGCAGCGGGTTCGGCGCCGTTCCGCGCGGTGGCGACCAGCGTGCCCGAGTAGGCGCCGTCCGCCGCCTCGACGCGGGTGTCCGCGGTGAGATCGACGCCGGCGGTGCCGCCCGTCGGGACGGTGAGCTGAGTGGTGCTCAGCGTGAACATGCCCTCGGGGGACGTGCTGCCTCCGGGGCCGGTCGCGGTGGCCGTCAGGTCGAGGGTGACGGGGTGGTCACCGTCGTTGCGGTAGGTGATGTGCTGGGTGACCGGCCGGTCGTCGGTGTGGGGCCACCGCTGCTTGCCGAAGGACACGGAGGTCTGTTCGCTCGCCACCGCCCCCTCCAGTGCCCGGGACACGTCGACCCGGCCCGTCCCCTGCTGGTAACCGGTCGCGCCGGTGGCCGGGGTGGTGGACGCGGTGAGCGCCTGCTTGATCCGTGCGCCGGTCCAGTCGGGGTGCCGCTGGGCGAGGATCGCGGCCGCCCCCGCGACATGCGGCGTCGCCATCGACGTACCGGACATGGAGACATAGCCGTCGGCAGCCGGGTCGCCCATGTGGCCGTGCGCCGCCTTCGCCGAGACGATGTCCACGCCCGGCGCCGTGAGGTCCGGTTTCAGCGCGCTGTCGGCGGTCGGGCCGGTGCTGGAGAAGTCGGCGAGCCGGTCCTCGCCGTCGACGGCGCCCACGGTGAGCGCCGACTCCGCGGCCCCCGGGGAGTCGACGGTTCCCGCGTCGGGGCCCTCGTTGCCGGCCGCGGCGACGGTGAGCATGCCGGTGCTCTTCGAGAGGGCGTTCACCGCCGCCTCGACCGGGTCCTCCCCCGGGGTGTCCTCCTGGCCCAGGCTGAGGTTGGCCACCTTGGCACCCTGCCCGGCGGCCCACTCCAGGCCCGCGATGACGCTGGAGTCGCTGCCCTCGCCGCTGTCGTTAAGCACCTTGGCGTTGAGGATCCCGGCACCGGGCGCGACGCCCTTGTACCGGCCGCCGGACCGTGCGCCGGAGCCCGCCAGCGTCGCGGCCACATGGGTGCCGTGGCCGGCCATGTCGTCGGTGCTGCCGGTGCCGGTGAAGTTCTTCGAGGCCTTCACCGCCGAGGCGAGGTCCGGGTGGGTGGTGTCGACGCCGGTGTCCAGGACGGCGACCTTGACGCCCTTGCCGTCGTATCCGGCCGCCCAGGCGGCCGGGGCGCCGATCTGCGCCACGCCGCCGCCCGCCTCCCCGGCCGCCTCCCCGGACTTCGCGCCGCCTTCGTCCGCCGGCGCTTTGAACCGGCCGTCCAGCCAGACCCGCGCGACTCCCCCCTCCTCGGTGAGGGCCTGCCACATGTCGTCGGCCCCGGCCTTGGGCACGGTGATCGCGGCGCCCGCCACACTGGGCAGCTCCCGGCTCACGGTGGCGTCCGCGTCCGCGACCAGTGACTTCTGGGTGCTCCTGCGCTGGGCGGACTTGCCCTCGTACGACACGATCAGCGGGAGCGTGCCGCGCCGGGTGTCGTCGTAGCCGGCGCGTATCAGGCCGCTGACATCGAACAGCCGTATGTCCAGGACGCCTTGGCCGATCAGGGCGGCGGCGTCGGCGGGAACGACGTACTGATCGCCCCCGACGCCGCGCACGGACACCGGGACGTGCTCACGGCCCGGTGCCCGCCGTACGCCCGTCACCCGGCCCCGGGCGTCCAACCGGACCCGGTCGCCGGTGAGGAGGGTGACGTACCGGCCGGCCGCGGAGGCGGAGCCGGCGGTCCGCGCGCCGGGGGCGGAGCCGCCGGGCGCCGCGACGGTGGCGGTGTCCTGCGTCCGTAAGCCGAGGCCGGAGCCCGTGGCCGCCACCGAGACACCCGTCATCAGCCCCGCCACCAGCAGGGCGGCCAGCGAGGCGCTTGCGGTTCTGTCGCGCATTCAGCTCACCTGCCCGGGGACCTGCTTGGCGGCGTCGACGACCGCGCGCTCGGTGATCGCGCTGGTGTGCGTGACGGTACCGACCTTGAGGGGATTGCCCGCCGTGGCCTTGACCACCACGATGCGCTCGCCGAGGAACTGCAGGGTCTTCTTGTCGAAGATCCACTCGGTGCGCTCGCCGTCGGTGTCGTTCTGCCGCGCGATCGCGACCCCGTGCCGGCCCATGGCGTCGACCGCGTCATCCACCGAGACGACTCCGGGGATCTTGGCCGCGGCCTTGTAGAGGGCGGCGCCGACCTCGGCAGGCGGGTAGCTCTCGAACAGCAGATCGCCGATCGCGACGAAGGCGGCCTGGTCGCGCGGGACTTCGGGGTCCCGGTTGGCGTCCGAGGCACGGTAGATCCGCTGCAGCAGCGCGTCGGGATCGGTCGGCAGCCCGGCCAGGGCGTTGTAGGCGCCGCTGAACGGGGTGTCGCTCTTCAGGGTGATGCCCTTGTCGCTGGTCTCACCGGCCTCGATCAGCCAGCCGTCCCTGCCGTCGAGGGAGTTCCAGACCTGGCGGGAGTGCAGCTCGTTGCTGACCGCCTCGCGCTTGTCGCCGTCGGTCTTGATGTAGCTGTCGGCCACCTTCGAGGCGATGTAGATGTACTGGCCCTTGCGCGGGGTGGGCGCGGAGGTGTCGGCGGCGGCCAGGGAGATGCGTTCGAGGAGCTGGGGGGCGCCCTTGGCGTCGGCGGCGCCGATCCGGGTGGTCAGTGCGGGGCCGGTGGCCAGGGCGGCCCTGCCGTCGTCCGCCCCGCCGCCGGTGAGGGCGAGGCCGCCCACGACCGCGCCGGCCAGGGCGAAGGCCGCGGCGGGCAGGAGGATCGTACGGCGCAGGAACGGGTTCGAGCGCTTCACGGGCGCGACCGGAGAGGTGGCGGACGTACGGGAGGAGGTGCGGAGGTCTTCGTGGATCCGGGCCATCATCTGCTCCTTGTGGAACTGGTGGCGGCCCGCCGGCAGATCCCGCTCGGCGGAGGGCAGCAGACTCTGCGTCTCCGTCCACTCGGCCGGGTGGGGCCGGTGGGAGGGGCTGGCGTTCATCGGTTTCCTTCCTGTGCGGACCGGACCGCGTATCCGCGATCACCTGTTATCTGCCGGTTCGTGCGGGTGGGTTCCCTTTTTTCTCCGAGCAGTTGTGCATCGGCGAGCTTGCGCAGCCTGGCGCGGGCGCGGGAGAGGCGGGAGCGGACGGTGCCGACCGGGATGCCGAGGGCGCGAGCCGCCTCGGCATACTCCATCCCCTCCCACAGGCACAGGGTCAGGACCTCACGCTCGGGGCGCTTGAGCAGACTGAGGGCGGCGAGCGTGGCGTTGATGCGGCGCCGGTCGTCCAGGCGTCCGGCGGTCTCCTCGGCGTGGTCCTCGACCCGTTCCTCGGCGGCGTGCGCGGCGGCCGCGGCGCACGCCGCGTTGCGGTAGCGGCGGTTGCTGCGGTGGTGGGAGCGGGCGACGTTGGTGGCGATGCCCAGCAGCCACGGACGCAGCGAGCCCCCTTCGGCCTCGACCGAGGCGCGGCGCCGCCACGCCTCCATGAAGGTCGTCGACATCACGTCCTCGGCCAGCGACCAGTCGGCGGTCAGCCGGAAGGCGTGGTTGTACACCGCGCGGGCGCACGCGTCGAAGAGTTCCGCGAAGGCGTCCGGATCTCCGTTTCGCACCCGGGTTCGCATATCTGTGGTCACGTTCTGAACTGACGTACGGTGCGGGCGAGTTCCGGTGAGACACGTCACAGCCGTCGTACAGGTCACCGGGGCCGGTGACCGCACGAGGACTCGGTGGACATGGCAGCCGCTCACCCGCGCACCGCTCAGGCTGCGAGGCCTCGAAAGCAAGGCGATCTGATGCGGGACCCGGTCCTCGGGTGCGCAGGCTGGTCGAGAAGCTGTTGGAGGTGTCGAGGCCGAACGCGGGCGCGGAACAGGCTGATCCGGCAACGCCCACCGGCACGGGCGGGCACCGGTCTCACCGACGGTGAACGGCGCCGTCGTCGTCGTACGCAAACCAGGGCACGAAGCTTCGGGCTTCGGCAGAGCTGCTCGCCCACGGGCCGCAACACTTGCGGACCGGAGCAGCCGAGAATCGACGGGGCCAGGGCCTCGGGCTGACGATCGCGCCGGTCCAGGCACAAGCCATCCAGGCGCGCCCGGAATGGATCTCCCTTGCCCGACGATGCTCCGCCCTGTCCCGAGTGCAACAGCCCTGTTGTCGCGCGGCCTGGTGCTCGCCGGGCAGGATACCGACGACGGCCCAAGGGACGGGCGTTGATCGAACTCCTGAAGCGGGTGTCGCAGGTTCGAATCCTGCCGGGGGCACACGACTGAGGGCCAGTTCAAGGGCTTGATCCCCTCGAACTGGCCCTTTGCCGTGATCGCGGCCGTGGCACACCCGTTCGTCAGTGGACGTCGACGTAGTCGCCTGGGGTGGTGGTCGGTGATGTGGTGGGGGTGCCTGCGAAGGACCAGCGCCAGTAGCCGTCCGTGGTTGCCGTGGCCGTGGTCGAGAGGTTGCCCGTCGAGTTGGTGTAGATCGTCTTGAGGGTCGTGTAGGTGCTGGTGCCCGCCTTGCGGAACTGGAGCTTCACCGGCTGGTTGGTGTAGCCCGCGTAGACGCGCTTGTCCCAGTTGGCGCGGGCCAGCTTGCCCGTGACCGTGATCGGCTTGCCCTTGGTGACCGGCTCGGGGCCGGCGTTGACGCTGAGCGTGCCCCGGCGCAGGACCGGGTGCTTGGCGGCGCCGCCGTTGTTGTAGAGGTCGCCGTCCTTCGACTTGAGTTGAACGGTCACGTCCCACATGCCCGCGAGGGTGTTGCGGGGCACACCCCAGCCCGAGTCGAGCTTGACGGTGAGCTTGCAGGTGGAGGTGGTGGTGTTGACCGCGGTGCACGTCGGGGTGCCGTGGTACGACCAGTAGTCGTCGCCGACCTCCCGGTCGATCTGGAGGAACGCGAGGTCCTTGCTGATCCCCGAGTCGTCCGAGGCGGTCACCGAGATGGTGAACGACTCGGTCTGCGAGGTGCCGAGGACGATCGGCTTGCCGCCGTTCACCGACAGCTTCTGGATCACCACGCCGGTCTCCGTCGCGTGGGCGGCCGGGGCGACGGCGGCGGAGGCGGAAAGCGCCAGGGCGCCGGTGAGGACGGCACCTATGGATTTCATGCGCATGAATCCCCAAATGGTTCGGGCCCGCCCCAGCCGTGAATCCCCCCCGGCCGCAGGCATGGCAAGTAGGGCGAGAATATGTCACCCGCGCAGGTCAGCCGCCCTTGGAGGGTGCCCGGCGGGGAGGACGTACGTCCGGCGGCGGGGTCGGGCGCGTTTGCGGGTGTGGGGGTCGTTGCCGGGTTGTGTGTGGGGTGTGTGGGGTGGTCGCCATGGGCCCTGTGACGAGCGGCGGGCCCTCTTCCCGCCGGTGATAAGTTCGAGCGCGTGATATCTACGGGGGCTTCGAGCCGTACGGGGCTCGCGTTGAGCCGGGTCACCCTGGTGGGTGAACGGCGGCGCGTGGAACTGGTGTTGCCCTCGCAGGAGCCGGTCGGACGGTTGCTTCCCGAGGTGCTGCGGCTCATCGACGACCGCGTGGGTACGCGACCGCAAACGCGGCATCTGGTGACCGCCGACGGCAGTGTGCTCGATCCCGAAGTCACGTTGGAGTCCGCCGGGGTCGTCGACGGGGCCGTGCTGCGGCTCGTGCGTGGCGTGTCCGACGCGGCCGCCGCCGATCTGGACGTACGGGCCTGGCGATGGGAGGCGCCGGCGAAGCGTGTTGTCGCCGGTTGCGCGGTCGTGGGGTGGGCGCTGGTCGCCTCCTTGCTGGCTCGCCGGGAGTTCGACGCGGTGAGCGTGGGTGGGGTCCTCCTCGCCGTCGCCACGCTCGCCGCTCTCGCCGGGGTCCTGTTCGCGCGGGTCGGTGAAGGGCGCGGGGTGGGCGCGGTCCTCGTCGCCGTCGGCGGTGCCGTCGGTGTCGTCGGGGTGTGGAGCCTCGCCGATGGCCAGGAATGGTCCGGTGCCGCGCGGCTCGCGGGGGTCGCCGGGGTCGTTGCCGTCGCCCTGTCGCTCCTCGGACGGTGTTCCCCGCTGGGACGTGCCGGGTACTTCGGAGCCGTCGCCGTCGTGGGAAGCACCGTGTGCTGGGAGGCCGCCGTCGCGGTGACCGCCGTGGGACGGGCCGGCGCTCTGCTCGCAGTGGTGTCCGTCCTCGCTCTCGGCCTGCTGCCGCGTTCCGCCCTCACGGCTTCCGGGCTTTCCGGGCTTGACGACCGACGGTCCGGCGACTCGTCCGTGAGCCGGTATCAGGTGTCCACCGCGCTCGCCGCCGCACACCGGGAACTCGCCCTCGCCACTCTCGTGACGGCCGGGTCCGCCGCCGTGGGCGGAGTGCTCGCGCTGCGTACGGTGAACGCGTGGACGGTGACGCTCGCTCTTGCTGTCGCCCTGGTGCTCACGCTGCGCGCCCGGGCCTACCCCCTGGTGCCCGAGGTCGCGGCGTTGTTCCTGGCCGGTGCCGTGGTGGCCGTCCGGCTGACCTGGGTGTGGGCGGAGCGAGGTGGTACGGGTGGGGCCGGCGCGGCGATCGCCGCGCTCGTCGTGGCGGCCGCCGTCACGCTGTGCGTGCTCGTGGTCCGGCCGTCCGAGCGGGTACGAGTACGGGTGCGGCGGTACGGCGATGTACTCGAGTCGGTCGGGGTGATCGCTCTGTTCCCCCTCGTGATCGGCGTCTTCGGGGTGTACGGGCGGCTGCTCGGAACCTTCGCGTGAGCGTGAGCGTGGACATGGACGTGAACGTGGGCGAGAGCGGGGCGGCGGCGATGGACCGGGCTCAGGGCAGCGGTGACGGTCGGCAGGACGAGGTACCGCGGAAGATGCAGGGCGGCGGCGACACGGTGGCGCCGGCCGCCGTTCAGGAGACCGCGGCCGAGTCCCGCCCGTCCTCGGACAGCGACGCCCCGGGGGACCGGGCTCCCCTTCCGGTACGGCACCCCGACGAGCAGCGTCCCAACCCGGGGTGGTCTCTTTCGGCGCGCGTCGCCGCCGCGACCGCCTCCGACGACGTACCCACAGAGCAGCAGGAACGGGGGGAGGGGGAAGGGCAGTTGGAGAAGGTTCGCTCGCAGCCCCTGACCGACTTCGACCCGCAGCCCATCCCGGCAGCCCGTCCGGAGCCCGCTCCGCACGCCGTCCCGGCAGCCCAGCCGGAGCCGACCCCACACTCCGAGCCCACCCCCCTACCCCAGCACGTGCCCATGCCCGCGCCCGCGCTCGTGCCGGAGCCCACCCCCACCCCACAACCGACGCCACCCCCCATGCCGCCGGCTCCCCCAACTCCCCCGACCCCCAACCCTCGCCGCCCCTCCACCCCCGCCCTCGTCCAGCCCACCCCCGAGTCCGTCCCCACCCTCGACCCCCGGCTTGCGCTCGCTCTCGGGAAGCCCGCGCACGGGGACTCCGTGAGTCGGCGTACGGCGCACTCGATTCGTCGGCTGACGTCCTCCGCCGCGCAGGACGTGGCCGAAGAGACGCGGGTCGGGCGGGAGTTGCAGCAGCCGGTCGCCAGCGGGCGGGTCATCGCGGTGACGTCCATCCGGGGTGGCGTGGGCAAGACGACGACCGCCGCGCTGCTGGCCCGGGCCTTCAACCACTACCGGCACGATCCGGTACTCGCGCTGGAGGCGGACGCCGCGCTGGGAACGCTTCCGGTGCGGCTGGGGGCGGAGTCGGTGCGCTGGTCCGTCGGGGATCTGGCGCAGATCCTCAAGCCCTCGATGCAACTCACCGACGTCATCGGCTACTTGGTGCCGGTCTCCGGCGGCGGCTGGCTGCTGCCGGCGAGTCAGGGGCGGGTCGGGGCGCCGCTGGACATCCGGACGTACCGCAAGGCGACGCTCGCGCTGCGCCGGTACTTCGGCGTGACGGTCGTGGACTGCGAGACGCTGCCGGGCGAGGTGGCCCGTACGGCCATGGACACCGCGCACGCGCGGGTGGTGGTCGCGCCGCTGACCGCCGAGGGTGTCGGCGGCACCCGGGTCGTACTGGACTGGCTGGCGCAACTGCCGCACTCCGCCCTCGCGTCCACCGTCGTCGCGCTCATCTCGGCCACGCCCGACCCGAACCTCGATCTGAAGACGGCGACGGCGCATCTGCGGGAGACGGGCGTCAGCGTCGTGCACCTGCCCTACGACCGCCATCTCGCGGCCGGCGGCCCCATTCGTACGGATCTCCTCGGCTCGGCGACGCGCCGCGCGGCCACGCGGCTCGCGGCGGAGGCGCTGCAGCGGGCGGTGCGGGCTCGTTGACCGGTACCGGCACCACCACCGGCACCGGCATCAGGGCCTGGTAGCAAGGCGCGAAAGCGCGCCCCGCAATAATTCGAATGCGTTCCCGCAGCGGGCCCGGTAGCGTCCGGTTCCGACGCCTTCCGATGCGCTGTGCCCCGGTTACTTCCTGTCAGAGACCACACCGGTGCCCTTTCGATCTCGGAAGGCGCCACCTTTTTCCAAGGTGCTTCCAGGGGGACCTTCTGCATGACCCATTTCAACCGTCAGCGCGCCAAGTCCGAGGCCAGAAGCGAGATTCAGGCGGAGATTCCGGGCTTGACCGCGGGCGGAGCGACGTCGTCGCTCTCCACCCACGGACGGTAGCTGCTGCCGGCGTCCGGCCCGTTGGGGGCCGCGCGCCCCAGGGCGGTCTTTCCGTGGCGCGGCCGCACCCATCAGGGCGGCGCGGGATACGCCCGTACGCCCAAGGCCGAGCTCTTCCTGCTGGCCGTCGCCAACATGGTGGGCCACCACAGCTTCTACGAGGACGCCGGCGCCCGTGACGAGCGCTACGAGCGGCTGGTGCGCTCCCTCGCCGTCAGCGACCCCGAGTGGACGGTCGGCCTGTTGCGCTGGCTGCGCACCGAGGCGCACATGCGGACCGCGTCCCTCGTGGGCGCGGCCGAGTTCGTGCGGGCCAGGCAGGAGGCGGGGCTGACCGGCTTCTCCCGGCAGGCCGTGGACGCCGTACTGCAACGGGCCGACGAGCCCGGCGAGTTGCTCGCGTACTGGACCGGCCGGTACGGGCGGGCGCTGCCGCAGCCCGTGAAGCGGGGTGTCGCCGACGCCGTGCGGCGCCTGTACACCGGGCGGGCGCTGCTCAAGTACGACACCGGGTCGCGGGGTTACCGATTCGGTGACGTCGTCGAGCTGACCCACCCCTCGCCGCATCCCGAACGCCCTTGGCAGGGCGGGCTGTTCCGGTACGCCATCGACCGGCGGCACCGCGGCGAGGGTGCCGTGCCGCCCGCCGGCGAGGAGCTGCCGGCCGCGCACCGGGCGCTGCTGGCCGTGCCGGTCGAAGAGCGGTACGCGCTGGTCACCGGGGAGGACGGGGCCGCGCGGCTGGCGGCGGCCGGGATGACCTGGGAGTCGGTGGCGGGCTGGCTGCAGGGGCCGTTGGACGCGGCCGTGTGGGAGGCGGTGATCCCGTCGATGGGGCCGATGGCGCTCGTCCGCAACCTGCGCAACTTCGACCTCGCGGGGGTGAGCGACCGGGTGGCCGCCGAGGTGGCCCGGCGGATCGCCGATCCGGCCGAGGTGCGGCGCTCCCGTCAGTTCCCCTTCCGCTATCTGGCCGCGCACCGCAACGCGCCCTCGCGGCGCTGGGAGGACGCCCTGGAGGCGGCCCTCGGGCACTCCCTGGCCAACGTTCCCGAGCTACCCGGCCGCACGCTGGTGCTGGTGGACCGTTCGGGCTCGATGTTCGACCGGCCCAGCGAGCGGACCCAGCTCAACCGTGCCGACACGGCTGCCGTCTTCGGTACGGCGCTGGCGATGCGGGCGGAGCGGGCGGACCTGGTCGAGTTCGGCAGCGACAGCCGCCGTGTCGAGGTCGCGCCGGACGAGAAGGTGCTGCGCGTTCTGGACCGCTTCCACGATCTCGGCGGCACCAACACGGCGGCGGCGGTCACCCGGCACTACGACCGGCACGACCGGGTGGTCGTGGTGACCGACGAGCAGACCGAACTGACGCCCTGGGCCGACCCGTTGCGCGCGGTCCCCGTGCGCGTTCCCGTCTACACGTGGAACCTGGCGGGCTATGCGATGGGCCATGCCGCGTCCGGCCCGCACCGGCACACCTTCGGCGGACTCAGTGATGCCGCGTTCCGGCTGATCCCGCTGGTCGAGGCGGGCCGCGAGGCCGACTGGCCGTGGCTCGCCGAGGGCGCCCGGAGCGCTTCGGTCTCGGGCACTGTGACGTCGTAAATCCAGGTGCTGCCCCCGTCTTCGTGGTGGTGGGATGGCGCGATGAGCGACGACGTGAAGGTGGCCGGCTCGCCGAGTGTGGACCGGGGGCGGTTTCCGACGGCGGTGACGCCCTGGGACGACGAGGCGTGGCGGGGCGCCGCCCTGGGCTGGGTGAGCGAGGTGCTCGGGGCGCACGGGCTGCACGAGACCGGGGCTCGGCAGGTGCGGGTGCGGCCCTGGTCGGTGCTGGTGCGGCTGGCCGTCGACGGTGCCGACGGGGCGGTGTGGTTCAAGGCCAATCCGCCCGGCAGCCGCTTCGAGGCGGCACTGGGCGAGGCTCTGGCGGGGTGGGTGCCGCAGCGGGTGCTGGCACCGGTCGCGGTGGACACGGAGCGCGGCTGGTCGCTGCTGCCCGACGGGGGGCGGAGGTTCGCCGACACCCTCGATGCCGGGGAGGCCGGCCCGCGGGCCTGGGAGGAGATGCTGGGCCAGTACGCCGAGGTGCAGCGCGCGCTCGTACCGCACGCCGGGGCGATCGAGGCGCTCGGCGTGCCCCGGGCCCGTACCGCCGAACTGACCGGGCTGTTCGACCGGCTCGTCGAGGCGAACGGGGCGCTGACCGGGGAGGAACGGGCGGTGCTGGACGGGCTGCGGCCGCGCGTGGAGCGGTGGTGTGCCGAGCTGGCGGAGGCCGGTGTGGGCGACTGTCTGGATCACTCGGACCTGCATGAGGGGCAGGTCTTCCATGCGCCGGAGCGGGGCCGTTTCACCTTCTTCGACTGGGGCGACGGCCTGGTGACGCACCCCTTCTGCAGCTTCCTGGTCCCCGCCCGCTGTGCCGTGGACCGCCACGGGCCCGGCGTGCTGCCCCGTCTTCGGGACGCCTATCTCGAGCCCTGGACGGCCGACGGTCACAGCGCGGCGGAGCTGCGCCGCGCCCTCGGCCCGGCCTGGCGGCTGGGCGCGATCGGGCGGGCCTGCTCCTGGGGCCGGCTCTTTCCGGGCGCGGCGGACGGCACGGATCTGGCGGGCGGCGCCGCGGCGGCCCAGTGGCTGCTGCGGCTGGCCGACGAGCCGCCGTTGTAGCGGGCGGGGCCAGGCCGGATGCCCGACGAGGTCACCGGTCCGGCGGCGGGACGAACCGGAAGTCGGCCGGAGTCGGTTGGCGGGTGCGCTCGGCATACTCCTGCATGTATCCCGGCCAGTTGGCGACATTGCGGCCGTCGGGCGTGCGGTACCAGGAGGAGCACGACTGCCATGCCGTGCCCTCGAACCGCGCCCGCAGGGCGGCGAGCCCCGCCTCCTCCACCTCGGGTCGCACGTCCAGGGCCGCGGCTCCGTTGCGCCGGGCCAGCTGCAGGGCCCGGCGCACGAAGGCGGCCTGCGCCTCCAGAAAGAACAGGATGGACCCGCCTGAGGTGTTGGTGTTGGGGCCGTACATGAGGAACAGGGAGGGGAAGCCGGGCACCATGATCCCGAGGTGGGCGTGGGCCCCGTGTGCCCAACTCCGGGCGATCGTGCGGCCGTTCACGCCGCTTATCGCCATGGGCAGCATGAAGGTGTTGGTGCGGAAGCCGGTCGCGTGAATCACGCAGTCGACCTCGTGCAGCCTTCCGTCCTCGGTGAGCGGCCCCTCGGGGGTCATCCGCACGATCCGGTCCGTCACCAGCTCCACGTCGGGGCGGGCGAGGGCCGGCAGGAAGTCCGAGCTGAGCAGGACCCGTTTGCAGCCGAAGGCGTAGTCCGGCCAGACCTTGCGGCGCAGTTCGGGGTCGGGCAGCCCGCGGCGCATGTGCGCGGCGGACAGCAGGGCGCCGACGCGGCCGACGGTGCGGGGGTGGCGTATGCACAGGGTGAGCAGTTCGATGCCGTGGAAGAGGAGCCGGCGCCACAGCCGGCGGGCCCAGGGTGTTCGCAGCGGCCGGTTCAGGGTGGCCGGCATCGGCCGGCTCGTGCCCGGCAGGAACCAGTTCCCGGTCCGCTGGAACACCGTCAAGTGCGCGGTGAGCGGCGCTATGCGCGGCACGAGCTGGACCGCGCTCGCCCCCGTGCCGATGACGGCCACCCGTTTGCCCCGCAGGTCGTAGTCCTCGTCCCAGCGGGCGGAGTGGAAGCTGCGTCCCGCGAAGTCGGACAGTCCCTCCACCGCCGGGTAGGCCGGTTTGTCGAGCTGCCCGGTGGCCAGCACGACGGCGTCCGCGACCCACTCCCGCCCCTCCCCCGCGCGCACCGTCCACGTCCGGGTCCCCTCGTCCCAGGCGCATGAGGTGACCGTCGTGCCGGTGACGATCCGCGGGGTGATGCCGAGGGCGTCCGCGGTCTCCCGCAGGTACCGCAGGATCTCGTCCCGGCGGGAGAACAGGTGGGCCCAGGAGGCGCGTTGGGCGAAGGAGTACGAGTACAGGTGGCTCGGCACGTCACAGGCGGCGCCCGGATAGCGGTTGTGGAACCAGGTGCCGCCCGGTTCCGGCGCCGCCTCCAGCAGGGTCACGTCGTCCAGTCCGTGCCGCAGGAGTTCGGCGGCGACGGCGATGCCGCCGAAGCCGGCGCCCACGACGACGACCCGCGGTGCGGGGCCGCGCGCAGGACCGTGTGCGGGACGGCTTTCTTGACGATCTCCTGACGCGTGCGGGCGCATCCGGCCAACTCCGTCCGGTGTCTACTTCCTTGTCGCGATCCTTACGGGGAATCTTTTCGAGGAATGGAGTGCCATGGAAGGCACTGTGGTCGCACTCGTGCTGGTGGCCCTGGCCGCCCTGCTCGTGCTGCGCAGCGGTATGCGGGTGGTCAACCAGGTCGAGCGCGGGGTCGTGTTCCGGATGGGCAAG
Source organism: Streptomyces sp. SLBN-31 (assembly GCF_006715395.1). Taxonomy (NCBI): domain Bacteria; kingdom Bacillati; phylum Actinomycetota; class Actinomycetes; order Kitasatosporales; family Streptomycetaceae; genus Streptomyces; species Streptomyces sp. SLBN-31. Next base: position 178,985 of record NZ_VFNC01000003.1, read on the forward strand.
GCCCTGCCGTCGTACCGGCAGCCGGGCGTGACGTTCCTGATTCCGTTCGTCGACCGGATGCGGAAGGTGAACACGCAGGTGGTCACGATGCCGGTGCCCACCCAGGAGGGCATCACCAAGGACAACGTCTCGGTGAAGGTCGACGCGGTCGTCTACTTCCGGGTGACCGATCCGCTCCGGGCCGCCATCGAGGTCCAGGACTACGTCTTCGCCGTCGGCCAGGTCGCCCAGTCCTCCCTGCGTTCCATCATCGGCAAGAGCGACCTCGACGACCTGCTGTCCGACCGTGAGCGGCTGCACGAGGGGCTCGCCCTGATGATCGACAGCCCGGCCGCCGGCTGGGGCGTCCACATCGACCGCGTGGAGATCAAGGACGTGCAGCTGCCGGAGTCGCTCAAGCGGTCGATGTCCCGGCAGGCCGAGGCGGAGCGGGAGCGGCGGGCCCGGGTCATCACCGCGGACGGCGAGTTCCAGGCCGCCCAGCAGCTCGCCAACGCCTCCCGCATCATGTCCGACACGCCCGAGGCCATGCAGCTGCGCCTGCTGCAGACGGTCGTGGAGGTGGCGGCCGAGAAGAACTCCACGCTCGTGATGCCGTTCCCGGTGGAGCTGCTGCGGTACTTCGACAAGGCCGCGCAGAAGATGACGGGCGAGCAGACGGCTACGACGGGCGCGGCCGCTACGACGGCTCCCGTTCCGACTGCTTCCGCGGCACCGGCCCCGGCACCGGCCCCGCTGCCCGACCCGCGGACCGCGACCCCCGGGCAGTAGCCAGCACCAGCGTCACGGCGGTCGAGGTGGCCGCCATGACCGTCGTCGCCACGGCGGGCGAGGTGAGTTGGGCCACCGAGCCCGCCAGCGCGGCGGCGACGCCCTGCATGGTCAGCATGCCCGACGAGTGCAACCCGAGCGCGTGACCGGAGAGTTCGTCCGGGGTGAGGGACATCAGGTGCTCCTGCTGGACGAGGCTCGCGCCGAAGCCGACCGAGGCGAGGGCGGCCAGGAGGGCCGACCACGGCAGGGCGGGGTGCAGCGCGAACAGCAGGTAGGGCGCGGCCAGCACCAGGAGCAACGGCGTGGCCAGGCGGGGGCGCAGGGCGGCCGGGACGATACGGCCGACGGTCACGTCACCGGCGAACATGCCCAGCGCCGCGGCCGCGAACAGGGCGCCGGCGGCCCGGGGATCGTAGGAGACGTAGAGGGATTCGCAGCCGACGACCAGGCCGTTGGGCAGCCACAGGCCCAGGTAGGTGAGGCGGCGGGGCGGGGACGACCACAGCAGGCGGTTCGTGCGCCAGGTCGCCGCCACGGACGGGCGGCCCGAGGCGCGCGGCGGCCGGGCGGTCAGGCCCAGGCGGACGGCGAGGGCGGAGCCGGCGTAGAGCCCCGCCGACAGCAGCAGGCAGGCGCGCGGGGACAGGACCGCGAGGAGGGCGCCGCCGGTCGCGTATCCGGTGATCTGCATGAGTCCGGACAGCATGTTGAACACCGAACGCCCCAGCAGGTAGCCGTCCTTGGAGAGGATCTCGTTCAGCAACCCCCAGCGGACTCCCCCGCCGAGCGAGGCGACAAGCCCCTGCGGCAGGACGACGGCGAAGACGCCCCACACCGGCAGTCCGGGCAACGCCAGCAGTGCCGAACCGGCCGCGAAGGACAGGCCGATGCCGGTCAGCGTCGACCTCGGCGCCAGCCGGTCGGCGCCGGAGAGCAGGAAGGTCGCGCCCAGTACCTGCGCCAGCTGCGGCCCGAACATGCTCACCGCCGACAGCAGCGGTGAGTCGGTGGCCCGGTAGACCAGCGTGCCGAGCGCCAGACCGCCGATCGTCTGGGCCACGGTGAGGCCCGCCGAGGAGAGGAAGAACGGGGTGAACTCCGGGGTGCGGAAGAGATCTCGGTAACTGCGCATGCGCCGGAGTCTGCGAAGAGCCGTGAAGCGGTGGTTATTGTTTCGCGTGGACGCGAAACGTCATGGGCCGAGGGGCGGGCGGGCATGGGCTGGTGGCAGATCGACGCCGACACCCTGGCCCGCAGCCGGTTCGTGCTGTCCCCGCTCGCCGAGACCTTCGCCTGCCTTCAGCTGATGCACCGCGGCGAAGCCGCGCACCCTGGTGAACAGGCCTGGCTGCGCACCCACCTCCCGCCCTACCGGGCGCTGCTGGCGGCCGATCCGTTGACCGCGCGGCTGGTGCGGGCCGGGCTCGGCCGATGGGGGTCTCCCCGCGTGAGCGCAGTCGAACGTGGGGGATGGATCGCCGACTTCCTCGCGCCCACCCCCAGGGACGGCGAGTCCATCGAGGAGGGCCTGGCCCGGGTCCGGGCGACCGACCCCGTCCAGGCCCGGGCCGACGTCGTCGTCGCCCTCCAGGGGGCACCGCTTCCCGCCGGTCTCCACCGCGACGATCTCCCGGAGCGCGCGGCCGACCTCCTGACCCACGTGTGGACCGAGGCCGTACGGCCGTACTGGAACCGCCGCCGGCACATCCTGCGGGCCGATGTCGTCGCCCGCACCGCGCAGGTCAGTCAGGGCGGCTGGGCGAGCGTCCTCGACTCGCTGCGGCCGGGGCGCAGCCGGTGGCTCGGGGAGAACCGGCTTCAGGTGAACCTGCACGAGTATCCGCCGCGCAACATCTCCGGCGCCGAGCTGGTCTTCGTGCCGGTCACGCCGAAGGCGGGCTGGGTGTCCTGGGAGGAGCCCGAGCGGTACGCCCTCGTCTACACCTGCGCGGGAGCCCTCGCCGACCCCACCGCGCGGCCCGCGCCCGCGAGCCTGGCCGCCCTCCTTGGCCCTGCCCGGGCCGCGGCTCTCGTGCTGCTCGGCTCCCCCATGAGCACCAGTCAGCTGACCGCCGTGACCGGCCAGGGGCTCGGCTCGGTCGGCCGGCATCTGAAGGTGCTGCTGGAGGCGGGCCTGGTGGAGCGGCGCCGGGCGGGCCGTTCGGTGCTCTACTCCCGCACGCCGGCCGGTGACGTTCTGGTGGAGGCCCAGGACCGGCCCGGCACGCGACGGAGTTAGCATCCGCTCATGACGACCGCAGACAGCAACGGCGCCGGACCCCTCGACGTGGAGATCGGCGCCCTCAAGGGTGGACCGGCCGACCTCTCCCAGTACGCGGGGCGGGCCGTACTCATCGTGAACGTGGCCTCCCGGTGCGGGCTGACCCCGCAGTACACCGGCCTGGAGCGGCTCCAGGAACGCTTCGCCGACCAGGGCTTCACCGTGCTCGGCGTGCCCTGCAACCAGTTCATGGGCCAGGAGCCCGGCAGCGCCGAGGAGATCGCCGAGTTCTGCTCGGCGACGTACGGCGTGACCTTCCCGCTGACGGAGAAGATCGAGGTCAACGGGGACGGGCGACACCCTCTCTACGACCGCCTGGTCTCCTTCGCCGACGCCGAGGGCCACGACGGCGACATCCGCTGGAACTTCGAGAAGTTCCTGGTCGGCCGCGACGGCAAGGTCGTCGCCCGCTTCTCCCCGCAGACCGAGCCGGAGGCGGCGGAGGTCGTCACGGCGATCGAGAGCGCCCTCGCCTAGGCCCTGTCGTTGACCTTGTCCCTGGGGCAAGGGTGAGCATCCCTCGTCGTCGGGCGGAACGGTTCCGCGCGATGACGGAGGATGCCCGGGTGGACGACGAACTGCTCACCATCGGCGCGTTCGCGGCCCGGGCGCGGCTCTCGGCCAAGGCACTGCGGCTCTACGACCGCCTCGGCCTGCTGGCCCCGGCCCACGTGGACGAGCTCAGCGGCTACCGCTACTACCGGGCGGGCCAGGTGGAACGGGCCCGGCTGGTGGCGCTGCTGCGGCAGCTCGACATGCCGCTGGCCCGGATCGCCGAGGTGGTCGAGGCGGACGGCACCGAGGGCGCCGGCCTGCTCGCCGCGTACTGGGCGGACGTGGAGACCCGGCTGGCCGGGCAGCGGACGCTCGCCGAGTACCTCCGTGGACGGCTGTCGGGGAGGAGCTCCGAGATGTACGGGAAGTTCGTGGTCGAGACCGTGGAGGTACCGGCGCGGGTGGTGATCACCCAGTCACGGCACACGCTGGCGGACGAGCTGCCGGCGTGGATCGGCGCGTCGCTGGGCCGGCTGGAGTCGGCGGCCCGGGAGTGCGGGGGCGTGACGGCGGCGCCGTACGTCGTCTACCACGCCGAGGTGTCGATGGAGAGCGACGGTCCGGCGGAGTCGTGCGTGCCGGTCGCCGACGAGAGGGCGGCCCGGGCCTGGGCGCAGGAGCACGGCCGGACCTGGGAGACCGGGGTGCGGGTGGAACCGGCCCAGCGGCTGGCGTACACGCGGATCACCAAGGCGCAGGTGGCCCACCCGCAGATCATGGCGGCGTTCGAGGCGGTGGAGCAGTGGATCGCCGCGCAGGGGCTCCGGCAGGCCGGGCCCTGCCGGGAGGTCTACTTCGCGGACTGGGACGCGGCGGGGCCCGAGGACGAGGTGTGCGACGTGGCGTTCCCGGTGAAGTGACGCCCTGGGGGCGCTACTTCAGCTCGTCGGGACACGGAGTGCCCCGCGGCAGCTGGTACGGCGCCCCCAGCCGGTACGTCCCCGCCTTGGGCGCCAGCAGGATGGTCCACTTGTCGCCCTCGGCGTCCTCCTCCGTCTGCATCAGGCAGCCGTTGACGTTGTCGTACGACTTCGGCAGGCCGTCGGCGCGGTGCTTGGAGGCGTCCGTCTCCTGCGGGGGCTTCACACCCTTGCCCTTGGCGTCGACCAGGCCGAGCCACGGGGAGTAGGGGACCCGGATCAGCACCCGGCCGGGCTTCTTCACCTCGATGGTCAGCTCGCCCTGGTCGGCGCGGTCCACGGTGGCGGGCGGGTCGGCGAGCGGGGTCGGGTCGGTGACCCGGAACAGCTGCCAGTTGGCGTCGCCCCAGATCTGCCGCAGATACGGCATGCCCCGCTGGACGAGCTCCCGCTCGCGCTCGCCGCCGTCGCCGTCCGGCTCGCCCTTGGGCAGCACGACGAAGTGCACGGCCCAGCGGCGCAGCCATTCGTGGTAGTTCGCCGAGTTGAGGGTGTCGTCGTAGAAGAGGGGGTTGCGCTCCATGTCGGCCTGGCGGTTCCAGCCGCGGGCCAGGTTGACGTACGGGGCGAGGGCGGAGGCCTCGCGGTGGGAGCGCGCGGGGACCACCTCGACGCGGCCCTTCTCGGCGCCGACCCCCTGGAGCTCGTTGACGAGCGGGGCCAGCTCGCGCGCCCAGGAGGCGGTCGGGGTGGTGCGCACGACGTCGTCGACCGCCTTGAACCCGATCCAGAAGGTGAAGCCGGCGATGGCCAGCACCGTCAGGTACCACTCGCGGGTGCGCCGGGTCTTGAACGGCAGCACGGCGACCAGCGTGACGCCGGCGAAGAGCATCGCCAGCCGGGTGATGTTGGAGCCGATCTGGGAGCTGACGATCCACACGGCGAGGACGGACAGGCCGTACACCGCGGAGGTGAGCCGGACCGTCGTCCACTTCCTGGGGACGAGCGCGAAGACCAGGACCGCGTAGATGAACGGCAGGCTGGCGGAGCCGACGTTCATCGGCTGGGTGCCGGAGAAGGGGAACAGCCAGGCCGACAGGGCCACCACCGCGGCCGGCGCGAGACCCAGTGCCCAGGCGCCGGGCCGGCGCTTCTGCAGGAACAGGGCGACGGCCACCAGCCCCACGAACAGCCCGGCCACCGGTGAGGCGAGCGTGGCGAGCGCGGCCAGCGGCGCCGCGCAGGCCGCCTTCGCGCCTCTGCGGTAGCGCCACTTGTGCGGCCAGCAGAACACGACGGCGACCGCGCCCAGCGCGAACACGGTGCCCAGGCCGAAGGTCACCCGTCCCGAGGCCGCGTTGCACAGGAACGCGAAGACACCCGCCAGCGAGGCCCACAGGGGGTTCTTCACCGACCGGCTGCGGATGAGGATCATGGTGAGCAGACCGGCCGAGACGGTGCCCGCGATCATCATCGTCGTCCGCACGCCGAGCACGGACATCAGATACGGCGACACCACCGAGTACGACACCGGGTGCATGCCGCCGTACCAGGCGAGGTTGTACGCCGAGTCGGGGTGCCGGCCGACGAACTCGGCCCACGCGTCCTGTGCCGCGAGGTCGCCGCCACTGTTCGCGGACGTGAAGAACCAGGCGATGTGGAGGGCGCCGGCGAGCGCGGTGATCGAGAGCACCGGGTGCCGCAGCAGCCGCTCGCGCAGGGCGAGCAGCAGGGTCGTCGCGCGGGACGGGACGTCCTTGGCGGGGGCGTCCGGCGTACGGTCGTCCCGCGTGCGGTCGTCGCCGTCAGGGGCGTCGACGCGCGGTACGGGCACGCGTATTCGCGGGCCGGCTCCCCGTCCCGGATCGGCGTCGTCGGCGCGTGTCGGCTCCGCAGTGGCCACCTGAAGGCACTCCCCGTAGTGTCCCGTCTTCTGTTCTGGTCCTCTGCCCACAGGACGCGTCCCGTTGCCCGCGCGTTCGCGGCCACGTCCCCGGGGCTTTCCCTGCCGCGTCCCCTGCGCGACGGCCTGCCCCGTTTCGTGACGCTAGCACGCAGCGCCGACACCGCCACCCCGCGGCCTGCCCCGGCAGACACACCGGCCGCCGCCCCCGGGGGACGGCGGCCGGTACGCCACGGCCTGCCCGGCCGGTCAGCCGAGGCGGGTCAGCTTGTCGGTGAAACCGGGCTCGGCGAGGTCCTTCTGCAACTGCACCGGGACCTGCACCGCACCACTCGTGCCGCCGTCGCCGACGGTGAGGGTGCCGACCTTGGTGCCGGCCTTCGCAGAGTGCGGCAGCTCGCCCGTGACGAAGGACAGCTTCACCTTCAGCCCCGCCCAGCCGACGGCCGAGACGTCCTTGGTGATCACGACGGGGGTACGACCGCCGAGGCCGTCGTCGACGTAGCCGACGACGTCGCCCTTCTTCAGGATCGTCGCCGACTTCAGGGCGCCCTGCGCGGCCCGGATCAGCTTGTCGCCGGCGTCCAGCGCGCCGGCGAGGATGGTGTTGTCGCTGCCGCCGGGGCCCTGCCCGAGGACGGCGCCCACGATGGTCCGGGTCTCCCCGCCGACCTGCTTGACGGCCGCGAAGACGAGGTTGCCGCCGGCCGCGGTGGTGGTGCCGGTCTTGATGCCGATGACGCCGTTGTAGCCGACCAGACGGTTCCAGTTGCTGTGCTTGCTGCCCTTGTAGTCGGTGTACTCCATCATCCGGGCGATCTCGCGGAAGCTCGGGTTCTTCATCGCGGCCTTCGCGAGCCTCACCTGGTCCGCGGCCGTGGAGACGGTGGTCTTCTTCAGGCCCGAGGGGTCGGTGTACGTCGTGTTCGTCATCCCGAGGTCCTTGGCGGCGGCGTTCATCTTGCTCGCGAACGCCTTCTCGGACCCGGCGTCCCAGCGGGCCAGCAGTCGGGCCACGTTGTTCGCGGACGCGATCAGGACGCCCTCCAGGGCCTCCCTCTGGGTGATCGTGTCACCGGCCTTCACCTGAACCGTCGACTCGCCGTCCGCGGTCGCCTGGTCCTCCGCCGTCCGGTCGACCTTGATCTTCTCGCCGTCCCCCTTGAGGGGGTGGTCGCGCAGGATCAGGTACGTGGTCATGACCTTGGCGACACTGGCGATCGGGACGGGCTTCTGCGCGCCGGAGGAGCCGAAGGAACCGATGCCCTGGACGTCGAGGGCGCCTTCGCCGGACGCCGGCCACGGGATGTCGGCCTTGCCGCCGTCGAAGGTGTAGCTCTCCTCGGCGGTGAGGTCGAGGGTGGGGGCCGGGAGCGGGCGGACCGCCTGCACGATCGCGAAGACGACGGCCAGCAGCAGGACCAGCGGCGTCCAGATCTTGACCCGGCGGACGATCGTGCGGACCGGGGTCTCCGGCGGCGGCGGGGTGTTGGTCAGCTCCGCCAGCAGGTCCAGCGGGGGCTTGGGCGGGAGCGGCTGCTGGGTGGTGCGCTCGGGACCGACCTGCGGGACGGACGCCGTGGCCTCCGCGGGCGCCGGCTTCGGCTTCTTCGCCGCCGGGTCGTCCAGGGGCTTGAGAGCCACGAACTTGCTGGTCCGCTCGGGGTCCGACGTGACGTCCGGCTTCGGGTCCGGCTTGGGGTCGGTGAGCTTGAGCATGGTCGTCGGCTGGTCGACCCGGGGGGTGGGGCGCTTGAAGATGGCGGTGGGCTGATCGACGGGCTTGGCGTCGGCCTCGGAGCCGGCATCCTTGTCGGGCTTCGGCTCGGCGGAGCCGGCCTTCGCCGCGGGCACGGCGTCGGCGACGGCGTCCTCGGGCTCGGCGTCGGCGGCCTCGCCATCGGCCACCGCGTCCTTCGGCTCGGCGTCGCCCACCGCGTCCTCGGGCTCCGCCTCCGACTCCGCCTCGGCCGAACCGGCCTCGCCGCTGTCGTCGTCGGTCTTCGCGGACGGCTTCCCGTCCTCGGCGTCCGCCGGCTTCGCGGAACCCTCGGACTTCTCGTCGCCGTCGGAGTCGCCCGAGCGGACCCAGGCGGCCACGGCCGCGCGCAGCCGCTCATCGCCGACGGAGCCGCCCGAACCGCGGTCCGTCTCGTCGTCGGCCACGTCGTCCGACGCGGAGTCGCGGTCGGCCTCGGCCCCGCTCTCCTCGCCGTCAGCCGAAACGTCTCCCCCGGGCGAGACCGACTCGGCGTCGGAACGCCCGCCACCGTCGGAGTCCGCCACGGCACCGGAAGCTGCGCCGGACTTGGAGGCCGCACCCGCGTCGGGGCCCTCACGGTACTCGGAGTCCGCGTCGCTCTCGGAACTCGCGTCCGTACCGGCCTCCGCGCCGTCCTCGCCTCCCTGGCGCCCCGAGGCCGCCTCCACGTCGGAATCGGCGTCGGCGTCCCCGGAGGCGCTCTCGTCGCCGCTCTCGGCGCCCTGGGGGGCCTTCTCGGCGGTCTCGGCGGCGCCGGAAGGCTCCGTACCGCTTCCGTCCCCGCCGAGGCCCTCCGCGGCGCCCTCGGCCTTCCCGGACGCCTCATCGTCGGAGTCGTCGGTCCCGGAGTCTTCGGCGCCGGAACCCTTGGGGCCGGCCCCGGAATCCTTGGCGCCCGATTCGTCGGCGCCGGAGGCCCCGGAGTCACCGGACCCCGAGTCCCCGGCCGCCTGCCTCGCCGCGTCGGCGGCCTCGGCCTCCTCGTCCGCCGTCTCCGCCGTCTTCTCGGCTTCCGTCAGGAGATCACATACCGAAAGCACCCGCGTGGCCGTATCCACGCCTCCGCGCGTACCCGGTTCCTCATCGGCGGCCGTCCTGGCCTCGGGAACCGGACCCGCGCTCCCCGACGTCGGTTCTGCCGACGACTCGCGCTGCTTCGACCTGTCGGGGGACTCGCCCGCCACCGATGCCTCCTCCATGTGCCGCCGCATGCCCCGCACGCGGCTGCCGAACCGTCAACCGAACCGTGAATCGCCGCCCGGGACACCGCTTGCAGCGCTGTCCGAACCATGTACCAGTGTCCTGTGTGCGGGCTTGACCCCTGCGGTAGACGAGAACGACATACCTACCGGTTCCCTCACAAAGAGGTCACGCACCCTCGACAGACCAATGTGAGAGGGGTCACCCTGTCATTCATCCACGCGGGGAGGCATGGATGGGCAGGAGCCGCAGAACACTTCCGGAGGAGCTTCTGCTGCTGGCATTGGACCCGGCCACGGGTACCACTGCGCAGCCGCAGTCGCTCGACCTCGGTCTGGCCGGAGCACAGCTAGTGGAGCTGGCGCTGGCCGGACGGATAGCCCCAGACGGGGATCGTATCGCCGTGGTCGTACCACGGCCGACTGGAGATCCAACGTTGGACTGCGCGTTGGAGTTGCTGCGAAGGCGTGGCGCTCCCGTGCGGGCAGTGAACTGGATCGGCGGGCCGCGCCTTGGGCTGCGCCAGACCTACCTCTCACATCTGGAGCGGTGCGGCATGGTGCATGCCGTGGCGGGCCAGATGTGCGGAGTGCTGCCGACGACTCGCTACCAGGCGACGGACAACGCCATCAGCCGGGAGATCAGGGCCCGGCTGGACTCCGCGATCCGTACCGGCGTACCGCCGGACCCACGGACCGCGGCGCTCGCCGCACTGGCGCACGCGGTCGGCCTCGGCAAGCACCTGTACCCGGGGAACGAGGGACGGTCGTCCCGCTCCCGGCTGCGGGACCTGATCAGGCACGACCCCATGGGCGGTCTCGTCGCGCACGCCGTGATGGACGTCCAGAACGGCGTGGGCGCCCAGCCCCGCCGCAGCCCGGCCCCGGCCGGCCGCCAGGCCGCCGGACCCGTCGGGCCCGCACCGGAACCCGCTCGTGGCGTTCCGATGCAGCCGCGCCGCGGACCCATGGCACGTGTCGTGGCCCACTGAGCCGCGGTCCCACGGCACACCGGCACCGCATCGCACAGCACCGCCCAAGCACCGCACGCCGCAGCTGAGTCCCCAGCCCCGGTTCGGGAGCCGCTGGTCCGCGCGGGACGGCGGGACCGTATGCCGTCCGTGTCCTCGGATACGGGTGGCGTAACGGTTCCGCCGTCCCGCGCGGCCGCTTCGTGTCCGGCGGCCCGCTCGGGCGGCGACGCGCGCCCCGGCCCGCGGGCCCGGTTCCGTGCCGTGTCGCGCCGCCACGCCCGCGAACCCCGCGAACTGGCGTGTATCCAGCGCATATCCGCCGTTTCCCAGCGGTAGAAAGCACCTTGGTGGCAATCTGCTCAACAGCAGATACGCAAAGTGGCAAGCAGAGGCCCGCAGCCGGAGGTGCACGTCCCGTGGCGTCAAGTGTCAATCCCACCGTCAGGCGACGCCGGCTGGGCCAGGAGCTGCGCCGGCTCCGTGAGCTCAAGGGCATGACGGCCGAGGAAGTGGCGGAGCGGCTGCTGGTGTCGCAGTCGAAGATCAGCCGGCTGGAGAACGGACGGCGCAGCATCAGCCAGCGCGACGTCCGCGACCTGTGCGGGGTGTACGAGGTCGAGGACCACCGGATCGTCGATTCGCTGATGCAGATGGCCAAGGACAGCCGCCAGCAGGGGTGGTGGCACTCCTTCGGCGACATCCCCTACAGCGTGTACATCGGGCTGGAGACGGACGCGGCGAGCCTGCGCGTCTACGATCCGCAGGTCGTGCCGGGCCTGCTGCAGACGCGGCAGTACGCCGAGACGCTGATCGCGGGCGCCCTGCCCGAGACCGCGGCCGCCGACATCGAGAAGCGCGTGCAGGTGCGGCTGCGCCGGCAGGAACGAATCACCGCCCCGGAGAACCCGCTGCGGCTGTGGACGGTGATGGACGAGGCGGCCCTGCGCCGGGTGGTGGGCAACCGCTCGCTGATGCGGGACCAGTTGGAGCACCTCGTCGAGCAGTCCCAGCTGCCGCACGTCACGGTGCAGGTGATCCCCTTCGACATGGGAGCGCATCCCGGCCTCAACGGCCAGTACGCGATCCTCGAGTTCCCGGACGCGGCCGACTCCAGCGTGGTCTACATCGAGGGCGTCACCAGCGACCTGTACCTGGAGAAGGCGAACGACGTGCAGAAGTACAGCGTGATGTACGAGCACCTGCGGGCTCAGGCCCTCAACCCGGACCACTCACGGCAGTTCATCGCGGACATCGCGAAGGAGTACGCCCGCTGAAGCGCCGTACCGTACACCTTCCTGGGTCTCCAGTGGAAGACCCACCTGGAATATGCCATCCAGTCGAGTGAATAGTCGCTTCGTACACCGAGGTGGGCGAGTAGCGTCGATCACGCCACCACACATCACAGGTTGGCGCAAACCGCGCTGTGGGTCCGGAGTCGGACTCGTCGTGCGGTGACAGCAACTCAACGACTGGCATTCCGGAGCAAAAATGGCAATTCGTCAGGGCGCCACGGACACGTGGACCAAGTCCTCGTACTCCACGGGCAACGGCGCGTGCGTCGAGATCAAGTCACCGGTTGTCGCGGCGATGGCCGTCCGGGACTCCAAGGTCACCGAGGGCCCGGTGCTGGCCTTCCCGGCCGAGGCGTGGAACACGTTCGTCGCGTCGATCAAGGCGTAGCGGAAGGGACTCACGATCTTCGGACCGTCCTTCCCCCGAGCACAACTTCACAAGCAGCACAGCAAGAGCCCTCTCGACCAGCTTCGCCGTCCTTGCCGAGGGGGCTCGGCCTGTGCCCGGAGCCCAGGCCCTAGCGCAGTCGGTCGACGTACCTGTCCGTGCCCGGGACCGTCGGGACGAACGGCGCCACCAGCTCCACCCTCCCCAGCCCCGTCTCGCCCACCGGCCCGTCCAGCCCCGTGAAGTACGCCTCCCAGCACTCCCGCGGATCGGCCTCCAGGAACCACAGCAGCGTCAGCCGGGTGTCCACGCCCTCCACCTGCTTCACGTACGTCATCCGGTCGCCCGGCAGCGGGGTCGGCCGGAACACGGTCACCATGGCCGCCGGGGACCCCGCGAGCCGCTTCGGCAGGTGCCGCGCCCGCAGCCATTCGAGCAACTCGGCCCGCTGCCCGGCCGATTCGGCGTCGATGACCTCCACCACCAGCCCCGCGTAGGGGTGGTCGAGGGCGTGGAAGTCGCGGGGGCCGGCCGCCCCGTCCCGGTAGACCGTCGCCTCGTGGTCCTGGAACGCCGTGAAGACGTGGGTGCGGTCCTGGTAGACGCGGGCGTCCCGGTTCAGCCGCTTGTTGATCGCCACGGTCCACCTCATGTGGTCGTCGTAGCGGCCGTCGGTGACCCAGTACGTCGAGATGTAGCAGCCGGCGGTGACCGGCTGGGCGACCGCCGACTTCTCCGGATAGCGCAGCAGTTGGAGGTCGCGGGTGGCCACCCAGCGGCGGCCGGCGAACATCCAGGGCATGGCCATCGCGCCGGCGTAGTAGTGGTCGTCCTCGTACCAGCGGTTGTACGCGTACTCATGGCCGGGGTGCGGCTCCACCATGGTGATGAGGGCGTGGCCGGGACGGACCCCGTAGGGCCCCACGGCGGCCAGTTCGGCGTACACGTCGCTCCGGGTTTCCTCGCTCACGTCGCTCCCCTTCCGTCCTCCGCCGGTCGCCCATACTCTGACGCCCCGTCAGATAATTGGCCATACCCCCGGAGGCTCGGATGTCACTGCTCACGGGCAAGACCGTCGTCGTCTCGGGAGTCGGCGTCGGGCTCGGTCACCAGGTCGCGGCGGCAGTCGTGCGCGACGGCGGCAACGCGGTGCTCGGGGCGCGCACGGAGGTGAACCTCGCCAAGAGCACGGCCGAGATCGATCCGGACGGGGCGCACACGGCGTACCGGCCGACGGACATCACCGACGAAACCCAGTGCGAGGCGCTGGCCGCGCTCGCGCAGGAGCGCTTCGGCCGGATCGACGCGGTCGTCCATGTGGCCGCGTGGGACGGCTACTTCGGCGGCCTGGAGGACGCGGACTTCGCGACCTGGCAGTCGGTGATCGACGTGAACCTGCTGGGTTCGCTGCGGATGACACGGGCGTGTCTGCCGGGCCTGAAAGCGGCGGGCGGTTCGGTGGTCTTCATCGGTACGCAGTCCTCCGTCGCCGCGCCCACGCAGGTGCGGCAGGCGGCGTACGCGGCTTCCAAGGGTGCGCTGACGAGCGCGATGTACTCGCTGGCGCGCGAGCTCGGACCGCACCGCGTCCGGGTCAACACCGTGCTGCCCGGCTGGATGTGGGGACCGCCGGTGCAGGCGTACGTGCAGTTCACGGCCCATACGGAGGGGGTGCCGGAGGCGGAGGTGCTCAAGCGGCTGTCCGACCGGATGGCCCTTCCCGACCTCGCCACGGACGCGGACGTGGCCGACGCGGCGGTGTTCCTCGCCTCGGACCGGGCGCGGGCCATCACCGGGCAGTCGCTGCTGGTCAACGCAGGGGAACTGATGCGCTGACGGTCGGAATCCAGCCACACTGGCTGTTCATGTAGATGAACGTCGACCATCAAGCGGAACGATTTTACCCGCTCTTGAACCGCCACTTGCTTGCTGTGATCATGCCACCCCGCTCAGAGTTCGTCATGCCCGTCCCCGGCAGCGGACCCTGGAAGGGGGCTCATGAACAGTCTCGACTGGGCCGTGCTCATCGGCTACTTCGGCGTGATGGTGGCGATCGGCGTCTGGTCGCACAAGCAGGTGGGCAACGTCAGCGACTTCTTCACCGCCGGCGGCAAGATGCCCTGGTGGCTGTCCGGCATCTCGCACCACATGTCCGGCTACAGCGCGGTCCTGTTCACGGGGTACGCGGGTATCGCCTACACCTACGGCGTGACGTCCTTCGTGACCTGGTCCTTCCCGATCGCGCTGGGCATCGCCATCGGCTCGAAGCTGTTCGCGCCACGGATCAACCGCCTGCGCTCCCGGCTCCAGGTGGCCTCCCCGCTGGAGTACCTGAAGAACCGCTACGACCTGAAGACCCAGCAGGCCCTCGCCTGGTCGGGCATGCTGCTGAAGATCGTCGACGTGGGCGCGAAGTGGGCGGCGATCGCCACGCTGCTGTCCGTCTTCACCGGCATCACCCTGAACCAGGGCATCCTGATCACCGGCGCGATCACCGCGATCTACTGCACGATCGGCGGGCTGTGGGCGGACGCGCTGACCGAACTGGGCCAGTTCGTCATCCAGTTGCTGGCGGGCGTCTCGATGTTCGTGGCGGTCGTGCTGAAGCTGAACGACAAGGGCATCGGCTTCTTCGAGGCGTGGGACCAGCCGGCCCTGCACGGTCACGGCAAGCCCCTCGTCGGCCCCTACGGCACCGTCTTCCTCCTGGCGTTCCTGTTCATCAAGCTCTTCGAGTACAACGGCGGCATGCTCAACCAGGCCCAGCGCTACATGGCGACGGGTTCCCCGCACGAGGCCACGCGCTCGGCCCGGCTGTCCGCCGCGCTGTGGCTCGTCTGGCCGGTCGTGCTGTTCTTCCCCATGTGGATGTCGCCGCTGCTGGTGCACGCCCAGAAGCCGGACGGCTCCGACTCCTACGGCCTGATGACCGAACAGCTGCTCCCGCACGGCCTGTTGGGGCTGGTGATCGTCGGGTTCTTCTCCCACACGATGGCCATGTGCTCCTCCGACGCCAACGCGATCGCGGCCGTCTTCACCCGGGACGCGGCGCCCGTGCTGTCCCGGCGGGCCCGTGAGTGGGGGCAGCGGTCCGGGCTGATCGCGGCCCGGGTGACCACCGTGGTCTTCCTCGCCCTGTCGATGGCGGTGGCGACCCAGGTCAACTCGCCCGCCTTCAAGGACATCATCACGGTCGTCATCAAGTGGGTCGCCGGTCTGATGGGGCCGATCGCCATCCCGATGATGCTGGGCCTGCTGCGCCCCTTCCGCCGCTCCGGCCCGACGGCGGCGCTGACCAGCTGGGGCATGGGCCTGCTGGCCTTCTGGCTGGTCAACTACCCCATCAACTGGAACATCGACGGCGGCGTCCCGCTGCAGTACCAGGTCTCCATCCCGCTGGCCGTCTCCCTGGTCCTCTACATCCTCATCGGCTACCTGAAGCCGGAGGACACCCCGGAGCGCCTGGCGGTCATCGAGAGGATCAACACGGACGACGACAGCACGGCGGTCGCCGTACCGGGTCCGGCGGAAGGCGTGGAGGACGCGCTGGGCCGCACGCCGGTGAAGGACTGACGCCCCGGGCGCGGGGGGAGGGGAAAAGCCGGTGCCGGCGGACCGCACGCTCGGCAGACTGACCGGCATGACCACCACACTCCCCCCGGGCCCGCGGGCCGACCTCCTCCGCTACCTCCAGGACGCCCGTGACGCCCTGCTGTGGAAGCTGGAGGGCCTGTCCGAGTACGACGTCCGGCGCCCCCTCACCCCGACCGGCACCAATCTGCTGGGCCTGGTAAAGCACGTGACCTACGTCGAACTCGGCTACCTGGGCGACACGTTCGGGCGGCCCGCCGCGCCGGGCCGCCCCTGGTACGGGCCCGTCGGTGACGACAACGGCGACATGTGGGCGACCGGCGAGGAGTCCCGGGCGGACATCGTCGACCGCTACCGGCAGGCGTGGCCGCACGCCGACGCCACCGTCGCGGCACTGCCCCCGGACACGGTCGGCAGGGTGCCGTGGTGGCAGGACGGCAAGGACGAGATCACCCTGCACCACGCGTTGGTCCGGGTCCTCGCCGACACCCAGCGGCACGCGGGCCAGGCCGACATCCTCCGCGAACAGCTCGACGGTTCAGCGGGCTGGCTCCAGGACAGCACCAACCTGCCGTCGAACGACCCGGCCTGGTGGCAGGACTACCGCGACCGCCTGGAGCGGACGGCCCGGGAGGCGGCCGACAAGGCTTAGGCCCTGTCGCCTCCGGGCAGGCGGGAATTTGCCGACAGGGCCTAGTGCGGCCGACCGCCACGGTCACGGGTGGGCTCGCGATGCCGCGGGAGCGCTGCGGGCGCCCGGGAAATCCAGGTGCCGGGGCGGCCCGGCCGGCGCGGACGCGCGGCGCTCGCCGGGCAGATGGGATCAAGCCACCGACGGACCCCGTGCCCCGAACCGCGAACAACGGGCCGCCCGACCAGGGAAACACCGCCGTCCGCCCACCAGGTGGGATCAAACCGCCGACAGACCCCCGGCCCCGAACCGCGAACAACAGGCCGCCCGACCAGGGAAACACCAGCGTCCGCCCACCAGGTGGGATCAAACCGCCGACAGACCCCCGGCCCCGAACCGCGAACAGCGGGCCGCCCGACCGGGGAAGCACCGGCGCTCACCGGACCGGTGGACCGACCGCCGGCGGTCCTCGGCGGCCGTCAGGCCCTCGGGTAGCGGGTCAGCCAGCCCGGGGAGGCGCCTGCCGGGCCGTGCAGGGCGGGGCCCTGGGTCATTTCCATGGCGAAGTCGTCGGCCAGTTCCAGGATGGTGGGGCGGCCCTCCAGCTCGGCCAGCCAGGCCGGTGGCAGGGCCGTCTCCCCGTGCAGGGCGCCCAGCAGCCCGCCGGTCAGCGAGGCCGTCGCCCCCGACGGGCCGTCCTGGTTCACGGCCAGACACAGGCCGTGCCGGACGTCCTCGCCGACCAGCGCGCAGTACACGGCCGCGGCCAGCGTCCCCTCCGCCGTACGGTCCCCGGCGAGCTCGGCGACCCGGGCGGGCGTCGGCATGCCCTGGCGGACCGCGCCCAGGGCGTGCTGGAGGGCGCCGGAGACCGACTCGTGCCCGGGGCGCGCCGCGAGCAGGGCGAGCGCCCGCTGGACGGCCGCGTCGAGGGTCTCGCCGCGGGCCAGCCCGTGCACGACGACGGCGTACGCCCCCGCCGACAGGTAGGCCATCGGGTGCCCGTGGGTCTGCGCCGCGCACTCCACCGCGAGCTGCACGACGAGCTGCGGCTCCCAGCCGACCAGGAGCCCGAAGGGGGCGGAGCGGGCCACCGCCTCCGGTCCCACCTCGCCGGGGTTCTTGGGCGCGTCCAGGGTGCCCATGTTCTCGTCGCCGAAGCCGATCAGCAGCGAGCGGGCCGGGTCCCGCCGGGCGTACAGCCACTCCTCGCGGGCCAGCCAGCCGTCGTCCTTGCGCCGCTCGTCGGGCCCCCAGTCGCGCTGGGTGGCCGCCCACCGCAGATAGGCGCGGTGCAGGTCGGTCGGCGGATGCCAGGCGCCGGTGTCCCGCCGGACCTGGGCGCGTATCAGCCCGTCCACGCTGAACAGGGTGAGCTGGGTGAGGTGGGTGACCGCTCCGCGTCTGCCGTAGGCGACACCGAGATCGGCGAGCCCCTCGGCGCCGTACCCCTCCCGGATTCCGTCCAGGTCCAGCCCGTCGACCGGCGCTCCCAGCGCGTCCCCGACGGCGGATCCGAGCAGTGTGCCGCGCACCCGGCTGCGGAAGTCCTGCTGTTCCGCGCGGCCCCAGACGGCCCCGGCTGTCCCACCCACCAGAACCTCCCCGAGGGCCCCGCCCGACATACGACAGTTCAGCACTGTAATCGAACGAGGACGGTCGGTTCAGGGGGCGATCCGGTGCGCAGACCGATCACGCCGGGGAAAGATGGCTGTCATGTCCACCAACACAACGACCGGCCCGACCACGGTCACAACCCCCCACACCCGCGCCCTCACCCTCACCGCCGCGCTCCTCACGGCGAGCGTCGCCCTCTACATCGCGCTCGTCGCCTTCGGCAACATCACCGACTTCGGGACCAACCAGGCGTTCGTGCAGCACGTCCTGGCCATGGACACCACGTTCAAGGACGACGACCTGATGTGGCGGGCCATCACCAGCAAGGGCCTGCAGAACGCCGCGTACGTCACGATCATCGTCTGGGAGACGCTCGCCGCGATCGTCCTGATCTACGGGACCTGGCTGTGGGCCCGCCGGGACCACGTGCGCGCCCGCACCGTCTCCACCTACGGACTGCTGATGGTGCTCCTGCTGTTCGGCGCCGGTTTCATCGCCGTCGGCGGGGAGTGGTTCTCCATGTGGCAGTCGAAGACCTGGAACGGTCTGGACGCCGCGCTGCGGGTGTTCGTCTTCGCCGGGATCACGCTGCTCGTCGTGCTGTTCAGCGACAACCGGCGTACCGACGCCACTACTTGACGACCGCGACCTTCGTGCCGGCCGTCGCGAAGGTCCACAGCGCCGCTCCGTCCGCCGCCTTCATCCGGATACCGCCGGTGCGGGTGCCGGACGCGGGCGGCGGGGACGTCCCGTCGACCGCGTTGGAGAAGGCGATGTTCACTCCGGAGCTGACGGAGAAGTAGACGATGTGCTCGATCTTCACACCGTCCGAGCCGGTGATCGGGCCCTCGGTGCGCGTGCCGACCGTGTAGGCGCCGGGGGCGGGTGCGACCGTCCCCGGCCACACCGCGAAGGTGCGGCGGGCCGCGTCGCTCGCGTCGACCAGCCACACCGTCTTGTGGCCGAGCGAGTAGACGATCCGGCGGCCGGTGCCGGAGCCGCTCGGCACCGCGGCCGGTGACTTCGTCCTCGTGGCGTGGGGCTGCGCGCCCGCCGACGCCGAGGCGTTCGGCTTGGAGGCGACCGCATGGGGCTTCGGTCCCTTGTCGGCCTGCACGGCCAGGACGGCGACGGCGGCGATGGCTCCTACCGTCAGACCGGTCACCCAGACCTTGGGGGCTGGCACGGCACGCAACTCCTCGGATACAGGACCCCTGACACCCGTCGGAACAGGGGTCCGATCATCGTACTGTGGTGCTCCCCCGTGTCAGTCCAGCACCGGCAGCAGCTCCGGCAGGTGCCCGTCGGAGACCGTCGCCGCCCGCTGCCGTTCCTGCGGAACCTCGCCGTACAGCGTCGTCCGCGGCCTCGCCGGCCGCCCCGCCGCCTCCGCCACCGCGATCAGGTCCTTGACCGACTTGTACGAGCCGTAGGAGGACCCGGCCATCCGGGAGATCGTCTCCTCCATCAGCGTGCCGCCCAGGTCGTTGGCGCCCGAGCGCAGCATCTGCGCCGCGCCGTCCGTGCCCAGCTTGACCCAGCTGGTCTGGATGTTCGGGATGTACGGGTGCAGCAGCAGCCGGGCCATCGCGGTCACCGCCCGGTTGTCGCGGACCGACGGGCCGGGCCGGGCGATCCCCGCCAGGTAGACCGGGGCGTTGGTGTGGATGAAGGGGAGCGTCACGAACTCCGTGAAGCCGCCGGTGCGTTGCTGGATGCCGGCCAGCGTGCGCAGGTGGCCGAGCCAGTGCCGGGGCTGGTCGACGTGCCCGTACATCATGGTCGACGACGACCGGATGCCCAGTTCGTGGGCGGTCTCGATGACCTCGATCCAGGTGGCGGTGGGCAGCTTGCCCTTGGTGAGGATCCAGCGGACCTCGTCGTCGAGGATCTCGGCCGCCGTGCCGGGGATGGTGTCCAGGCCGGCCTCCTTCGCCGCGGTCAGCCACTCCCGCACCGACAAGCCGGTGCGGGTGGCGCCGTTGACGACCTCCATGGGGGAGAAGGCGTGCACGTGCATGCCCGGCACCCGCTCCTTCACCGCGCGCGCGATGTCGAAGTACGCCGTCCCCGGCAGGTCGGGGTGGATCCCGCCCTGCATGCACACCTCGACCGCGCCCACGTCCCACGCCTGCTGCGCCCGGTCGGCGACCTGCTCCAGGGAGAGCGTGTAGGCGTCGGCGTCCGTCCTGCGCTGCGCGAACGCGCAGAACCGGCAGCCGGTGTAGCAGACGTTGGTGAAGTTGATGTTGCGGGTGACGATGTACGTCACCTCGTCGCCCACCGCCGACCTGCGCACGTCGTCGGCGATCCGGGTCAGGGCGTCCAGCGCGGGGCCGTCCGCGTGCAGCAGCGCCAGCGCCTCGTCGTCGGTGAGCTTCGTCGGGTCGTCGGCGGCGGTCGCCAGCGCGGCCCGCACATCGGTGTCGATGCGCTCGGGCGCCATGCCGGGCGCGGCCGCCTCGCGCAGCTCCGCCCAGTCGCCGTAGACCTCGTCGAAGTCCTCGCGCCGGTCGGCGGTACGGCCCTCGGTGTCGATGGAGGTGTGCAGATCGGTGCGGCCGGAGGCGGTGAAGGCCTCCTCGGGCTCCTGCCACGGGCGGCCCTCGACCACCGCGTCCGGGAGGGCCAGCCCGGTCTCCGGGTCGGCCAGGGCGCGCACGTGCGGGCGCAGCCGCGGGTCCAGCCAGGGCTCGCCGCGGGTGACGAACTCCGGGTACACGCACAGGCGTTCGCGCAGCTCGAAGCCGGCGGCGCGGGAGCGCTCGGTCAGCTCCTCGATCTGCGGCCAGGGCCGTTCGGGGTTGACGTGGTCGATGGTCAGCGGGGACACCCCGCCCCAGTCGTCGATGCCCGCCCCGATCAGCCGCTCGTACTCGCCCTCGACGAGGTTGGGCGGGGCCTGGAGGCAGGCGCTCGGCCCCATGATGTGCCGGGCGACGGCGACGGTGGCGACCAGCTCGTCCAGCTCGGCGTCGGGCATGCCGCGCATCGCGGTGTCCGGCTTGGCGCGGAAGTTCTGGATGATCAGTTCCTGGATGCCGTGGTAGGCGCGGGAGACCTTGCGGAGCGCGAACAGGGACTCGGCCCGCTCCTCGTAGGTCTCGCCGATGCCGATCAGCAGCCCGGAGGTGAAGGGGACGGAGGACCGCCCGGCGTCCTCCAGGACGCGCAGGCGTACGGCGGGCTCCTTGTCCGGGGAGCCGAAGTGCGGCCCGCCGGGCTCGGACCACAGGCGGGTGGCGGTGGTCTCCAGCATCATCCCCATGGACGGGGCGACGGGCTTGAGCCGCTGGAAATCGGTCCAGGACATCACGCCCGGGTTGAGGTGGGGCAGCAGCCCGGTCTCCTCCAGGATGCGGACGGAGATGGCGCGGACGTAGGCGACGGTGTCGTCGTAGCCGTGCGCGTCCAGCCACTCGCGGGCCTCCGGCCAGCGCTCCTCGGGCTTGTCGCCGAGGGTGATGAGGGCTTCCTTGCAGCCGAGGGCGGCGCCCTTGCGGGCGATGTCGAGGACCTCGTCCGGGGACATGAACATCCCGTGCCCGGCGCGGCGCAGCTTGCCGGGGACGGTGACGAAGGTGCAGTAGTGGCACTTGTCCCGGCACAGCCGGGTGAGGGGGATGAAGACGCTCTTCGAGTACGTGATGACCCCGGGGCGCCCGGCCTGTTCGAGCCCCGCGTCCCGTACCCGGGCGGCGGACGCGGCGAGGTCGGTGAGCGCCTCGCCGCGGGCCTGGAGCAGGACGGCCGCCTCGGTGACGTCGAGGGCGACACCGTCACGGGCACGTTTGAGGGCGCGACGCAGGGAGTTCTCGGTGGGGCCGGTTCCGGTCGCGGAAGTCGTCATTTCTTGAGCATACGTTCGAGGTCTCCGTTGTCGGCTGCGGGTGCGTTGTGGCTGGTCGCGCCCACGCGGCGGCAGCCGCGACGCAATACGGCCGCCCGCCCGGGTCCCGGGTTCACACGTACTCGGCGTACCCGTCCAAGGCCCGCAGCACCTCCGTCTCACCCGCGGGCGGCAGCTGGACCACGACCTCTTCGATGCCCAGGTCGGCGTAGTGCGCGAGCTTGCCGGGGCGGGGGAAGACGGCGT
This sequence comes from Streptomyces sp. SLBN-31, assembly GCF_006715395.1. Lineage (NCBI taxonomy): Bacteria > Bacillati > Actinomycetota > Actinomycetes > Kitasatosporales > Streptomycetaceae > Streptomyces > Streptomyces sp. SLBN-31. Next base: position 200,908 of record NZ_VFNC01000003.1, read on the forward strand.
ACGGGACGATCTGGAGGGCGGCGGGGTCGCGGCCCGCGTCCGCCCAGGCGGCGCGCAGCACCGGCAGCGACTCGGTGAGGCCGCGCCCGCCGATGGGCATCCAGCCGTCGGCGTATTCGCAGATGTGCGAGAACAGCTTGGGGCCTGCCGCCCCGCCGACGAGGGTGCGCGGGCCGACGACCGGACCGCGCGGCTTCCGGACCGGCTTGGGGTACGCGGAGGAGGCCCGTACGCTCCCGAACTCCCCCTCGTAGGCGGTCGGTTCATCGGCCCACAGTGCCCGCATCAGTGCCATCCGGTCGCGCACCAGCTCCCGCCGGGTGCGCCACTGCACGCCGTGGTCGGCGGCCTCCTCGACGTTCCAGCCGAAGCCGAGGCCGAGGGTGAACCGGCCGTCGGAGAGGTGGTCGAGGGTGGCGATCTGCTTGGCGAGGGCGATCGGATCGTGCTGGGCGACCAGGGTGATGCCGGTGCCGAGGCCGAGCCGCTCGGTCACGGCGGCGGCCTGGCCGAGGGCGACGAAGGGGTCGAGGGTGCGGCCGTACTCGGGGGGCAGGTCGCCGCCCGCCGGGTACGGGGTCGCGCGCTCGACCGGGATGTGGGTGTGCTCGGGCAGGTACAGGCCCGCGAACCCGCGCCGCTCCAGCTCACGGGCGAGCCGGACGGGGGCGATGGTCTCGTCGGTGAGGAAGATCGTGACGGCGATTCGCATGGGTCATCCATACCGGGTACGGCATGCGATGTACACACCGACCAGTCGGGATTCGGCGCCGGGTTCCACGGGTCGTGGGGCCGGTCCACGTCGACGGTGTGCCCGGTCCTCACCTGTGCCCCCGGCCGGTGACGGGCTCGGGTGTCGTGGAGTGGCGGACGACCGCGGCGCGCACCGGGTACGTCCGCGCGGAACTGCGCCACGAGACGGCTGCGGGGCCGCTGCCGGGGGCGATGGCCGCCTTCACCAACCCGGAGTTCCCAGGCCGTTGACGCGCGGCCGGAGTGCCTGCCGGCGGGTCTCGCCGGACGGGCCCCCGGCCGCGCGGCGGGGCTCAGCGCTTGAGCATGAAGGTGAAGTCACCGCGGAGCCGGCCGCCCAGGCGGACCGCCGAGACGACCTTCCCCGCGGCGATCAGCCTCTCGGCCTCGGCCCGTGACAGACCGCAGCCTTCGGCGATCAGCCGCACCGGCCGGACCGGGATCGGCGCCGCGAAACGGACCGAGACGTCGATCACCTCACCCTCGGGGTGGTGATCCGGTCCGCCCGTGTCGAGACGCCAGGCGTCGGCCCAGTCGAGCGCGACCCGGTTGCGGCGCCGAAGGACGGGGTCCCGGAGCAACTCGGCCGCCAGAGCGGAGTCGTTGTCGTGCATACGGTCCAGCAGCTCGTGCCGTACGGAGCGCACGTTCGCCCGCTCCAGGACCGTGAACTTCGCGGTGTCCCCGCAGGAGGTGCAGAGCGCGAGAAGCCAGGCGTCGATGAGCTTGTGGTTGGCGTTGACGCGGAACTTGCCGTTCGGCCGGAAGGTCCCGGACGCGCACGTGTGGCAACGGCGCAGGACAAGTGGCAGGCAGGTGGGTACGACCACCCAGGTCTTGAGCACAGAAGTACACCGGTTTCAGTGAGAAATCCGCAGCAGAAAGGGGCGCGGCGCACAGGCGCGACGCGCGACGAATCAGCACTCGGGAGGTCTCACACGGTGTACAACGGCACGCCCTTCACCAGACGACTCGGTCCGGCGGCACGGTAGCGGTGCACCACGGCGCCGTTCCATCGGTTTTCGTGGTGAAGTCGACGCATGGACAGTGAGACCAAGTACCGCGTCGTCACGGCCTTCCAGCGGGTCCTGAACCGCGTGATGCGCCGTCTGCCCACCCACACCCTCCTGGAGACCACCGGCCGCACCTCCGGCCTCCCCCGCCGTACGCCGGTCGGCGGGCGGAGGGCCGGGGGCTCCTTCTGGCTGGTGTCGGAGTTCGGGGAGCGTTCGCAGTACGTGCGCAACATCAAGGCCGATCCCCGGGTCCGGGTCCGGCTGCGCGGCCGCTGGCACACCGGCACGGCCCATCTCCTGCCCGACGACGACCCCGTCGCCCGGCTGCGCGGCCTGCCCCGGATGAACAGTGCCGCGGTGCGGACGGTCGGCGCCGGGCTGCTGACGGTGCGGGTGGATCTGGACGACGCCCCGTAGGCAGGGGTCAGCCGGGCCACACGATCGACTGCACCTCGCCGTAGGCGTGCAGCGCGTACGACCCGCAGTCGCGGCCGACCCCGCTGTCCTTGAAGCCGCCGAAGGGCGCCTCCATGTTGCGGCCGACGGTGTTCACGCCGACCCCGCCGGCCCGCAGCCGCCGGGCCACCCGGAAGGCACGGGCGACGTCGCCGGACCACACGTAGTCGATGAGCCCGTAGTCGCTGTCGTCGGCGAGGGCGACGCCCTCGTCCTCGTCGTCGAACGGGATCACCACGACCACCGGCCCGAAGATCTCCTCCCGGGCCACGCGCATGTCGTTGGTGCAGTCCGCGAGGAGGGTGGGCGCGACGTGGAAGCCGCGTTCATACGGCGGCCGTTCACCGCCGGCGACCACCACCGCTCCCTCCTTGCGGCCCAGTTCGACGTACGACTCCACCCGGTCCCGGTGGGCGGCGGAGATCACCGGCCCGACCACCGTGTCCGGCTGCCTCGGATCGCCGACCTTCAACCGGCTTGCATAGGCGGCCAGTTGATCCACGAGACGGTCGTACACCCCCCTCTGCGCCAGCACCCGCGTCGGTGCCGTGCAGATCTGTCCGCTGTAGAAGGAGAAGGTGGTGCCGATCCCGGCCACCGCCGAGCCCAGGTCGGCGTCGTCGAAGACGAGCGCCGCGCCCTTGCCGCCCAGCTCCATGAGCTGCCGTTTCATGGAGCGGCCGCACACCTCGCCGATCCGCCGTCCCACCGCCGTCGACCCGGTGAAGCTGACCATGTCGACGTCGGCCGACTCCACCACCGCCTGGCCGACTTCCACCGACCGGCCGGAGACCACGTTCACGACCCCCCGCGGGACTCCGGCCGCCTCCAGCGCCTCCGCCATCCGGTAGACCGACAGCGGGTCCTGCGGGGCGGGCTTGACGACCACGGTGTTGCCCATGGCGAGCGCGGGGGCGATCTTGCCGGCCGGGTTCGCCCACGGGTTGTTGTAGGAGGTGATGCACGCGACGACACCCACCGGCTGCCGCACCGCGAGCGCGCCCATCACCCCGGCCCTCCCCATCGGGCCGGCGTCGTTGATCTGCGGTGGGATCGCCCACTCGGCGGGCTCCACGCGCGCGTACCGCCGGAAGCGGGCCATGCCCACCCCGACCTGCATCGCCCGGGCGGTCCCCGTGGTCGCCCCCGTCTCGGCCTGGGCGAGTTCGGCGTACGGCGCGAAGTGGGCCCCGATGACACCGGCCGCCCGGCCCAGCACCGCCGCCCGCTCCTCCGGCGCCGTCCTCGACCACGGCCCGAAGGCCTCGCGGGCCGCGGCGCAGGCCGCGCGCACCTGATCCAGCGAGGCCTCCGGGGCCCACCCGACGGTCTCCTCGGTCGCCGGGTCGACCACCGCGTAGTGTCCGCCGTCCGGCTCGGTCCACTCGCCCCCGACGAACAGCCGCTGCCCGTCGGCCGCCTCGCTCACCTGGTGCTCACCGTCCTGGTGTCCCGCCCGGAGCGCAGGACCCTGCCCGGTACGGCGCCGCTGACCGCGTCGTCCCTGATCACCTCGACCCCGTTGACCCAGACGGCCCGCACGCCGATCGCCCTGGCGTCCAGCCGCGGGCTGTCACCCGGCAGGTCGTGCACCAAGGTGGCCTGGCCCGCGTCGATCCGCTCCGGGTCGAAGAGCACCAGGTCGGCATGGAAACCCTCCTGGATCCGGCCCCGCTCGCGCAGGCCGAACAGCTGCGCCGGGTCGTCGGTCAGCATCTTCACCGCCTGCTCCAGGCCGACCAGCCTGCGTCGGCGCAGGCAGTCGCCGAGGAAGCGGGTGGTGTACGGCGCCCCGCACATGCGGTCCAGGTGCGCGCCCGCGTCGGACCCGCCCAGCAGGACGTCCTCGTGCTGCCAGGTCTCGGCGCGCAGCGCCCAGGAGGCGGGGTCGTTGTCGGTGGGCATGGGCCACAGGACCGTACGCAGTTCGTCGGCGGCGCAGATCTCCACCATGCAGTGGAAGGGGTCCTGGCCGCGCTCCCGGGCGATGTCGCCGACCACCCGTCCGCTCAGTCCGCGGTTGGCCTCGCTGTAGGTGTCCCCGATGACGTACCGGCCGAAGTTCGTCAGCCGCCGCAGCACGCCGGCCTCCTTGGAGTCGGCGCGCCGGAGCATCTCGGCCCGTACCTCCGCGTCCCGCAGCCGGGCGATGCGCTCGGGTACGGGCAGGCCGAGGACGGGGCCCCAGCCGGGGATGAGGTTGAGGGCGCAGAAGGTGCCCAGGGACATGTTCATCGGGGTCAGGATCGGCATGGTGAGGGCGACGACCCGGCCGCCCGCCTTGCGTGCCTGCTCGCTGGCCTGGAGCTGCCGTGGCACCCGCTCGGGCACGGCCGCGTCGATGGTTAGCACGTTCCAGTTCAGGGGCCGTCCGGCCGCCGCGCTCATCTCGGCGAACAGCTCGATCTCGGCGTCGCTGAACTGGTCGAGGCAGCCGGCGACGATCGCCTCGATCTGGGTGCCCTCGTGCTCGCCGACGGCCCGGGACAGGGCCAGCAGTTCGGCGGGCAGCGCGTGCCGGGAGGCGACCGGCTGGCCGTCGCCGTCGGAGTGCGTGCGGGACTGGGTGGTGGAGAAGCCCCAGGCACCGGCGTCCATGGCGTCGTGCAACAGCCCCACGATCCGGTTCAGTTGCTCCTCGTCGGGCTGTCCGCCGACGGCGTCCGGCCCCATGACGTACCGGCGCAGCGCACAATGCCCCACCATGAAACCGGCGTTGACGGCGATCCGCCCCTCGAGCGCGTCCAGGTACTCCCCGAACGAGCTCCAGCTCCAGGGCGCCCCCTCCTCCAGCGCGGTCAGCGACATGCCCTCGACCTTGGACATCATGCGGCGCGTGTAGTCGGCGTCCTCGGGGCGGGCCGGGTTGAGCGGCGCGAGCGTGAACCCGCAGTTCCCGGCCGCGACGGTCGTCACCCCGTGGTTCAGCGACGGCGTCGCGTACGGATCCCAGAACAGCTGCGCGTCGTAGTGCGTATGCGGATCGACGAACCCGGGCGCGAGGACGAGCCCGGAGGCGTCCTCGGTGGTGCGGGCTTCCTCGGTGACGGATCCGATCACGGCGATACGGCCGTCCCGTGTGCCGACGTCGGCGATACGGCCGGGCGCACCGGTCCCGTCGACGACGGTCGCGCCCTTGATGAGGTGATCAAGCATGGAGGCTCCCTTCTCACGTGCGGGCACATGTCCCACCCAAGGGGCGCGGGGAACTGCGCGATCAGCCCCCACACACCCGCAGCCGCCGTACGACCTCAGACAGCCCCCCGGAACCGCGAGGTCCGATGCACAGGATCCGTATCGATCTTCGGAATCACGTGCTCCCCGATCAACCGGATCGTCTGCAACGTCTCCTCCTTCGGCACCCCCACCGGCAGCCCGAAGCTCAGCTGGTCCGCCCCCGCCTGCTCCCACCGCTTGCACTGCGTGAGCACCTCGTCCGGGTCCCCGCAGATCAGCAGCTCCTCCTCGATCAGCAGCTCCACGAACTCCGGCGTGTACTCCGGCAGCGTCTCCGGCCACACCGGGAAGCCCTCGGGACGGGGGAAGGTGTCGTGGTACCGGAACACCAGCGAGGGCAGGTAGTGCAGTCCCCCGTGCACGGCGATGTCGATCGCCTCCGCGTGCGTCGGCGCGCAGATGGCCGTCGTCGTCACCATCACGTTGTCGTTGACGAAGTCGCCCACCGGTTCGGCGTTCACGATCGCCGTCTTGTACTGCTCCAGCACCCATTCCATGTCGGAGACCTTCTGGATGCTGAAGCCCAGCACGCCGAGTCCCTTCCTCGCGGCCATCGCGTACGACGGCGGCGACCCGGCCGCGTACCACATCGCCGGGTGCGACTTGCCGTACGGCTTGGGCAGCACCTTGCGCGGCGGCAGCTGCCAGAACTTGCCCTGGAAACCGACGTACTCGTCCTGCAGCCACATCTTGGGGAACTCGGCGATGGTCTCTTCCCAGATCTCCTTGGTGAAGTTCATGTCGGTCACGCCCGGTATGAACCCGAGGATCTCGTGCGACCCGGCGCCGCGCCCGCTGCCGAACTCGAAGCGGTTGCCGGTGAGGTGGTCGAGCATCGCGACCTTCTCCGCGACCTTCACCGGATGGTTGACCTGCGCCAGCGGGTTGAAGATGCCCGATCCGAGGTGGATGCGTTCCGTCGCGTGCGCCAGGTAGCCGAGGAACACGTCGTTGGCGGAGAGGTGGGAGTACTCCTCCAGGAAGTGGTGCTCGGACGCCCACGCGTACTTGAAGCCCGACCTGTCCGCCTGGATGACGTACTCGGTCTCCTCCATCAGCGCCTTGTGTTCCGCGAGCGGATCGGTCTCGGCGCGCTTGCCCACATACCCCTGTACAAAGAGCCCGAATTCCACGGAGGTTCACCGTCCCCGGTCCCAGAGTTTCTGACGCCCCGTCAGTTCTGGTCGACTGTTGCACCACCGGCAGGGAGGGTCAATAGCTGATGGCCCGTCAGATGCCCGTCAGATGACACTGACGCCCGCCAGCCACCCGCCGTCGATCACGAAGGGCTGTCCGGTGATGTACGACGAGTCCTCGCACGTCAGGAACAGCGCCAGCCGCGCCACCTCGGCCGGCTTGCCGATACGCCCGAGCGGCACGAGCTTGCGGTACAGCTCGTCCAGCGCCCGGCCGGTCTCCTCCGCGTCGGCCGTCGGGTCCAGCTGGGCCGGGTTGGACATCGCGGTGTCGATGGCGCCGGGGCACATGGCGTTGACGCGGATGCCGCGGTGGGCGAGCTCCAGCGCGGCGACGCGGGTGAGGCCGAGGATGGCGTGCTTGGTGGCGGCGTAGGTGCCGACCGCCGCCATGCCGGTCACCGCCGTGTAGGAGGCGGTGTTGACGATCGTGCCGCCGTCCTCCATGACCGGCGCCACCGTCCTGATGCCGAGGAAGCAGCCGACCTGGTTGACCCGCACGACCTGCATGAACTCGTCGAGAGGCGTGTCGACCAGGGCGTTGAAGCGCAGGATGCCGGCGTTGTTGACGAGGCCGTCGATCCGGCCGTGGGCGTCCTTGACCGCACTCACGGCCGCGCGCCACTGTTCCTCCTCGCCCACGTCGAGGTGGACGTACCGGCCGCCGATCTCGCGCGCGAGCGCCTCGCCCTGGTCGTCGAGGACGTCGGCGACGACGACCTCGGCACCTTCCGCCCTGAACAGGCGGGCCTCCTGCTCGCCCTGTCCGCGCGCCGCCCCGGTGACGAGCACGACGCGTCCGTCCAGCTTGCCCATGCCACAACTCCTCTACAGATCGGGCGCGACTTCGGCGCCGAAGGCCGCCATCTGGTCGGTGAGTTCGCCGCGGTCGCGGCAGCGGAACCGCACCTGGATCTGGTGCACGCCCATCGCGCCGTAGGCGCGCAGGGACTCGGCGAGGCGGTCCGGGGGGCCGGTCAGGGTGCGGCGGCCGACGTCCCAGGAGGGTGTGCCGACGTACAGGGGCTCGGTGATGGCGCCGACGGTCAGCGGGTCCTCGATGCCGGCCTCGGCGCGCAGCCGCCCGAGCAGGGCGATCTGTTCGGGCAGGCGGTCGCGCGGGTCGCCCTGCGGCAGCCAGCCGTCGCCCTTGAGCGCGGCCCTGCGGACGGCGGCGGGGGACGAACCGCCGACCCAGAGGGGGACGCGGTCCTGGGCGGGGCGGGGGCGTTGGCCCAGGCCCTCGAAGTCGTAGCGCTTGCCGTGGTGTTCGGGGAACTCCTCGGTGCCGAGGGCCGCGCGCAGGGCGTCGACGGTCTCGTCCAGGACCGCTCCGCGCCGCTCGAAGTCCACGCCCAGCACCTCGAACTCCTCCCGCACATGACCGGCCCCGACCCCGAGGATCAGGCGTCCTGCGCTGAGCCGGTCGAGGGTGGCGTACTGCTTGGCGGTGAGCAGGGGGTGCCTCAGCCCCACGATCGCCACATGGCTCAGCAGCCGGACCCGCTCGGTCGCCGCCGCCAGGAAGGCGAGGGTGGCGACGGGGTCGTACCAGACCGTGCTCATCGCGGGGGCGAGCCGGCGCGGGATGGCCACGTGGTCGCAGGAGGCGATGTAGTCGAAGCCCGCGCGGTCCGCGGTCCGGGCGACGGCGAGCAGGTCCTCGGGGCCGGCCGCCGCCTCCCAGGGCTCGGCGTACATGGTGCTCTGGGACTGGACGGGCAACTGGATGCCGTACGACAGCGCGGTCACGGTCGCCAGAGCCCCTCGGGGGTCAGTCCCAGCAGGTCGATGGCGTTGCCGCGGACGATCCGCTCCACGGCGGCCGGGTCCAGGTGGCCCATCTGCGCCTCGCCGACCTCGCGGGACTTGGGCCAGGTGGAGTCGGAGTGCGGATAGTCGGTCTCGTACAGGACGTTGCCCAGGCCGATGGCGTCAAGGTTGCGCAGCCCGAAGGCGTCGTCGAAGAAGCAGCCGTAGACGTGCTCGGCGAAGAGTTCGGACGGCGGCCGGTGCACCTTGTCGGCGACCCCGCCCCAGCCCCGGTTCTCCTCCCAGACGACGTCCGCGCGCTCCAGGATGTACGGGATCCAGCCGATCTGGCCCTCGGCGTACATGACCTTGAGGTTCGGGAAGCGCTCGAACTTGCCGCTCATCAGCCAGTCGACCATCGAGAAGCAGCAGTTGGCGAAGGTGATCGTCGAACCGACCGCGGGCGGGGCGTCCTTGGAGGTGGACGGCATGCGGCTGCTGGAGCCGATGTGCATGGCGACGACCGTGCCGGTCTCGTCGCAGGCGGCGAGGAAGGGGTCCCAGTCGTCGGAGTGCACGGAGGGCAGGCCCAGGTGCGGGGGGATCTCGGAGAAGGCGACCGCGCGGACCCCGCGGGCGGCGTTGCGGCGGACCTCGGCGGCAGCGAGTTCGGCGTCCCAGAGCGGGATGAGGGTGAGGGGGATGAGCCGGCCCTGCGCCTGCGGGCCGCACCACTCCTCCACCATCCAGTCGTTGTAGGCCCGCACGCACAGCAGGCCCAGCTCGTGGTCCTTGGCCTCGGTGAAGGTCTGCCCGCAAAAACGCGGGAAGGTCGGGAAGCAGACGGCGGACTGGACGTGGTTGACGTCCATGTCGGCCAGCCGCTGCGGGACGTCGTAGGACCCCGGCCGCATCTGCTCGTAGGTGATGACCTCGAGTTTTATCTCGTCCCTTGAGTAGCCCACGGCCGTGTCGAGGCGGGTCAGGGGGCGCTGGAGCTCCTCGTAGAGCCACCAGTCGCCCAGCGGGCCGTCGTCACCGGGGGCGCCCATGACGGGGCGGAAGCGGCCGCCGAGGAAGGAGATCTCCTTCAGCGGGGCCCGGACGATGCGGGGGCCGACGTCCAGGTACTTCTTGGGCAGACGGCTCTGCCAGACGTCCGCGGGCTCCACGGTGTGGTCGTCGACGGAGATGATCTGAGGGAACGTCAGGTCGGTGTCCATGGCGCTCACGGTAGCGCCGATCTGACGAACCGTCAGCTGTCGGTCGACGGGCTGTTTCCCGTCCGGGTCTGTGCGGAAGTGTGCGAAGGCCACGTGAGGGCCTTGTGACATAGCGCCCGTCCGGCCGTGACCGCCCCCTCCACAGCTGACGCATCCGCCCTGGACAAGGCAGACTGACGGGGTTGCTCACTGTGTCTAGGGGGACGGCGATGGTCGACCGTGTACCGCGGGTGCCCGAGCAGAGGCGTTCGAGCCCCTCTGCGGAGCCTGCGGCCCTGTGCTTCGGCGTGCTCGGACCCGTGCGCGCCCGGCGCGGGAACGAGTCGGTGAACACCGGCTCCCCCCAGCAACGCGCCCTGCTGGCCGCCCTGCTGCTGCGCGAGGGCCGTACGGCGACCGCTGCCGAGCTGATCGACGCCCTGTGGGGCGAGGAGCCGCCGTCGCAGGCGCTGGCGGCGGTGCGCACGTACGCGTCGCGACTGCGCAAGGTGCTGGACGCCGGGGTGCTGGTGAGCGAGTCGGGCGGCTACGCGATCCGCGGCCTCGCCGAGGGCGCCCTCGACCTGGCGGTTGCCCAGGACCTGGCGACCGAGGCGGAGAAGGCCAAGAGCGCCGGGGACCTGTGCCACGCCCGCGAGGTGCTGGACCGCGCGCTGGCCCTGTGGGACGGGGAGACGCTGGCGGGCGTACCCGGCCCGTACGCGGAGGCCCAGCGCGTCCGCCTGGAGGAATGGCGCCTGCAACTCCTCGAATCCCGCCTGGACATGGATTTGGAGCAGGGCTGCCACGCGGAGGCCGTCTCCGAGCTCACCGCCCTCACCGCGGCCCACCCGCTGCGCGAACGCCTGCGCGAGCTGCTGATGCTGGCGCTGTACCGCAGCGGCCGGCAGGCGGAGGCCCTCGCGGTGTACGCGGACACCCGCCGCCTGCTGGCCGACGAGCTGGGCGTCGACCCCCGCCCGGCCCTGCGCGAGCTGCAGCAGCGCATCCTGGAGGCCGACCCCGGCCTGGCGGAACCCTCCGCCCCGCCGGCCGAGCCCGCCGCCGCCCCCGTGCGTCCCGCCCAGCTCCCCGCCACCGTCCCGGACTTCACCGGACGGGCCGCCTTCGTGCGCGAGCTCGGCGAGGTCCTGTCCTCCGCCGAGGGCCGGGTGATGGCGGTCTCGGCGCTGGCCGGCATCGGCGGCGTCGGCAAGACGACGCTCGCGGTGCACGTCGCCCACCAGGCCCGGTCTGCCTTCCCCGACGGCCAGTTGTACGTCGACCTGATGGGAGCCGGGGCGCGGGCCGCCGAACCGGAGACGGTGCTGGGCTCCTTCCTGCGGGCCCTCGGGACCCCCGACACCGCGATCCCGGACTTTCTGGAGGAACGGGCCGCCCTGTACCGCTCGGTCCTCGACGGCCGCCGGGTCCTGGTCCTGCTCGACAACGCCCGGGACGCCGCCCAGGTACGTCCGCTGCTGCCCGGGACGGAGGGCTGCGCGGCCCTGGTGACCTCGCGGGTGCGGATGGTGGACCTCGCGGGGGCCCATCTGGTGGACCTGGACGTGATGTCACCGGACGAGGCACTGCAGCTGTTCACGAAGATCGTCGGCGAGGAGCGGGTGGCGTCGGAGCGGGAGGCCGCCCTGGACGTGGTCGCTGCCTGCGGCTTCCTGCCCCTGGCGATCCGTATCGCCGCCTCCCGGCTGGCGGCCCGCAGAACGTGGACGGTCTCCGTCCTCGCGGCGAAACTGGCGGACGAGCGGCGCCGCCTGGACGAGCTCCAGGCCGGGGACCTCGCGGTCAAGGCCACCTTCGAACTGGGCTACGGCCAGCTGGAGCCGGCCCAGGCCCGCGCCTTCCGGCTGCTCGGGCTCGCGGACGGCCCGGACATCTCGCTGTCGGCCGCCGCGGCCGTCCTCGACCTGCCCGCGCAGGAGACGGAGGACCTGCTGGAGTCCCTCGTGGACACCTCGCTGCTGGAGTCGGCGGCGCCCGGCCGCTACCGCTACCACGACCTCGTACGGCTCTACGCGCGTGCGTGCGCGGAACGCGACGAGTGGCCGCCGAGCGAGCGTGAGGCCGCCCTCTCCCGCCTGCTGGACTTCTACCTGGCGACGGCGGCCGGCGTGTACGCCCTCGAACGGCCGGGTGACCGGCTGGTGGACCACCTGGAGGGGACCGCGTACCCCGGGCTGGGGTTCACGGAGCTGAGAGCGGCACAGGACTGGCTCTACGCGGAGGCGATCTGCCTGCTCGCCTGTGTGCGGCAGGCCGCGGGCCGGCCCGAGACGCTCAGCCGCGCCGTCGACCTGCTCTGGGTCGCGCACGACCTGTCCGAGTCGGGGGCCAACTCCCGTGAGTACGAGGCGACCGCGGAGGGCCTGCTGGAGGCGGCCCGCAGGTTCGGCGCCGACCGGGCCGAGGCGCGCGCCCTGATGACCCAGGTGAACGTCCACCACGTCAGCGGCCGTTTCGAGCAGGCGGACCAGGAGGCGGAGCGCGTCACACTCCTGGCGCAGCGCGCGGACGACCTGCTGCCCGTCTGCTGGGCCCGGAACGCCCGCGGGATCATGGCGCTCTACCAGAACCGCCACGAGGACGGCGAGGAGCACCTCTCGCAGGCCATCCAGCACTTCCGCACCCTGAACGACCGCGCGGGCGAGGCCAGCGCCCTGTGCAACCTCTCCCGCATCCACCTCGCCACCGGCCGCACGGCGAGCGCGGTCGAGCTGGCTCAGCAGGGCATCGAGCTCTACGACGCCATGGGCAACTCCATGCGTGGGGCGAACGCCCGGTACGCACTCGGTCTGGCGCTCACCCAGAGCGGCGAGCTGGACGGTGCGAGCCATCGTCTGCACGAGGCCCTGGAGGTGTTCCGGGAGAGCCGCCAGCGCCTGTGGGAGGGCATGAGCCTGTTCCGGCTGGCCGAGGTCGACCTCGCCGCCCGACGGCCCGCGCAGGCCGCTGCCAACGCCGAGATGGCGCTGACCGTCCTGCGCGGCATCGGCGGCGAGTGGCGCCGGGGCAACGTCCTGACCGTCCTCGGCCGCGCCCTCGACGGCATCGGGCAGATCGGCCGGGCCCACGTCTGCTGGCAGGAGGCGATCGGCATCTACGAGGAGCTCGGCTCGCCCGAGGCCGCGGAGGTACACGCGCTGCTGACCCCCGTACGAGCGGCCTGAACGGCCTCGTCGGGCCGTTCATCATTCGTTTATCGCCGTCCGCCATCCTCGACTCAGTCGATCCGTCGCGTCGGGGGGCAGACGGGTCGCTGCGGAGGGTCCCGCACCCACTGATTAGGGTGAACGGCCCGAACAGGCCCGCCCGGCCATCCTCGGGGGAGTGACCGGGCGGGCCTTGCGATCCACGCAGCCGAACAGACCCAAGGGGAGTTGACGAAGATGAGCGACGAGCTCAAGCCTGCCGACATGCACGCCACGGACGCCAAGGCGACCGCCCAGGACATGCACGCCACGGACGAGCCGGCGACGACGGACGACATGCACGCCACCGACGAGCCGCTGGAGACCAAGGACATGCACGCCACGTCGGAGCCCTTCACGCCGACGAAGTAAGCCCGCGCGTACGGGGGATCGAGCGCGACGGCCCGGAGGGGAGCCGTCGCGCTCGGCGCGCGTCCGCCGCCGGCGGGATCAGGGCCGCCGGCGCCGCAGCTCGCCCTTGACGACCTTCCCGCTCGCGTTGCGGGGCAGTCGGGGGACGAACTCCACCACTCTGGGGACCTTGTAGTTCGCCATCTCCCGCCGGGACCAGGCCATCAGGTCGTCGGCCGTCAGCACGGCTCCCGGCCGGCGCACCACGTAGGCCTTGCCGACCTCGCCCAGGCGGGGGTCCGGTACGCCGATGACCGCTACGTCGGCCACGTCCGGGTGCAGGCCGAGGAGTTGCTCTATCTCCGCCGGATAGGCGTTGAAGCCGCCGACGATGAACATGTCCTTGATCCGGTCGGTGATCCGCAGGTTCCCCGCGGCGTCCAGGACGCCCACGTCGCCCGTGCGCAGCCAGCCGTCCCCGCCCAGCACCTCCGCCGTCGCCGCCTCGTCCTCGTAGTAGCCGCGCATGACGTTGAAGCCGCGGACCAGGACCTCGCCGGGTTCGCCGGCCGGCGCCTCGACCCGGACCTCGGTGCCGGGGATCGCCCGGCCGGACGTCGAGGCGATCACCGTCGGGTCGTCGCCGCGGCGGCACATCGTGACGATGCCGGAGGCCTCCGACAGGCCGTACGCCGTCAGGACCGTCTCCACGCCCAGTTCCCCGCGCAGCCGCTCCACCAGCCGCAACGGCACCACCGCGGCGCCCGTCACCACCAGCCGCAGCGCGGACAGGTCGTGCGCGTCCCGCGCCGGGTGGTCCAGCAGCGACTGGTGCAGGGTGGGCGGGCCGGGCAGTACCGAGACGCGCTCCGCCGCGATGTTGGCCAGGACCGTGTCCACGTTGAACACCGGCTGGGGGATCATCGTCGCACCCCGCATCAGACAGGCCAGGACGCCGGCCTTGTAACCGAAGGTGTGGAAGAAGGGGTTGACGACGAGGTAGCGGTCGCCCCGCCGCAGGCCGGCGAGGTCGCACCAGATCTCGTACGCCCGCAGCGACTGTGCGTGCGTGATCACCGCGCCCTTGGGGCGGCCCGTCGTGCCGGACGTGAAGACGATGTCCGACGGCCAGGAGCCCTCCACCGCCGCCGCGCGGGCCCGCGCCCGGCCGGCCGCGACCCCGTCGCCGCCCGCGAGGAAGTCCTTCCAGGTCCGGAAGTCGGCGGGCGCGTCGTCGGACAGCACCACCACCTGCTCCAGGCCCGGCAGCCCCGGCCCCTCGGCGATCGCCCGCCGCAGCGAGGCCACGTACGACGTCCCGAGGAACGTCCCGGTGACGAAGAGCAGCCGGGCCCCGCTGCCGCGCAGCACCTCGACGGCCTCCGAGCCCTTGAAGCGCGTATTGACCGGCACCAGCACCGCCCCGGCCGACACGGCGCCGAGTGCCGCGACGATCCAGTCCAGCGAGTTCGGCGCCCAGATCCCCAACCGGTCGCCCGGCTCGACGCCCGCGGCGAGGCAGGCCGCCGCCGACCGTTCGACGCGGGCGCCCAGTTCGGCGTACGTGATCCGGGTGCGGCCCTCCACCACCGCCTCGTCGTCGGCGTACCGCTCGGCCGCCGAGCGGACGAGTCCCGGAATGCTGCCCCACTCCACGTCACCGCGCACAACAGCCCCCAACCTCGTAGCTGACTACCCGTCAGATTAGCTGTAACCTGACGCACTGTCAGCCGCCCTGTCCCCACGCGGAGGTGCCCCGACATGCCCGGACTCAAGGACGCCACCGCGATCGTCGGCATAGGGCAGACGGCCTTCGCCAAGCGCCTCGCCGAGGACGAGCGCACGCTGGCCTGCCGTGCCGTGCTCGCCGCACTCGACGACGCCGGCATCGCCCCCGGCGAGGTCGACGCCCTGGCCTCCTACACCATGGAGGAGACGGACGAGGTGGAGCTGGCGAAGGCCGTCGGCCTCGGCGACCTGACCTTCTTCAGCAAGGTGGGCTACGGCGGCGGCGGTTCGTGCGCCACGGTCGCCCACCTCGCCGCAGCCATCGCCACCGGGCAGGCGAGCGTCGGCGTCGCCTGGCGCTCGCGCAAGAGAGGCTCCGGCCCGCGCCCCTGGACCAACACCACCGTCCAGCTCCCCACCCCCGCCCAGTGGACCCGCCCCTTCGGCCTGCTCCGCCCGGCGGACGAGATCGCCATGCTGACGCGCCGCTACATGCACGAGTACGGCGCGACCCGCGACCACCTCTTCAACGTCGCCCTCGCCTGCCGCAACCGCGCCAACCAGAACCCGGCCGCCGTCATGTACGACCGCCCGCTGACCCGCGAGATGTACATGACCGCCCGCTGGATCAGCGAGCCCCTGTGCCTCTTCGACAACTGCCTGGAGACCGACGGCGCGTTGGCCTGCGTGGTGGTCAGCGCCGAGCGCGCCCGGGACTGCCGGCACACACCCGTCTACGTCCACTCAGCCGCCCAGGGCCTGCCCGCCCAGCACCACGGAATGGTCAACTACTGGAACGACGACCCGCTCACCGGCCCCGCCTGGACCGCCGCCCGACACCTTTGGAAACACGCCGAGTTCACGCCCCAGGACGTCGACGTCGCCCAGATCTACGACGCGTTCACCGCGCTCATCCCGCTGTCCCTGGAGGGCTACGGCTTCTGCGGGCGCGGCGAGGGCGGGGCGTTCACCGAGCAGGGCGCGCTGGAGATCGGCGGACGACTGCCCCTGAACACCGCCGGCGGCGGACTCAGCGAGGCCTACGTGCACGGCTTCAACCTGATCAACGAAGGCGTACGGCAGCTGCGCGGCACCAGCACCGCCCAGGTCCCGGACGCCGCCACCTGCCTCGTCACCGCCGGCGAGGGGGTTCCCACCTCCGCCCTGCTGCTGAGGAGTTGAGACGCGCATGCCCTCCGAGCCCGCGATGCTGACCCCCGTCACCGACACCGACGGCGCCCCCTTCTGGGGCTACGCCCGACAGGGCGAACTGCGCGTGCAGGCCTGCGCCGACTGCGGCGAGCCGCGCTTCCCGCCCCGTCCCTGCTGCCCGCACTGCCAGTCCTTCGCCACCGAGTGGCGCCGCACGGAGGGCCACGGACGCATCTGGTCCTACGTCTTTCCCCACCCACCGCTGCTGCCCGCCTACGCCGAGCAGGCCCCGTACAACGTGATCGTCGTCGAACTCGCCGACGCCCCGCGCGTCCGGCTCGTCGGCAACCTCGTCGCCGAGGCGGGGGCGCGGCTGGACTCGGTGCCGCCCGAGCGCATCCGGATCGGCGCGAAGGTCCAGGTCGTCTTCACCGACGGCGGACTGCCCCAGTGGGTCCTGGAGCGCCCATGACGACGACCGTGCGCCTGGCCGCCGACGAGGACACCGGCGTCGCCGTCGTCACCCTCGACCGGCCCGAACGCCACAATGCCATCGACCTCACCATGCGCGACGAACTCCGGCAGGTGTGGCGGGAGTTGCGGTTCGACGACTCCGTACGGGCGGTCGTCCTGACCGGCGCCGGGGAGCGGGCCTTCTGCACCGGCCTCGACCGGGACGCCGTGGTCCCCCAGCCCTCCTCCCCCTACATGGCCGACGACCCGCTCCTGCGGGTGGGACCCAAGTCCAACGACCTGTGGAAGCCGGTGATCGCCGCGGTGACCGGCATGGCCTGCGGGGGCGCCTTCTACCTCCTCGGGGAGTCGGACTTCCTCGTCGCCGACGCAACCGCCGCCTTCTTCGACCCGCACACGACGTACGGCATGGTCAGCGCCTACGAGTCGGTGCTGCTGGCCCAGCGGATGCCGTACGGCGAGGTCGCCCGGATGATGCTCATGGGGACGGCGGAACGGATCTCCGCCGAGCGCGCCCACGCCATCGGCCTGGTCTCCGAACTCACCGCCCCCGGCGAGGCGTTGGCGGCGGCGACGCGGTGCGCCACCGTGCTCGCCGGGTATCCCGCCGAGGGCGTCCAGGGCACCGTGCGGGCACAGTGGGCGGCCCGGGAGAACGCCGTCGCCGCCGGGTTCGCGCAGGCACCCCACCTGATCGCGCTCGGCAACCTCCCCGGCGAACGGCAGGCGGAACTGTTCGCCGGACGGCACAAGGAGTTCCGGACGCGTTAGGCGTCCGCTCGACACCGGGCCGTACGCGCGCGGCGTCACCGTCCCACTCGCGGCACCACCGCAACGCATGGCGGTCGTCGTGCACCGGGCGTAGCGTCGGGGGGACGGCCGCCGTCCACACCCTTCCGTCAGCCGGCACGACGGCCATCACCGACGTCTCACGCGGTGCGCGCGGTTCCCGTGCCCTTCTCCGCGTCCAGCGCGTACACGCACCGGTCCTTGCTGCACGCGTACACGACCCCGTCGCGGACCACGGGCGAGCCGGTGATCTCGCCGCCGGTCGCCAGCTTCCAGCGCAGCCGGCCGTCGTCGGCCTTCAGCGTGTACAGCAGGTGGTCGGTGGAGCCGAAGTGGATACGGCCCTCCGCGACGGCCGGGGCGCCGACGATGTCGCCGCCCGCCTGGAAGCGCCACTTGGGCGTGCCCGTGACCGCGTCCAGGGTGTAGAGGCCCTTGCCGCTGCCGACGTGGACGTGGCCCGCCGCCACCAGGACCGGGTCGATCGAGGAGCGGGACTCGGTGGCGATGCGCCAGCGGTCGCGGCCGTCGGCGGCGTCGAGGGCGTAGACCGTGCCGAGGTAGTCGGCGAGGTAGATGCCACCGCCGGTGACCGCCGGGCCGGGCGCGAAGGCGGGCGGGGAGAGGAAGACCGCCGGGGCCTCGAAGTGCCACTTGACGTGGCCGTTCGCGATGTCGAGGGCCACCACGCGGGTGCCGGCGGAGACGTACGCGTAGCCGTCGGGCGCGGGCGTCACCCGGACCGGGACGCCGCCGCAGGAGGCCGCGTCGCCGATCGGGTAGGACCAGCGCTCGTCGCCCGTGCGGGCGTCCAGGGCGCGCAGCCGGGCGTCCTGCCAGACGTAGACCGTGCCCTCGTGGACGGCGGGCCCGGCCTCCGGCGACTCGAAGTCGGTCTGGGCGCCGGTGAGCTCCCACAGCTTCTGCCCGTTCGAGGCCTCCCAGGCCTGGACGCCGCCGCCGCGCGTGCCGGTGACGACCGTGCCGCGGTCGGCGTGCAGGGAGTACACCCAGGCGTCCGTGGACAGCCGCCACAGGTCGGCGCCCTCCCGGCAGTCCAGGGCGAACAGCGTGGGCCCGTCGGAGGCGTGGATACGGCCGTCCGCGACCGCCATCGACCAGGCGACGTCCCGGGTCTTGAAGCGGCGCCGCCCGGTGGCCACGTCCAGGGCGTGCACCTCGAAGGAGGTGACGTAGACGAGGTCGCCGGAGACCGACGGGGTGCCCCAGACGTCGTTGGACATGCGGAACCGCCAGGGGCGCCAGCCGGCCGCGGTCTCCGGGACCGCGGGCGCCGGCACGGCGGGGCCCACGGCGGGGTCGGTGCCGTTGACGCCCGGGCGGGCCTTGGACCAGGAAGCGGCCAGGGCGGCCTCCGGCGGGGGTGCCTTGACGGCGGCCGAGCGGACGTCGGCGACCCGCGGGCCGGGACCGATGGGCACCTGGGCACCGGCCAGCCGGACCGGGCCGGTGTCGGGGGCGCCGACGGGGACAGGCGCCGGGTCGTGCGAGGGCGGCGGCGGGATGGGGGCGGGGGCGCCTTGACGGCGGCCGGGGCCCTGCGGCGCCGGGCGGCCACCGCGGCCCCGCGCCTCGATCAGGGCGACGGCCTTGTCGGGCAGCCACGCCGAGGCCGTACCGCTGTCGTCGGAGCCGGAGCCGAACAGGTGCGGGGCGAGCTGGGCCTGAAGGTCGGCCGGGTTGGGGCGGGCCGTGGCCTCCATCTGCATGCAGGACTCGATGAGCGGGCGCAGCTCGTCCGGCAGGCCCTCCAGGTCAGGGCCCTCGCGCAGCAGCATGAAGACCGTCTCGACCGGGTTGGCGCCGTGGAAGGGCGGGTGGCCGGTGGCGGCGAAGACCAGCATCGAGCCGAGCGAGAAGACGTCGCTCGCGCCGGTCACGCTGCGCGAGTCCTTGGCCTGCTCCGGGGACATGTAGGCGGGGGTGCCGACGGCGACGTTCGTCATGGTCAGACGGGTGTTCGAGACACCGGAGGCGATACCGAAGTCGATCACCCGGGGGCCGTCCTCGACCACCAGGACGTTCGATGGCTTGAGGTCACGGTGGACCAGCCCGGCGCCGTGGATGGACTGCAGCGCCTCGGCCACGCCGGCGGCGAGCCAGCGCACCGCCTGGGCCGGGAGCGGCCCGCACTCGTTCACTATCTCCTCGAGCGAGGGCGCGGGGACGTACGCGGTGGCCAGCCAGGGCACGGCAGCACGCGGGTCGGCGTCGACGACCGCGGCCGTGTAGAAGCCGGAGACCGCCCGGGCCGCCTCCACCTCTCGCGTGAAGCGCACGCGGAAGAGCTGGTCCTCGGCGAGCTCGGTCCGGACCGTCTTGATCGCCACGCGCCGGCCCGACGCCGAGCGCGCGAGATAGACCAGCCCCATGCCGCCGGCTCCCAGCCGTCCCAGCACCTCGAACGGCCCGATCCGCCGCGGATCGTGCTGCGTCAGCTGATCCACCACTCTGCCTGCCACCTCCCCGTACGAGCCGCGCCAGTCACATGATTACGCGACCGAAGTGCAGCGTCTCACCACCGCACCGCCATGGCGGCACGCACCCCGATTCTTCCTGGCCCGGGCACCTGTGGCGAACCCGGGCGTGAATCGGGGTGTCTCACCCCAAAACAGCACGATTCCCGGCTCGGCTCAGCGCTCGGGTCGCTCCAGTACGGCGAACGAGGCCCCTTGATTGTCGGTGACGACCGCCACCCTTCCGTACGACGTCTCGAATGGTGGTGCCTGGACACGGCCGCCGAGCCGGCCAACGGTGCCGAGGACCTCTTCGCAGTCCTCGACCGCGAAGTGGACGAGGAAGTGCGGCGGCATCTCGGCCGGGAAGACCTCGGAGACGGCCGCCCGCCCGAAGTCCGGCTCGGCGTCCGGCCCGAACAGGGCGTCGTGGAAGAGCTCACCGTAGAAGGTGTTGGCGGCCTCGGTGTCGCGGGCGTACAGCTCGGCCCAGGCGAAGGTGCCCGGCTCGTGCCGCCTGCCGAAGCCGGGGTGGCCGCCCGGCTCCCAGAGGCCGAAGACGGCGCCCTCGGGGTCGGTGACCAGCGCGGTCGTGCCCAGGTCGCCCACCGGGACGGGCGCGGTCACGACCTGGCCACCGGCCGCCCAGACCCGGTCGGCCAGCGCCTCCACGTCCGGCGTGCAGAAATACACCGTCCAGACGGTGGGCAGCCGCCCGTCCGCCTTGCGGGCGAGCGCGGCCACCGGCTCACCCCGCTGGTGCGCCCACACCGAGCCGCCGTAGCGCTGTTCCTCGAAGGTCCACCCGAAGAGCTCACCGTAGAACCGCTTGCCCGCCTCGACGTCGGGAAGCTGCGCGTCCACCCAGCAGGGGACGCCCTCTCCGTACGCGGATGCCCTGTTTTCGGCCATACCGCCAAACTAACGGCGTCTCACGCACCCCGCAGGACCAGGCACACCTGCCTCCACACCCCCGTGCACCCCATTTGCAGTCGGCCGAATCGCGCTCCGATCACCCCTCGGTAAGCTGACGGCATGACAGGACAAGTGCGTACCGTCGACGGCCGTGTGGCCGGCCGGCGTGGGCAGGCGACCCGGCAGAAGCTGCTCGACTGCCTCAGCGAGATGCTCAGCTCCTCCCCCTACCGGGACGTCAAAGTCATCGATGTCGCCCGGAAGGCGGGGACTTCACCCGCGACCTTCTACCAGTACTTCCCGGACGTCGAGGGCGCCGTCCTGGAGATCGCCGAGCAAATGGCCACCGAAGGCGGCCAGTTGACGGCGCTGCTGGAGGGCCGCTCCTGGGTCGGCAAGGCCGGCTGGCAGACCGCGCAGGAACTCGTGGACGGCTTCCTGGAGTTCTGGCGCAAGAACGACGCGATCCTGCGCGTCGTCGACCTCGGCGCGGCCGAGGGCGACAAGCGGTTCTACAAGATCCGCATGAAGATCCTCAACTCGGTGAACAACTCCCTCGCGGACTCGGTCGCCGAGCTGCAGTCCAAGGGCAAGGTCGACAAGGACGTGAACCCGGCCGCGGTCGCCGGTTCGCTGGTCGCGATGCTCGCGGCCGTCGCCTCGCACCAGAAGGGCTTCCAGACCTGGGGTGTGAAGCAGGCCGAACTGAAGCCGAACCTGGCGCTCTTGGTGTACCTGGGCGTGACGGGCAAGAAGCCGACCAAATAGGTCCGCGATTGGGTTCAAGTCCTGTCTGGCAGGCGGCGGTTCACCCGGTGAGCCGCCGCCTGCCGCTATCGCCGGCCGATCCGGAAGACCCTGATCTCCCGCTCCACGCGCTCCTGGTAGGTCGCGTACGGAGGCCAGAAGACGAGCAGCCGCTTCCACACGTCCGCCCGTTCCCCGCCCGTCAGCAGCCGGGCGCGCACCGGGACGTCCTCGCCCTTGAAGCTGATCTCCGCGTCCGGGTGGGCGAGGAGGTTGTGGGTCCAGGCGGGGTGGTCGGTGCGGCCGAAATTGGAGCCGACGAGGATCCAGCTCCGGCCGTCGTCCTCGGGCATGCACGCCAGGGGCGTGCGGCGGGGCAGCCCGCTCTTCGCGCCGGTCGAGGTCAGGATGACGCCGGGCAGCAGCTGGGCGCTGAGGATCACCCTGCCGCGGGTCATCCGGTGCACGGCGCGGTCCAGCGCCGGCACGACATGCGGGGCCACCTTGGCGAAGCCCCTCGTCGACGAGATCCGCTGCACCACACGTTCGCCGATCACACCGCCACCTCCCGGTCCTCGAAGAGTCGCGCGGCGTCGGCCGCGTGCGCCCGCAGCCGGTGCACCGGCCCGAACAGCAGTTCGTCACCGGCGGCCCGCTTGAAGTACAGGTGCGCCTCGTGCTCCCAGGTGAAACCGATGCCGCCGTGCAGCTGGATGCCCTCCGCGGCGGCCCGGCGCAGGGCCTCCAGCGCCTGCGCGAGCGCCAGCCCGCCCACGGGCTCGCGGCCGGCGGTGGCCCAGGCCGCGTAGTAGGCCGCCGACCTCGCCGCCTGCACCCCGACGTAGACGTCGGCCAGCCGGTGCTTGACCGCCTGGAAGGAGCCGATCGCCCGCCCGAACTGCTCCCGCTGCCCGACGTACTCCACGGTCCGCTCCAGCGCCCGGTCGGCGGCCCCGACGGCCTCGCAGGCCAGCACGGCGGCGGCGGCGTCGCCCACGGTCGCGAGGGCGCCCAGGACGTCCGCGCCGTCCTCGCCGAGCAGCTCACCCTCCACGTCGCGCAGTTCCAGGCGGGCCTGCGGCCGGGTGACGTCGAGCGCGGTCTGCCGTACGCGCACGAGGCCGTCCGCGTTCCCCCGTACGAGGAACAGGAGGGTCCGTGACCGGGCGTAGCCGCCGGTGTGGGCGGCGACCAGCAGCAGCCCCGCACTGTGCCCGTCCAGCACCTGCTCGACCTGCCCGTACAGCAGCCACCGCTCCCCCGCCCGCCTGGCCTGCACTCCCCCGGCCCGCCCGCCGCCGGCCCACTCGCCGCCGTTGTCGCCGGTCAGCGCGAGCGCGGTGGCGAGGGAAGTGCCGGGGACGGCTAGGGCGGCGGTCAGGGCGCCGGCGGCGAGGCGGGGCAGCAGGGCGGCGCGCTGGGACTCGGTGCCGAGGGCGAGGACCAGGGGCGCGGCCAGGGCGCAGGTCGCCAGGAGCGGGGTGGGCGCGAGGACCCGGCCGGTCTCCTCGGCGGCCAGGGCGAGCTCGGCCGTCGAGCAGCCGACCCCGTCGTACGCCTCCGGGAGGGCCAGGCCGGGCAGGCCGAGCCGGCCGGCGAGGAGGGGCCACAGGGCCGGGTCGTGGCCGTCCGGGGTGTCCAGGGCGGCGCGCAGCGCCTCGGGGCCGCAGCGTTTGCGGAGCAGTTCGCGCAGGGTGCGGCGGATCTCGTCCTGTTCGGCGGTGAAGCTCGCGTCCATGGCTCTTCCCTCCGGATCTGACGGTCCGTCATATTAGGGGGGTGGGAACGAGATGCCCAGGGGGAGGAGACCTCTCATGACACGCGGGAGCCGCGGGGTGGCCGTGGTCGGCGTCGCCCTGTCCGACTGCGGGCGCGTGGACGACGCGACGCCGTACGCCCTGCACGCCCAGGCGGCCCGCCGCGCCCTCGCGGACGCGGGACTGCAGCGCCGGCACGTCGACGGCTTCGCGTCGGCCGGCCTCGGCACGCTGCCGCCGGTCGAGGTGGCCGAGTACCTGGGCCTGCGCCCCACCTGGGTCGACTCCACGGCGGTCGGCGGTTCGACGTGGGAGGTGATGGCGGCGCACGCGGCGGACGCGATCGCGGCCGGGCACGCGAACGCCGTGCTGCTCGTGTACGGCTCCACGGCCCGCGCGGACATCAGGGCCGGCCGGCGCACCGGGAACCTCTCCTTCGGCGCGCGCGGCCCGCTGCAGTTCGAGGTCCCCTACGGCCACACGCTCATCGCCAAGTACGCCATGGCCGCCCGCCGCCACATGATCGAACACGGCACGACGATCGAGCAGTTGGCGGAGGTGGCCGTGCAGGCGAGGGCGAACGCGGCCCTGAATCCCGACGCCATGTTCCGCGAGCCGGTCACGGTGGACGAGGTCCTGTCCGGCCCGATGATCGCCGACCCGTTCACCAAGCTGCACTGCTGCATCCGCTCCGACGGCGGGGCGGCGGTGCTGCTGGCGGCCGAGGAGTACGTACGGGACTGCCGTACCACCCCCGTCCGGGTGCTCGGCACCGGGGAGCACGTCAGCCACGCGGCGATGTCGGAGTGGACGGACTTCACTGTGTCACCGGCGGCGGTGAGCGGGCGGCTGGCGTTCGAGCGGGCGGGCGTGCGGCCCGACGAGATGGACTTCGCGCAGATCTACGACGCCTTCACCTACATGACCCTGGTGACCCTCGAGGATCTCGGGTTCTGCGGGAAGGGGGAGGGCGGGGCGTTCGTGGAGAAGGGCCGCCTGCGGGTGGAGGGCGGGGAGCTGCCGGTGAACACGGACGGGGGCGGACTGTCGGCGCAGCACCCGGGGATGCGGGGGCTGTTCCTGCTCGTGGAGGCGGTACGGCAGCTGCGCGGGGAGGCCGGGGCGCGTCAGGTGCGCGGACGGGACGGGCAGGTGCCGCGGCTCGGGGTGGCCTCGGGGACGGGCGGCTGGTTCTGCTCGTCGGGGACGGTGGTGCTGGGGCGGGACTGAAACCCGGCGGTCACTCGCCGACGGTGATCACGGCCAGGTCGTCGGCCGGATCGTCGTCCCGCCTGCCCCGGTCCCACGCGGCGCTCGGCTTGCCGTCCCGCAGGAGCAGCCGGCCGGTGCCCGGCTCGCCCAGCAGGGCGGTGAACTCGAAGGTGCGCGTACCGCCGGGCTTCAGCGGGCCGACGTCACAGGTGTAGGTGAAGTCGGCGGAGTCGCAGTAGGGCTGGTACACGCCGTCGTCGTACTCCTCCATGGGCTGCTTCACCATGGTCGTGCCGGGCGGCGGCTCGAAGACCAGGCGGGCGACGGCGCCCGCGTCCCCGGGGCCGTCGTTGCGGACGGTCAGCCGGAAGGTGCGTCTGGTGCCGGGGGCGCCGTGCAGGGCGACGTCCTCGACCGCGTAGTCGGCGTGGGTGTCCAGGGCGACGTAGGTGAAGCCGCCGCCCTTGACCCAGGGCCCGCTGGGAGCCGTCCCGGGCTCGGCCGCCAGGGTGGGGCCGTCGCCGCGGTCGCCGCCCTTGGGGGTGGTGCCGTAGTGGCGGCCCAGGGCCAGGGCCCACACGTCGTGGCGGAACGAGGTGTACATGTGGGTCTTCGAGGCGCGCAGTCGCACGGCGGGCCGCAGGACGACGGTCCGGCCGGGGTCGATTCGCAGGCCGGGGAACTCACAGACCGCGATGTGGTCGTGGTAGGGCTCCGGGTAGCGGCAGTTGGCGTACTTCTCGGCGAACTCCATCTCGCCTGCGCCGAGTTCGAGACCGACGCCCTCCACGGGCACCTCGCCCGTGTTGCGGATCACGACCGGCTCGGTCAGCTCGGCCCCCGGGCGGACGTCCGTGAGGAAGGCGCGGGTGAGGGCTTCGAGGACCGGTTCGCCCACGACGGCGCGGGTGCGCGCGGTGAGCTTCCTGCCCTTGGCCGTGGTGTACGTGAACCGGACGACTCCGGTGTCCCCCGGCCTGCTGCCCTTGGCGGCCACCGGGGAGACGCGGGGGCTGTCGCTCCAGTTGTCGTACTCGGCACCCACCTCGCAGGTCACATGGGTGGGGCCGCCCCGGCAGTTCCCGCTCCTGCGCAGGGCGACGGCCTTCTCCGAGCCGGGCAGCACGTCGGCGGTGAGGGTCCGGCCCTCACGCTCCCGGCCGCCGGTCCCGTCGGTGGCGGAGAGGTGGAAGGGGAGCTTGTCGTGCGGGCCCGAGGTGTCGCCGACGGGGCGCAGGTGGAAGGTCCCGGGAGCGGTGAGGGAGGGGCCGGGGCTCGGGTCGGGGCCGGAGACGCAGGACGTGAGGGACGCGAGAAGCAGACCGGCGACGAGCGCGCCGCCCCAGCGAGTCCTCACCCTCGTCCCGCCTTCCTCCGCGCGCGCCTTCCCGGCCAACCTACCGCCGTGCGGAGTTGGCCGGCGGGGCGGCCGCGGTGGCAGTCGTCCGAGACGGCGATCCGAGCGGGGTGCCGGTCGTGGTCGGAAGCCGAGAGCCCCGGCCGGGGCGGGCGGCATCCCCGGGGGAGGTGTCCAGTCGTGGGGCGCCGGTCGAGACGGTGCCGCGCCGGAACAATCGCCCGCGCGCAGGCGGGGCAGGCCGCCGCCGCGGGATGTCGGGCCGTACCCGGTCACCGCCGGTGAGGGGCCCGGGCGACGGCGAGCAGCACTGCCCACCGCCCTGGTCCGGTGGCCGGAGGGGGTTCGTGTGCCGCGGGCGGAGGTGGCGGGTGAATCGTTCGGTGCGGGCCGGCGAGGCGATACTCGGCGCATGAGCGAGGATCTCCACGAACTGCTGCGGTCGCTCCGGGTGTGGGACCCGGAGGTCACCGACCTCCGCCCGTTCGACCCGGCCGGCGCGCCCGACGAGCCCCTGCCCCTGTTCACCGCCTGGTTCGCCGAGGCGGTGGCGGACGGTCAGCCGGAGCCGCACACGATGTCCCTGGCCACCTCCGGCGAGGACGGCGAGGCGGACGTACGGATCGTGATGCTGCACGGCGCGGACGCGGACGGCTGGACGTTCGCGACGCATGCGAGCAGCCACAAGGGCAGGCAGCTCCGGGCGCGGCCGTACGCCGCCCTCTGCTTCTACTGGCCGCGCCTGGGCCGCCAGGTCCGCCTCCGCGGCCCGGTCACCGCCGCGCCCTCGGCCGAGTCCCAGGGCGATCTGCACGCCCGCTCCACCGGCGCCCTCGCCGCGGCCCTCACCGGCCGCCAGAGCGAGGTCCTGGGGTCGGTGGAGGAGTTGGCGCGGGCCTCCGAGGCGGCCTGGGAGCGGGCCCGGCAGGAGCCCGGCGCGCCCGTGCCGTCCTGGACCCTGTACCGACTGCGTCTGCAGGAGGCGGAGTTCTTCCAGGGCGACGAACGGCGCCGGCACGTGCGGCTGAACTACCGCCTCCAGGAGGGCCGTTGGGTGAAGGAGCTGCTGTGGCCGTGAGCGCTCAGGTCCCGGTGAAGCCGTAGACCGTGAAGTCGGCCACCGGGCGGTAGCCGATGCGCTGATAGAGGGCGTTGCTGGTCGGGTTGGCGAGGTCCGTGAACAGCAGCACCTCCTGCGCGCCCGCCGCCAGCGCGGCCCGGCTGACCTCGGCCGTGACCGCCCCCGCGTATCCGCGGCCGCGCAGGTGGGCCGGGGTGTAGACGGGTGCCACGCGGATCTGGCCGGCGACCGGCGGCGTCACCCCGGCCATGGACAGGGGGGTGCCGTCGGTGTCCTCCCAGAAGGTGACCCCGCCGTAGGAGAGGCGGGCGTCGGCACACCGGTCCGCGGGCACCGTCGCATGGGCGCCGACGGCCTGCGTGAACTCCTCGTGCCAGCGCTCCAGTTGCCGCCGGTCGGCCTCCTGGGCCACCCGTGGCCGGCCCTTCGGCACGGGTCCCGGTTCCGTCAGCGTGCCCAGCCGGTACAGCCGGTGGCGTTCGCGCTCCGCCGCGGTCCCGCCCGTGTGCCGCTGCCAGGCCTCGGCGAGCGCGCGGGCGGTGGCGGCCTCGCCGTTGACCCCGGCCAACGGTCGTCCGAGGCCCGCCAGATGGACGGCCAGGGCGTCCGTCTCCTCGGGAGCGAGGGCGGTCACGTACAGCTCGTAGGGAGGGGTGCAGAAGTAGGCGGCACGGACGGTGCCGTCCCTCTCCAGCACACCGAAGTACGGGGCCTCGCCGCCGTAGTGGGCCGCTCCGCGGGTGCGCAGGCCCTCGGTCACCGTCAGCGGGACGGTGTGCAGGGCGGGGCGGGAGCGGAGGAAGGCCCCGGCGCGCGTGAGGAAGGCGTCCAGGTCGTCGAGGGAGTACCAGTCATCGGGCCGCATGCCCCATGGTCGCCCGGACCCGGCGCCCGGCGCCTCCGAATTACAGCTCTTCCGGCTCCGCGTCCGTCGCCAGGCGGCCGTGCAGGTGCATGTCACGGAACGCGTCCTGCCGGCCCGCCTCGAACATCGCTCCGCGCAGCGTCCCCTCGTACCGGAAACCGCACCGCTCGGCGATCCGGCAGGAGGCCTCGTGGCCGAGGGCGTGGTCGAGTTCCAGCCGGTGCAGGCCGAGTTCGGTGAACGCCCAGCGGGACGCCACGGCCAGGGCGCGGGTGGCGACCCCGCGCCCGCGCGCCTCGGGCAGCACCCAGTAGCCGACGCGGGCGTTGCTCAGCGCGTGGTTGATGAGGTTGAGGCCGATATGACCGAGGACGGTGCCGCTCGCGGAGTCGGTCACGCAGTAGGAGACCCCGGTGCCCTCCGCCGCGCTCAGTGTCTTCGCGCTCAGCGACTCATGGGCCGACTCCAGGTCGGTGACCGGCCTGAGCGGGGTGTTCCAGCGCCGGAAGTCCGGGTCGGTCAGGCCGCGCAGCCAGTTCGCGACGTCGGTCTCGCTGCGGGCGTCCCACGGCCGCAGGCGCAGGCCGTGCCCGTGCAGGACGGGGAAGGGCGAGAGGGTGTGCTGTTCGTCGACGCGGGGCATCGCCCCATTCAAGCCGCTGTGCCGGGTCCGCGCGGCCGGAACACCGGCACTCCCTCCCGGAACGCCACCTCGAGCTCCAGGCCGGCGGCCGGCTCCGCGCACCCCACGACCTCGGTCATCATCCGCGGCCCCTCCGCGAGGTCGACCACGGCGGCGACGTACGGCGTGCGCTCCCCGAAGGGCGGCAGGTCGTTGCGGTGCACGACCGACCAGGTGTAGAGCGCGGCCCGCCCGCTCGCCCGCTCCCAGACCACGTCCTCGCTCCAGCAGTACGGGCAGAACTCCCGCGGGTAGTGGTGCGCCCGCCCGCAGGCCCCGCACCGGCGGATGAGCAGCCGGCCCTCGGCGGCCGCGTCCCAGTAGGCGCGGGTGAAGGCGTCGGCCTCGGGGAGGTCGTGGCGGGCGGAGCCCATCAGAACAGTCCCAGCGCGCTGTCGAGCGACCAGGTCTGCCACGACATCCCGAACAGGCCGACCAGTGACATCAGCGCCATCATCGAGTTCTGCCCCTGCTCGGCGACCTCGTGGACCATGAGGGTGAAGTAGAGGACGTTCAGCAGCAGGCCCCCGACCAGGGCGACCGGTGTCAGGAACCCGGCGACGAGGCCGAGGCCGAGTGCCAGTTCCGCGTAGACGACGACGTACGCCATCGCGCGCGGCCGGGGCGCCACCATGACCTCGAAGCCGGAACGTACGGCGTTCCAGCGGTGCTTGGCCGCGATGTCGGCCGCCCACCTGATCCCGGTCCCGCGCTCGAACCAGGCCTTGCGGTCCTTGTGCCGCCAGCTCTCCAGCCACCACAGCCCGAGTCCTATGCGCAGCACGGCCAGCCACTGCGCGCCCGTGAGCCAGATCGAGTCCATGACATCTGACGGTACGTCAGATACAGCGATCCCGGAAGCCGCCCGTGCGTTGCCCGTGAAGCTGTGGGGTCGCCATGAATCCCCTCGGATTGTTGGCAATTTTGTCTGCACTCTCGCTAGCTTCACAGACGCAACCCGCCTACCGAGGGAGACGAAACCGTGAAGCACAGGGCAGTCAAGCGCAGGACCGTCGTGATGGGCATCGGCGCCACGGCGGGCGTCGCCGCGGTCGGCGGCATCGCCCTCGGCGCCCAGGCCTCCACCGGCTCCTCGTCGTTCGCGTCCTCCTCCGGCTCGCTGGTCTTCGACCCGGACGGCTACGAGAAGCTGACGACGACGGTCACCGACACCGACGGCGACGAGCACGCGGTGACGTACCACTTCTGGAAGGCGATCACCTATGTCGCCAAGCCGGTGGACGAGACCTACCAGTCCCTGAACGTCAGCGTCCCGGTGGAGATCGACGGCAAGGCGGTCGACGCGAGCGCCGCGCCGATTCTGTTCGCGAACTCCGTCGGCGGCTACATGCCGTCCTCCGTGGCGGACGCGACGGGTGTCGGCGCCGGCGGCATGAGCGGCGGCGCTCCCGGCGGTGTCCCCAGCGGCAGCGCCTCGGCCCCGGGCGCGAACGGCAACAACAACGCCACCGGCGGCGCCACCGCCTCCAACCAGCTCCTCGCCCTGGCCGCCGGCTACGTCGTCGTCGAGCCCGGCGCGCGCGGCCGCACCCTGAAGAACTCCGCCGGCGAGTACTACGGCACCGCCCCCGCCGCGATCGTCGACCTCAAGGCGGCCGTGCGGTACGTCAGGTACAACAAGGGGCGCATCCCGGGCGACGTGGACCGCATCGTGTCGGCCGGCACGAGTGCGGGCGGCGCGCTGTCGGCGCTGCTCGGCGCCTCGGGCGACAGCCCGATCTACGACGGGTACCTGAGGGAGCTCGGGGCGGCCGACGCCTCCGACGCGATCTTCGCGACCGGCGCCTGGTGCCCCATCACCGACCTGGAGCACGCCGACGGCGCCTACGAGTGGAACTGGGGCGCCAACGCCACCCAGTCCACCGGCAAGGTCGTCGACCAGAGCGTGTCGAAGGACCTCGCCGCGCAGTTCGCCGAGTACCAGGCGTCTCTGAAGCTGCGCGGCCTGAACCGCTTCGGCGCGCTGACCGCCCGCAACTACGACGAGTACCTGCTCGAGCAGTACATGCGGCCGTCGGCGACCAGGTACCTCGCCGGCCTGTCGGACTCCGAGCGCGAGACGTACCTGGCGAAGAACACCTTCATCACCTTCTCCGCCGGCAAGGCAACCTTCACCTGGGACGACTACCTCACCCACGTCGGCGCCCGGAAGAAGACCGCGCCCGCCTTCGACGCCTTCGACCTGTCGGCCGGCGAGAACAACGAGTTCGGCGCGGGCACCACGCAGAACCGTCACTTCACCGCCTACGGCGCGAAGAACGACACCACCGGGCTCAGCACCAAGCGGGTCGCCGCCGACATCCCCGAGAAGCTGCACCTGATGAACCCGATGTACCACCTGGTGGACAAGGTCAACGGCCGCCGCTCCAAGCACTGGTGGATCCGCCTCGGCACCAACGACACCGACACCTCGCACGTCATCTCCGCCAACCTCGCGGCCGCCGCGGCCGGGCTGGGCGACGACGTCGACCACCTCTACTACTGGGACCAGGGCCACGGCGCGAACACCGACCCGGGCGACTTCATCGCCTGGATCGCCAAGGTGACGGGCTTCAAGGGCGCGCGGAAGTAGCCCGGCACGGGACCACCCGGGCGGGGCTCCCCCGTACGACCACAACCAGGTGTTCTACGTCACAAGCCCCACCCACTCCTCCTACAGGCGTGATCAATCCGCAACCAATTCCGGTCTTGACCGAGACCCATCAAGCTGGTGCGTGATTACGCTCGCGCTCATGGCCGACTCCACACCGTCCCCGAGCCCCTCGGACCGTCCCGTCTACATCGTCGGCGGCGGTCCGGCGGGGCTCTCCGTCGCGTACGCGCTGCGGGCCCGGGGCATACGCGCCGTCGTGCTGGAGAAGTCGGACCGGGTGGGAGACTCCTGGCGGCGGCACTACGACCGGCTGCACCTGCACACCACCCGGCGGCTGTCGGCCCTGCCGGGGCTGCCGATACCGCGCCGGTTCGGGCGCTGGGCGGCCCGGGACGACGTGGTGCGCTACCTGGAGAAGTACGCCGAGGTGCACGAGCTGGAGATCGTCACCGGCGTCGAGGTCTCGCGCGTGGAGCGCTCCCCCGACGGCACCGGCTGGCTGCTGCACGCCACCGGCGGCCGGGAGCTGACCGGGGCGGCCGTGGTCGTCGCCACCGGCTACAACCACACCCCGTACGTGCCCGACTGGGCCGGCCTGGAGGACTACACCGGCGACTTCGCGCACGCCTCCGACTACCGCAACCCCGAGCCCTACGCCGGCCGTGACGTCCTCGTCGTCGGCGCCGGCAACACCGGCGCCGAGATCGCCGTGGACCTGGTGAAGGGCGGCGCCTCGCGGGTGCGGCTGTCGGTGCGCACGGCCCCGCACATCGTCCGGCGCTCGACGGCCGGCTGGGCTGCCCAGTACACCGGGGTGCTCGTACGGCGGCTGCCGGTCGGGCTCGTCGACCGGCTGGCGCGGCCGCTGGCGAGGCTCAGCGTGCCGGACCTGTCCGCGCAGGGCCTGCCCCGCCCGGACACCGGCCTCTACAGCCGTGCGAAGGACGGCGCCATCCCGGTCCAGGACGTCGGTCTCATCGATGCCGTGCGCAAGGGCCGCGTCGAGGTGGTGGCCGCCGTCGACGGCTTCGAGTCCGGCAAGGTCGTCCTCGCCGACGGCACCCGCATCTCCCCGGATGCGGTCGTCGCCGCCACCGGATACGTCCGCGCGCTGGAGGGCCTCGTCGGTCACCTCGGTGTGCTGGACGACCGGGGCAGACCCCTCGCGCACGGCGCCCGCGCCCCGCAGGACGCGCCCGGCCTGCACTTCACCGGCTTCACCACCCCCCTCAGCGGCACCCTCCGCGAGGTGGCGACGGACGCCGAGAAGATCGCGAAGGCCGTGGTGCGGAACGGCGGGCACACCCTCTCCCGGCTGCCCGGCTGACCTGGGGCCCGACGCCTCGCAGGCCCCGGAAACCCTCAACTCCCTTCCTCAACACTCTCCTTACCCACGTGCCAGATGTGACGGGAGCGTTGAAGTGTGCCGCCCTACCGGGCCAGAATGTGAACACCGCTCACTTTCTGGCTCCACACTCTCTCCACTCGGAGGACGCACGTGGCACGCGAAAGACAGTTCTCCCGGCGTTCCCTGCTCGGCGGCGCCGCCGCGGCGGCGGGCGCCGTGGCCCTCACCAGCACCAGCGCCGGAACCGCCACGGCGGCATCCGCCCGGGACGTGGACGTCGCCGTGATCGGCGGCGGCATCGCCGGCCTGACGGCGGCCCGGAACCTGGTGGCCGGCGGAAGGACGGTGGCCGTCCTGGAGGCCCGGGACCGCGTCGGCGGCCGGGTCGTCAACCTCTCCCTCGCCAACGGCGGGGTCACCGAGGGCGGCGGCGAGTTCATCGGCCCCACCCAGGACCGCATCAAGGCGCTCGCCGACTCGCTGGGCGTGGCCACCTTCACGACGTACAACACCGGCAAGAACCTGCTCTACAAGGACGGCACCCGCACCCCGTACGCCACCGACGGCCTCCTCGGCTCGGTGCCGCCCGTCGACGCGGCCGGCCTCGCCAACGCCGCGATCGTGCAGGCCAAGCTGGACGACATGGCCAAGACGGTGCCCGTCGACGCGCCGTGGACGGCGGCCAAGGCCGCCGAATGGGACAAGCAGACCTTCGAGAGCTGGCTGAACGCCAACGCGATCGTGCCGTCGGCGAAGTTCCTCCTCGACGTGGCCTGCACCTCGATCTTCTCGGCCCAGCCGCGTGAACTCTCCCTGCTCTACGTCCTGTTCTACATAGCGGCCGCCGGCAACGAGTCCAACCCCGGCACCCTGGAACGCCTCACCGACACCGCGAACGGCGCCCAGGAGTCCCGCTTCGTGGGCGGCTCCCAGCAGGTGCCTATCAAGCTGGCCGCCGCGCTCGGCGACCGGGTGGTGCTCAGCGCGCCGGTGCGGTCGGTGGTGCGGTCCGGCGGCACGTACGTGGTGACCGCGGACGGCATCACCGTGACGGCGAAGAAGGTCGTCGTCGCCGTGCCGCTGCCGCTGACCGGCCGGATCGTCTTCGACCCGCTGCTGCCGGCCGCCCGCGACCAGCTGAGCCAGCGGATGCCGATGGGCTCGATCGGCAAGGCCATCGCGGTCTACGACACCCCGTTCTGGCGCGCCGACGGCCTCAACGGCCAGGTCGTCAGCGACTCCGGCGTGGTCCGCTCCACCTTCGACAACTCCCCGCCCGACGCCTCCTACGGCGCTCTGATGGGCTTCATCGAGGCCGACGAGATGCGCGTCTACGACGCCTCCTCCGTCGACGAGGTGAAGGCGGCCGTCCTGAAGGACTACGTCACCTACTTCGGCGACAAGGCCAAGTCGCCGACCTCCTTCGTCCTGCAGCGCTGGGACAACGAGGGCTTCTCGCGCGGCGGTCCGGTCGCCTACGCCCCGCCCGGCGTCCTCACCGAGTACGGCGCGGCCCTGCGCAAGCCGGCCGGCGGCATCCACTGGGCGGGCACCGAGACCTCCACGTACTGGACCGGCTTCATGGACGGCGCGGTGCGGTCGGGCGAGCGGGCGGCGAAGGAGGTGCTCGCCGCTCTGTGATCCGCCGGGTCCTGGGGTTGATCCGGTTGCGGCTTCACCAACTTTGCGTGCACAGCGGTTCCTGACACTGCGTCAGTTCACCTAATCTGACACTACGTCAGTTATTGGCTGTCACACAGGAGCGGGCGGACCGATGCTTGGATCAACCCACGGCACCCTCACCACCGACTCCCGCCGGGCCCGGGTCATCGCCTGCGGCGAGCAACCCGGACCCGCCGTCCACGGCCGGCCGGCCGACGTCGACGACCTCGACGTCAGCGGCCGCCCCCTCCATGCCGAGGTCCCCGATCTGGACCGGTTCTTCCGGCCCGAGTCCGTGGCCGTCGTCGGCGCCTCGGACGCCGAGGGGCGGCCCAACACCGGCATCACCCGGCAGCTGGTCGCCTGGGCCGAGCGGGTCGGGGCGCGACTGCACCCCGTCCACCCCAGCCGGCCGTCCGTCTTCGGCATCCCCTGCTCCCCGTCCGTCGCCGACCTGCCCGAACAGGTCGACCTGGCCGTCCTGCTGGTCGCCGACCCCCTGCCGGTGCTCGACGAACTGGCCGAGGCCAAGGCGAAGTTCGCGGTCGTCTTCGCCTCCGGGTTCGCCGAGACCGGCGCGGCGGGCGCGGCCGCGCAGGAGCGTCTCGCCGCCACCGTGGCCCGCTCCGGCATGCGCCTGCTGGGCCCCAACACCAACCTCAACGCCTTCGAACGGTTCCGCGACGACCTCGACGGTCCGGCCATCGCCCTGATCACCCAGTCCGGCCACCAGGGCCGCCCGGTCTTCGCCCTCCAGGAGCTCGGCATCCGCCTCTCCCACTGGGCGCCCACCGGCAACGAGGCGGACCTGGAGACGGCCGACTTCCTCTCCTACTTCGCCGAGCGGCCCGAGGTCGGCGCCATCGCCTGCTACATCGAGGGCCTCAAGGACGGCCGGTCCTTCCTGCTCGCCGCCGACCGGGCCGCCCGCCGCAAGGTGCCGGTCGTCGCCGTGAAGGTGGGGCGCACCGAGACCGGCGCGCGCACGGCCGCCTCCCACACCGGAAAGCTGACCGGCGCGGACACCGTGGTGGACGCGGCGCTGCGGCAGTTCGGCGTGATCCGGGTGGACGGCCTCGACGAACTCCAGGACACCGCCGCCTTGCTGGCCCGCGCCAGGCCGCCGGTGGCCGACGGGGTCGTCGTCTACTCCATCTCGGGCGGCACGGGCGCCCACTTCGCCGACCTCGCCACCGAGGCGGGGCTGCGGCTGCCGGTGCTGTCCGAGGCGAAGCAGGCCGAGCTGCACCAGTGGATACCCGAGTACCTGAGCGTTGCCAACCCCGTGGACAACGGCGGCCATCCGGTCGGCGACGAACGCGGCCGGAAGATCATCGACGCGATCCTCGACGACCCGGCGGTGGGCGTGCTCATCTGCCCGATCACCGGCCCGTTCCCGCCCCTGAGCGACCGGCTCGTCAAGGACCTGGTGGACGCGGCGGAGCGGACGGACAAGCTGGTCTGCGTGGTGTGGGGTTCACCGGTCGGCACCGAGCCCGCCTACCGGGAGGTGCTGCTCGGCTCCTCCCGGGTGGCCACCTTCCGCACCGCGGCGAACTGCGTCACCGCCGTCCGCGCCCACCTCGACCACCACCGCTTCACCGCCCGCTACCGCTCCCCCTTCGACGAGGCCCCGCGCACCCCCTCGCCGTCCTTCCGCAAGGCGCAGGCGCTGATGCGCCCGGGTCAGCAGCTGAGCGAGCACGCCGCCAAGCAACTGCTGCGGGCGTACGGGATCCGGGTGCCGCGCGAGCAGCTGGTGACCAGCGCTGCGGCCGCCGTACGCGCGGCCGGCCTGGTGGGCTACCCGGTGGTGATGAAGGCCTCCGGAGCGCAGATCGCGCACAAGACCGAGCTGGGGCTGGTGAAGGTCGGGCTCACCTCCGCGAGCCAGGTCCGGGACGCCTACCGGGAGTTGACCGACATCGCCCGCCACGAGGGCATCGCGCTCGACGGCGTGCTGGTCTGCCAGATGGTCGAGAAGGGCGTGGAGATGGTCGTCGGCGTCACCCACGACGAGCTCTTCGGGCCGACCGTGACCGTGGGCCTCGGCGGGGTGCTGGTCGAGGTGCTGCACGACGTGGCCGTACGTGTGCCGCCCTTCGGGGAGGAGCAGGCCCGGGACATGCTCGGCGACCTGCGCGGGCGGGCCCTGCTCGACGGGGTGCGGGGGCGTCCGCCGGCCGACCTGGACGCGCTCGTCGAGGTCGTCCTGCGGGTGCAGCGCATGGCGCTGGAGCTCGGGGACGAACTCGCGGAGCTCGACATCAACCCCCTGATGGTGCTGCCCAGGGGACAGGGCGCGGTGGCGCTGGACGCGCTGGCGGTGTGCCGGTGACCGGGGTGCTGCACACCCTCGACGCCGGGGTCGCCCACCTCACCCTGAACCGGCCCGAGGCCCTCAACGCGCTCACTCCCGACCAACGCGACCTGCTCATCGACCTGTTGGCGGACGCCTCGGCCGACCCGGAGGTGCGGGCCGTCGTCGTCACCGGGACCGGCCGCGGGTTCTGCGCGGGAGCCGACCTGCGGGGCGGGACGGCGGGCGGGGAGCGGGTCGCCGGCGATGTGGCGCGCGTGATCCGCACCGGCGCGCAGCGCCTGATCGCCGCCGTCCTGGACTGCGAGAAGCCGGTGATCGCGGCGGTGAACGGCACGGCGGCGGGCCTCGGCGCGCATCTCGCCCTCGCCTGCGATCTCGTACTGGCCGCCGAGTCGGCGAAGTTCATCGAGGTGTTCGTGCGCCGCGGGCTCGTGCCGGACGGCGGGGGCGCCTATCTCCTCCCCCGTCTGATCGGCCCGCATCGCGCGAAGGAACTGATGTTCTTCGGCGACGCGCTCCCGGCCGCCGACGCCCAGCGCATCGGCCTGGTCAACCGGGTCGTACCCGACGCCGAGTTGGACAAGACGGCCCGTGACTGGGCGGCCCGCCTCGCCGTCGGCCCCACCCGGGCCCTCGCCCTGACCAAGCAGCTCGTCAACGCCTCCCTCGACGGCGACCGGGCGGCCGCCTTCGCCGCCGAGGCCGCCGCCCAGGAGATCAACATGACGACGGCGGACGCCCAGGAGGGCGTGCGGAGCTTCGTGGAGCGCAGAAGCCCGGAGTACCGGGGCCGCTGACCTTCCCATCTGACGAACCGTCAGCTTCAATGGAGGGGTGATGGGACACGCAGGAGCGGCCGCGGCCGCCGTCCGGTACCTGAGGTCGGGAACCCCGGCCCCCGTGGAGGCGCTGCCGCGCCCTGAGCTGCGCTGCGTCGGCGAGGACGAGCGGGCGCCGGTCGATCCGGCCGAGTTCCGCCGCGTCCTCGGCAGCTTCGCGACGGGCGTCACCATCGTCACCGCGCCCGCCGGACCCGGCGAGGACACCCCCGCCGGCTTCGCCTGCCAGTCCTTCTCCTCCCTCTCCCTCGAGCCGCCCCTGATCGCCTTCATGGTCGGCCGTACGTCGACGACCTGGCCGCGCATCGCCCGCGCGGGCGTCTTCTGCGTCAACGTCCTGAGCGCCGGGCAGGGCGAGTTGTGCCGGAGCTTCGCGGTGAGCGGCGCGGACAAGTTCTCGGGGGTCGCGTACGACGCGGCCCCGGCCTCCGGCTCTCCGCGCCTGGCCGGTGCGCTCGCCTGGATCGACTGCACGGTCCACGCGGTGCACACCGGAGGTGACCACCTCATCGTGGTGGGGCGGGTGGAGGCGCTGGGCACGGACGCAGCGGAGGCGGAGCCCCTGCTCTTCCACAGGGGCCGCTTCCGCTAGGGCCGTCGTTTGGATCGGCTCGGCGTCGCGGGCCCTGGTGCGCCCTCCCCCAGAGGGGGCACCCCCAGCCGCGTTGTCGTCACTCGCCGACTCCCTCACTCTCGGCTTCGCTCGAGTGGGGGGACCCCCCATCGCGTCGACTCCCTCCTCCGCCTTGCAGCTGCACGCTCCCCCACGATCCCGCTCGGCTCGGCCGCAACGCGCCGTCCCCTGCAGCCGACCTGATCCAAACGACAGACCATAGGCCTTGGGCCGCTTCCGCTAGGCCGTCGCGCCGGTCGGCGCGGTGACCGGCAGTGGCCTGCGGCGGATCACCAGCGCCATCAGTGCCGCCGCCGCGCACAGCGCGCCCGACGCGTACCAGACCATGTCGTACGAGCCGAACACGTCACGCGCCACACCGCCGAGGACGGCGATCAGCGCCGCGCCGACCTGGTGGGAGGCGAGGACCCAGCCGAAGACGATCGCACTGTCGTCGCCGTACTGCTCCCGGCACAGCGCCACGGTCGGCGGGACGGTGGCGACCCAGTCCAGGCCGTAGAAGATGATGAAGAACAGCATCGGCGGATGGACGCTCGGCGCCAGCAGCATCGGCAGGAACAGCAGGGAGACGCCGCGCAGGGCGTAGTAGACGGCGAGCAGCCGGCGCGGTTCGAAGCGGTCGGTGAACCAGCCGGAGGCGATCGTGCCGACCACGTCGAAGACGCCGATCACCGCGAGCAGCGAGGCCGCCGCCTGGACGGGCATGCCGTGGTCGTGGGCCGCGGGCACGAAGTGGGTCTGGACCAGGCCGTTGGTGGAGGCGCCGCAGATCGCGAAGGTGCCGGCCAGCAGCCAGAAGGTCCCGGTGCGGGAGGCCTTCACCAGGACCGTGACCGCGCGACGGGCGGCTCCGACCGCGGGCTCGGGCTTCGGTACGAACTCCACGGCGCCGTACGGCTTCAGACCCACGTCCGCCGGGTGGTCGCGCAGCAGCAGCCAGACGAAGGGGACGACGGCGAGCGCGGCCAGGGCCACCGTGACGGCCGCCGGACGCCAGTCGTGCTTCTCCACGATCCAGGACAGCAGCGGGAGGAAGATCAGCTGGCCGGAGGCGGAGGCGGCGGTGAGGATGCCCGTGACCAGACCCCGGCGCTCGGTGAACCAGCGGTTGGTGACCGTCGCCGCGAAGGCGAGGGCCATCGAGCCGGAGCCGAGACCGACCAGCAGGCCCCAGCAGAGCATCAGCTGCCAGGCCGCCGTCATCCACACCGTCAGGCCGGAGCCGAGCGCGATCACGGTCAGGGCCACGGCGACGACCTTGCGGATGCCGAAGCGGTCCATGAGCGCCGCCGCGAACGGGGCGGTCAGGCCGTACAGCGCGAGGTTGACGGAGACCGCGGCGCCGATCGTGCCGCGCGACCAGCCGAAGTCCTGGTGCAGCGGGTCGATGAGCAGTCCGGGGAGCGAGCGGAAGGCGGCGGCGCCAATGATCGTCACGAAGGTGACGGCGGCGACGAACCAGGCGCGGTGGACGCGACGGGATCCGCGGGGCTCGCCGGCCGCCTCGACGACTGCGGGTTCGGTTGTCTGGGTCACGCCATAGAGCATCCGGTCCGCGGTTCCGCGCGACCACTGGCCCGAAGGACAGCATTCGTTAGGATCTGGCCATGGACACGGCCACGAGCAGCCTCTGGAAAGAGCCCGTCGAGCCCGAGTTCCGCCCGCACCGTGTGGTGGTCCTCGCCATGGACGGGCTGATCCCCTTCGAGCTGGGCATCCCGCACCGCATCTTCGGGCGCCCCCGGGACGCCCAGGGGCGCCACCTGTACAAGGTTCTGACCTGCTCGGTCCGGCCGCCCGGCCCGGTGCGCACCGACGCCGACTTCGCGATCGCGGTCGAGCACGGCCCGGAGCTGCTGGCCACCGCCGACACGGTGATCGTCCCGGCGTCGTACGAACTCGGTCCGGTCTTCGAGGAGGGCGTCCTGACCGACGAGCTGGCCGCCGCCCTCGCCCACATCCGCCCCGGCACCCGGCTCGCCTCCATCTGCACCGGCGTCTTCGTGCTGGCCGCCGCCGGCTATCTCGACGGCCGGCCCGCGACCACGCACTGGGCGGAGACCGACCAGTTGCAGCGCCTCTTCCCGCAGGTCGACGTCGACCCGAACGTCCTGTTCATCGACGACGGCGACGTCCTGACCTCGGCCGGGGTCGCGGCCGGCATCGACCTGTGCCTGCACATGGTGCGCCGCGACCACGGCACGGCCGTCGCCAACGAGGTGGCCCGCCGCACCGTCGTACCGCCGCACCGCGACGGCGGCCAGGCGCAGTACATCCAGCGGCCGGTCCCCGAGCCCCGGCTCGCGACCACGCGAGGGGCCCGCGCCTGGGCCCTGGGCCGCCTCCACGAGCCGATCCAGCTCCGCGACATGGCCGCGCAGGAGTCCATGTCGGTACGGACCTTCACGCGCCGCTTCCGCGAGGAGGTCGGCGTCAGCCCCGGCCAGTGGCTCACCCAGCAGCGCGTGGAACGGGCCCGCCAGCTCCTGGAGACCACCGGCCTCTCCATGGACCGGATCGCCCACGACGCCGGCTTCGGCACGGCCCAGTCGATGCGCCAGCACCTGCAGACGGCGCTCGGAGTCACCCCGACCGCCTACCGCCGCACCTTCCGCGCCACCAGCACGGGAGGCGACCACGAGCCCGAGTCCGCCGTCGCCCTGGAATCGGCCTGACGAGGTCAGAAGGTCAGTACCGCCCTGGCCACCCGGCCCGCCTCGGCGTCGCCCACCGCCTTCTCGAAGTCCTCCAGCGGATAGGTGGCGGTCACCAGCTCGTCCAGCATCAGACGGCCCTGCCGGTAGAGCTCGGCGTACAGCGGGATGTCGCGCTGCGGCCGGGAGGAGCCGTACCGGCAGCCGAGGATCGACTTGTCCAGGAACATCGAGGAGACGAGGAAGGACGCCTCCGCCTTCGCGGGCGCCGTGCCGAGCAGGACGGCCTGGCCGTGGCGGTCCAGGAGGTCGACGGCCTGCCGGACCAGTTCGACTCGTCCGACGCACTCGAAGGCGTGGTCGACGCCGTGGGGCAGCACCTCTCGTACCCCGTGCGTGGAGGTCAGGAAGTCGGTCGCGCCGAACTGCCGCGCCACGGCCTCCTTGGCGGGGTTCGCGTCGACCGCGACGATCCGCGACGCCCCCGCGATCCGCGCGCCCTGCAGGACGTTCAGCCCGATGCCGCCGGTACCGATGACAAGGACGGACTCCCCGCGGTCCACGCGCGCCCGGTTGAGTACGGCGCCCACCCCGGTCAGCACCCCGCAGCCGATGAGCGCGGCGGACGGCATCGGGATGTCCTTCGGAATGCGCACCGCCTGCACGGCCTTCACCACCGTGGACTCGGCGAAGGCGGAGTTGGAGGCGAACTGGTACACCGCCTTCCCGCCCCGCGCGAAGGGCTTCCCCGGCCGCCCGATCGCCTTCCGGCACATCGTCGGCCGCCCCCGGTCGCAGTCCGCGCACGTGCCGCAGTTGGCGAGCGTGGACAGCGCCACGTGGTCCCCGGCCGCGACATGGGTGACCCCGGCGCCGACGGCCTCCACCACCCCCGCCCCCTCGTGCCCCAGCACCACCGGGACGGGGAAGGGGATGGTCCCGTCCACCACCGAGAGGTCGCTGTGGCACAGCCCGGCCGCCGACAGCGCCACCCGCACCTCGCCCGGTCCCGGGTCCCGCACCTCGAGGTCGTCCACGACCTCGACCCGCTTCCCGTCGAACACCACTGCGCGCATCAGACGACCCCCTTGGGCTCCCTCGGCAGGCCGAGCACGCGCTCGGCGATGATCGTGCGCTGGACCTGGTCGGAGCCGCCGTAGATGGTGTCGGCCCGGGAGAACAGGAACAGCTGCTGGTCGCGGTCGATCTCGTACGGCGCCTCGGGCGCCCAGTCCCGCGGCCCGGCGGACGCCTCCGCCCCGCGCACCAGTACCGCCAACTCCCCCAGCCGCTGGTGCCAGTCGGCCCACAGCAGCTTGGACACGCTCGGCGCACCGGCGTCACCGGAGCCGCCCAGGGTGCGCAGGGCGTTCCAGCGCATGGCACGCAACTCGGCCCACTGCCGCACGAGCGCGGCCCGTACGACGGGGTCGTCGGCGGCGCCGGTGCGCACGGCCGTCCGCACCACCCGCGTCAACTCCTCGGCGAATCCGATCTGCTGGGCCAGCGTGGACACCCCCCGCTCGAAACCGAGCAGGCTCATCGCGACCCGCCAGCCCTGCCCCTCCGCGCCGACGACGTGCTCCGCACGCGCGTGCGCCCCGTCGAAGAAGACCTCGTTGAACTCGCTCGTGCCGGTCATCTGCCGGATCGGCCGCACCTCGATCCGCCCCGGCTGGTCCATCGGGACGAGCAGGAAGGTCAGCCCGTGGTGCCGGCGCGAGCCGGCCTCCGTGCGCGCCAGGACGAAACACCAGTCCGCCTCGTGCGCCAGCGACGTCCAGATCTTCTGCCCGGAGATCCGGTAGCCCTCGCCCTCACGCACGGCGGCGGTCCGCACCCCGGCCAGGTCGGACCCCGCGTCCGGCTCGCTGTACCCCTGACACCACAGCTCGTCCCCGGCGGCGATCGGCGGCAGGAACCGCGCCTTCTGCTCGTCGGTGCCGTGCGCGACGAGTGTGGGGGCGAGCAGGTTCTCCCCGATGTGCCCGGACCGGGGCGGCGCCCCCGACCGCGCGTACTCCTCGGCCCAGGCGACCTGCTGCGTGAGGGTGGCGGTCCGGTTCCCGTACCCGCCCTCACCCCACCCGAGCCCGATCCACCCGGCCTTCCCGAGCGTGCGCTCCCAGACCCGACGGTCCGG
Source organism: Streptomyces sp. SLBN-31 (assembly GCF_006715395.1). NCBI lineage: Bacteria > Bacillati > Actinomycetota > Actinomycetes > Kitasatosporales > Streptomycetaceae > Streptomyces > Streptomyces sp. SLBN-31. The sequence continues at coordinate 243,533 of NZ_VFNC01000003.1, forward strand.
ATCGGACCCGACATGCGCACGCAGCCAGCCCCGGGCCTCGCCCCGGAACACCTCGTCCTCGACACTGAATCCGAAGTCCACGGACGTCTCCTCACAGGAAGGGGAGGGTGCTCTTGTTGCCGTGGGGACTCGCCCCCCCAGGGGCGCGGGGCTGTGTCGATGTGCGGCTCCGCCGCGTGGGCGCGACAAGCCACGGACAACCCGCACCCGCCCACACACCGAACCCCCGAGCTACTGGGCGTTCGGCCGAGCCCCCTCCCGCGCCGCCCTCTCCATCGCCTCCAACTGCAACAGCATCGGCATCGGATCCACCCCCACCGACCCCGGCAGAAACTCCGCGAGCGTCTCCGGCGTCCACCCGCCGGAGGCGTAAGCCGCCCGCAACTCCCTCGGCTGCGCCCACACCGCCAGCTTCGGCCCGGCGATCGTGTACACCTGCCCGGTGATCTCCTTCGCGCGGTCCGACAGCAGATAGACCACGAGGGCCGCCACGTCCTCCGGCTCCCCGATCTCGGCGAGCTCCATGGGCACGTTGGCCGACATCCGGGTACGGGCGACCGGCGCGACCGCGTTGGCGGTCACCCCGTACTTGTGCAGGCCCAGCGCCGCGCTGCGGACGAGCGAGATGATCCCGCCCTTGGCGGCGCTGTAGTTGGCCTGCGACACCGAGCCCTGGTGGTTGCCGCTGGTGAACCCGATCAGCGTCCCCGCCCGCTGTGCGCGCATCACCGCGGATGCCGCCCGGAAGACCGTGAACGTGCCCTTCAGATGCGTGGCGAGGACCGGGTCCCACTCGTCCTCGGACATGTTGAACAGCATCCGCTCCCGCAGGATCCCGGCGACGCACACGACCCCGTCGAGCCGCCCGTACGAGGACAGCGCCAGGTCGACGATCCGCTGTCCGCCGGCCATCGTGGACACGTCGTCGGCGACGGCGACCGCTTCCCCGCCCGCGGCCTCGATCTCCTTGACCACGCCCTCGGCGACCTCACTCGTGGGCGACTCGCCCGCGACCGAGACGCCGTAGTCGTTGACGACCACCCGCGCCCCCTCGGCGGCGGCGGCCAGCGCGACGGCCCGCCCGATACCCCGTCCGGCCCCGGTCACGGCGATCACCTTGCCTGCCAAGAAGTTCCCCACGCCCGGCCCCTTCCCGCGGTTTCTGACGGACCGTTAGATTTTATGACCCGTCAGATACCTGAGGACAAGCCCCGGGGAGAGCCGATGTCATTTCCGGCCGAGTTCCACGAGATCGCCAAGCGCGTGAACAACTGGGGGCGTTGGGGAGCCGACGACGAGATCGGCACCCTCAACCTGATCACCGACGAGGTCGTCCGCGAGGCGGCCGCCACCGTCCGCTCCGGCCGCCGCGTCCCGCTCGCCCTGCCCCTGAGGCAGGACGGCGTGCAGAGCGGGCTGATCCCGGGACGCGTCAACCCGCTGCACGCCATGGTGCAGATCAACCAGGAGCTCTTCGGCCCGGGGACGGTGGCGTGCAGCGACGACGTAGTGACCATGGGCCTGCAGGCGGCCACCCACTGGGACGCCCTGACCCATGTCTCGCACTCGGGCAGGCTCTACAACGGCCGCCCGGCCACCACGATCACCTCGCACGCCGGCGCGGAGTTCGGCGGCATCGACAAGGCGCGGCACGTGGTCTCGCGCGGGGTTCTGCTGGACGTGGCCCGGGCGCTCGGCACGGACCGGCTCGACGGCTCGCACGCGGTCACGCCGGAGGACCTGGAGGCGGCCGAGGACCTCGCGGGGACGCGCGTGCGCGCCGGCGACGTCGTACTCGTTCGGACCGGGCAGATCCAGGTGTATCTCGCCGGGGACCGGGAGGGGTACGGCTATCCGTCGCCCGGGCTGTCCGTCCGGACCCCGGAGTGGTTCCACGCGCGCGACGTGGCCGCCGTCGCCGACGACACCCTGACGTTCGAGATCTTCCCACCCGAGATCGAGGACCTGTGGCTGCCGGTGCACGCGCTCGACCTGGTGGAGATGGGGATGCTGCAGGGCCAGAACTGGAATCTCGAAGAACTGTCCACAGCCTGTGGAGAGAGTGGCCGCTACGCGTTCCTGCTGTCGGCGATGCCGGAGCCCTTCGTCGGCGCGACGGGGACTCCGGTGGCCCCCGTGGCCGTGCTGTAGGAGAGCGCCGTCGGCGGTGAGCGTCGTCCGGCGGGAAGCGTCGTCTGGCGGCGCGACTTCCCCAGCCGCCCCGAGTACGGCATACGCGCCGCCATCCGACCCCGGCGTACCCGCCCCAGCCCTTCGGCCCTGAACCCTCAAGAGCTGACGCCGACTCACGACCCGCACTCGACGAGGACCTCCGTCACCGAAACCCTCGCCGTCCCCTCGCGGCGAATCGCTGACCCCCAGCGTGTTCATCCGGTCACGGCGCGTCAACAGGCATACGGAGATTTATGACTTACGCCCTATTTGCAACGACCGCGCACGGATGCACGGCCCCGGCGCACCGCACCGCGCGGAGCCTGGGACGGCGGGATTTCTGCCACCGTGCATCGGACGTGACGACAACCGGCCACAGGTTTTCGGACGCTGACGGCGTCTCGAACCGTCACACCGTCTCGAAAGCCAGCCCCTCGCAGACCGGGACACCACCCAGACAGCTGGCCGCGTCCCGCGGCCGGTCACAGCGGTCGAGTTCGCACCAGATGCGCTTGCCGGCCCCCTCGGGGCTCCAGCCCCAGCGGTCGGCGAGGCCGTCGACGAGGGCGAGCCCGCGCCCGCCGGTCGCGTCGCCGTCCGCGCACCGGGGCACCGGGGCCCGGTCGCTGGCATCGGCGACCTCGAGGCGGACGGTGGACGGCTCGGCCGCCTCCTCGGGCAGGCTCAGGCGCAGCACGGCCGGACAGCCGGTGTGCACCACGGCGTTGGTGACCAGTTCGGAGACGAGCAGGATCAGCGTCTCGGCGAGCGGCTCGTCGGCCGCTATTCCGGACACGGCGAGGCGCGAAAGGGTCCACCTCCGGGCTCGCCCCACCTCAGTGGGGTCGGGCCGGATCTCCAGCTGCACTTGAAGCACCTGCACCGCTCACACCATCCGAACCGGCGGACACATGACCTCATGCCGCGCGAGCCTTGCCAGAGTCACCGCGGCGGGGGCCACGATCGTAGCCATTTTCTGCATGACCAGAACAACAGCCGACACAGAGCCCAGGGCAGGGGTCACGGAACGTGAATCCCTTGCACGACAGCATGGTTGACGTACAGTCACCTCAACAAGCGCTTCGGGCATATTCCAGCGCGAAGGAGTACCCGTGCGGCATACTGTGCGACGCTCCCTGCGAGGAGTCGAACAGGCCGGATCAGGAGCCGCCCCGGGGGCGACACCGGTACGGATCGCGCCCGGAACCACTCGCATCCCACAGAAGGTACCGGAGCGGGTCGCCGACTCCAGGCCGTGACGGGTCACACGTAGGACACAACCCGGTATCAACGCTCCGTAATTCCGGGCGTGCCACGATCCGCGACATCCGAGAGGCCACCCGACGGAAAGCCGCAGGCCCGCCCTGTTCATGCCACGAGGTCGGCCGCGAGCAGCTCCTCACTCTCCGTGCCGCCGCCGCCACGTTCCGAGCGCACCCACGCCCGCTTCAGCAGCAGATGCACCTCGCACTCCCAGGTGAAGCCCATGCCGCCGTGCACCTGGAGGCAGTCGCGGGCACCGCGCACGGCGGCCTCGTCGGCCAGCAGCCGGGCCGCGGCGATGTCGGCCCGCTCGGCGGTCACGGCGGCCGCGTAGACCGCGGCGCGAGCCACCTCGACGCGCACCAGCATCTGCGCGCACAGGTGCTTGACCGCCTGGAAGGCCCCGATCGGCTGCCCGAACTGCTCACGCGCCCGGGCGTGTTGCACGGCCAGCTCGCACGCCCGCCCGGCGGTCCCGAGCTGCTCTGCCGCGGTGAGGAGTACGGCGACCGGATCGGTACGGGCCGGTGCGGGCACCCGGTGCAGCGGCGTGAGCGGATCCACCGACTTCATCGGTACGGCCCCCTCGGCCCCCGGCCGCACGACGTCCGCCTCCTGAAGCCACTCCACGAGCCTGCCGTCGGCGGCGGCCACGACGACCTCCCCCTCGGCCGCCCCCGGCACCTCCCCGGCGGCGAGATGCGTGGCGACGAGCGGCCCGGGCACCAGCGCCCTCCCGGCCTCCTCGAAAACCAGCACGGCCTCCGGCAACCCCAGTCCGGCCCCGCCATCGGCTTCGGGCAACCGCAGCGAAAAGAACCCGAGCTCTCCGAGCGTCCGCCACAGCTCCCGGTCCAGACGTGGCGGAGAAGCGCCGGGTTCGGCAGCGCCCCCAAGGGGCGCGGGGCTGTGTCCATCTGCGGCTCCGCCGCGGGGCGCGACCGGCCCCCACGAACCCGCACCCGCCGTACGACGCAAAGCCCCCCGCATGGCCCCGCGCAACGCCCCCTGCTCCGACGTCAGTTGAAACCGCACCGCTCACCTCCCCTTCGGCAGCCCGAGAATCCGCTCTCCCACGATGTTCCGCTGGATCTGCGAGGTCCCGGCCGCGATGGTGTACGACAGCGACGACAGCCGGTCGGGCATCCACGGCCGCTCCAGATCCAGCGAGTCCGGCCCCAGCACCTCCGCCGCCGCGTCGTACAGCTCCTGCCGGGCATGCGAGTACCGCAGCTTGAAGACCGAGCCCCCCACCCCCGGCACACCGCCGGAGGCCTCCGCCTCGCTCACGTTCCACTGCGTCAGCCGCCACAGCGCCCGGAACTCGGCGTTCAGCCGGCCGAGCCGCCGCCGGAGCGCGGCATCGTCCCAGCGCCCGTTCCGCCGTGCGGCGACCGCCAGTTCGCCCAGTACACGCCGGCAGGCGACCACCTCTCCGACGAACGCCGTGCCGCGCTCGAAGGAGAGCGTCACCATCGTCACGCGCCAGCCGTCGTTCTCGTCCCCGACCCGGTTGGCGACGGGCACCCGCACGTCGTCGAGGAACATCTCGGCGAACTCGGCCGACCCGGCGAGGGTCCGCAGCGGCCGTACGGTGATGCCGGGAGCGTCCATGGGCATGGCCAGCCAGCTGATGCCCTTGTGCTTGGGGGCCTCCGGGTCGGTCCGCACCAGCAGTTCGCACCAGTCGGCCACCTCGGCGTGGGAGGTCCAGATCTTGGACCCGCTGACCACGTAGTCGTCGCCGTCCCTGCGCGCACGGGTGCGCAGTGCCGCGAGGTCGGAGCCGGCGTCGGGTTCGCTGAAGCCCTGGCACCAGACCTCCTCGCCGCGCAGGACCGGCGGCAGCCAGCGCGCCCGCTGTTCCGGCGTGCCCTCGGCCGCGATGGTGGGCCCGGCGTGCAGCAGGCCCACGAAGTTGGCGCCGACATAGGGCGCGCCCGCCTTCTCGGTCTCCTCCAGGAAGATCAGCCGGACGCTCGGTGTGCCCTCCCAGTGGACGTCGGCGTACCCGGCGTCGTACAGCATCCGCTGCCAGCCGAGGTCGTAGGCCCGGCGCCCGGGCCAGTCGTCGGGGGACGGCTTCGGCGGCAGCGTCGGCAGTACCTTGCCGAGCCATTCGCGCAACCGCGCCCGGAACTCCTCCTCTTCCGGGGTGTACGACAGGTCCACTAGCGGTCCAGGTCGAGATCGAGCATGCGGATCGCGTTGCCCCGCATCAGCTTGTAGACCGTCTCGTCGTCGAGTCCCTTCACGTGGTCGAGGGCGATCTCCTTGGTGTGCGGGAAGGTCGAGTCGACGTGCGGATAGTCGGTCTCGAAGGTGGCGTTGTCCCGGCCGACCGCGTCCAGGGACGCCACTCCGTGCTTGTCGCGGAAGAAGCAGCAGAACATCTGCCGGTAGTAGTACGTGGACGGCGGCTCCGGGACCAGGTCGCGCACACCGCCCCAGGCGCGGTGCTCCTCCCAGACGTCGTCGGCGCGTTCCAGGGCGTACGGGATCCAGCCCATCTGCCCTTCGGAGTAGGCGAGTTTGAGGCGGGGGAAGCGCACCAGCACGCCGCTGAAGAGGAAGTCCATCATCGAGGCCATGGCGTTGTTGAAGCTGAGGGAGGCCTGGACCGCCGGCGGGGCGTCCGGGGACGCGGCCGGCATCTGGGACGAGGACCCGATGTGCATGTTGACGACCGTGCCGGTCTCCTGGCACACGGCGAAGAACGGATCCCAGTGGCCGGAGTGGATGGACGGCAGGCCGAGGTAGGTGGGGATCTCGGAGAACGTCACCGCCTTCACCCCGCGCGCGGCGTTGCGCCGGATCTCCGCGACCGCGAGCTCCACGTCCCACAGCGGGATCAGGCACAGCGGGATGAGCCGTCCGCCGCTGTCCCCGCACCACTCCTCGACCATCCAGTCGTTGTAGGCGCGCACACAGGCCAGCGCGACCTCCTTGTCGTGCGCCTCGGCGAAGGTCTGCCCGCAGAAGCGGGGAAAGGAGGGGAAGCACAGGGAGGCCTCGACGTGGTTGAGGTCCATGTCCTGAAGGCGGGCCTTCGGGTCCCAGCAGCCGCGCCGCATCTCCTGCCGGGTGATGCCCTCCAGGGTCATCTCGTCACGGTCGAAGCCGACGGCGGCGATGTTGCGTTTGTACGGGAACTTCAGGTCCTCGTAGATCCACCAGTCGGTCGGCGGGCCGTCCGGGTCCATCGTGATCTGGTACTTGCCGCCGACGTAGGCGAGTTCGCCGATGCCGGCGGTCAGGGCCTGGGGGCCGCGGTCGCGGTACTTCTCCGGCAGCCAGGTGTCGAAGAGGTGCGCGGGCTCGATCACGTGGTCGTCGACGCTGATGATGCGGGGCAGTTCGGTGTCCATGGTCCCCTCCGCCGGACGGTGTTTCCCTGACGGGCGCTATCTGATGGGTCGTCAGATAGCATGTCACCTGACGAGTCGTCAGCCAAGCAGGGGGCACCCGTGAACGAGACCCCGCACTCCCTGAGCTCCGCCCGGACCCTGTGGGACCTGGTCGTCCGCCGCGCCGGCCGCACCCCCGACCGCCCGGTCCTCCTCCAGGACGACCGCTGCCTGACCTTCGGGGAACTGCGCACGGGTGCCGAGCGCGTGGCGGCCGGCCTGTACGACATGGGCGTGCGCCCCGGCACGGTGGTCGCCTGGCAGCTGCCCACCCGCATCGAGACGGCCCTGCTCTCCTTCGCGCTGGCCCGCCTGGGCGCCGTACAGACGCCGGTCATCCCCTTCTACCGGGACCGCGAGGTCGGCTTCGCGCTGCGGGAGTCGAAGGCGGAGTTCTTCGCCGTGCCGGGGACCTGGCGGGGCTTCGACCACGCCGAGATGGCACGGCGGCTGGGCGCGAAGGGCGTCTTCGAGGCGTACGACGGCCTCCCGGAGGGCGACCCGGCCGTGCTGCCCCCGCCGCCCGCCGAGGGCACCTCGGTCCGCTGGATCTACTGGACCTCGGGGACGACGTCGGACCCCAAGGGCGTGCTGCACACGGACCGTTCGCTCATCGCCGGCGGCTCCTGCCTCGCCCACGCGCTGCGCCTTTCGGCCGACGACGTGGGCTCGATGGCCTTCCCCTACGCGCACATAGCGGGGCCCGACTACACGGTGATGCTGCTGCTGTACGGCTTCCCCGCGGTGATGTTCGAGCAGTTCGCGCTGCCGGACGCGCTGGAGCAGTACCGCAGGCACAAAGTGACGGTGGCCGGCGGGTCCACGGCGTTCTACTCGATGTTCCTCGCCGAGCAGCGCAAGCAGCCGGACACCAGGGTCATCCCCTCGCTACGGCTGCTCGCGGGCGGCGGCGCCCCGAAGCCGCCGGAGGTGTACCACGCCGTCGTACGGGAGATGGGCGTGCAGCTCACCCACGGGTACGGCATGACCGAGGTGCCGATGATCACCATGGGCGACCCGGAGGACAGCGTGGAGAACCTGGCGACGACCGAGGGACGGCCGCCGCAGGGCATGGAGATACGGATCGTCGACGGCGAGGTGCGGCTGCGCGGGGAGGCCGTCTGCCAGGGCTATCTGGATCCGGCGCAGACCGCCGAGGCCTTCGACGACGAGGGATTCCTGCGCACCGGGGACCTGGGGTTCGTGACGGACAGCGGCCACCTGGTGCTCACCGGCCGGCTCAAGGACGTCATCATCCGCAAGGGCGAGAACATCTCGGCCAAGGAGATCGAGGACCTGCTGGCCGCCCACCCGGCCGTCGGGGACGTCGCGGTGATCGGGCTGCCGGACGCCGAGCGCGGGGAACGGGTCTGCGCTGTGGTCGAACAGCCGCCGGGCGCACAGGAGTTGACGCTGGAGGCGGTGACGTCGTACCTGCGCGCGGAAGGGCTGTCGGTGCACAAGCTGCCGGAACAGCTGGAGGTCGTGGACGCCCTTCCGCGCAACGACACGCTGCGCAAGGTGCTCAAGTACAAACTGCGCGAGCGCTACACGGACGGCACTACTCGGGAACGGTGAAGTAGCGGGCGAACGCGGCCACGATCTCCGCCTCCCCGACCCTGCCGTCGCCGTCGGTGTCGAGCGTGGCGGCGGCCGCCCGGGCGACCTCCTCGGCCGCCCCCAGAACGCGCAGCACGCGCACGGTGTCCGCGACGGTGGCCGCCCGGTCGCCGTCGGAGTCGGCGAGGTCGAGGGCCGCGTGCAGGAAGGGGCGGGCGATCTCGGCGAACCGGTCGGGGTTGTCGCGCAGGCGCTTGACCGCGCCCGTGACGAACTCCTCGCGGGTGATGCGCTGGTCGCCGTCCCGGTCCGCGATCCCGGCCATGCCCTGCCAGAAGGCCTCGGCGCCCGCGTACAGGGCCTGCCCCTTGTCGGAGCGGGCCGCGACACCGAACTCGGTGAGCAGCGCCTTGGCCGCCACGTTGAAGTCCTCGCGGTCGATGTAGCCGTTGCCGTCCTGGTCGAAGGTGGCGAACCGGGCGGCGATCCTGCGCTCGTACTCGCTGCTGACCATCTTCTCGAGCCGCCTCACGTCACGTCGGGGTGTTCCTGGACCGGAGCGTACGACGCGTCGGCGCGTCCGGGCGCCCGAAAGCGACGCTTGTGCCAAGACCGGGGGAATTCTGGGACGACCGTGTGGCGAAAGGGTCGGGCAGCCCCTATGGGCGTCGCTAAGCCGACAGTGGTCCGGCCTCCTCGGCGACGGCCTCGTCCAGGTCGGCGTACACGTCGAACAGTCTGCGCACGCCGAGGGCGCCGAGGACCCGGTTGACGTGCGAACCTTCGACCGCGCCCCGCGCGGGGAGGATCAGCCGCAGGCTGCCCTGGCAGGAGCGGATCAGCCGGCGGGCGGCTATGAGCACGCCGACGCCGCTGGAGTCGCAGAAGAAGACCTCCGAGAGGTCGAGGACGAGACTGTGGCGGCCGTCGGCCACCGCGTCGTGCACCCGCTGACGCAGCGCTGGAGACGTCACCAGGTCCAGCTCGCCCGACACACTGAGCACGGTCCATTCGCCCTGCTCGACGCCGGTCACATAGAACGCCACCACCAGGCCCTTCGTTCGCCGGAACCCCCGCCAAAACGGAAGCCATTCCTACGCTTCCTCGCAGCGTGGCTGCCCAGCGGCCGTTCCCTGAAACTCCTCAGGAGAAACGGAAACCGATCGAAAGAGGCTTGTTTTTGTCTGCTTCGATCCTGTTCGATCAGGTCAGGACAGATCTGATCGGATGATGGTGAGGGGTGGACGAAGGTCCACTATCACCTGGCGGTTCCATGGGGGCGCGCATTGCCACAAAGGGGCGTGCGCTGTCAGAGGTGCCGACTACATTCGAGGAGACGGTGGACGCAGGCTGGACGAGAGCGCGGGCAGGCCGACGGACAGGGTGAGGGGACCGCATGGCGAAGAAGGACGCACCGCCTCGCTGGGACCGCAAGATGCAGCAGCGACTGGCACGCGGTGAGGCGGCCGCCCTCGGCGAGCTCTACGACCGTTTCGCCTCGCTCGTGCACGGCCTGGCCCACCGCGTCCTCGGCGACGAGCGGGCCGCCGACCACATCACCAGGGACGTCTTCGCCCATGTCTGGGAGCACCCCGAGACCTACGACCCCAAGCAGGGCCCGCTGCGCTCCTGGGTCGCCACGCTGACCCACCGCCTCGCCGTGCAGCGGCTGCGCGCCACCGAGACCGCCGCGCTCGCCCGGGGCGGCGGCTCCGCCGAGGAACTGGAGCGCAAGGTCCGCCGCGCCTCGGTCGCCGCCCGCGCCGACTACATCGTCACCTCCATGCCCTCCCCGCTGCGCGCCGCGCTCGACCTGGCCTACTTCCAGCGCCGTGACTACCGCCAGACCGCCGCCGACCTCGGCGTCACCGAGGACGAGGCGCGCCGCCGCCTCCGCCTCGGCCTCCAGTTGCTGTCCACCGCCCACGACGCCGGCGCCCCCGGGGCACCCCCCGGACACGGGGGTGCGGTGTGAGCGGCTTCGAGGCGTTCGACGAACGGCACGAGCCCGAGAACCCGCTGCGCATACCCACGCCCCGGGCCTCCGTCGAGGACGGCGACCGGCCGCTGCCCACTCCGCAGGAGCCGGCGCAGGTGCCGCTGGTCCTGGAGCACCAGGTCCTGAAGTCCCTGCTCGGGGCGTGGGCCCTGGCCGCCTGCTCGGCGGAGGAGGCGGCCGCCGTCGAGGAGCACCTGGGCGGCTGCGGCCCCTGCGCGGAGGAGGCGCTGCGGCTGCGCGACGCGGTGGGCCTGCTGCACCCGCCGGAGAGCCTCGACCTGGACCCGGCCCTGCGCACCCGCGTCCTGCAGGGCTGCCTCGACCGGCGCCCGCCGCGCATCCCGGTGCCGGACTGGGCGGCCCCGTACGACGCGGAGACGGCCCGGCTCGACGCCCTGCTGCAGGACATAGGCGACGCCGAGTGGCACGCGCCCGTGCGGCTGCGCTGGTTCGACGGCGCGGGTCCGACCAGCCGCCGTACGACCGTCGCCGGTGTCATCGCCCACCTGCTGTGCGTCGACGGCCTGGTCGCGGTCGCGCTCGGCCTCGACGACCCGCTGGGCGACGGCACCGCGGACGGCTCCGGCCCGGCGTCCCGCACCGAGGCGCTCTGGCGCACCGCCCCGTCCCCGCCCACGCGCGCGGTCCGGGGGCCCTGGCGCGAGCAGAGCCACGACCTGGTGCGCACGGTGTCCTTCACCGGCGGCTCCGGTTCGGGCCGGCCGGCCGTCTCCTACGGCGACTTCACGCTGCCCCTGCACGACGCGATGCTGGACCGGGCCTTCGAGTGCTGGGTGCACGCGGAGGACATCGCCGAGGCCGTCGACTATCCGTACGAGCCGCCCGCGCCCCGGCATCTGAACCGCATGATCGATCTGGCCGCGCGCATGCTGCCCGCCGTGCTGGCGGGGCGGCGGCAGGAGGGTCTCGCGTCGCCCGCCCGCGGACGGCACCTCGGGGTGGCCGGCGGCCCCGGACGGAGCCTGCGGCTGGAGATCGAGGGCCTCGGCGGGGGTGAGTGGCTGATCCCGCTGGACTCACCGGCGGCACAGGCGTCGCCCGAGCACGAGGTGGCCCACGTCGCCCTTGACGGCGTGGAGTTCTGCCGCCTGGCAGCCGGCCACGTGCCGCCGGAGGAGGCGGCCGCGGGGCAGGTGGGGGACCGCGACGCAATCAGAGACGTACTGTTCGCGGCGGCGACACTGAGCAGGATGTAGGACGGGGTTCCGGCCCTCCGGCGGGTGCGGGTCGGTGGGGGCTGGTCGCGCAGTTCCCCGCGCCCCTGAGTGGGTCCACTACAGGCCTCTTCGCCAGCACCCGTCCCGCTGAACCGCGTCCGCCCCAAGGCCTTTAGGGGCGCGAGGAACTGCGCGACCAGCCCCCACTCACCCGCGCCCGACGACGTACCGAACCCCCCGAGCCCGCCGCTAGGCGAACACCACGGTTCGGCGGCCGTTCAGCAGAATCCTCCGCTCGGCATGCCACTTCACCGCCCGCGCCAACGCCTGGCACTCCACGTCCCGCCCGATCGCCACCAGCTGGTCCGGCGTGACGTCGTGCCCGACCCGCTCGACCTCCTGCTCGATGATCGGCCCCTCGTCGAGATCCGCGGTCACGTAGTGCGCGGTCGCCCCGATGAGCTTGACCCCCCGGGTGTGCGCCTGGTGATACGGCTTCGCACCCTTGAAGCTCGGCAGGAACGAGTGGTGGATGTTGATGATCCGCCCGCTCAGCTGCTTGCACAGTTCATCTGAGAGCACCTGCATGTACCGCGCCAGCACGACCAGTTCGACGTCGTTCTCCCGGACGACCTCGAGCAGCCGCGCCTCGGCCTCCGCCTTGGTGTCCTTCGTCACCGGAATGTGGTGGAAGGGAACGTTGTACGAGGCCACCAGCTCGGCGAAGTCCGTGTGGTTGGACACCACGGCCGCGATCTCCACGGGCAGCGCGCCGATACGGGCCCGGAAGAGCAGGTCGTTCAGGCAGTGCCCGAACCTGCTGACCATCAGGACGATCCGCATCTTCTCGTCGGCCCGGTTGATCTGCCAGTCCATGTGGAAGGCGTCACCGATCGCGGCGAAACTGGCGCGCAGCTTGTCCACCGTCACCGGCTCGTCCGCCGAGAAGTGGACGCGCATGAAGAACAGACCCGTGTCGTGGTCGCCGAACTGCTGACTGTCCTCGATGTTGCAGCCGGTCATGAACAGGTAGCTCGACACGGCGTGCACGATGCCCTTCTTGTCCGGGCAGGAGAGAGTGAGGACGTACTGGTCGGCGGGGTTCGCCGCGGCTCGGGTGGACTGCTCGCTCATGCAGGACAGGGTCCCATAAGTGAACTCGGGTCCGAACCGGCGTCCGCTAAGCGGAACGCGTCATGATCCGCAGCACCTCGAGGGTGCGCGGCGGCGCGTCCGGGTCCTCACCGTCGGACACGGCCATGCGTACGTGCGCGTCCCGCGCCGCCCGTACCGCCTCCGGCCAGCCCTGGTGCTCCAGGTACGCGGAGACCGGCGCGTCCGGCCCGACCTGGTGCATGATCCGCAGCACGCGCAGCACGGCGGTGTCGACGAGGGCCGCCTCCTGGGAGTCCCGGAAGATCGTGCCGACGTACTTCTCGGCGGACCAGTTGTCCAGCCAGGTGTCCTCGACCAGGCGGTACACGGCGTCGGTGACGTCCCCGTACCCGTCGACGCCGGCCAGCCAGACGTTCTGCTGGAACCCCGGGTCGGAGAGCATGTGCAGCGCGGAGCGCACATTGCTGCGCCAGCGCCACCACGGCATGTCGTTCAGTGGCATACCGCCCATGGTGGAGGAGCGACGACCGCGACGGGAAGAGTTGTCCGAACCTTGCACGGTCACCGATCGTACGTTCTTTCGCACCAGCGCCTCACCAGCCCCCGCAATTCACCTGCACGTCACCGATCAATAACCGTAGGTCACCTCGGGGTTGGCGATGTGACGGAAGCGTGTGTGTCCATGACCGGCAGGCGACGCTTCCGCAGCACCTTCCTCCCCACACGCACCCGGCCCGGCAGAGCGACCGCCCTCGCGGCGGGAGCCCTGGCGGTGTGTGCGTCCCTCGCCACCGGATGCGGGGTCATCCCCGGTACCACGGGGGGTGCCGGGGACGGCCCGATCACGGTGATGACCTGGGCGCCACAGGGCACCAAGGCCACCAACAAGCCCGGCATGCCGGCCTTCGCCCAGGCCTACGCCCGGTACGTCAACGCCCACGGCGGCCTGGGCGGCCGCAAGCTCAAGGTCCTGACCTGCAACGACCACAACGACAGCGTGGCCGCCGCCAAGTGCGCGCGGACGGCCGTCAAGCAGAACGTCGTCGCGGTCGTCGGCTCCTACAGCCAGTACGGCGAGTTCTACCTCCCCGACCTGGAGGGCGCCGGCATCCCCTTCATAGGCGGCTACGGCGCCACCACCTCCGAGTTCACCAGTCCGCTGTCCTACCCGGTCAACGGCGGCCAGCCGACGCTGCTGGCCGGCCTCGGCAAGGAACTCGCCGCGAGCTGCGGGCCCGTCGCGCTCGTCCGTCCCGACACCATCGCGGGCGACGAGCTTCCCCCCATGCTCGACTCCGGCCTGAAGGCCGGCGGGCACCGGCCCTTGATCGACCAGCGGGCCGCGGACGACACGAACGAGTACGCGGGGCCGGCCGAGAAGGCCCTGGCCGCCACCGCCGTCGACTCGGTGAAGAGGGGGTGCGCGATCCCCGCGCTCGGGGACCGCACCAGCACCTTCATGGACTCCTTCCGGCGCGAACGCGACGAGTATCCGGCGGTGCGGACCGCGGCCACCCTCGACAGCGTCGACCAGACGGTGATCAACGAGTCCGGCGGCACGTCGGGTCCGTACGAGGGCTCTTACGTCACCGGCTGGTATCCGGTGTCGAGCGACGCGCGCTGGGCCCCGATGAAAAAGGTGATCAGCGAGCAGGCCTTCGGCGACAACCGGATCGACGCCGGTGACGTCGGCGTGCAGACGACCTGGATCGCCTACACGGTGTTCAAGAAGGTCGTCGACTCGCTGGGCGGCGGGAACGTCACCGCCGACTCCGTGCGCCGCGCCCTCGACGACGGCCTGAAGGTCACCACCGGCGGACTGACACCGCCCCTGAAGTGGAGCGACCAGGGTCCGGTGGCCACCATCGGCTTCTCCCGGATCGTCAACACGGACGTGACGCTGCAGGTCGTACGACAGGGGCAGCTGGTGACGGCGAAGCCGGGCTTCCTCGACGTGGCGAAGACCCTGCAGGGCGCGGACGTCGACTGACCGTCCGCGCCACGCCGGGACCGGCTCAGAGCTGGGTCGGTCCGCGCTGGGTCAGGCCGTACGACTTCGCGATGGAGTTCCACAGCCGCGAGGCCCTGAGCTTCTGCTGGCTGGCGGTGCCGCTCGCGGCGTTGCCCGCCGCGGTCTGCCCGGTGGAGCGGGCCTGGCCCTTGTGGCAGCCCTTCCGACCGCCGACCTGGTCGGCCCAGGCCGCGTAGTGGTTGTCGGCGGACGCGGAGGCCTGCCAGGCCTTGGTGAGGGCCGCGGTCAGGTCGGCGTGGGCCGGGAGCCGGTCCACGGACAGGCCGGACAGCCGGGTGACCAGCTCGCCGCGCTGCTTGGCGGCGGCCCGCAGATCCGAGGCCGCGGCGCCCAGGTTCCGGCAGGCCTTGACGTCGGCCACCGCGTTGATCACCGACGCCCGGCTGTTGCCGCTGTCGGCCAGGAGCTTGTCCAGCGCGACGGCCTGCTGCTTGGCGGGGTCGGCGGACGGTGAGGCCGAGCCGTCGCCGGCCGGGGCCGTGGCGGAGACCGGCTGGTTGTTGTCCTTGCCGTCGTCCCCGCCGCCACCGCCCAGCAGCGCGCCCGCGCCGACGCCGAGCACGACGATGCCGATGCCGACGGCCGCGATCAGCGGCACGCGCGACTTCGTACGGCCGCCGCGTCCGCCCCGGCCGCCGCCGTCGTCGTCGCGTCCCGGCGGGAAGTACGAGGACTGTTGGCCGCCGTAGGCGGGCTGCTGCCGGGGCTGCGGCTGCTCGAAGCGCGGCAGCTGCTGCGTGGAGCCCGCCGGGGCCTCGCCGCCCGGTGCGCCGCGGAAGAGGTTGTCGAACTCGGCGGGCGGCTGACGGTGGTCGCCCACCGGCGGGATGTACTGCGTGGCCTGTGCGTCCGGGTCGGCGGCGGGCGGCAGCGGCCCGGCACCGGCCCGGTCCGGCCGGCCGAGGAACTGGGTCGCCTCGCCGGAGTGGTGGCCACCGGTCTGGGGCGGCAGCGCGCCGGGGCCCACGGGCGGCAGGAACTGGGTGGCGCCCTCGTCCGCGGGCACGGGCGGCAGATACTGTGTCGCCCCCTCACTGCCGGGCACACCGCCGGTGACCGGGGGTATGACCTGGGTGGCGCCCTCGTCCGCGGGCGGCAGGGGGGCACCGAAGGCGGCGGGAGCGGCGTAGCCGGGGGCGCCCGGATAGGGGTTCGCCGGCGGCAGTGGGGAGCCGGACGTCGGCTGCTGGGCGGCGGGCGCGTAGCCGTCGTTCGGCGAGGCGCCCGGCATGGGCTGCGCCGCGCCGCCGTGGGACGCGGACGGCGCGCCCTCCTGCGGCAGCGGCTGTGACGCGGCGCTCCACTGGTCCGTGGCCGGCTGCTGGTACGGGCCGGGCGTGCCCCAGGACTGGGCCGGCGGGGTGTCCCAGCCCTGGCCCGGCGCCGGGGGCGCGGTCTCCTGCCGGTCGGGGCCCCAGGGCGTGCCCCAGGACTGGCCGCCGGGCGGCGCCGAGGCCGGCGTCTGCGGCCCGGGCTGCTGCCCGGCGTAGGGGTCGCCGTACTGCGCGGTGTGCGATCCGCCCTGATCGCCCTGCGGCGATCCGTTCCGCGGGCCGGCCTGGTTGCCCAGCATGCCCGGCAGCAACGGTTCGCCGCCGTCGGAGGGCAGCACGATGCCTTCGCGCGCCTGGCGCTGCGAGGGCTCCTCGCTCTGTCCACTCTGCGTCACCGGGACTCCTACTAATGGGGGACCTTGTGAAACCGTCGGCTCACGCTACCGGGTCCCCCGAGCCGGGTGCGACACAGCTCAGGGCGCAACCTGCTCCCCTGTGACGGCGGTAACAGGGGAGCTTTGCAGGTCGTCGTATATGTCCACCTCCGATCGAATCAGATCGTCAACCAACCGTTTCCCGCCCGTTCACGCCGCCGCCTGCAGCTCCATCCGGGCCCCGAACTCCCGTACCACCGGCTCCTCCTGGTACGGCTGGAGCCGCTGCTGGAAGTCCTCCAGGTACTCGGCGCCCCGGTTGGAGCGCACGCTCTCCAGCAACTCCACCGCTTTGAGGCCGGTGTTGCAGGCCTGCTCGATCTCGCGCTGCTGCACCTGCGCGGTGGCCAGCAGCACATAGCCGATGGCCCGCCTGCGCGCCTTCGTCTCCGGCAGCCCGGCCAGCGACTCCTCCGCACGCCGCGCCGCCGCGTCGGCCTGTCCGAGGTCGCGGTGGCAGTGCGCCAACTCGTCGGCCAGATAGGCCTCGTCGAAGTGCGCGATCCACACCGGGTCGTCCCCGGAGGCGGAGTCGGCCGCCTCCAGCGCGCTCACCGCCCGCCCGGACGCCGTCTGAGCCGCCCGCGCATCGCCCATCAGGGCGTGCCCGCGCGCCTCCGCCGCGTGGAACATGGCTTCCGCGCGCGGGGTGACGCGCCCGCGCGCCCCCTCCTGCGCCGCCCGCGCCAACTGGGCGATCTCGCGCGGGTTGCCGAGCTGTGCGGCGAGGTGGCTCATGGAGGCGGCCAGCACATAGCCGCCGTAGCCGCGGTCGCCCGCCGCCTGGGCGAGCCGCAGCGCCTGGATGTAGTACCGCTGGGCCAGGCCGGGTTGGCCGGTGTCGACGGCCATGTACCCGGCGAGTTCGGTGAGTCGGGCGACCGCGGCGAACAGGTCGCGCCCCACCGCCTCCCGGTAGGAGCCCGCCAGCAGGCCGGAGACGACGCTGTTGAGGTAGTGCACGACGACCGGGCGCACATGCCCGCTGCCGTACTGGTGGTCGAGGTCCACGAGCGCCTGCGTCATCGCCTGCACGGCGGCCACGTCGGACTGGCCGACCCGCGGCCCCGCCGAGCGCGCCACCTGCGAGTCGGGCGAGGAGATCAGCCAGTCACGGCTGGGCTCGACGAGCGCGGAGGCGGCGACGGACGAGCCGGACAGGAAGTCCCGCCGGCCGACGTCGCTGCGCCACAGCTCGCAGACCTGCTCGATGGCCCCCAGGACCGTCGGCGAGAACTGCAGGCCGACGCCGGAGGCGAGGTTCTTGCCGTTGGCCATGCCGATCTCGTCGATCGTGACCGTGCGGCCCAGTTTGCGGCCCAGCGCCTCGGCGATGATCGCGGGCGCCCGGCCCCGCGGCTGCTGTCCGCGCAGCCAGCGGGCCACGGACGTCTTGTCGTAGCGCAGGTCGAGGCCGTGCTCGGCACCGCACATGTTGACGCGGCGGGCGAGCCCGGCGTTCGAGCACCCCGCCTCCTGGATGAGCGCCTGCAGCCGTTCGTTCGGCTGCCGCGCGACGAGAGGCCTTGCGGCCATTGGCACTACCCCCTGTGGCTGCGGTGCCTGCCCACGCACCGAGTTGGCGTGTCTTCCACGACCGAACCCCCCGCCGTTCAGGGCGAAAAGATCCGGCCTCGAAGATCAATGCCCCGCCGACATGCGCAAAATGCGCGTCATGCGAGGAATTCCGAGGATTGCCTGGGTAAGGGCCTCTTGAAGGGAAGCCGCCCCCTTCGTGGCTACCCACCTCACGCCGTGGTTCCTCCCGCGCGCCCCCACACGTGCATCCATGCGCCCCGGACGAGGGATCGATGCCCCTCCCCCGCGCGCGTTACGCCCGTAACTCCAGGTGGGTGCGGGAGTTGTGTTCATCGTGGAAGAGACGATCGCGGGCACCGAAGCCGCTCAGATCCCGAAGCAGCGCGGCGAATCGCTGCTGGAGACAGCCGTACGCTACGCCGAGGACCGTCACTGGGACGTCTTTCCCGGCACCTGGCTGGAAGCCGCAGACGGGGTGCAGCACTGTTCCTGCGGCGACGCGGCGTGCGCCGCGCCGGGCGCACATCCCGCGCGGGAGGACTGGGCGACGCAGGCCACGGGCAGTGCGACCGTCGCGCGCCGGATGTGGCAGAAGCAGCCGACGGCGTCGATCCTGCTGCCGACGGGGCGTACGTTCGACGCGATCTCCGTCCCGGAGACGGCCGGGTTCCTGGCGCTGGCCCGCATGGAGCGCATGGAGCTGACGCTGGGCCCCGTGACGCTGACGCCGGACCGGCGGATGCACTTCTTCGTGCTGCCGGGTGCGTCCATGAAGGTGCCCGAGCTGCTGCGCAAGCTCGGCTGGCCTCCCACGTCCCTCGATCTGGCCGTGCTCGGCGAGGGCGCGTACGTGGCCGCCCCGCCGACCCGGTTCGGCTCGCGCGGCGCCGTCCAGTGGGCCTGCCGGCCCACGCCCGCCAATCGGTGGCTGCCGGACGCGGAGGAGCTGACGTCACCGCTGGCCTACGCGTGCGGCCGGGACAGGTGACGTGCGCCCGCGCGGCGGAGCCGGACATCGGGTGCGGCCCGCACCCCTGAGGGGCGCCACCTGCCCGTAGGGTTCACTCATGACCTCAGCCGCCGTACGCGTTCAAGGCCTCTGGAAACGGTTCGGGCAGCAGATCGCGGTCGCCGGGATCGATCTCGAACTGCCGGCCGGGAAGTTCATCGGGCTCGTGGGGCCCAACGGGGCCGGGAAGACCACCACCCTCTCCATGGTGACCGGGCTGCTGCGGCCGGACCAGGGCACCGTCGAGGTCGTGGGGCACGACGTGTGGCGGGATCCGGTGGCCGTGAAGGCGCGGATCGGGGTGCTGCCGGAGGGACTGCGACTGTTCGAGCGGCTGTCGGGACGCGAACTGCTCGTCTACAGCGGCCGGTTGCGCGGACTGCCCGGCGCCGAGGTCGACAAGCGGGCCACCCAGCTGCTCGACGTGCTGGACCTGGCCGGCGCCCAGCACAAGCTCGTCGTCGACTACTCGACCGGCATGCGCAAGAAGATCGGGCTCGCGGCCGCCCTGCTGCACAATCCCGAAGTGCTCTTCCTGGACGAGCCGTTCGAGGGCGTGGACCCGGTGTCCGCGCAGACCATCAGGGGCGTGCTGGAGCGCTACACCGCGTCGGGCGCCACCGTCGTCTTCTCCTCCCACGTCATGGAGCTCGTCGAGTCCCTGTGCGACTGGGTCGCCGTGATGGCCGCCGGCCGCATCCGCGCCCAGGGCACCCTCGCCGAGGTCCGCGGCGAGGCCCCCTCGCTGCAGAAGGCGTTCCTGGAACTCGTCGGCGCGGGCGGCCGCGACACCGGTTCCGATCTCGACTGGCTGGGCGGCGGACGATGACGACCGCCGACGTCACCGCCGTCGTCGTACGGCTGAAGCTGTCGCTGCTGCGCAACGGGCTGCGGCAGTCGGGGGGCCGGCGGGCCGCCTACGTGGTCTCCGCCGTCGTCGTGCTGCTCTTCGGGGCGCTGCAGCTGCTGGGCCTGGCCGCGCTGCGCGGCCACGCGCACGCCGAGTCGGTGGTCGTCCTGCTGACGGCCGTACTGGCGCTGGGCTGGGCGGTGATGCCGCTGTTCTTCCCCGGCGGGGACGAGACCCTGGACCCGACCCGCCTGGTGATGCTGCCGCTGCGCCCGCGGCCTCTGGTACGGGCCCTGCTGGCGGCCTCCCTCGTCGGCATCGGGCCGCTGTTCACCCTGCTCCTGCTGACCGGCTCGGTGATCACCGTCGCGCACGGCGGAGCGGCGTACGCCGTCGCCGTCGTCGCCGTCGTGCTGGCCCTGCTGGTGTGCGTGGCCCTCGCGCGGGCCGTCGCCGCCGCCAACATCCGGCTGCTGACCAGCCGCAAGGGCCGCGATCTGGCGGTGCTCAGCGGGCTCGTCATCGCGATCGGCGCGCAGGTGGTCAACTTCGGCGCGCAGCGGCTGGGTTCGAGCGGGCTCGCGCAGCTCGCTCCGGCGGGCGACGTGGCGAAGTGGGTGCCGCCCGCCTCGGCGATCGGCGCGGTGGACTCGGTGAGCTCCGGTGCGTACGGGGCCGCCGCCGCCCAACTTGCGCTGAGCGCGGGCGCGTTGGCCGCCCTCATCGCCGTGTGGTCGCGTCATCTGACCCGGCTGATGACCTCGCCCGACGGCTCGACGCTCCAGGTGTCCGCCGAGCCGGCCGCCCGGGGCCGCGCCGGCACCGGCCTCGCGCGGCTGCTGCCGCCCGGCCGCACCGGCACGGTCATGGAACGCAGCCTGCGGTACGTGTGGCGCGACCCCAAGACCAAGGCGGCCTGGGTGACGTCGCTGGCCATCGGCCTGATCGTGCCCGTCTTCAACGCCCTGCAGGGCACCGGCTCCGTGTACTTCGCGTGCTTCGCCGCCGGCATGCTCGGCATCCAGATGTACAACCAGTTCGGCCAGGACACCTCCGCGTTCTGGATCGTCGCGATGACCATCTCCTCCGGCCGGGACGCCTACGTCGAGTTGCGCGGCCGGGCGTTCGCCCTGCTCGTGATCACCCTGCCGTACGCCACCCTCGTCACGGTCGTGACGACCGCGATGCTCGGCGACTGGGCGCGGCTGCCCGAGGTCCTCGGCCTGTCCTTCGCGCTGCTCGGCGCGATGCTGGCCACCGGCGCCTGGACGTCCGCCCGTTTCCCGTACTCCATCCCGCAGGAGGGCTACAAGAACGTGGCCCCCGGCCAGACCGGCCTCGCCTGGATCTCGATCTTCGGCGGCATGGTCTCGGCGGCCCTGCTGGCCGCACCGGTCATCGCCGCCGCGATCTGGGCGAACGTGGCACGGAACGGCGACTCCTGGGGCTGGCTGCTGCTGCCGGCCGGGGCCGCCTACGGCGCGGCGATCACCTGGGCGGGCCTGCGCCTGGCCGCCCCCCGCACGGCGGCCCGCCTCCCGGAGATCCTGACCGCGGTGAGCAAGGGGTGAGAAGCCAGGGCCTGTCGTTCGGATCAGCTCGGCGTCGCGGGCCCTGGTGCGCACTCCCCGGAGGAGGCACCCCCAGCGCTCCGCGTCGACTCCCTCCTCCGCCTTGCAGCTGCACGCTCCCCCACGACCCCGCTCGGGGCCGCCTCGACGCGCCGCCCCCTGCAGCCGACCTGATCCGAACGACAGGCCCTAAGGGCTGGTGAGCACCGCGTCCAGGAATGGCTCGATCGCCGCTCGCCAGCCCTCCGGCTGGTCGTAGTGCACGAGGTGGCCGGCGTCGGTGACCTCCGCGTACTCCCCGCGGGGCAGCACCCGGACCATCTCCTGGGCCTCGGCCCGGCCCAGCTCCCCGTCGAGCCCCCGGACCACCAGCGCCGGGCACCGCACCTGCGCCAGCTCCTCCCAGTGCGCGTCGAAGACCCAGGTCTCCCGGGACTTCAGCATCTGGTCGGGGTCGAAGACGGGCCGCCAGCCGTCGGCGCCCTCGTGCATGACCTCGGCGTAGAACTCCCCGCGCGCGGGGTTGGGCCGCTCGACCCAGGGATCGTCCTCGCCGAACCACTTGCGCACGTCGGCCAGGGTGGCGAAGGGGACGGGCCAGGCCCGGAACCAGTCGGCCCACTCGCGCTGGGAGGCGGCGCCGAGGGCAGAGGCCCGCATGTCGCAGATGATCACGCCTCGTACCAGGTCGGGGCGCTTGGCGGCGAGCTGCCAGGCGGTCAGCGCACCCATGGCGTGCCCGATGAGGACGGCCGGGGCGAGACCGAGCTGTTCGAGCGCGGCCTCCGCGTCCTCGACGTATGCCTCACGGGTGAAGGCGGCCTGTGGGGTCTTGTCGCTCTGGCCATGGCCGCGCTGGTCGAGGGCGACGGCGCGGTGCCGCTCGGAGAGCCAACGGGCGGTGGAGGCCCAGTGCGAGGCGCGGCCCATGAGGCCGTGCAATAACAGGACTCCGGGCCCGTACTCCTGGTGGACCGGCGGGGCGGCCCGGTCCGGGGGGCCGGGCTGTTCGGGTACGAGGGTGGCGGGGTCCGCCTTGGGAGGGTCCCCGAACTCCCAGGCCGCGAGGCGTACGCCACCCGCCCCGGTCACGTCGATGCGTCGCGCCATCGTCTGGCACCCCCCTAGCTCCGCTCGGACCGCTCGCTCCCGCTCGAGCCGGCCGGTCCTGTGAACCGTGTCCTGCCGTGCCGTGCAGCTGCCTGTCTGGTGCGCAGACTATCGAATGGGTATTCGAAAATGCCTCGTCTGCCGACAACACCCCTCGTTCGAGTGACCACGCTCAAGGAATGATCGGCGCTGCCGAGGGGAGATCTTCTGCGGGAGGCGGACCGCTCGGGGAAACCGGTCCGAGGGGAATGACCCTGAGAGCTCGGGGCTCCGGGTCAGCACAGGGGAGGACAGGCCCCGGCGCCGCACGGCGCCGGGGCCCTCCACGCGACTGCGGCACATCCTCCGCCCCCTCCGGTCATATGCCTCACGGGCAAGCCTCGCACGCGCCCCGTCGAAGCGCTGCGATTCGACGCACTGAATCTCGGATTCCACGGACCGTCAAGACGCCCCAACCGCCTTCCCGGCCCCCGGAGTCGACCCGGCCGGCCGCCTCAGCGCTTGGCGACGAAGACGTGGGAGGCCACGTCCGCCTCCAGCTCGGCCGCCTCTCCCCCGCTGCCGACCAGCACACCGCCCGCCGACTCCGTTACGCTCACCACCGAACCGGGCTGCACCCCCGCCCGCCGCAGCGTGTACATCAGCTGCGCGTCCGTCTGGATCGGCTCGCCGATACGGCGCACCACCACCGTCTTGCCGTCCGCGCCCGGGTCCAGGTCCGCCAGCGACACCATGCCCTCGTCCAGGAACGGGTCGGCGCCGTCCTTCTCCCCGAGCTCCTCGAGCCCCGGGATCGGGTTGCCGTAGGGCGATTCGGTCGGGTGCCGCAGCAGCTCCAGCACGCGCCGCTCCACGGCCTCGCTCATCACGTGCTCCCAGCGGCAGGCCTCCGCGTGCACCTGCTCCCACTCCAGGCCGATCACATCGACGAGCAGACACTCGGCCAGACGGTGCTTGCGCATCACGCGCGTGGCGAGCCGGCGGCCCTCGTCCGTCAGCTCCAGATGCCGGTCGGCGGCCACGGCGACCAGGCCGTCCCGCTCCATCCGCGCCACCGTCTGACTCACGGTCGGCCCGCTCTGGTCGAGCCGCTCGGCGATCCGGGCACGCATGGGGACCACACCTTCCTCCTCCAGCTCGAGGATGGTGCGGAGATACATCTCCGTGGTGTCGATCAGTCCGGACATACGTGCCCCTCGATGAGATCTGCCGGAAGCACGAACGGCTACCCGGCGCGTGCGCTGGCCCTGGACTCAATTCTGACGCATAGCACTGACAACCGTGCCGCACCGTTGAAACCACCGGGTTACGGGCGAGTACAGGCCGGTGGCCGGGTCCGGCCACCCGGGCCGCGGGACGGTCCGACGGCCGTATTGACACGGCACTGGTCCAGACCGCACCGTGATCCGCGACACGGACTCCGCACGGTGCGCCCCGAAAGGACCCGCATGAGCGACGGCAGACTGGCCGACCAGTTCCTCGACGCCGCGATCGAACTCCTCCGGCGCGTACGAGACGAGCAGTCGCAGTCCATCACGGCGGCCGGCACCCTGCTCGCCGACACCGTCGCCGACGGCGGCCGCCTCTTCGCCTTCGGCGCGGGACACTCCTCCCTGCCCGCCCAGGACGTCGTCTACCGCGCGGGCGGCCTCGCCCTGATGAACCTCCTCGTCGTACCCGGCGTCGTGGGCGTCGACGTCATGCCGGCCACGCTCGGCTCGGCCCTGGAGCGCGTCGACGGCCTCGCGAGCGCGGTCCTGGACACCTCCCCGCTCCGCGCCGGCGACGCCCTGGTGATCATCTCCCTCTCCGGCCGCAACGCGCTGCCCGTCGAGATGGCCATGAACGCCCGAGCCCTCGGCGTGAAGGTCATCGGCATCACCTCGGTGGCATACGCGACGCAGACCCGCTCCCGCCACGCCTCCGGCACCTATCTCAAGGACCACTGCGACATCGTCCTCGACTCCAAGATCGCCATCGGCGACGCGACCCTCGCCCTGGACACCGTCCCCGCCCCCTTCGCCCCCGCCTCGACCGTCGTCACGAGCGCGATCATGCAGGCGGTGATGGCCACGGCGGCAGGCTCCCTGGCGGACCGCGGCATCGAGCCACCGCTGCTCAGGTCGGGCAACGTGGACGGCGGACACGAGTGGAACGCACGGGTGATGAAGGAGTACGGGGACCGGATCTTCTACCGGCACTAGACCGCGGCCGGACAGCCACCGGGCGACCACACGGCCCGCCGCCTACTCCGGCCCCCCGACCCCCGCCAGATCCAGCGCCGTCGCGATCCGCACGGCCACGTCCTCCGCGTACACAGCGTCGCTCCGCTCGAACGAACTCCGGCCGGCCCCCCGCAGAAACGTCACGACCCCCAGTGTCCGGCCCCGGCTGCGCAACACCGCGCACAACGCGTGCACCGCGTCCGCCGGCCACTGCCGCCCCACGGCCCACTCCCGCGCCTGCTCCGCCGGCACCGACCCGACACTGGCCCGCACCGACCCCGCCCGCTCCACGCACTGCAACGCCGGATGCCCCTGCCCGTACCGCACTGGCAGCCCCGCCGCACCCGTCAGCAGACTCGGCCCCGGTGCCCCGGAAGGCGTCGCCGCGACCCGCACAAGCCGCACCGGTCCCTCCGCCTCCGCGTCGGCCACCGGACCCCCCGCCACCCGGTCGATCAGCGCGTGATCGGCGAATCCGGCCAGCGCGAAGTCCAGATGGATCGTCGCCGCCTCCCGCGGGTCCTCGCACTCCGCCGCCGCCCGGGCCGCCCGGTGCAGCTGGTTCGCCCGGAACCGCAGCAGCGACGCCTCCTGCTCACCCTGCTTGCCCTCGGTGACGTCCACGAACAGCCAGCCGACCCCGAGCGGCACCGGCTCCTCCGCGAGCGGCGAGGCCAGCCGCACGAACCCGCACCGCCAGCACCGCCGCTGCTCGCCCTCCGGCGTGCGCACGCTCACCCAGACCTCGGCCGGCGCGGGCGGCGCGCCCTCCGCCAGCACATGCGTCAGCGCGCTCTCCAGTTCCTCCACACCCTGCGCCAGCAGCTCGCCCAGCGGCCGCCCCAGCGCGGACGTACGGCCGATGCCCAGCGACCGCGCGGCATGCGCGTTCACCACGGCCGGCCGCAGATCGGCGTCGACCAGCACGACACCCCAGCTCGCGTCCTCGAACAGCGCCTCGCTCAGCGCGATCGACCGCTCCAGGTCGATCTGCGTGTGCACCTCGCTGAAGGCGCAGTACACCCCCGCCGGCTTGCCGTCCGGCCCGCGCACGGCCGCCGACTGCGTCCGTACGAGCACCCGTCCGCCGTCCTTGGTCAGCAGCGCGAACTCGTGCACCTGCCGTCCGGGGGCCTCCATGGCGGACATCAGCCGCCCCTCGACCTCCTCGGCGTCCGCCTCCCGCACGGCCCACCCGGCGAACCCGTGCCGCCCCACGGCCTCCGCCGCGGTCCAGCCCAGGATCCGCTCGGCCTCGCGGTTCCAGTGCGTGACGACACCGCCCGCGTCGAAGGCGCACAGCGCCGCGTCCATCCCGTCGAGCAGAGCCGCGAGCAGATCCGAGCCGTCGGGACCCACGGGACCGTCCCGCTCGGGCTCATCGGGCCCCAGCTCGTCGGTGGTCCCACTACGCCGGGAAGCACTCACCTGGACCCCCTGCCAAGCTGCGTCCGCACGTACGGCACGCCGGTTCGCTCACTCGCAATCATCTAACTGGAACGTGACGCAGCACACACCGAGTTCCCACAAGATTGAAGGAATCGTTGCAAGCCGCCTCCGTCTCCAGGATCGGCCCACCGACGGCAGAAGATCAATCCGTTCCGAGCCTGAGATCCACCCACAGATCGCTCTCACCGTCGAGCACGTACCGCTCGGTCTCCACGAACCCCCGCTTCACGGCGAACCGCAGGCCGTCCTCGTTGGCCGCCAGCACACACGTCTCCACGGCCCGCGCGCCCAGCACGCGCGCGTGGGCCAGACCCCGCTCGTACAGAGCCGTACCGAACCCCCGCCCCCGGTAGTCCGGCAGCACACGGGCGATCACGGTCGCCACCGCGCCCTCGCCCTCCGGCGGCCGCACCGTGGAGCACCCGACGAGCACGTCCCCCAGGTACGCGTTCTCCATCCGGTACCGCCCCAGCCGCCCCCGGGCGTCGTCGAGGGACATCGCGGCGGGCGGCACGACCTCGTTGTGCACGTACCGCCACTCCTCCAGCATCTCCACCCCGTGCACGGCCTCGATCCGCAGCTCGCGCCGCCGCGCGTACACCTCGATCTCGATCCTCATCCGGGGATCGGCCAGCCCGCACACCATCATCGTCGCCGCCGGCCGCACCTCCCCGAACGCCCGCCGGAGCACCGGCCAGCAGGGCTCGAAGTCCTCCCGCCCGGGCAGCAGGTACCGCACCCGCACGACGTCCTCCAACCCGCACCCGGCCTGCGCGAGCGCGTCCTGGATGTTCCGCAGACACTGCTCGGCCTGCTCGACGACGTCCTCGGAGATCGTCATGGCCGCGTAGTCGAACCCCGTGGTCCCCGACACATGCACCCACTCCCCGTCGACCACGGCCCGGGCATACCCGATCCGCTCCTCGAAGGAGGACCCGCTGAGAATCGCACGTCGGTTCGTCATGTGCGGAACGCTACCGAGCCGCCCGCGTCGAGGGCTGTCGAAAAAAGCTCTCGAAAAAAAAGAGGTTGATCCCCGGGCCGGGCGGTTCTTACTGTGTGGGCACACAGAAGGGAGGTGGTTCGGCGAATGTATGAATACCGGACGCGTGAGGTGGCTGCGGGCTAGTGGCCCTGCACCACATCTAGTGCGGTGCCGGACCAGCGCGTGAGAGAAGCGCGCAGCCGGCCCAATCCCAAGCAGTCACCCGACCCGCGAGCTCGCCGGTACGTCCGGCCGGCTCCTCCGCCGAGGCGGAGGGACCAGAGCTCGCGGGTCGTCTGCGTTGTGCGGGGTCAGCCGGCGGAGATGCCGTCGTATCCCTGGACCTCGCGCGGTGAGCGGGCGCCGGGGCCGACGTAGCGGGCGGAGGGCCGGACCAGGCGTCCGGTGCGCTTCTGCTCCAGGATGTGCGCCGACCAGCCCGCCGTACGGGCGCAGGTGAACATCGACGTGAACATGTGCGCGGGTACCTCCGCGAAGTCCAGCACGATCGCCGCCCAGAACTCGACGTTCGTCGCCAGGACCCGGTCGGGGCGGCGTGCGTGCAGCTCGGCCAGGGCGGCCTTCTCCAGGGCCTCGGCGACCTCGAAGCGGGGCGCGCCCAGCTCGCGGGCCGTGCGGCGCAGGACGCGTGCGCGGGGGTCCTCGGCGCGGTAGACGCGGTGGCCGAAGCCCATCAGTCGCTCGCCCTTGTCGAGGGCCTGCTTGACGTACGCCTCGGCGTCGCCGGTGCGCTCGATCTCCTCGATCATGCCGAGGACGCGGGAGGGGGCGCCGCCGTGCAGCGGGCCGGACATGGCGCCCACGGCGCCGGAGAGGGCGGCGGCCACGTCGGCGCCGGTGGAGGCGATGACCCGTGCGGTGAAGGTCGAGGCGTTCATGCCGTGCTCGGCGGCGGAGGTCCAGTAGGCGTCGACGGCGGCGACGTGCTTGGGGTCCGGCTCGCCGCGCCAGCGGATCATGAAGCGCTCGGTGATGGAGTGGGCCTTGTCGATCTCGCTCTGGGGGACCATGGGGCGGCCCTGGCCGCGGGCGGACTGGGCGACGTAGGACAGGGCCATGACGGCGGCGCGGGCCAGGTCCTCGCGGGCCTGTTCGGCATCGATGTCGAGCAGCGGTTTCAGGCCCCACACCGGTGCCAGCATGGCGAGGGCCGACTGGACGTCCACCCGGATGTCGCCGGAGTGCACGGGGATGGGGAAGGGCTCGGCGGGCGGCAGGCCGGGGTTGAAGGCCCCGTCGACCAGCAGCCCCCAGACGTTGCCGAAGGAGACGTGACCGACCAGGTCCTCGATGTCGACGCCCCGGTAGCGGAGGGCGCCGCCCTCCTTGTCCGGTTCGGCGATCTCCGTCTCGAACGCGACGACTCCCTCGAGTCCGGGTACGAAGTCGGACATCAGGCGGCTCCTCGTGGTGGGTACGGGCAGAAGTACGGGCGGCTCGGCCACTGGATCCCCGGTCGGTCGTGCGACTCGTGGTCCTTGTGGCCACCCTGGTGATGCCCCGTGCGGCTGGTCGCTCAACCGGAACGACACCAGCACGATATCCCCCAGTGCCATATTTGGGGAGTCTTTGTGGCACTCAGTGCCAGGTGCCGGCTCTCCAGGATGCCGGACGCTGTGCCGGACGGCACACGTGCGTACGGCAAGATGACCGCGTGACCGATCGAAACGCCGTCCCCCTCGATCCCGCCGCCATGCGCAAGCAGTACCGGGCCGAAGGGCTCGCCGAGTCCGATCTGGCCGACACTCCGGTGGCACAGTTCGCGCACTGGTTCGCGCAGGCCGCGACGGAGGCCCATCTCTTCGAGCCGAACGCCATGGTCGTCTCCACGGCCGACGCCCAGGGCCGGCCGAGCTCTCGAACGGTGCTGCTGAAGGGCTTCGACGAGCAGGGCTTCGTCTTCTACACCAACTACGGCTCCCGCAAGGCCCGCGATCTCGCTCAGAACCCGTACGTCTCGCTGCTGTTCCCGTGGCACCACATGGCCCGCCAGGTGATCGTCGGTGGCATCGCCCGCCGCACCGGCCGTGACGAGACCGCCGCGTACTTCCGCACCCGTCCGCACGGCTCGCAGCTGGGCGCCTGGGCCAGCGCGCAGTCCAGTGTCGTCGCCTCCCGGGACGAACTGGACGCCTCCTACGCGGAGCTGGAGGCCCGCTACCCGGAGGGCGAGCAGGTGCCGGTGCCGCCGCACTGGGGCGGCTTCCGGGTGGCGCCGCGGACGGTGGAGTTCTGGCAGGGCCGGGAGAACCGGCTGCACGACCGGCTCAGGTACGTGGCGGAGGCGGACGGGAGCTGGCGGGTGGAGCGGCTCAGTCCGTGAGGATGCGGTCGAGGATGCTCGACCACTGGGCGATCACCCGGTCGCGGCGCCCGGTGTCGTCGGTGAGCAGGTTCGCCAGGCCGAGGCCCCGGGCCATGTCGAGCAGGCCCTGCACGGTCTCCCGTACGCCGGGGCGGGTCTCGTCGGCGCCCAGCAGTTCCACCGCGATCCGGTGGGTCTCGCGGCCGACTCGCGCCTCCAGTTCTGTGACGCGGGGGCGCAGCGGCTCCTCGTTGGACGCGGCCACCCACAGGTGCAGGGCGGCGCGGAACAGGGGTCCTGTGTAGAGGTCGACGAGGGCGGTGACCACGGCCTGCCGGTCGTCGCCCGCTCCGTCGGGGAACAGGGCGCGGATGGCCGTGGACCGTTCCTCGGCGACGAATTCGACGGCCGCGGTGAACAGGTCCTCCCGGGTCGGGAAGTGGTGCTGGGCGGCGCCGCGGGAGACGCCGGCGCGTTCGGCGACGACGGAGACCGTGGAGCCGGCCCAGCCGTGTTCGGCGAGGCAGGCGACGGCGGCCTCCAGCAGACGTTGCCGGGTGGCCCGGCTGCGGTCCTGCTTGGGGGCGCGCTCGCCGCGGTCGGCTGTGGTCACAGCACCCATGTGGGATCCCGTCGTTCCAGGAAGGCCGTCATTCCCTCGCGGGCCTGCGGGGAGGCGAACAGCCGGGCCGAGAGCGCGGTCAGGTGGTCCGCGTCCCGGTCGAAGGCTTCCAGCACCTTAGCCGTGAGCAGTGCCTTCGTCTCCGCCAGACCCTGGGGTGCGGCTCGGCGCAGGCCGTCGAGGACGGGTGCCAGTACGGCGTCGACGTCGTCGCCGGCCGCCGTGAGCAGGCCGATGCGGGCGGCCTCGGTGGCGTCGAGGCGTTCTCCGGTGAGGTAGTAGCGGGCGAGGGCGCGGGGGTCGGTGCGGGGCAGCAGGGGCAGTGAGATGACGGCGGGGGCCACGCCGATGCGTACCTCGGTGAAGGCGAAGGTGGCGTCGGAGGAGGCCAGTGCCATGTCGCAGGCCGCGAGCAGGCCGAGGCCACCGGCGCGGACGTGCCCGGCGACCCGGGCCACGACGGGTTTGGGCAGTTCAACGATCTGCCGCAGCAGTGCGACCAGCGCGTCGGGGTGCGGCGGGTCGCGCAGGTCCGCGCCGGCGCAGAAGGTGTTGCCGGTGTGGGTGAGGACGATCGCGCGGACGTCGGTGTCCTTGGCGCAGTCCGTGAGCGCGTCGGAGAGTTCACCGACGAGGGCGGCGGAGAGCGCGTTGCGGCTGGCCGGGGAGTCGAGGCTGAGGGTTTCGACGCCCCGGGCGCAGGTGCGTCCGACCAGGGTCATGTGCGCTCCTTCAGTGCCCTCAGTTCGCGGCGGAGGATCTTGCCGGAGGCGGCCCGGGGAACGTCGTCGATGAAGGTGACCTGGCGGACGCGTTTGTAGGGGGCGACGTGTTCGGCGACGTACATCATGACCTCGCCCTCCGTGAGGTCGGTGGCGGTGGGCTGGCGGACGACGTAGGCGTGCGGGACCTCGTTGTGCTCGTCGTTGTAGACGCCGATGACCGCCGCGTCGGCGATGCCGGGGTGGGTGAGGAGCAGCGCCTCGAGTTCGGCGGGGGCGACCTGGAAGCCCTTGTACTTGATGAGTTCCTTGACGCGGTCGACGACGAACAGCCAGCCCTCGGCGTCCACGTGGCCGACGTCGCCGGTGTGCAGCCAGCCGTCGTTGTCGATCATGGCGGCGGTGGCGTCGGGGCGACCGAGGTAGCCCTTCATGACCTGGGGGCCGCGGATGAGGATCTCGCCGGACTCGCCGACGCCGAGGTCCTTGTCGGGGTCGTCGAGGGAGACGATGCGCATCTGGGTGCCGGCGATGAGTTTACCGACGGTGCCGGGAGGGGCGTCGCGCATGGCGTCGAGCGGTACGACGTGGGTGCCGGGGGAGAGTTCGGTCATGCCGTAGGCCTGGCCGACGGGCGGCAGGCCCAGGCGCCGGGAGCAGGCTTCGGCGAGGCTCGCGTCGAGTGGGGCCGCCGCGCTGGTGATGTGGGTCAGGGACGACAGGTCGTACTGCTCGACCAGGGGGTGCTTGGCGAGGGCCAGGACGATGGGCGGGGCGACGTACAGGCCGGTGATGCGGTGGTTCTGGATGGCCGCGAGGAAGGTGTCGAGTTCGAAGCGGGGCAGGACGACGACGGTGGCGCCGAGCCTGAGGGGGGCGTTCATCAGGGCGGTGAGGCCGTAGATGTGGAAGAAGGGCAGGACGGCGAGGATGCGGTCGCCGGGGCCGGCCGGCATGGCCGATTCGAGCTGGGCGAGGTTGGTGGCGATCTGACGGTGGGTGAGCATCACGCCTTTGGGGATGCCGGTGGTGCCCGAGGAGTACGGGAGGGCCGCGATGTCCTCGGCCGGGTCGATGTCGACGACCGGGTCGGGCGCGGCGGAGGCCAGCATGTCGATGAGGGAGCGGTGTCCGGGGGCGCTGTCGCAGACGAGGATCTCCTCGACGCCGCCGGCGAGTTCGGCGGCCCTGCGTGCGGTCTCCAGCAGCGGGGAGACGGTGACGATCCAGCGGGCGGCGGAGTCCTTGAGCTGCTTGGCGAACTCCTCGGCGGTGGCGAGGGGGTGCACGGTGGTGACGGCGGCGCCCGCGCGCGTGGCGGCGTAGAAGGCGGTCGGGAAGGCGATGGTGTTGGGGCTGTGCAGGGCCAGTACGTCGCCCTTGCGCACGCCGGTCTCGGTGAGGGCGGCCGCGATGCGCCGGTGGAAGCGGTCGAGCTGTTCGTAGGTGAGGGTGGTGCCGTCGGTGCCGTCGATGAGGGCGGGCGTGTCACCGTACTCGGCGGCCCGGCCCAGGACCGCGTCGTGGATGGGGAGTTCGACTGCGGCTACATCTGCGTACTCGCTCCGGAACACGGTTCCTCCTAGTACGACTTGGGCAGGCCCAGGGTCTGGTGGGAGACGTAGTTGAGAATCATCTCCCTGCTCACCGGAGCAATACGAGCCACGCGCGCCGCCGTTATCAACCGGGCGAGCCCGAATTCGCGGGTGAGGCCGTTGCCGCCGAGGGTGTGCACGGCCTGGTCGACGGCCTTCACGCAGGCCTCCGCGGCCGCGTACTTGGCCATGTTGGCCGCTTCGCCCGCGCCGACGTCGTCGCCGGAGTCGTAGAGGGCGGCGGCCTTCTGCATCATCAGGCGGGCGAGTTCGAGCTCGATGTGGGCCTGGGCGAGGGGGTGCGCGATGGCCTGATGGGCGCCGATGGGGGTCTTCCACACGGAGCGTTCGCGGGCGTAGGTGACGGCCTGGGCGAGGGCGTGGCGGCCCATGCCGATCGCGAAGGCGGCCGTCATGATGCGTTCGGGGTTGAGGCCGGCGAAGAGCTGGAGGAGTCCGGCGTCCTCGTCGCCGACGAGCGCGTCCGCGGGCAGGCGTACGTCGTCGAGGGTGAGCTCGAACTGCTTCTCCACGGCCTGCAGTTCCATGTCGATCGGGCGGCGCAGGAAGCCTTCGGTGTCACGCGGGACGATGAACAGGCAGGGCTTGAGGTTGCCGGTGCGGGCGTCCTCGGTGCGGCCGACGATGAGGGTGGCGTCGGCTATGTCGACGCCGGAGATGAAGACCTTGCGGCCGGTGAGGAGCCAGTCTGTGCCGTCGCGGCGGGCGGTGGTGGTGATGCGGTGGCTGTTGGAACCTGCGTCGGGTTCGGTGATGCCGAAGGCCATGGTGCGGGTGCCGTCGGCGAGGCCGGGGAGCCATTCCCGTTTCTGGGCGTCCGTGCCGAAGCGGGCGATGACGGTGCCGCAGATGGCCGGGGAGACGACCATCATGAGCAGAGGGCAGCCGGCGGCACCCAACTCCTCCAGAACGATGGAGAGTTCGGAAATTCCGCCGCCTCCGCCGCCGTACTCCTCCGGGAGGTTGACGCCGAGGTAGCCGAGTTTGGCCGCCTCTGCCCAGAGGGCTTCGCGGTCGTGGTCGCGGCCGTGGCGTTTGCCGAGGGCGGCTACGGCGGAGCGGAGGGCCTTGTGCTCTTCGGATTCGAGGAGGGTCATCAGGACTCCTTCTGGCTGCGGGTGGTCGGTGGCTGGTCGCGCAGTTCCTCGCGCCCCTGGGTCGGCTGCACGACCGCCAGCAGCCGGCCGACCGTCACTTGCTGTCCGACGGTCACCGGCAAGTCCGTGACCGTCCCCGTGGCCGGGGCGGTGATCTTGTGCTGCATCTTCATGGCCTCCAGCCAGAGCAGGGGCTGGCCGGCCTGCACCGCGGCTCCCACGGCCAGGCCGTCCGCCACCCTGACGACCGTGCCCGGCATGGGGGCCAGCAGGGACCCCGGCGCGTGCTGGGCGGTGGGGTCAAGGAAGCGGGGCAGGGCCCGCAGGGCGGACGCGCCCACGTACACCTCGTCGCCGTACCGCGCGACCTCGAACTTCCGCTGTACGCCGTCCACTTCGAGGACGACGAGGTCGGGAGAGGCGTGCACGACCCGGACGCCGTCGGCTTCCAGGCCCTCGCGGGTGTGCCGGTAGCGGACCTCGTGCTCCTCACCGGCCATCGCGTACCGCTTCAGCTGCGGCTGGGAGGGGACGTTGCGCCAGCCGCCGAAGCGGGAGGCTCCGTGGGCCTGGGAGAGGGCGGCGGCCAGCGGGGCGCAGGGGTCGGGCGCGGGGGTCGTCAGTTCGGGCAGGTGGCGGTCGTAGAAGCCGGTGTCCATGCGGCCGCTCGTGAACTCCTCGTGGCGCAGGGAGCGGACGAGGAGGTCACGGTTGGTGGCCGGGCCGTGGACGGCAGCGCGGTCCAGGGCGCCCGCCAGTGCGCGCAACGCCTCCGCGCGCGTGGGCGCGTGGGCGATCACCTTGGCGAGCATGGGGTCGTAGTGGACGCCGATGGTGTCGCCGTCGTCATAGCCGGTGTCCAGGCGGACGTCACCGGGGACGGCGAGGCGGTGCAGGGTGCCGGTCTGCGGTGCCCAGTCCGCCGCGGGGTCCTCGGCATAGAGGCGGGCCTCGACGGCGTGGCCGTGCGCGCTCGGCGGGTCGCTCGCGAGGGCGTGGCCTTCGGCGACGCGGATCTGCTCGGCGACCAGGTCGATGCCGAACACGGCCTCCGTCACCGGGTGTTCGACCTGGAGGCGGGTGTTCATCTCCAGGAAGTGCGCCCGGTCGCCGGCGACCAGGAACTCGACGGTGCCGGCGCCCACGTAGTCCACGGCGCGCGCGGCGCGTACCGCCAGCGCGCGCAGTTCCTCCGTGAGCCGCTCGGAGAGGCCCGGCGCCGGCGCCTCCTCGATCACCTTCTGGTGGCGGCGCTGCAGGGAGCAGTCGCGGGTGCCCAGCGTCCACACGGTGCCGTGGGTATCGGCGAGGACCTGGACCTCGACGTGGCGTCCACCCTCCAGGTACGGCTCGACGAACACCTCTCCGTCGCCGAAGGCGCTCGCGGCCTCGGCGCGCGCGGCCCGCAGTGCGGCGTCCAGCTCCTCCGCGCGGCGCACGATCCGCATTCCGCGCCCTCCGCCGCCCGCGGCCGCCTTCACCAGCACCGGCAGGTCGGCCTCGGTCACGTTCTCCGTGGCCATGGGGGCGATGCCCATGAGGTCCTTGGCGCGGGTCTTGGACGCCATCGCCTCGATAGCCTCCGGAGGCGGCCCGATCCAGATGAGTCCCGCGTCGAGGACCGCGCGGGCGAAGTCGGCGTTCTCGGAGAGGAAGCCGTAACCGGGGTGCACGGCGTCCGCGCCGGCGGCGACGGCGGCCTTCACGATCAGGTCGCCGCGCAGGTAGGTGTCCGCGGGCGCCGCGCCCGGCAGCCGTACGGCCGTGTCGGCCACGCGCGTGTGCAGGGCGCCTTCGTCGGCGTCCGAGTGCACGGCGACCGTCCGGATGCCCAGTTCACGGCAGGTGCGGAAGACGCGGCAGGCGATCTCGCCCCGGTTGGCGACGAGCAGAGTCGAAATCACGTGATCCCTCACATCCGGAAGACGCCGAAGCCGCCGCGCGCGCCCTCGTACGGTGCCGTGTGGACGGCCGACAGGCACAGGCCGAGGACGGTGCGGGTGTCGCGCGGGTCGATGACGCCGTCGTCGTACAGCCGCCCGGACAGGAACATGGGCAGCGACTCGGACTCGATCTGCTGCTCGACCATGGCGCGCAGCGCGGCGTCCGCGTCCTCGTCGTACGGGTGCCCCTTCGCGGCCGCCGACTGGCGGGCGACGATCGACAGCACGCCGGCGAGCTGCTGCGGGCCCATCACGGCGGACTTGGCGCTGGGCCAGGCGAACAGGAACCGGGGGTCGTAGGCGCGTCCGCACATGCCGTAGTGCCCGGCGCCGTAGGAGGCGCCCATGAGAACCGACAGGTGCGGCACCTTGGAGTTGGAGACGGCGTTGATCATCATCGCGCCGTGCTTGATGATGCCGCCCTGCTCGTACTCTTTGCCGACCATGTAGCCGGTGGTGTTGTGCAGGAAGAGCAGGGGGATGTCGCGCTGGTTGGCGAGCTGGATGAACTGGGCGGCCTTCTGCGACTCCTCGCTGAACAGCACGCCCTGGGTGTTGGCGAGGATGCCGACGGGATAGCCGTGCAGGGTGGCCCAGCCGGTGGCCAGGCTGGTGCCGTACAGCGGCTTGAACTCGTCGAAGTCGGAGGCGTCGACGACGCGGGCGATCACCTCGCGCGGGTCGAAGGGGGTCCTGAGGTCGCCGGGGACGATACCCAGCAGCTCGTCGGAGTCGTACTTGGGCGGCTCGGCCGGCCCCGGATCGCCGTACGCCTTGCGGTGGTTGAGGCGCGCCACCACGCGCCGCGCCTGGCGCAGGGCGTCCTGTTCGTCGACGGCGAAGTAGTCGGCGAGACCGGACACGCGCGCGTGCATGTCGGCGCCGCCCAGCGACTCGTCGTCGCTCTCCTCGCCGGTCGCCATCTTCACCAGGGGCGGTCCGCCGAGGAAGACCTTGGCGCGCTCCTTGACCATGATCACGTGGTCGGACATGCCGGGGATGTAGGCGCCGCCGGCGGTGGAGTTGCCGAAGACGACGGCGACGGTGGGGATGCCGGCGGCCGACAGCCGGGTCAGGTCGCGGAAGATCGCGCCGCCGGGGATGAAGATCTCCTTCTGGGAGGGCAGGTCGGCGCCTCCCGACTCCACGAGGCTGATGCAGGGCAGCCGGTTGGCGAGCGCGATGTCGTTGGCGCGCAGGGCCTTCTTCAGCGACCAGGGGTTGCTGGCGCCGCCGCGCACGGTCGGGTCGTTGGCGGTGATCAGGCACTCGACGCCCTCGACGACGCCGATCCCGGTGACGAGCGAGGCGCCCACCGCATACTCGCTCCCCCAGGCGGCGAGCGGCGACAGCTCCAGGAAGGGGGTGTCGGGGTCGAGGAGCAGCTCGATGCGTTCGCGGGCGAGCAGCTTGCCGCGCCCCCGGTGCCGGGCGACGTACTTCTCGCCGCCGCCCGCGAGGGCCTTGGCGTGCTCGGCGTCGAGGTCGGCGAGCTTGGCGAGCATGGCCTCGCGGTTCGCCCGGTAGTCGGGGCCGGCCGTGTCCAGGCCGGAGTTGATCACCGTCACAGCAGGTCCTCCGGGATGTCCAGGTGGCGGGAGCGCAGCCATTCGCCGAGCGCCTTGGCCTGAGGGTCGAAGCGGTGCTGGGCGGCCACGCCCGCGCCGAGGATGCCCTCGACGACGAAGTTCAGGGCGCGCAGGTTCGGCAGCGCGTGCCGGGTCACGGGCAGGTCCCGGCTTTCGGGGATCAGCTCCCGGAAGCGTTCCGTGGTCAGCTCGTGGGCGAGCCAGCGCCAGGCCGCCTCCGACCGCGCCCACACCCCCACGTTGGCGTTGCCGCCCTTGTCCCCGCTGCGGGCGCCGGCGACGAGCCCGAGGGGAGCCCGGCGGACGGGCCCGGCGGGAAGCGGCTCCGGCGCCTCGGGCTCGGGCGGGTCCGCGAGTACGAGGGTGTCGGGGGCCGGTGTCACGGCCACCCGGCGCCCGTCGTGCAGGACGGCCACGTGGTCGACGGTGTCCTGGGGGACGTACACGTCCTCGAAGACCCCGAAGGGCGTTCCCTTTCCGGGCGGGGCGAGCACATGGAAGCCGGGGTAACTGGCCAGCGCCAGCTCCACGGCCGCCCCGGTCAGCGCCCGGCCGACCAGGTGCTCGTCCGGGTCGCGCACGACGAGCCGCAGCAGGGCGCTCGCCGTCTCCTCCGTGTCCGCGTCGGGCCGGTCGGTGCGGGCCGTCTCCCAGCGCACGTCGGCGACCTTGCCGAGCACGGGCGCCATCTGCTCGCGCACCAGCGCGGCCTTCGCCTCGATGTCGAGTCCGGTGAGCACGAAGGCGACCTCGTTGCGGAAGCCGCCGAGGCGGTTGAGGCCGACCTTGAGGACGGGGGGCGGTGCCTCGCCGCGCACGCCCTCGACGCGGACGCGGTCGGGGCCGTCCTGGGTGAGGCGGACGGTGTCGAGGCGGGCGGTGACATCGGGTCCGGCGTACCGGGCGCCCGTCGTCTCGTACAGCAGCTGCGCGGTCACCGTGCCGACGTCGACGAGGCCGCCGGTGCCGGGGTGCTTGGTGATGACGCAACTGCCGTCCTCGTGGAGCTCGGCGAGCGGGAAGCCGGGACGGCGGACGTCGCCTTCCGTGAAGAAGGCGTAGTTGCCGCCGGTGGCCTGGGTCCCGCACTCCAGTACGTGTCCGGCGACGACGGCGCCCGCGAGCCGGTCGTGGTCGCCGGGCCCCCAGCCGAAGTGGGCGGCGGCGGGCCCGGTGACGAGCGCCGCGTCCGTCACCCGCCCGGTGACGACGACGTCCGCGCCGGCCCGCAGGCACTCGGCGATGCCGAAGCCGCCGAGGTAGGCGTGGGCGGCGAGGCTGTCCGGATGCAGGGCCTTGAGGTCGTCTCCCTCGACGTGGGCGACGCGGACGGGGATGCCGAGCCGGCCGGCCAGCTCCCGTACGGCGTCGGCGAGCCCGGCCGGGTTGAGGCCGCCGGCGTTGGTGACGATCCGGACGCCGCGCTCGTGGGCCAGGCCGAGGCACTCCTCCAGCTGGCGCAGGAAGGTGCGGGCGTACCCGGCGGCGGGGTCCTTGAGGCGGTCCCGCGCCAGGATCAGCATGGTCAGTTCGGCGAGGTAGTCGCCGGTGAGGACGTCCAGGTCGCCGCCGGTGAGCATCTCCCGCACGGCGTCGAAGCGGTCGCCGTAGAAACCGGACGCGTTGCCGACGCGCAGCACCGTCACGGGGCGTCCCCCTTCGCCTGGCGTCCCTTGCCCGGCGGGCCCGCGAAGGCCTGGGCGATGTCCAGCCAGCGGTCGGCGTCGGGGCCGGCGGCGCGCAGGGCGAGGTCGGAGCGGTGGGCCCGCTGGGTGACCAGCAGGCAGAAGTCGAGGGCGGGGCCGGTGACGCGGTCGGCGGCGTCCTCGGGGCCGTGGGTCCACAGCTCGCCGGAGGGGGCGGTCAGCTCGACGCGGAACTCCTCGAACGGCACGGGCATGCCGTGCACGCCGAAGGCGAAGTCGCGGGTGCGGACTCCGAGGCGGACGATGTGGCGGAGCCGGTCGGTGGGGGTGCGCTCGACACCGAGGGCGTCGGCGACGTCCATGCCGTGGGCCCAGGTCTCCATGAGACGGGCAGTAGCCATGGAGGCGGTGGACATGGGCGGCCCGTACCAGGGGAAGCGGGCGCCGTCGGGCGCGGCGCGCAGGGCCTCCTCCAGCGCCGTCCGTCCGGCCCGCCAGTCGGCGAGCAGCCGCTCGGGCGGCTTCCGCGCGCCCTCCTCCGCGCCCTCGTCCACGAAGTCCCCGGGCGCGGCCAGGGCCTTCTCGACCTCGCGGGAGAAAGCCTCGTGGTCGGTGACGGCCAGCACGGAGGAGTGGTCGGTCCACGCCAGGTGCGCGATCTGATGAGCGACGGTCCAGCCGGGGGCGGGGGTCGCGAGTGCCCACTGCTCGGGGCTCAACTCGGCCACGAGCAGGTCGAGTTCCTCGCTCTCCGCACGCAGGTCGTCGATGACGGGCGTCGGGTCAGCCATGGGGCGAGCATGGCAGCGCCCCAAGAAACAAGCAAGCATGCTTGCATTAATTTGTACGCCGGGTGCGGGCCGGCAGCCGGCGGGGGGACATCAGGCCTCGAAGGCCGGCGCGGGGGCGCCAGGCCTCGGGAGCCGGCGCCGGGGCGTCAGGCTTCGAAGGCCGGCGCCGGGGGCATCAGGGCGCGGGGAGCCACCGCCGGGCATGAGGCCTCAGGGACCACCGCCAGGGCATCAGGCCTCGAAGGCGCCGAGACGCCAGGCCCCGAGGGGCCACCGCCAGGCGCCAGGGCAGGTTGCCGGTCAGCAGGCTCGGGTTAACGGCGGCGACGACCCAGCCTGCCTGCTGCC
This sequence comes from Streptomyces sp. SLBN-31, assembly GCF_006715395.1. Lineage (NCBI taxonomy): Bacteria > Bacillati > Actinomycetota > Actinomycetes > Kitasatosporales > Streptomycetaceae > Streptomyces > Streptomyces sp. SLBN-31. The sequence goes on from NZ_VFNC01000003.1 coordinate 283,406, forward strand.
CGGCAGCCCCGGGGGGCCACCGCCGGGCGTCAGGCCCCGGGGGCCACCGCCAGGGCGTCAGGCCCCGGAAGTCACCGCCGAGCATCAGGCTCCGGGCCCGTCAGGCCCCGAAGGTCACCGCCGGGGCATCGGGGGAAGGTCACCGCCGGGGCATCAGGCCCGGAGGCCGGCGCCGGGCCGTCAGACCCCTGGGCCACCGCTGGGACCGTCAGACCCCGGGGCCACCGCTGGGGCCGTCAGGTCCCGAAGGGCACCGCCGGGCGTCAGGCCCCGGAAGTCACCGCCGAGCATCAGGCCCCGGGGCCACCGCTGGGGCCGTCAGGCCCCGAAGGGCAGCGCCAGGCGTCAGGCCCCGGAAGTCACCGCCGAGCATCAGGCCCCGGAGGGCCGCCCCTGGGGCCGTCAGGCCCAGAAGGGCACCGCCGGGCGTCAGGCCCGGAAGCCGGCGCCGAAGCGTCAGGCCTCGGGGGCCGGTGTCGGCATCTTTGCCCTGCCTCGTCCCACCTGCGTCCTGACCGCGCCCATGCTCGCCGCGATGACCAGGGCGATCGCCGCGACCTGCACCGTGGACAGGGTCTGTCCGAGGACCAGGAAGCCGGCCGCGGCCGCGAGGGCGGGTTCCAGGCTCATCAGGATGGCGAAGGTGGAGGCGGGCAGCCGGCGCAGGGCCAGGAGTTCCAGGGTGTACGGCAGCACCGACGACATGATCGCGACCGCCGCGCCGAGCCCGACCGTCACCGGGTCGAACAGCCTTGAACCCGATTCGGCGATGCCCAGCGGGAGGACGAGCAGCGCCCCCACCGCCATGGCCAGCGCCAGCCCGTCGGCCTGCGGGAACCGTTGCCCCGTACGCGCGCTGAAGACGATGTACGTCGCCCACATGGCGCCCGCGCCGAGCGCGAAGGCCACGCCGACGAGGTCGAGGTCGCCGAAGCCCCCGCCGCCGAGGAGGAAGACACCGGCGAGGGCCAGGGCGGCCCACAGGGTGTTGATCGCCCGGCGGGAGGCCAGCACCGACAGGGCCAGCGGGCCGAGGACCTCCAGGGTGACCGCGGCGCCCAGCGGGATGCGGACGAGGGCCTGGTAGAACAGGCCGTTCATCGCGCCCAGGGTGACGCCGAAGACGATCACCGTGCCCCAGTCGGCACGGGAGTGGCCGCGCAGCCGGGGGCGGCAGAACAGCAGCAGCACGACGGCCGCCGCGAGCAGCCGCAGCGTGACCACGCCCAGCGCGCCGGCCCTCGGCATCAGGTTCACCGCGACCGCGGCACCGAACTGCACCGAGACGCCGCCCGCCAGCACCAGGCCGACCGGGCCGAGGGAGCCGCTCGGGCGCGGCGGACCGCCGACGGCCTGCGACGCGGCGGGGGTGGTCGTGCTGGAGCTGGTCACGGGCGGTCCAGGGGGCTCGGCTCGGGTTTCGTTCAGCGTGATGTACTGCCGAGTCCAGGCTAATAGCCTTTGTCAGGCCCGTAAACCTGCTATGCGGCTGTCCCGCATGATGGACCTCAGATGCCGGGCCAGGGTTCCTCGTCCCGGAAGAGGGGGCGCCCGTCGTCGAGGCTCACAGGGGCTGCGCCGGGGGCGTACCGGTCGTACGCGTACTGGTCGTAAGCGGCCTGCTCGTAGGGGTGCGCCGGTTCCTGCCAGGTGCCGTGCCCCTCCTGCATGTGGACCGCGGCCGGCTGCTGTTCCACGAACAGGGGCATGCGCAGCTCACCCGTGTCCATCACCGCGTTGTTCTGGGAGCGGTGCAGCCGCGCGTACGCGCCACCCCGCGCGAGCAGCTCCTCGTGCCGGCCGGTCTCGACGATCCGGCCCCGGTCGACGACCAGGATGCGGTCGGCGTCGGGGGCCAGGTTGAGATCGTGGGTGATCATGATGGTCGTGCGGCCGGCCATCAGGCGGCGCAGCGGCTTGACCACCCGACGGGCGGCCATGGCGTCGAGCCCGGTCGTGGGCTCGTCCAGGACGAGGACCGGGGAGTCGCGCAGGATCGCCCGCGCGATGGCGAGGCGCTGGAGCTGGCCGCCGGACAGCCGGGCCGAGTTGGGGTCGACCCGGGTGTCGTAGCCGTCGGGGAGCCGGACGATGAAGTCGTGCGCGTCCGCCGCCCGCGCGGCCTCCTCGATCGCGTGGTCGCTGGCGCCGGCGCGGCCGCAGGCGATGTTGGCGCGGACGGTGTCGTGCAGGACGAGCGTCTCCTGCGGCAGGAGCGTGACGTACTCGCGCAGCCGGGCCAGGGGGAGGTCCCGGACCGGTACGCCGTCCAGGAGTACGTCGCCCGCGTCCGGGTCGTAGAAGCGGAGCAGGAGTTTGGAGACCGTGGACTTGCCGGCGCCGCTCGGGCCGGTGACGATCACCAGCTCGCCGGGGGCGACGGTGAAGGACAGGCCCTGCAGGGCGACGGTGTCGGCGCCCGGGTAGGTGAAGGAGACGTCACGTACCTCGACGGCGCCGTCGGGGCGGCCGGTCACGGCGGCGTGGCGGGGGTCGGCGACCGAGGGGCGGACGTCCAGGATCTCGATGAGCCGCTCCGCGCCCGCGGTCGCGGCGGTGACCGTCAGACCGAGCTGGGCCAGACCCCGCACCGGGGGGTAGAGGTAGCCGAGGAAGGCGGAGAAGGCCAGCAACTGGCCCAGGGTCATCCGGCCGGTGGAGATCTCCCAGGCGCCGATGCCGATGACCGCGAGCACGCAGACGGTCTCGATGACGGCGACGAGCTGCTGGTACGCCTCGTTGAGGCGGGTGGAGCGGACCGAGGCGCGGAACCAGGCGTTCGCCTCCTCGCCCAGCCTGCGGCGTTCGGCGTCCCGTCGGTCGTACGCCTGGGTGAGCACGATGTTGGACAGGGACTCCCCGACGACGGAGGTGATCGCGCCGTCGGCGACCCGGCCGTCCCGCGACACGTCCTTGATGGAGCCGGAGAACCGGCGGGCCGCCAGCCAGAAGAGGGGGGCCAGGACGAAGGTGGCGGCGGCCAGGTCCCAGCGCAGCCAGAAGGCGGCGGCGGCGTAGAAGAAGGCGGAGAAGGCGGCGGACGCGGCGCCGACGAGACCGGAGACGACCATGGTCTCGATCGCCTCGACGTCACTGGTCAGCCGGGACAACAGGTCGCCCTGCCGGTGGCGTTGGAAGAAGTGCGGGGGCAACTGCTGTACGTGGTCGAAGACGTGCTCGCGCAGTCTCATCACGAAGCGTTCGGTGACCCAGGCGGCGAGGGAGTTGCCGGAGTAGGCGACGACCGCGCCGACCACCGCGACCGCCAGCCACGTCGCGGCCGGCCCCCAGAAGGCGGCCAGTGATCCCTTCTGCAGGGCGTTGTCGGTCAGGTCGCTGAAGACCAGGATCGCCTCGGTCTCGGCGACGGCGGCGAGCACGGTGCACGCCCAGACCAGCAGCAGCCAGCGGCGCAGCCCTCTGGTCAGCGGCCAGAAACGGCGGAACGCGGTACGGGCCGGAATCGTGGGGGTGCCGTACTCGTACTCCTCGTCGCCCTCGTCCATATCCATTTCACATTCCCTCCGCTTTCTGTCGCGAGAATTTGCCGCGGAAGTCGATGAATTCCGCAAGCAGAGAGGGCCGACGGAATACCGTCGACCCTCTCAGAACTCACTCAGTTGTGGTCGCCGCCGGGGATCGGCTTCGGCACCGGGGGCTTGGGGTGCTTCTTCTTGGGCTTCGGCAGCGGCGGGGGTAGCTGCTTCTTGGACTTCGGGGCAGCGGGGCGAGCTTCTTGAGGCTCATTCCGACTCCTAGTGTTTCGCAGTTCAGTGGTTCGGGAATTCCGCGTCCGGCTCCCCGACACCGGTGAACCTACACGCCCCACAACTCAAGCGACGGCAAAGTCGGCGATGGAATGGCAAGCAGGCGCTGTGAATACCTTGGAGAATCCTTGGAGCGCCCGCCGAACCTGAGAGTTCTCTTATGAACCTGAGAGGAACCTTTTGAAAGGACGCTCGTCGAGTCCCTCCGCCAGCACCTCCGCGAGGTGCCGAGCCCGCACTCCCGCCAGTTGCCGAAGCTGCGTGCGGCACGAGAAGCCGTCCGCCAGCACCACGGTTCCCTCCGGGGCCTCGCGGACGGCGGGCAGCAGCCGCTCCTCCGCGCAGGCCGCCGAGACCTCGAAGTGGCCCTTCTCGAAGCCGAAGTTGCCCGCGAGGCCGCAGCAGCCGCCGGTCAGTTCGCCGGTGAGCCCGGCGGCCTCGCGCAGCCGGCGGTCGGGGGCGTCGCCGAGGACCGCGTGCTGGTGGCAGTGGGTCTGACCGGTGACGGGACGGTCGAGGGCGGGCGGGGTCCAGTCGGGGGCGTACCGCTCCAGCGCCTCCGCGAAGGTGACGACCGAGGCGGCGAGGCGGGCCGCGCGCGGATCGTCGTGCAGCAGCTCCGGCAGGTCCGTGCGCAGGGCCGCGGCGCAGCTCGGCTCCAGGACGACGAACGCCGGGACGCTCTCGCCCAGCCGCGGGTCAAGGAAGGGGGCCAGCAGGTCCAGGGTGCGCCGCAACACCGTTCGTGCGCGGTCGAGTTGGCCCGTCGACAGGTATGTCAGCCCGCAGCAGACGCGGGCGCGGCGGAAGGTCAGCGGGTTCTCGCTGTACCCCCACGCCTCACCGTCGGGCGTCTGCTCCACCCCCGCCTTCCACTTGATCCGCGGCGGCTGCATCACCATCAGCCCGGCCGCCTCCAGGACACGCAGGGCCGCCTGCCCGACCTCCGGCGCGAAGTGCTCGGTGAAGGTGTCGGGCCACAGGGCGACGACGGGCGGGAAGTCGCCGTCGCCCTCGGCCGTGGGCCGGGCCTCCGCCGGGCCGCCCCGCTCCTTCCACTCGGCCGGCATCCACCGCGCCTGTTCCACGGTCCTGCGCCGCCACCACCGGCTGAACGTCTCGGTCGCGATCCGCGGCAGCTCCCGCTCGGGCGCGATCCCGCCCAGCCGCTTGGCGAGGGCCGCCGCCGGGCCCACCGAGGCGAGCGCGTTGACCAGGCCCGCCGTCCGTGTCCGCGTCACCCAGCGCAGCCACAGCGGCAGCCATCCCATGCTGTAGTGCGCGGCGGGGCGGCGCCGTCCCGCGTAGTGGTGGTGCAGGAACTCCGCCTTGTACGTGGCCATGTCGACCTCGACCGGGCAGTCGGAACGGCATCCCTTGCAGGACAGGCACAGATCGAGCGCGTCCCGCACCTCCGTCGACCGCCAGCCGTTCGTGATCACCTCGCCGGCCAGCATCTCGTGCAGCAGCCGGGCCCGCCCGCGGGTGGAGTGCTCCTCCGCGCCGGTCGCCCGGAAGGAGGGGCACATGACGGAGGTGCCGGCGGCGGAGGTCGTACGGCACTTGGCGACTCCCACGCAGCGTCGGACCGCCGCCGAGAAGTCGCCGCCGTCCGCGGGGTAGCCGAAGGCCACGTCGACCGGCTCGCGCGGCAGCACGGAGAAGCGGAGGTTGCCGTCGAGGGGCGCGGGACGGACCAGCATCCCGGGGTTGAGGAGGTCGTCGGGGTCCCAGACGGCCTTCGCCCGCTCGAAGAGGGCGACCAGTTCGGGGCCGTACATCTTCGGCAGCAGTTCCGCCCGGGCCTGTCCGTCGCCGTGCTCGCCGGACAGCGAGCCGCCGTGGGCCACGACGAGTTCGGCCAGCTCCTCGGAGAAGCGGCGGAAGCGGGCGACGCCCGCCCCGGTCAGGAGGTCGAAGTCGATGCGGACGTGGATGCAGCCGTCCCCGAAGTGGCCGTACGGCGTCCCGCGCAGGCCGTGGCTCGTCAACAGTCCCCGGAACTCCCGCAGATACGCGCCGAGCCGCGCGGGCGGCACCGCGCAGTCCTCCCAGCCGGGCCACGCCTCGGTGCCGTCCGGCATCCGCGTCGCCGTGCCGCTCGCGTCCTCGCGGATCCGCCACAGCGCCCGCTGCCCGGCCGGGTCGGTCACGATGAGCGAGTCCAGGACGTCGGCCGCCCGCACGATCGCCTCCGCACGCGCGCGTGCCTCGCCCGCCGACTCCCCTCCCGCCTCCACGAACAGCCACGCGCCGCCCCTCGGCAGCCCCGCCGACGCGGCGGGGACCAGATCCGCGGCCATCCCCTCCACAGTGAGCGGCCGGTACGGCAGCAGTCCCGCCGCGGCCTCGGCGGCGGCGCTCTCGTCCGCGTAGCCCAGCACGGCCAGCGCACGCGCGCGGGGTGCCTCGACGAGTCGTACGACCGCCTCCGTGAGCACCCCGAGGGTGCCCTCGCTGCCGCAGAAGGACCGGGCGACGTCGGCGCCCCTCTCCGGCAGCAGCGCGTCCAGCGCGTAGCCGGAGATACGGCGGGGCAGCTCCGGGTAGCCGGTCCGCAGCCGCGCCAACTCCCCCTCCACCAGCGCCCGCAGGCCCTGCGGCGCACCGGCCCACTCGCGCCCGAGCCGCAGCCGCTCGCCACGCGCGGTGACCACGTCCAGCTCCCGCACGCTGTCCGCGGTCGTCCCCCAGGCCACCGAGTGGGAGCCGCACGAGTTGTTGCCGATCATTCCGCCGAGGGTGCAGCGGCTGTGCGTGGAGGGATCGGGGCCGAAGCGCAGGCCGTGCGGTGCGGCGGCCTCCTGGAGGCGGTCCAGGACGAGCCCGGGCTGGACCACGGCCGTACGCGCCTCGGGGTCGACGGCCAGCAGGCGGTTCATATGGCGGGTGAAGTCCAGTACGACTCCGGTGCCGGTCGCCTGTCCGGCGATCGACGTGCCCCCGCCGCGCGCCACGACCGGCACCCCGCGCTCCCGGCACACCGCCAGCACGGCCGCCACGTCGTCCGCGTCCCGGGGCGCGACCACCCCCAGCGGGACGCGCCGGTAGTTCGACGCGTCCATCGTCGTCAGCGCCCGGGCCATGACGTCGAAACCGACGTCACCACGGACGGCCCCCCGCAGCTCCGCCTCGAGATCCGTCATGCCCCCAGCATGCATCCCACCACTGACAGTGACGACGGTTCTGTCCACCGGACGCTCACCGATGGGTGGACGGAAAGTGTGAACGGATTCCGAACCTTCCCAATTCGATCACGAACTCCCATATAGTGACCGCCAGTTGAGCACCAGGTGTCGCTCCTCGCTCAGCAGACGGACAGGCTCACGGCACGGACAAGGACAAGGACGACCGAGGACCCCCACCGGGGACCCCCGACCGAGGACCCGACTCATGACCGCCCCCCTCCAGCCCGGCGAACGTGCCTCCCTGCGCTCCCTCGCGCCCGTCCCCCTGCTCACCGCCGTGCTGGCCGCCCTCGCGGTGGCCGGCGCGGTCGCCCGGACGCCCCAGGCGCAGCGCGTGCCGGTCGCCCTCGGCGCGGGCGCCGGGGCCCTGCTGCTGTGCGTGGCCGTCGCCGTGGCCACCCACTCCGTCCGGACGGCCCGGATCACCCGCCGCCGGCTGGAGGCCGTCACCGCGGACACCGGGCGGCTGCTGCAGGACCGGATCCGGCAGAGCGCGGAGTTCGACCAGGAACGGGTGCGGCTGACCGAGGAGCTGACCCGGGAGCGCGCCCGCTACGCCGCCGAACTCGCCCAGGAGCGTGCCCGGTCGGCCGCCGCGATCGGTGCGGAGCGGGCGCGCACGGCCGCCGAGCACGCCGAGCTCACCGAACGGGCCCGGCGGGCCGAGCAGGAACGCGCCGCCGCGATCTCCGCCACCGCCAACGCGGCCGGCCGGATGCAGGCCCTGGCCACCGGGATGCTCGCCGACCTGCGCGCCATGGAGGAACGGCACGAGGACGAGGACGTCCTCGCCGACCTGCTCCACCTCGACCACCGCACCGCGCAGGCGGGCCGGATCGCCGACTCCGTCGCCGTCCTCGCGGGGGCGCGCTCCGGGCGCCGGTGGGCCCGTCCGATCGGCATGGAGTCGATCCTGCGGGGCGCGATGGGGCGCATCAGCGGCTACCGGCGGGTGCGCGTGCACTCGGCGTGCGAGGCCGCGGTCGCCGGACACGCCGCCGAGGGCGTCATGCACGCGCTCGCCGAACTCCTCGACAACGCGGCCAACTTCTCGCCGCCGACCGCCGAGGTGCACGTCTACGTCGAGGAGGTGCCGGCCGGGGTCATCCTGTCCGTCGAGGACAGCGGGCTCGTCATGGGCGACGTGCAGTTGCGCCGCGCCGAGCGCGCCGTCTCCGGTGACCTCGGCGGACTGGGCGGCCTCACCGGCACCCGCCTCGGCCTCGCGGTCGTCGGCCGCCTCGCCCTCAAGTACGGCCTGAAGGTCTCCTACCGCCCGTCCGCCCGCGGCGGCACCGGTGTGCTGATGCTGGTACCGCAGGACATCCTCGTACCGGAACAGCCCGCCGCGCCCGCGCCCGTCCCGCTCGCCCTCCCGGAAACCCCGCCGGAACCCGCGACGGAACCTCCGACGGGACGCCCGGTCGAGGGTGCGGAGTGGGGCGCCGGCGAGCGGACCGGGACCGGCGACACCGGGACGCCCAACTGGCCGTGGTTCGAGGGCGGTTCTCTCGGCGAGGGTTCGTGGCCCGGCGGCGTCGGCGCGACGCTGGTCCCCTACGGCGAGGAGTGGCCGGTGTCCTACGGGCACTCCACGTCGCTCGTCCCCGCCGAGACCCACCACCAACCCGCCTCCTCCGAGCAGAGTCCCCTGCCCGGCCACGAGGCCTCCGACCGGGGCGCGGGTCCCCTCCCCGAGGGCCTGCCCCAGCGGCGCCGTGGCCGCGCGCTCGCGGAGGTCGAAAAGGAGCGGGTACGCGCGCGTGCCGACGACGAGCCGCCGCGCCCCGCCGTCGTCTCCCTGGACGACCCGCTGGCCCGCGCCGCCCGCTTCAGCAGCTTCCAGCGGGCCGTACGCGGCTCGCTCTCCGACCTGGGGTCCGCGCCGGCGTGGGACACCGCCGCCCCCGCGGACCCGGCATCCGCCCCCGATCCGACCAGCACCTCCCGCCCCCACCCGGAAGGCAACGCCACCTCATGACCGGTACCGGCACCGGCGCGACCACTGTGGACGAGAAGCTCACCTGGCTCATCGAGGGGCTGCTGGAGCGCACCCCGGGGGCGCGGCACGCGCTCGTGCTGTCGCGGGACGGGCTGAAGCTGTGCCGGACACCGGAGCTCACCGTCGACCGGGCCGACCAGCTCGCCGCGATCGCCGCAGGCATCCAGTCGCTGGCGCACGGCGCGTCCATGGAGTTCGGGGACGGCAGCGGCGGCATACGGTCGGCGATGACCGAGTTCCACGGCGGCGTGCTGTACATCGTGGAGGCGGGGGACGGCGCGCACCTGGCCGTGCTCACGGAGGAGGACACGGACGCGGGACTGGTCGGGCACAACATGAGCGAACTCGTGGAACAGCTCGGCCCGCATCTGACCGCACAGCCCCGGACGTCATGAGCCGCCCCGGCAGGGACGACTCACCCGACCGCCTCTACACCCTCACCCAGGGCCGCGCCCGCTCCGCGCCGGACAGCCCCTTCGACCTGGTGACCCTCGTGGTCGCCGAGTGCGACCCGGCGCCCGGCATGCAGTCGGAGCACGTGACGATCCTGCGCGCGGCCCAGCGCCCCATCGCCGTGGTGGAGTTGGCGGCCGAGCTGCGGCTCCCCGTCGGCATCACCAAGATCCTCCTCTCCGACCTCCTCGCGTCGGGCCGCGTCAGTGCCCGCCACCCGAGGAAGGCCGCCGTCATCGACCCCGACGTCCTGGAACAGGTGCTCGTTGGACTCCGCAACCTCTGACGCCCGCATCCCCTCGGGTGCGACCGTCCCCGTACCGCTCGGTGGACCAAGGTTCCAGACCGAACCGGCCCGGCTGTACCGCGAGATGCGGCGCGAGCACGGTGCCGTCACCCCGGTCGTGCTCGACGGCGGCGTACCGGCCTGGCTGGTGCTGGGCTATCGCGAGCTGCACCAGGTCACCGGCGATCCGGTGCTGTTCAGCCGGGACTCCGGGCTGTGGAACCAGTGGGACCGCATCCCCGCCGACTGGCCGCTGCTGCCGATGATCGGCCGCGGGCAGCCCTCGATCCTCTACACCGTCGGCGAACGCCACCGCGAGCGCGCCGCGATGATCGGCGACGCGCTGGAGGCCGTCGCCCCTGCCGAACTGCGCGGCCACGCCGAGAAGTTCGCCGATGAACTCATCGACGCGGTGTGCGGGCGGGGCGAGGCGGACGTCGTCGCCGAGTACGCCATGCTGCTGCCGGTGCGCGTCCTGGCCCGGCTCTTCGGCTTCCCCGACGAGCAGGGGCCGGGTCTGGTGACCGCCCTGAACGACATGATCGACGGCCGGGAGCGGGCGCTCGCCGGGCAGACCCACCTGGCCGGCTCCATGGCCCGGCTGGTGGCCGAGCGCAAGGCCCGCCCCGCCGACGACGTGGTGTCGAGGATGCTCGCCGACCGCTCGGGCTTCGGTGACGAGGAGATCGTCCAGGACCTCATGGTGATGATGGCGGCCGGCCACCAGCCGACGGCCGACTGGATCGGCAACTCGCTGCGCCTGATGCTGACCGACGAGCGTTTCGCGGCCTCCCTCTTCGGCGGCCGCAACAGCGTCGCCGACGCCATGAACGAGGTGCTGTGGGAGGACGCGCCCACGCAGAACGTGGCCGGCCGCTGGGCCGCTCGCGACACCCAGCTCGGCGGCCGCCGCATCCGCGCCGGCGACCTGCTGCTGCTCGGGCTGCAGGGTGCCAACTCCGACCCGCAGGTGCGCACCGACGGCTCCGCGCTCACCGGCGGCAACAGCGCGCACTTCTCCTTCGGGCACGGCGAGCACCGGTGCCCGTTCCCGGCGCAGGAGATCGCCGAGGTCATCGCGCGCACCGGCATCGAGGTCGTGCTGGACCGCCTGCCCGACATCGACCTGGCCGTCCCCGCCGAGTCCCTGACCCGCCGCCCCTCCCCCTGGCTGAGAGGCCTCACCCGCCTCCCGGTCCGCTTCACCCCGGTCCCCACCCTCTGACCCACCCCCGCCACAGCGACCCAAGCCCCACCCTTCGACCACCACCGCCCGCCCCCACCACCCGGCGCCCCAAGCTCCACCCCTCGACCACGACCGAAGCCCTGCCGGCGACCCAAGCCCCGCCCCTGGACCCCCTCTGCCGCCGACCGGCCCACCCGGCCCGGCCGCCGATCCCGTACCCGCCCGCCCCCGACCGCCAGACCCCGGCGCCGACCGCGACCCGGCCCACCCCCTCGACCACGACCGAAGCCCTGCCGCCGACCGGCGACCCAAGCCCCTCGCCCCCCTGCCACCGACCGGCCCACACGACCCGGCCCCCGATCCCGTACCGCCCGCCCTCGCCCGCCAGACCCCGGCGCCGACCGTGACCCACCTCGCCCCCGCCCTCACCCACCGGACCCCGGCGCCCACCGTGACCCACCTCGCCCCCGGCCCCGCCCCGCAATCGAAACCCACGTGCGCCATTCCCGACCCCCCTGCCCAGGAGGCCCGTATGACGACGACCGGTGTTGAGCAGAGCCGTGCGGAGGAGACGCGTATCGCGCTCGATCCGTTCGTGGGCGATCTGGACGGCGAGAGCGCGCGGCTGCGGGCGGCGGGGCCGCTGGCCGCCGTGGAGCTGCCCGGTGGCGTGCCCGTCTGGGCGGTCACCCGGCACGCCGAGGCCAAGCAGCTGCTCACCGATCCGCGTCTGGTGAAGGACATCGGCATCTGGGGCGCCTGGCGGCGCGGCGAGATCCCGCCGGACTGGCCGCTCATCGGTCTCGCCAACCCGGGCCGCTCCATGCTCACCGTGGACGGCGCCGACCACCGGCGGATGCGCGCGCTGGTCGCCCAGGCGCTCACCCCGCGCCGGGTGGAGGAGATGCGGGGCCGGATCACGGAGCTGACCGAGCGGCTGCTCGACGACCTCGCCGCGGCGGCCACGGACGGTGTCGTCGATCTGAAGGCCGCTTTCGCCTACCCGCTGCCGATGTACGTCGTGGCCGATCTCATGGGCATCGCCCCGGCACGCCTGCCCCGCCTGAAGGAGCTCTTCGAGAAGTTCTTCTCCACCCAGACCCCGCCCGCCGAGGTCGTCGCCACCCTCACCGAGCTCGCGGGCATCATGGCCGGCACGGTCGCCGCCAAGCGTGCCGAGCCGGGCGACGACCTGACCTCGGCGCTGATCCTGGCCTCGGAGAACGGCGACCACCTCAGCGACGAGGAGATCGTCTCCACGCTCCAGCTGATGGTCGCGGCCGGCCATGAGACGACGATCTCGCTCATCGTCAACGCGGTGGTCCAGCTGTCACTCCATCCGGATCAGCGGTCCCTGGTGCTGTCCGGCGCGGCCGACTGGTCCCAGGTCACCGAGGAGACCCTGCGCCACTCCACCCCCACCTCCCACGTCCTGATCCGCTTCGCGACCGAGGACGTGCGGGTCGGCGACAAGGTCCTCCCGGCGGGCGACGCGCTGATCGTGTCGTACGCCGCCATCGGCCGCGACGAGGAGGCCCACGGCCCGACCGCCGGGGCCTTCGACATCACCCGGACCTCGCAGAACCGTCACATCAGCTTCGGTCACGGCCCCCACGTCTGTCCCGGAGCCGCCCTCTCCCGCCTGGAGGCCGGGATCGCGCTGCCCGCCCTGTACGGCCGCTTCCCGGACCTCGACCTGGCGGTACCCGCCACCGAACTGCGCAACAAGCCGGTGGTGACCCAGAACGACCTGTTCGAACTGCCGGTCCGGCTCACGCTCTCGTAGATCACGACGAGTCCACGGGCCGGAGAACTCGTCTCATCGAACGGACACGTTTCCGTGCGGTTTCGCCGAGGGGATACGCTCCGGCTCGTGGCTGAGATCCAGATTCCCGCTGACATCAAGCCCGCCGACGGACGTTTCGGCGCGGGCCCCTCCAAGGTGCGGACGGAAGCGCTGGACGCGCTGGCCGCCACCGGTACGTCCCTCATGGGGACCTCCCACCGCCAGGCTCCGGTGAAGAACCTGGTCGGCAAGGTCCGTGAGGGCATCTCCGAGCTGTTCTCCCTGCCCGAGGGCTACGAGGTGATCCTCGGCAACGGAGGCTCGACGGCCTTCTGGGACGTCGCGACGCACGGGCTGATCGAGAACAAGTCCCAGCACCTCAACTTCGGCGAGTTCAGCTCCAAGTTCGCCAAGGCCGCCAAGCTGGCCCCGTGGCTGGCCGAGCCGACCGTGATCGCCTCCGACCCGGGCACCCACCCGGAGCCGCAGGCCGAGGCGGGCGTCGACGTCTACGCCTTCACGCACAACGAGACCTCCACCGGTGTCGCCATGCCGATCAAGCGCGTGGCCGGCGCCGACGAGGGCGCCCTGGTCCTGGTCGACGCCACCTCCGGCGCCGGCGGCCTGCCGGTGGACGTCGCCGAGACGGACGTCTACTACTTCGCCCCGCAGAAGTCCTTCGCCTCCGACGGCGGCCTGTGGATCGGCGTCTTCTCCCCGGCCGCGATCGAGCGCGCCGAGCGGATCCACGCCTCCGGCCGCCACGTCCCGGAGTTCTTCTCGCTGCCGACGGCGATCGACAACTCCCGCAAGAACCAGACGTACAACACCCCGGCGCTGGCCACCCTGTTCCTGCTGAACCAGCAGCTGGAGTGGATCAACGGCCAGGGCGGCCTGGACTTCGCGGTGCGCCGCACCGCCACCTCCGCGCGCACGCTGTACGGCTGGGCGGAGGACGTGAAGTTCGCGACGCCGTTCGTCGCCGACCCGGCCAAGCGCTCCCAGGTCATCGGCACGATCGACTTCTCCGACGAGGTCGACGCGGCCGCCGTCGCCAAGGTGCTGCGCGCCAACGGCATCGTCGACACCGAGCCCTACCGCAAGCTCGGCCGCAACCAGCTGCGCGTCGCGATGTTCCCGGCGATCGACCCGGCGGACGTCGAGGCGCTGACGAAGTGCATCGACTACGTGATCGAGAAGCTGTAACCGCTGCCACCCGGCACGACGACGCACGACGACGAAGGGCGCCCGGCGAACACCGGGCGCCCTTCTCGCACTTCGCTCAGCCGCGGAAGCCGAGCATGCCGTGCAGCGCCTCACCGCGCGCCCCGGCGGCCGGCTGCTGCGCCGTCAGCGCGGACTTCGCCGTGCTCAGCGGCTTCGGGTCGGCCGTCTTCTGGCAGACCGCGTCGGCCGTGCCGTGCCCGCGCGGGACCGTGCCGTCGGTCAGGTACTTCGCCAGGTACTTGTCCAGGCAGGCGTTGCCGCTCAGCGTGATGCCGTGGTTGCCGCCGCCCTGCTCGACGACCAGGCTGGAGTGCTTGAGCAGGCGGTGGACGGTGACACCGCCCTGGTACGGGGTGGCCGCGTCGTTCGTCGCCTGGAACAGCAGCACCGGCGGCAGCTTGGAGTTGGCGACGTTCACCGGCTTCAGCGACTTGGTGGGCCAGAACGCGCACGGCGCGTTGTACCAGGCGTTGTTCCACGCGTTGAAGGGCGCCTTGGCGTACACCGCCCAGTTGTCCTTCTGCCACTGCTTCCAGTCCCGCGGCCAGGGCACGTCCCGGCACTGTACGGCCGCGTACACGCTGTAGCCGTTGTCACCGGAGGCGTCGATGGCGGCGAAGTTCTGGTACGCCGTCACCAGCGGTGCGGAGTTGTGGTCGTTGACGTACGCGGCGAACGCCTGGGCCAGGTAGGGCCAGTAGCCGTTGTAGTAGCCGCCGGGCAGGAAGGTGTCCTCCAGCTCCGCCGCGCCCACCTTGCCGCCCGCGGGCGTCTTGGCGAGTTCGGCCTGCATCGCGTACCACTTGGCCTCGATCTTGGCCGGGTCGGTGCCGAGCTTGTACGTCGAGTCGTACTTGGCGATCCACGCCATGAGTGCCTTGTGGCGGGCGTCGAAGGCGTAGTCCTGGCCGATGTTGTCGTCGTACCAGACCCCCTCGGGGTCGACGATCGAGTCCAGGACCAGGCGGCGCACCTGGTGCGGGAAGAGCTTGGCGTAGACCTGGCCCAGGTAGGTGCCGTAGGAGTAGCCGAAGTAGTTGATCTTCTTGGCGCCGACGGACTTGCGGATCGAGTCCATGTCCTTCACGGCGCTGATCGTGTTGATGTACGGCAGCACGTCCGCGTACTTGCGGCCGCAGGCGGCGGCGAAGGACTTGGCGCGCTCCAGGTTGGCCTTCTCGATGGCCGGGCTGGTGGGAACGCTGGCCGGGCGGACGGGGTTGAAGTAGCCCGGCTTGCAGTCGAGGGCGGGCTTGCTCTCGCCGACACCGCGCGGGTCGAAGCCGATGACGTCGTACTGGGCCGCGACCGCCTTGGGCAGCGAGGAGGCGACGAAGGGGGCGAGGCTCAGCCCGCTGCCGCCGGGGCCGCCGGGGTTGACCAGCAACGGGCCCTGGAACTTGGTGGCGGTGTGCGGGACCCGGGTCAGGGCCAGGGTTATCTTCCGGCCCTGCGGCTTGGCGTAGTCGAGGGGCACCTTCACCGTCCCGCACTGCAGGGTCGGGGAGTCGTCCGTGCCGCACTTCTTCCAGGTGACCTTCGCCGGCTGGAAGGAGGGGGCGGAGGAGGAGGGGCTGGCCTCGGCGGGAACCGCCGTGACCGATCCGGCAAGGACGACCGCCGTGCCGCACAGCACGGCTGCGCTTCTTCTCATGAAGTTCCCTCGCGAGATGGGGGGTTGGAGGACCGGAAAGTTCACGGTCCTGTCCGGATCCTTTCGAAGAAGCGCCAACAGAAGGAACAACTTGCGTAAAGATTTGAAAATCCTGTGATCTGGAGGCGCCCGCTCCCTCCATGGGCGCCCCCGTCACACACGGCCCCTACGACGCCGTACAGCTCACCGTCGGCACGCTACCGCCGCCGGGCGCGCCTCCGAACCCGAACGTCGCCGAACTCCCCGCCGCGAGGCCGCCGTTGTGCGCGGCGTTGGCGGCGGTGACCGTCGAACCGGTCTGCGTGTAGGAGGCGTTCCACATGTTCGTGACCTGCTGCGACCCGCTCCAGGTCCAGGTCACCTTCCACGAACCGATCGCCGTGGTACCGGTGTTGGTCACCTTCACCTCGGCGTTGAACCCGCTCCCCCAGTCGCTGCTGACGGTGTAGGAGGCACTGCACGCGGCGGTGCTCCCGCCACCGCCACCACCGCCGCCTCCGCCACCGCCGCCCGTGCCGGTGCCCGGGAACAGCGGCGCCTTGACGCTCGCCAGATACCCGTCCTTCACGGTGTCCACGGTCTGCCAGTCGTCCTTGAGGATCCCCCCGGTGTCACCGGAGTTGGGGTTCCAGGACCAGAAGGTCCAGCTGAAGGAGTCCGCGCCGTACGTCGACGTCGGGCGCAGGTAACTCACCAGTGCGGCCAGCCACTTCTGGTCGGTCGTGGAGGCCAGCGTGGTACCGAACTCGCCCACCCACACCGGCGCGATGTTCTGCTTGAAGATGTAGCCCCAGTACTTGTCCCAGACGCCCGGCATGTTGCCGGGGAAGGACGGGTCGCTGAACCAGGGCTGCTGGGCGACGCTGGTGGCGTAGTCGTGGGCGGAGTACACCACCCGGTTCGCCACGCTCAGTTGGACCGGGTACTGGGCGACTCCCATGAGGTTGCCGCCCCACCACCCCGAGACACCGTTGAACGTCTGCACGCCCTCGACGAAGATCAGCAGGTCGGGACTGACGGAGAGCACCGCGTTCCCGGCGCGCTGGGCGGCGAGCCGCCAGTCGGTCGCCGTGTCCCCGCAGCCCCAGCAGGCCGGATCGTGCGGCTCGTTGTGCAGGTCGATGCCCACCACCGTGTCCTGGCCCTTGTAACGGGCGGCCAGCGCCTTGAGGTTGGCGATCCACGTCGACTCGGGGACCGCCGAGGTGTACCAGAGCGCCGACTGGCCGCCGGAGTCCGGGCGGTGCCGGTCGAGGATGACCTTGAGCCCGTCCTGGCCGGCGTAGGCGACTAGCTTGTCCATCACCTGGAGGGAGTTGAGCCCCTGCAGGTCGGCGTTCTTGCCGCTGCTGAAGTCGATGCTGGTGGGGACGGTGGAGGACTTGAAGATGTCGTCGCTGTAGGGCAGCCGGATGGTGTTGTAGCCCAGCGATCTCATCTGGTCGATCATGGACTTGTAGTCGCGGGACCACAGGCCGTGGGGGACGTAGTTGCCGGTCTCGAAGCCGAACCAGTTGATCCCGGCGATCCGGACCGGCTGCCCGGCCGCGTCGAGGATCTGACGGCCACTGGTGTGCCAGTACCCGGCGCCGGCCGCCTCGGCCGCCGCGTCGGCCGGTTGGACGCCGACACCGGCCAGCGGCAGCACAAGCGCTGCGGCCACCGCGCACAGCGCTCTACGCAGGCTGCGGAACATGTCGCTGCTTCCTCCTCGGGAGGCACGGGCCCGAAACGAGTGGGAGCGCTCCCACAACCCGGTGCCTCCATGGAAGCCACGTCACATGAGCACGTCAAGTACTACGACGTCACCGGCGCCGGAACAGCCGCCGCGCGCCGAACGCCAGCGCCGCCACCACGACCACGGCCAGGGCGCCGACCTTCAGGTTGCCACCCGAGTTTCCGCCGTCGCTGCCGGAGGCGCTCGAACTGCCGCCGCCGGAGGGCGTCTTGGCGGCGGCGGCACCGCCGGGGGCTTCCTTGGCCTGGACGGGACTGTCCGCGCCCTCACTGCCGTACATCAGCCGGGTCCCGTCGGGCGAGTAGCTGACGGACTCCCCCTGCCGCTGCAACGGCACCTCCAGCCGGCCCTTGCGCTTGATCCTGCCGCCGTTCCAGTCGTAGTAGATGCCCCCGAAGTAGCCGCGCACGGCGAGCTGCTTGCCGTTCGGGGAGATGGCGGCGTCCGTGGCCCAGAGGTCGACGGTGGCGACGGGTCGGAAGTAGTTGGTGCCGGAGGCGGAGAGCTCGGCAGGGCCCTCGAACAGGTGCCCGCCGTTCTCGTTCTTGTCGATGATGTACACGCGCCCGGTCTTCGGGTCGACGACCAGCGACTCGGCGTTGCGGGCGCCGTCGGTGTACTTCACGACGTACTGCGTGGCCCGCACGGTCTGGTCGACGAGCTTCTTCGGCTCGGGCAGCCGGTAGATCCACACGTACGGCCAGTTGCCGCCGAGGTTGTCGCCGATGTCGCCGACGTAGATCTGGTCGTCCGGCCCGATGGAGATGGCCTCGACGTCGCGGGGTGAGCCGATGCCGCTGAGGGCGACGCGGGCGACCGTCCTGCCGGAGGCGCTGTCGACCGCGTAGATGTACGGCCCGTCGCTGCTGTCGTTGTGGGTCCAGTAGATCCCGGGGTGCAGGTGGGAGGCGGCGAGTCCGCTGGACTCGGTGATCCGGGGGTCGGAGATCGTGAACCCCTTGTCCCCCTTGCCGTCGGCGGCGGAGGCGGGCACGGCGAAGGCGCCCACGAGCAGGACCCCGGCGAGTAGAGCGAACGGTCGACGCATGCCCCAAGCCTGCCATCCCCGCCGGTGGTTCACGGGGCGGGCCGACCGCCGCAGCGACGGGTGGCGGGCCTCACACCCCGGCCGTCCCATTGATCCCTCCCGCATCGTCCATCATGAGCGGATGCTTAGGTTCATGCCGGTCGGGGACTCCATGACGATCGGGAGCGCCGGGGAACACACCTGGCGTTACCGCATGTGGCAGCACCTGCGCGACACGTACGGCGGCCCCTGCGCCGTCGTCGGCCCCCGCGAGACGCTGTACGACAAGGCGACGGACGCCCCGACGTCGTACGAGTACGCCGACCCCGACTTCCCCCGCGCCCACCTGGCCGGCTGGGGCGAGGGCTGGCTGCACATGGCGCCGCTGATCGCTCAGGCGGTGCGTGCACAGCGCGCGGACGTGCTCCTGGTCTCGCTGGGCCTGATCGACCTGGGCTTCTACACCAACGCCGAGCAGACGGCGGAGAACGTGCGCCGCTTCGTGGCCGAGGCCCGCACGGCGAACCCGCGCGTCCGCATGGCCGTGCTGCCGGTGATACCCAACGTCCGCGCCGCCGAGGACGCGCCCTTCGCCGCCCAGGTGACCCTCTTCAACGAACTCCTCGCGAAGGCCGTCGCCGACCTGGACGAGCCCCGCTCCCCGCTCCTGCTCGCCTCACCCCCGCCGTCGTACGACATCCACCTCGACACCTACGACGGCACCCACCCGAACGCGAGCGGCGAACACAAGATCGCGGCGGCCTTCGCGGACGCCATGCACCAGGCGTGGGGGGTCGGGGAGCCGTACGCCGGCTGAGCCGGCGCGGCGGCGACCGGAGGTCTGTTCCCCTCCGCGCGACCTGGTCACCGTGCGTGTCGTTGTACCGCGCGGCTGTACCTGTCCGTGGGGCAGCCGGGGAGGAGCGCCACGATGACCGTCCTCTAAGACAGGATCGAGATGGCCGACCACAGCGGCGAGCTGACTCTGGACAAGCTGTTCCCCGTCTACCTCATCGCCGACCCCTACCAGGGCAAGTGCCACCTGTTCACCGAGCCCAAGGACGGCGACTACCTGACGGAGACGACTGTCGGCTTCGGAGGGGACGTCGACCTCACCGTCACGGACATCGGTCTCACGCTCAAGACGGATGAGTTCCCCCGCGACTGACTGGCACAATCCGCCGCATGGCGATCATCCACCGCACCACGGTCAAGCCCACCAAGCTGGAACTGCTCACCCCCTGGCTGCCCACCCGCCCGTGGTACGCCGGTTCCGGCACACCGGAGTTGGTCAGGGCCGGCGGGTTCCGGCTGGACGACCCCGAGGGCGAGGTCGGGATCGAGTTCATGGTGGCCGTCGACACCTCCGGCCCCGAACCGGTCGCCTACCACGTGCCCCTCACCTACCGCGGCGCTCCTCTCCCCGGCGCCGAACACGTACTGGTCGGCACCATGGAGCACGGCGTCCTCGGCCCGCGCTGGGCCTACGACGGCTGCCACGACCCGGTGCTGTACGCCGAACTCCTCGCCCTGATCGAGGGCCGGGCCCCGGCCATGGCCCAGAGCATCACGGACACCGCCGACCACGAGGTGGCCCACTCCTACACGGGCACCGGCCTGGGCGCCCTGTCCTGGCCGGTCGAGATCACCGACGACGAGCGTGGCACCACGCTCCCTGCCCCGGGCGGCACGACCCTCCGCGTCCACCGCGTCCTCGACCCCACCGCCCCCGACACCCGCCCGGCGGACGCCATCGGCCACGTCACCGGCGCCTGGCAGTCCCCGGCCGCCCCCGAAGGCACCCGCGCCCGCGCGCTGTTCGCCGTCCTGTACGGCCCGGGCGCGAGGTAGGGCGAACCCCCGCCCGGGCCGGTGGCCCTCCCCAGTGCCCGGGCGGCCCCGCGTGCGGCAGGGTGATCGGCAGCCGTACGAACCAGGGGGATGTCCTTGTCCAGCCCAGCCGCCGCGCCCGTCCCCGCCCACGGGCGCCTGCTCGCCCTGCTCGCCGTCCTCGCGACGGCCCTGGTCCCCGCCCTCCTCCTCGCCCCGCACGCCCTGGCGGCGAACGGCTCGCAGGGCGGTTACGCGAACCAGCGCAACCTCGTCGACGCCGTCGGCGACGGCTTCGTCGAGTACTGGCACTCCGGCGACCGCCGTCTCTCCCCGGACATGCAGCAGCTCGTCGACTACTGGTTCCGCTTCCACGTGGCCAAGGCCGCGATCGCCACGCTCCTGCTGCTCGTGCTCACCGCGCTCGGCATCCTGCTGTGGCAGGCCTACGCCCGAGCCGGCGGCCCCGGTACGGCGAGGAGGGCGGCGCTCGCTTCGGCGGGCACGTGCGTCGCGGCCCTCGCCCTGCTCTCCCTGCTCGTCGTGATGGCCAACGTCCAGGGCGCGGCGGCCCCCTTCACCTCGCTGCTGTCGATGCTGCCCGTCGGCACACCGGGCCACGGCGCCCTCGCCGACACCCTCGACCAGGTCCGACAGAGCCTGACGGACGCCTCGCACCCGGGCGGCACCTCGACCCCGCCCGCCCTCGCGACGATGATCAGCGACAACTCCCGCTACCACGCGACCCTCGCGGTGATCGCCGGCGTCGTCGCGGCCCTCCTCGTGGGCGTGAGTGTGTCCCTGTGGCGGCGGTTCGCGAGGACGGCAAGGTGGCAGCGGCGGACGCGGCGCGTTCTGGGGTCGTTCGGCGCGCTCTCCGCGGTGTCCTCGCCGGTCCTGGCCGTCCTCGCCGTGGCCAACACGGCCACCGCCACGGACTCCGCGCGGGGTCTGCTGATCTTCTTCAACGGCGGCTGACGATCGGGTGCGCCGACACGATCCGTGACAGCAACTCCCCATCGACGAAGGGCCTTTCCCTCGACGGCACCGACCGCCAGCCGAGCGGCCAGGTGACACCGGTCAGCGCCGGGACACCTACGTAGGCGAGGCAGCCGTGCCCCCGCGTCAACGCCCGCGCGCCGGGCGGCCAGCGGTGCGCCGACGCGGTTTGCGGGGGCAACAGGAAGTACATGTTCCGGTCGCCGGCGAACTCCTGGACGACCGGCCCCGCGTCGAAGTCGGTGGCCGACATCAACTCCGACGCGATGCGTTCCGCCTCAGCTCCCTTGACGCGTACGGCGTCGAAGTGGATGCCGGCGTGACGGAGCGCGTGACCGGAGGCGGGGATCCAGGTGGGGATCCAGGGGGCGGAGATTCTCTCGTTCATGACGCAAATGGTTCCGCCCGCTCACATACTGTGACCAGTGCTGCGGAACGTCCGTGCAGCGCTGTGCACTTGGGGAGGTTGTTGTGCACTTCGGTGATCGTGGGTCCAGGGCCTTCGGTGTACTGCTTCGGTTCCATCGGGAGCGGGCCGACATGACCCAGGAAGCATTGGCCCGGCACGTCGGCTACTCCAAGTCCCAGGTGGCGATGGTGGAGAGAGGCGAGCGTTCACCGAAGGGCCGGTTCGTCGAGGTGGCCGATCAGGTGCTCGGTGCACAAGGTGCACTCGCGATGCTCTCGGAGGAGGAGTTCGGAAGCAGCGGGCTGCAGCCGTGGACCGAGGTACCTGGAGGAAGAGAAGAAGGCGGCAGCCCTGCACGTGTACCAGACGCACCTGATTCCGGGGTCGCTTCAGACCGAGACCTACGCGCGGGCCGTCTTCATGTCCAACTGCTGCCCGACGCTGGACGACAAGGAGGTCGAGCGGCAGGTGGCGATTCGAGTAGCTCGCGGGCAACTGTTCGCCCGCACACCGACGCCAAGCGTCAGTTACGTACTTGAAGAGAGCACGTTGACAAGGCCGTTGGGCGGTCGCAACACGCTCAAGGAACAGCTGCACCACATCCTCGCCATCGCCCGACTTCGGCACGTCAAGGTTCAGGTCATGCCTCACGACCGGGAGACACATGCCGGCCTCAACGGCAACATGATCCTTCTGGAGACCGCTGAGCGGCGCCAACTCGCCTACGTCGAAGGCCATCGAGGCGGCTACTTCGTCAGCGAGCAGCCCGACCTGGCAGATCTGTTCGGCAAATATGGCACCCTTCGAGCGCAGGCCCTCAGCCTCGAGGCGTCCGCGATGCTGATCGAAGAGGTGGCAGGGAAGCTATGAGCAGGAACCTCGTGTGGTTCAAGAGCAGCTACAGCGGCAGCGAGGGCGAATGCCTGGAAATAGCCCTCACCCCCACCACCATCCACATCCGCGACTCCAAGTCCCCCGAGTCCCGCCCCCTCCAGGTCGCCCGGCTCACCTGGACGGAATTCCTTGGATCGCTGCCACCCGCTACACGGGGATGATCTCCGGCCACCACGGCGGAACGTTCCCCGGGCAGACCGGTGCCGGATACGAGTCGAGGACGCCGATCCACGAGATCAGCCCCCAGACGAGCCCCACGCTCACACAGACGGCGACGGCACAGGCGCCCGCGCGACGGCCCGCGCCGAAGAGCCGCAGGACGGCGCTCCACAGCGCGGCGAAGACGCCCCACAGCACGGGAAACAACAGGAGCAGGATCATCCCGTTCGCGGAGTCGTTGCCGACGTCGCAGGCACGCCAGGTGGCGGCGACGGCGTACACCGTCACCCCCGCGGCGACTCCCCCGGCCCCCAGCGGCAGCAGGAACCCGGGACCGTGGACAGCAGCTCTCAAGACATCCCCCTCATGGTGAACCGGAACCTCCTTGCCTAGAGTGCACTCCACGCCGTTGGCTAGGTGGTCATGAAGTACACGCAGCTCGGACGCACGGGACTCAAGGTAAGCCGACTCGTCCTCGGCACCATGAACTTCGGACCGCAGACGAACGAGGCCGACAGCCACGCGATCATGGACGCGGCGCTGGACGCCGGCATCAACTTCTTCGACACCGCGAACGTGTACGGCTGGGGCGAGAACAAGGGCCGCACCGAGGAGATCATCGGCAACTGGTTCGCCAAGGGCGGCGACCGGCGTGACAAGGTCGTCCTCGCCACCAAGGTGTACGGCAACATGGCCGCCGACGGCGACGCCTGGCCCAACCACGACAAGCTGTCCGCCGTGAACATCCGGCGGGCCGTGGACGCCAGCCTCAAGCGGCTCCAGACCGACCACATCGACGTCTACCAGTTCCACCACGTCGACCGCGCCACCCCCTTCGAGGAGATCTGGCAGGCGATCGACACCCTGATCACGCAGGGCAAGATCCTCTACGTCGGGTCGTCGAACTTCCCCGGGTACAAGATCGCCCAGGCCAACGAGATCGCCGCCCGCCGCGGCGGCACCATCGGCCTCGTCAGCGAGCAGTGCCTCTACAACCTCGCCGAGCGCCGCGCCGAGATGGAGGTCATCCCGGCCGCGCAGGAGTACGGCCTGGGGGTCATCCCCTGGTCGCCGCTGCACGGCGGGCTGCTCGGCGGTGTGATCAAGAAGGAGGTCGAGGGCGGGCGCCGGGCGAGCGGCCGGGCCGCCGACTCCCTCACCAACACCACCATCCGCGCGCAGATCCAGGCCTACGAGGACCTGCTCGACAAGCACGGCGTCGAGCCGGGCGAGACGGCTCTCGCGTGGCTGCTCACCCGCCCGGGCGTGACCGGCCCGATCGTCGGCCCGCGCACGGCCGAGCAGCTCCAGTCCGCGGTCCGCGCGACCGAGGTGGAGCTGAGCGAGGAACTGCTGACCGGCCTCGACGAGATCTTCCCGGGCCCCGGCCCGTCTCCGGAGGCCTTCGCCTGGTAGACGTCACAGGTGTGCGGCGGCGGTCGGGGTCACTTGCCGAGCGCCGCCGTCAGCGCCACCACGACGAACAACAGCACGAGCACACCGGCCATGATCCGGTTCCGGGTCTTCGGGTCCACGCCCCGAGCCTAACCGGCCCCGCCGAGCGGCCGACGGGCGACCGCCTCGTACCGGGGCTGCTCGCCCGGCACCCCGGACCTCGGCAGATCGCTGCGCACCAGCACCAGCTCCGCCACCGTCCAGGTGCGGCTGCGGAAGTCCCCCAGGGCCGTCAGGTACGGGCGTACGTCCACCGCGTCGCGGCTTCGCGCCACCGTCAGGTGCGCCTTGTAGCGCCGGTGCTCCCCCATGTCGACGCCGACCTTGCGGCCCGCCGCCTCCGCCCGGTCGGCCAGCAGCCGCAGCGCGGCCGTCTCCCCCTCGGCGCCCACCCACAGCGCCCGCCCGTGCCCGAACTGCCCGCCGCCGCGCAGGGCGAGCGGGAACGCCCCGGACCGCCGTGCCGCCCGCGCCAGGCGTTCCGACAGCTCGGGTACGACGTCGTCGGCGACCTCCCCGTAGAAGGCGAGGGTGAAGTGCCAGCCGGGGCGGCCGGTCCAGCGCAGGCCGTCCGCACCGGGGAGTCTCCTCAACTCGGCCAGTTCTGCGGCGAGTTCCTCCGCCACATTCTCCGGGGGCAGCACCGCGGCGAAGAGTCTCATGGACACCAGCCTGCCACCATGGGCGCATGGAGATCACCATCAGAGACGCCGGATCCGACGACGTTCCCGTCCTACTCGGCATGCTCGACAGCTGCGTTCAGTGGCTGGCCGGGCGGGGGCGGACGGGGCTGGGGGTCCCCCCATGCCTTTAGGGCTATGGGGGAGAGGGACGCAGCCGCTGTCGCGGAGCCCGAGGACGGTGGAGTCGGTCGTCCGGTACATGGAGGAGGGCGCCGCCTACATCGCCGAGGCCGACGGCGAGCCGGCCGCCACCCTCACCCTCACCGACGCGCCCGGCGCCTATCTGTCCCACCTGCCGCCGGTCGGCGAGCCCGAGCGGTACATCCACTGGCCGGCCTCCGACCGCCGCTTCAAGGGCCACGGTGTGGGAAGCGCGCTCCTCGCGCACGCCGCCGAGGTGACACGGGGCGCGGGCGTCGGCCTGCTGCGGGTCGACTGCTACGCGGGCGGCGACGGCAGGCTCGTCCGCTACTACGAGGACAACGGCTTCACCCGCACCGAGACCTACCTCGGTGCGGGCGACTGGCCGGGACAGGTGCTGGAGCGGCGCGTGTAGTCCCGGCCGGGGCGCCCGTCAGGCGGCGGGCGCCAGCTGCTCCTGTGCCTCCCGCGGCACGAAGCGGACGTGCGGGTGGCCGCGGTTCCAGCCGACCGACAGGCGCAGGTTGCCGACGCGGGCCAGGACGAGGCCGATGACGACCGCCGCGCCCGCGGCGATGGCACCGCCCGCCGCGAGGCCCGCCCGGACGCCGTAGGTGTCGGTGACCCAGCCGGCGATGGGCGCGCCCACCGGCGAGCCGCCCATGAACACCATCATGTAGAGGGACATCACCCGGCCCCGCATGGCCGGGTCGGTGCTCATCTGGACGCTGGTGTTGGCGGTGACGTTGACCGTCATGCCGAACATGCCGATCGGGACCATGAACAGGGCGAACAGCCACAGCGAGGGGGCGAGGGCGGCCACGATCTCCAGCGTGCCGAAGGCCGCCGCGGCCACCACCAGCACCCGCATCCGGGCCGTGCCGCGGCGGGCCGCGAGCAGGGCGCCGGCCAGGGAGCCGACGGCCATGAGGGTGTTGAAGAGGCTGTAGGAGCCCGCGCCCGCGTGGAATACGTCGTCGGCGAAGGCCGAGAGGTAGACGGGGAAGTTGAAGCCGAAGGTGCTGACGAACCCGATCAGGACGATCGTCCAGATCAGCTCCGGGCGCCCGGCGACGTAGTGCAGGCCCTCCCGCAGCTGGCCCTTGCCGCGCGGGGCGCGCTCCACGGCGTGCAGCTCGCGCGACCTCATCATCACCAGGCCGGTGAGGGTGGCGATGAAGGACAGGCCGTTGAAGAGGAACGCCCAGCCGGTGCCCACCCCGGTGATCATCACCCCGGCGACGGCGGGGCCGATCAGGCGGGCGGACTGGAAGTTCGCGGAGTTCAGGCTGACCGCGTTCTGCAGCTGGTCCCGGCCGACCATCTCGGTGACGAAGGACTGCCGGGCGGGGTTGTCGACGACGGTGGCGAGGCCGACGAAGAAGGCGGCCAGGTAGACGTGCCAGACCTGGACGTGGCCGGACAGGGTGAGCACGGCGAGCGCGATCCCGCTGAGGCCCATCGCGGACTGCGTGAACAGCAGGGTGCGGCGCTTGGGCAGCCGGTCGACGAGGACACCGCCGTAGAGGCCGAAGAGCAGCATCGGCAGGAACTGCAGGCCCGTCGTGACGCCGACGGCGGTCGCGGAGCCGGTGAGGCTGAGGACCAGCCAGTCCTGGGCGATGCGCTGCATCCAGGTGCCGATGTTGGAGACGACCTGGCCGAGGAAGAACAGCCGGTAGTTCCTGACCCTCAGGGAGCTGAACATCGAGGACTTGCGGGAGGGGGTAGGGGCGGTCGGTGCGGGGGCGGAAGCTGCTCCGGATCCCGAACTCAAAAGGGTTCGCCTCCTTGCGTAGGTCTGCTTACAGGTGTGCGAGCTTCTCCAGCACGGGGGCGGCGGCGCGCAGTGCGGCCCACTCGTCCTCGTCCAGGCCCTCGACCAAATCGGCCAGGAACGCGTTTCGCTTGGCGCGGCTCTCCGCGAGCATGGCCTCGGCCTGTTCGGTCTTGGTGACGACCTTCTGGCGCCGGTCCTCGGGGTGCGGCTCCAGCCGGACCAGTCCCTTGGCCTCCAGCAGCGCGACGATGCGGGTCATCGACGGCGGCTGGACGTGCTCCTTGCGGGCGAGCTCGCCCGGGGTGGCCTGTCCGCAGAGGGAGAGGGTGCCCAGCACCGACATCTCGGTGGGGCTGAGCGACTCGTCGACCCGCTGGTGCTTCAGTCGACGGGACAGTCGCATGACGCCTGAGCGAAGCGAGTTCACGGCGGCTACGTCGTCGCCATGGGTGAGGTCCGGCATGTCCTTAGCGTAACTCATTACTCTCGCTAAACAAGCTGGCGCGCGGGAGGATTCCCGTGAATCCGGCCACTCAACCGAACCATCACCCGTACGAGTGAGACGGATGCGGAAAGTGAACGCCACCCCGCACCCGCCCGCGACCCTCGTCCTCATGGGGACCAGCGTGCTCAGCCTGCGGATGGACGGGGAGCTGCTCGAACGGCTCCGGGACCGTGCGGCCAAAAGAGGAATGAGCGTCCAGGACTACGTGGTCCGGACGCTCATTCGGGACGACTTCGACGAGCGGTTCCAGACCGCCGTCGAGGAGACGGAGAAATTCTACGGGGTCACGTGAGCGGTGCTCACGTCAGGCCCAGGGCCGGCATCAGGTAGTAGAAGCCGAACACCGCCGCGACGACGTACATCGCCACCGGGACCTCCCGCCCCCGGCCCGCGGCCAGGCGCAGGACGGCGAAGGTGAGGAAGCCCATGCCGATGCCGTTGGTGATCGAGTAGGTGAACGGCATCATCACCATCGTCACGAAGGCCGGGATGGCGATCGTGTAGTCCGCCCAGTCGATCTCCTTGACCGAGCCGGCCAGGATCAGGAAGCCGACCGCGAGCAGGGCCGGGGTGGCCGCCTGGGAGGGGACCATGGTGGCCACGGGGGTCAGGAACAGCGCGACGGCGAACAGCGCGCCGGTCACGACGTTCGCGAAGCCGGTGCGGGCGCCCTCGCCGACGCCGGCCGTGGACTCCACGAAGCAGGTGGTGGCGGAGGAGGAGCTGGCGCCGCCCGCGGCGACCGCGATGCCGTCGACGAAGAGGACCTTGTTGATGCCCGGCATCTCGCCGTTGGCGTTGGTCAGCTTCGCCTCGTCGCTGACGCCCATGATCGTGCCCATCGCGTCGAAGAAGCACGACAGCAGGACCGTGAAGACGAACAGGACACCGGTCAGCACGCCGACCTTGGAGAAGCCGCCGAACAGGCTGACCTTGCCGATCAGGCCGAAGTCGGGGGTCGCGAGCGGGTTGCCCGGCCACTTGGGCGTCGTCAGACCCCAGGACGGCACTTTCGCGACCGCGTTGATGATCACGGCGAGGACCGTCATCGTCACGATCGAGATCAGGATCGCGCCGGGGACCTTGCGCACGATGAGCGCCAGGGTGAGCAGCGCGCCGAGGATGAAGACCAGCACCGGCCAGCCGTTGAGGTGACCGTCGGCACCGAGCTGGAGCGGGACGGTGGTCTGGGCGGCGTCCGGGATGCGCGAGACGAAGCCGGAGTCGACGAGCCCGATCAGCATGATGAACAGGCCGATACCGATCGAGATCGCCTTGCGCAGGCTGTAGGGGACGGCGTTCATGACGCGCTCGCGCAGGCCGGTGGCGACCAGCAGCATCACGACGAGACCCGCCAGGACGACCATGCCCATGGCGTCCGGCCACGACATCCGGGGCGCCAGCTGGAGCGCGACGACCGAGTTCACGCCGAGGCCGGCGGCCAGCGCGATGGGCACGTTGCCGACGACGCCCATCAGCAGGGTGGTGAAGGCGGCCGTCACGGCGGTGGCGGTGACCAGCTGGCCGTTGTCCAGGTGGTGCCCGTACATGTCCTTCGCGCTGCCGAGGATGATCGGGTTCAGCACGATGATGTAGGCCATCGCGAAGAAGGTGGCGAAGCCGCCGCGGACCTCGCGGGCGAGGGTGCTGCCCCGCTCGGAGATCTTGAAGTGGCGGTCGAGCGCACCCGAGGCGGGGGTGTTCCCCGGCTGCTGCGGGGCGGTGGCCTTGGCGGGAGCCGAGGTGGGCATTGGATGTTCCTACGAGCAGAAGTGGACAGACGGAAACGGTTTCAGTATGAACATATGAATCCGGTAAACGCTATCTCCGCGCGTAGACCCGCTCTCACCCCGCCCGTCTCCCCCCGCGCCCTCCCGCCTCGTAAGCTGTGCCCATGACGAAGTGGACCCCCAAGCACGAGGCGCCGGAGCCCCTTGAGGGCCCCGTCGTCCCGGTCATCACCGGCGGCACGATCCTCTGGTTCGTCCTCTTCCTCGTCCAGCTCCCCTTCTACGGCTGGTTCGACGACCACGGACACACGTGGTGGCTGTGGACGTGTCTGGCCGGGGGTGTGCTCGGCCTGTACGGCGTCTACTTCGTCAGGAAGCGGGACGCGGCGATCAGGAGGTCGGCCGCCGCGGGACCGGAACCGGCCGAATAGGCCGTACGACCACCGCACGACTTCGCTCCTCCCCAGGTCGGATCTTCCGCGCACTCGGCGGGTGAAGCCGTAGATCCGCACGTACCGTCGAATGCATGACCCACATCGACGCGGGCGCCGAACTCGACCCCGTGCACCCGCCCCGCACGCCGGTGGCGGCACGCGGTCTGACCGCGGCCGAGGTCGCCGAGCGGGTGTCCCGCGGACAGGTCAACGACGTACCGGTGCGCAGCAGCCGGTCGATCGGCGAGATCGTCCGGGCGAACGTGTTCACCCGGTTCAACGCGATCATCGGCGTGCTCTGGCTGATCATGCTGTTCGTCGCGCCGTTCCAGGACAGCCTGTTCGGGTACGTGATCCTCGCCAACACCGGCATCGGGATCATCCAGGAGTGGCGTGCGAAACGGACCCTCGACTCGCTCGCCGTGATCGGGGAGGCCCGTCCCACGGTGCGGCGGGACGGGGTCGCCGCCCGGGTCGGCACCTCGGAGATCGTGCTCGACGACCTCATCGAGATCGGGCCCGGCGACAAGGCCGTCGTCGACGGGGTGTGCGTGGAGGCCGACGGGCTGGAGATCGACGAGTCGCTGCTGACCGGGGAGGCCGACCCGGTGGTCAAACGGCCCGGGGACCAGGTGATGTCGGGCAGCTTCGTGGTCGCCGGCGGCGGCGCGTTCCAGGCCACCAAGGTGGGCCGCGAGGCCTACGCCGCCCAACTGGCCGAGGAGGCCTCCCGCTTCACCCTCGTCCACTCCGAGCTGCGCACCGGCATCTCCACGATCCTCAAGTACGTCACGTGGATGATGATCCCGACCGCGATCGGGCTGGTCGTCAGCCAGCTCTTCGTCAAGCAGCACGGGTTCAAGGACTCCGTCGCCCGCACGGTCGGCGGGATCGTGCCCATGGTCCCAGAGGGGCTGGTGCTCCTCACCTCCGTCGCCTTCGCCATCGGCGTCATCCGACTTGGCCGAAAACAGTGCCTCGTCCAGGAGCTTCCGGCCATCGAGGGCCTGGCCCGCATCGACACCGTCTGCCTCGACAAGACCGGCACCCTCACCGAGGGCGGCATGGACGTCACCGAGCTCAGGCCGCTGCAGGGCGCCGACGAGTCCTACGTCCGCAAGGTGCTCGGCGCGCTCGGCGAGTCCGACCCGCGCCCCAACGCCTCGCTCCAGGCCGTCATCGACGCCTACCCGGACGTCGAGGACTGGCGCTGCACCGAGGCGCTGCCCTTCTCCTCCGCCCGCAAGTACAGCGGGGCCGCCTTCAGCGAGGGCAACGGCGAGTCCAGTACCTGGCTGCTGGGGGCGCCGGACGTCCTGCTCGCCGACGACGACCCGGCCCTCGCGGAGACCGAGCGTCTCAACGAACAGGGACTGCGCGTGCTGCTGCTGGCCCGCACGCGGCGCGAGCTGGGCGACCCCGAGCCGGCGCGAGGTTCCCGCCCCACCGCCCTGGTCGTGCTGGAGCAGCGGTTGCGGCCCGACGCGGCCGACACCCTGCGCTACTTCGCCGAGCAGGACGTCCAGGCCAAGGTCATCTCCGGCGACAACGCGGTGTCGGTGGGCGCGGTGGCGGCGAAACTCGGGCTCACCGGCACCACGGTCGACGCCCGCGCGCTGCCGTCCGAGCAGGAGGAGATGGCGAAGTCCCTCGACGAGGGCACCGTCTTCGGGCGGGTCACCCCGAAGCAGAAGCGGGACATGGTGGGCGCGCTGCAGTCGCGCGGGCACGCCGTCGCCATGACCGGCGACGGCGTGAACGACGTTCTGGCGCTGAAGGACGCCGACATCGGGGTGTCGATGGGGTCGGGGTCCGAGGCGACGCGGGCCGTGGCGCAGATCGTGCTGCTCGACAACAGCTTCGCGACCCTGCCCTCGGTGGTGGCGGAGGGCCGGCGGGTCATCGGCAACATCACGCGGGTGGCGACCCTGTTCCTGGTGAAGACGGTCTACTCCGTGCTGCTGGCGATCCTGGTGGTCTGCTGGCAGGTCGAGTACCCGTTCCTGCCCCGTCACCTGACGCTGCTGTCCACCCTGACCATCGGTGTCCCGGCCTTCTTCCTCGCCCTGGCGCCCAACAAGGAGCGGGCGAAACCGCACTTCGTGCGGCGGGTGATGCGGTACTCGGTGCCGGGCGGGGTGGTGGCCGCGGTCGCGACCTTCGTGACATATCTGATAGCCCGTCACCACTACACGGGGGCCGGTCAGTTGGACGCGGAGACCAGCGCGGCGACCCTGACGCTCTTCCTGATCTCCATGTGGGTTCTGGCGATCATCGCCCGTCCCTACACCTGGTGGCGGATCGCGCTGGTCGCCTCGATGGGCGTGGCGTTCCTCTTCGTGCTCGTCGTGCCGTCGTTGCAGCACTTCTTCGCGCTGAAGCTGGTCGGCGTGACGATGCCGTGGATCGCGGTCGGCATCGCGGCGGTGGCGGCGGTCGCCCTGGAGTTCCTGTGGAAGTGGGTCGACCGCCGCTTTCCCGCCTAGCGTTCGCGTGCCGGGTTACTTCACGTCGACGTAGTCACCGGTCGCCGAGACGGCCGGGGTGGTCGAGGTGCCCTCGAAACGGAAGCGCCAGTAGCCGTCGGACGCCGCGGTGGCGGTGGCCTTCACGTTGCCGTACTTGTCCGAGTACACCGTCTTGACCGTGGTGTAGGTACTCGTACCGGCCTTGCGGAACTGCAGCTTCACCGGCTGGTTGGTGTAGCCGTGGTACGCGTTGTCCTCCCAGTTGGCCCGGGAGAGCTTGCCGGTCGAGGTGATCGTCCTGCCCTTGTAGACGGGCTCCGGACCGGCGTTCACCGTCAGCTTGGAGTAGCGCTGGACCAGCGTGGAGCCGAGGTCGCCCTGCAGGGAGTAGTCGTTGGTGCTGTACTGCACCGCGAGCCCGGCGGCCGACCACTTGCCCGCGTCGGCGTTCATCAGGTCGCCGTCGGCCGGGTAGATGTCGATCTTGCCCGAGCAGTTGGCGGTGGTGTCGGTGACCGGGGTGCAGGTCGCCGGGTCCACGCCGCCGAGCACGTTGGTCGGGTTGTCGAGCGTGCCCTTGTAGATGATCGGGCCGTTGTCGAAGTCGTCCGACGAGAGGTCGTAGTTCGCCCCGTGGGTCAGCGTGTAGGTGACCGTGGTGCTGACGTGGTTCGTCGTGCCGACCTTGATCGCGGAGGCGATCTTGAGGTTCGAGAAGGTGACGCCGAGGTCGGCCGCCGTGGTGGCGGTGGTGGCGCCGAACGTGGTCCTGCCGTGCGCGGCGAGGATCTTCGCGGTCTCCGCCTGGTAGGTGGCGGAGCCGGCGGCCTGCGAGGCCGGCGCGGCGAAGGCGGTGAGGGCCAGGGCGCCGGAGACGGCGGCCACAGTGGCACGTATACGCATGTGTTCCCCAGTTGGAGAAAGTGATTGTGGAGCCTGTTGGCTCACGGGATCAGATCCGTGACGGATGTGGGGGGTTGTACGGATGGGGCGGATTTTTGTCCGAGGATTGCGAACTCATTGCGAATCCCGGACGAAATCCGCCCCAACACGCCTGCTCTGTGCCTACTTCACGCCTACTTCACGTCGACGTAGTCACCGGCGGCGTTGACCGCGGGGGTGGTCGAGGTGCCCGCGAAGGAGTACCGGAAGTAGCCGTCGACCGTGGCCTTCGTCGTCGTCTTCAGGTTGCCCGTCGAGTCCGACGTGATGGTCTTCAGCGTCGTGTAGGTGCTGGAGCCGCTCTTGCGGAACTGCAGCTTCACGGACTGGTTGGTGTAGCCGTGGTACTTGAGGTCGTCCCAGTTGGCGCGGGACAGCTTGCCGGTGACCGTGACGGTCTTGCCCTTGGTCACCGGCTCCGGCGAGGCGTTGACCGTCAGCTTCGAGTAGCGCTGCAGCCTGGTCGTGCCAAGGTTGTCCTGGGAGGCGAAGCCGACCTTGCTGAAGTCGATGTCCTCGGACGTCGGGTCCTGGTCGTTCCAGTCGATGGCGTAGCCGTCGGCCTTCCAGGTGGTGGCGTCGGCGTTGCCCAGCAGGTCGATGTCCGGGTAGACGTCGACGGTGCCCTTGCAGCTGGCGGTGGTCGACGAGGTGTCGGTGCAGGTCGGCCAGTCGTCGCCGAAGAGCAGGTTGTCCGGGTCGTCGTAGGAGCCGCGGTAGATCTCCACGTCCAGCCAGACGGCGGGGTCGTTGACGTCGAAGCCGGCGTCGTGGGTGACGGTGTACGTCACCGGGACGGAGACCTTGTTCGCGACGCCCACGACGATCGGCTTGCCGCTGTTGATCTTCACGTTGGAGAACGTGAGGTTGATCGCGTACGGGGTGCCGGTGTCGGCGGTGGCCGTGGTGAAGGCGGACTTGGTGTGCGCGGCCTGCTTGACGGCCTGGGTGGCCCGGGCGATGTCGTCCTTGCCCAGCGAGGGGCCGTCGGCGGCCTGCGCGGCGGGCACGACGAGAGCGGCCAGGGCCAGGGCGCCGGTGACGGCGGCCACGGTGGTGCGAATACGCATGTGTGTCCTCGGATGAAAAGGAGGGGGTGTTGCAGGCGGGTGACGCCGCTTACCGCACGTCGACGTAGTCACCGGTGGCGCTGACCGCCGGGGTGGTCGAGGTGCCCGCGAAGGAGTACCGGAAGTAGCCGTCGGCCGTGGCCTTCGTCGTGGTCTTCAGGTTGCCCGTCGAGTTCGACGTGATGGTCTTCAGCGTCGTGTAGGTGCTGGAGCCGCTCTTGCGGAACTGCAGCTTCACCGGCTGGGCGGAGTAGCCGGCGTAGGCGCCGGTCTCCCAGTTGGCGCGGGACAGCTTGCCGGTGACCGTGATGGTCTTGCCCTTGGTCACAGGCTCCGGCGACGCGTTGGCCGTCAGCTTCGAGGCGCGCTGGACGGAGAAGGACTTGGCGTTGTCCTTCTGGACGTAGTCGGCGTCCTTGCCCGTGGCGATCGCCCAGACCTTCCAGCTGCCGGCCACCTTGTTGATGAGGTTGTAGCCGGGCTCCATGTCGAAGGTCGACTTGCACGTCGAGGTGGTGGCGTTGACGGCGGTGCAGGTGGCGCGGTGGTCGCTGCTGTTGGCGACGGCGCCGCTGTCCGACGAGTCGATGTTCGCCCCGTGGTACAGGATGGCCTGCGCCCAGTCGACGCCGGAGGCGTCCTTGACGGTGAAGCTGACGGTGATCGTCTTTGTGGCCGTCGGTCCGACGACGACCGCCTTGCCGCCGTTCACCACGACGTTCGAGATGGCGGTGTCGCCCTCGACCTCGTCGGCGTGCGCCGCGGGCACGGCGAGGGCGGTGATGGCCAGGGCGCCGGAGAGGGCGGCCACGGTGGCACGAATACGCATGTGTTCCCCACGTGGAGTGGGACCCCGGACGGTGGTCGTCCCCCGGCCGGCCGGGGCCCAAGTGATCAGAGAGTCTGTTGACTCGCGTGATCAGATCCACGAGAGAAGGGAATGGTTGTACAGACGTAAAAAATTTGTGCGGGAAATTTTGAGATCATGGACGTCCGGTTACGACGACGGGGTGCGTCAGTCGAACCAGCGGTCCCGGGCCAGTTCCTCCGTGCGGGACGGGTCCTCCAGCAGGGCCGCCACCTCGAAGCGGCGCGGCCACTGGCCGGCCGCCCAGGCGAGGCCCGCGGCGACGCCCTCCAGGGTGGCCGCGTGCAGGACGCCGTCGCCGGTCAGACGCCAGTCCAACGCCACGCCGTCCACGACGAGTTCGTCGTGTTCGACGTACGTCGACGGGGTACGGGGGCCCAGCAGCACCCGCACCGACTCCGGCACGTCGTGCTCGGCGCCCTCGGAGTCCACCCCTCCCGTCACCGACTCGCTCAGCCGCCGCACCTGGAACAGCTCCGCCAGCTCGGCCGCCCGCGCGGGGCGTACCGGCAGCAGCGGGACGCCCTCGGTGAAGGGCAGCAGGTCGGGCGAGTCGCAGACCACCGCGTCGGCCGCGTCCACGACCTCCACCCGCCCGTCGACGACGGCCCGCAACTCGTCGGGCAGGGTGACCTGCTCGGGGTCCAGGTCCGCCAACGCGCCGTAGAGAGCGTGCAGTTGGGCGCCGGTGACCTGCCGGTCGGGGTCGGCGAGACGGTCGAGCAGTTCGGCGGCACCGCCCGGCTCGTCGAGCAGCGCGGCGACCGACGTCCGCACGCCCAGCGCCCGCAGCACCTGCTCGTCGTCGAAGCCGGTCGCGTCGGCCTCGTCGTACAGGCCGCGCAGCAGCGGGTCGCCGCCGGAGGCCAGCAGGCCGGCGGGACGGCGGCCGTCGAGGACCGGGTGCCCGCGCAGCCACCATGCCGTGTACGGCCGTACGACCTCGTGCGTGCCGTCGTGCAGCAGGATCCGCACGGGCTGGGTGAGCGCGTCCCGCAACGGCGGCCGGGCCAGCAACGACAGCGCTTGCGGCCACTTGTCGTCGTCCACCAGGTCCAGGTCGCGTACGGCGACCAGCTCGGTGGCGACCGGCGGTACCGGCGCGTCGGGGAAGCGGTCGAGGACGTCCTCGCTCCACACGTCCACGGCGTCGAGCAGACCGGCGTCGTCGGGCTCGGCGAAGTCGCCGTCGCGCGGCTCCAGTTCGTCCGGGTCGAGGACGACGTCCGTGGCCCGCACCAGCGCGAAGTTCGCGAGCACACCGCAGGCCGCCAGCGGCTGCTCACCCCACCGCTCCGCCAACTCGGCGTCCACACACGCCAGTTCGCCCTCGCGCATGATCTGGTGGAAGGGGCTGCCGGGCAGGACGAGCTCGCCCGCGGGCGCGAGCTCCCCGTCCTCGTCGTGGAGGGCCAGCGCGCCCAGCCAGGGCTCGTCGCCCGGCTCAAGACCGGCGTCCCGCACGAGGGCGAGGACGGTGTCGGCCAGTTCCTCCGCGTCCGGCGCGTCCTGCTCCCAGTCGATGCCGCCCTCGTCGTCCAGGGAGGCGGCGACCGCGGCACGGACCTGCGGAGTGGTCAGGACGGCGCGCGCCGTCGCGGGGAGGGCGCCCAGCTTCTCCAGGAGGGGATGGGCGGCGTCCGGGTGGGCGACCTTCAGGCCGAGGCGGGCGAGGACCTCCGGGTCGATGCGGGCCGCGTCCGGCGAGGGCAGCAGGACCTGCCGGGGGCCGATGGTGGTCCGGCCGTCGGCCAGCGGTACGGGAAGCCCGGAGAGCCGGTCCGGGTCGACGCCGGCGAGGCTGTCGTAGAGCCGCCGCCACCAGCCGGGCTCCTTCTCCAGCCCGGCCAGCCGGTCCACGGCGTCCGTCAACGGCACCCGGGCGACGCCCAGCGTCCGCAGCTCCACGCGCCGTTCGAGCCCGGCGGGCAGCAGGGTCGGCAGCACCTCGGCGAGCACCCGGACGGTGTCGGCACCGGCGCCCTCGACGACCTCGGCGTCGCGCGGGCGCAGGGACTCGGGCAGGTCCGTTTCCTGTTGCCCGGCGGATTCGACGGCACGGGCCCCGAAGGAGTCGGACGGGCGGGAGCCGGCTTCCAGGGCGGGCGCACCGAAATCGGAGCCGCCGCCCCGAGCCGGCCCGCCGAGGCCGGAGTCCACGGCGCCGGCCCGGGTGGGCTCGGCCGCCGGCGGCAGGAACTCCGTGCGCGGCAGCCGCTCCAGGATCGCCGCGCGCAGGGCGCCGTCCAGCTCTCCCTTGCCCAGCGGGCCGGGGACGAGCCCGATGATGCCCTCCCCCACCGGCCGCCATTCGGCGAGCAGTTCGGCGTACGCGTCGGCCGCGCGCTGCACGAGGAAGTCGGTGAGCGGGCCGGAGGCGGCGTGGCGGCGGGTGGTGTCCAGCGGGAAGGACGCGATGAGCAGCGCGGGCACGCCCAGCGGCTCGTCGCTCGGCGTGGGGGCGTGCAGAACGGGGCTGGTGCGCGGGTGGACCGGGCTGCCGTCGGCGTCGGCGGGCACGGCCCAGGTCACGGACCAGTGGGGGCGCAGGCGTTCCTCCACCGGGCGGTCGGCGAGGAGGTCCGGGGTGAGGGGGCCGTGCGCGGACGAGGTCCGCCAGCGGGTGGTGCCGTCCCGGGAGTCCTCCACGACCGTGAAGGGGCCGTCGGCGGTGCGGCCGAGGGTGCGGACGGTGTCCGTCTCCACCACGACCTCCGCAAGGCCGGGGAGGGCGAGCAGGAGGGCGTCGTCGACGGCGTTCAGCAGCCGCTCGGCGAGGTCGGTGGCGGCGGCGTCGCGCAGCGGGAGGATCACGGCGGTGTCGTACGGGGCCGGGGCGGTGCCCTCGGCGGCGAACGGCAACCGCAGCAGCGGCACGTGCCCGTCCCGGCGGCGGATCTCGTCGCCGAGCCCGGGGCTGTGCCGGGCGGTGTCGGCGGCCAGCTCGCGGGCCTCGGCGAGGGACCAGCGCACGCCTCCGTGCCGGCCGACCATGGCGGGCTCGTCGGTGACGGCGAGGACGGCCGCGAAGCCGACGCCGAACCGGCCGATGGCGCCCTCGACGGTGTCCCGCTTGGCCGAGGCGCGCAGGGTGGCCAGCGACTCGACGCCGGCCGCGTCCAGCGGGGCGCCGGTGTTGGCGGCGACGAGGACGCCCTCACGGAGGGTGAGACGGAGCCGGCCGGGCACTCCCGCCCTGGCCGCGGCGTCGGCCGCGTTCTGGGCGAGCTCGACGACGAGCCGGTCCCGGTAGCCGCCGAGGACCAGGTCCTCCTCGGCGTTGGCGTCCTCACGGAAGCGGGCGGGGCTGGTCGCCCAGGCATCGAGGACGCCGCGCCTGAGACGGGCGGTCCCGAAGGGGTCCGCGCCCTCGGCGGCGGGCCGCACGAACTTGCTCACGTTCACTCTCCTCGTCGACGTGAGCACGAAGGTACCGCCGTGGGGCACGGCACACGTCCACGGGCCGGTCGGGGCGACAGCCCGACCGTCCACCGGCCGCGGCCTCTGCCGAGGCAACGGGCCGCCCACCCAGAGCCTGCGGCGCCGATCCGACCGGCCGCCGAGCAGTCTGACTGCCCCGGCCCGCACAGCGCCGGCTCGACCGGCCGCCGAGTGATCTACCCGGCCCACACAGCGCCGACTCCACGAGCCGACCGCCTGCCCCGATCCCCAACGGCACCAGCTCAACCGACCAGCCGCCGAAGGCCCGCCCCGACCCGCACCCGCCGGCTCGACCAGACGCCGACCGCCTGCCCCAACCCCGAACGGCACCAGCTCAACCGACCGGCCGCCGAAGGCCCGCCCCGACCCGCACCCGCCGGCTCGACCGATCGCCGAGCGGGTTGGCCCGGCCTGAACCGCAGTGGGTCGAGGCGGTCGGCTAGGAGTGGCCCAGTTCCGCCGTGTCCTCGTCCGGGAGGACCGAGACCGAGCCGGAGTCGGCGGACGGGCGGAGGGGGAAGGGGTCGACCCTGGTCTCGTCGATCACCGGTGGCGGCGGGACCGGCGGCTTGGGCATGACCGCCGCCTCCGAGTGGCCGCCGCAGCCGTAGGCGAGGGAGACCACACGGCCGTCGGCCGGGGAGAACTCGTTCGCGCAGACGCCGAAGGCCTGGCCGAGCGAGCCGCCGATGGGCTGGAGGAAACCGCAGCTGACGCAGGCCGCGGGGGCCGCCTGGGCCATCGGCGTCTTCGCGCCGTAGGCCTCCTCCCAGCGGTCCGCGGCGATGTGCAGGCCGTAGCGCGACAGGACCCGGGCCCGGCGCATGCCCAGTTCCTCCGCCACCGACGCGATCGTGCCGCGGGACGGGACGACGTGCAGGTTCGCCGGGGCGTCCCCGGTGACCTCCGCGTCCTCCGCCTCCACCAGTTCCGCCATCTCCTCGGAGACCGGGGAGGCCGGCGGCGGCTCGTCCTCGCCGGAGTAGCCGGGCTCCAGGCGCAGGTCCTCGGCGTCGGTGGGCAGCAGGTCGCCGGGCCCCATGTCGCCGGGGCGCAGCCGCTCGCTCCACGGCACCCACTCGGGGGCGAGCAGCGCGTCGGGGCCGGGGAGGAGGACAACCTCGTCAAGGGTCACGATCTTCGCGCGGGACGCGCGCGCGACCGTCACCGCCCAGCGCCAGCCGCGGTACCCGAGCTCCTTGCACTCGAAGAAGTGCGTGACGACACGGTCGCCCTCGGAGACGAGTCCGGCGTGCTCACCCACCACGCCGGGCGCGGCGGCCTCCTCGGCTGCGGCGCGGGCGAGGTCGACGGCCTCGGCACACAGGCGGTCGGGGGTGCGGCTTCGCGTTGTCGCTGCGCTCACAGGTATCGCTTCTCTCCTACGCCGTCACTCGGGTGCGCCGGCCTGAAGGCGGCGGGAGCGGACGGAGCGGACCGAAGGACCGCGTCGACGTCCACACCCGATCGCGCTCGGGCGCACCTCATGCATCCATTCTGCGGGATGTCCGTGAGGCGCGCGGCCGAGAACGTTCGCCACGACGCGCTACGCACGCTACCTTCTCGCGACCTCCTGGCCTACACCGACGGGACGTTTGGCCCCGTCCACTCGTCCCGCGATGGTCCCGCGACGCGGCAAGTACACGTCCATACGCGCGGTAACCGCACTACACACGGCCTTCTCGGGGCACTATGACGGAGTGGCAGCCGCAAGGACGCCCCAAGGAACCACCGGGGTCGGTGGGATCAAGGGCAGCAGTCGTGGTGGCGGTTCGGGCCGGTTCGGCGGGTCCGTCCGCGCCGTCGGGCGTGCCCTGCACTTCCCGGTGACCGGAACCGCCCGGGGAATCAGAAAGGCCACGCACGCGCACGGGGCGGGCGAGTCGGGGCTCGGCAAGCTGATCGAACTGCACGCCGTGAACGGCGCGGGCGATCTGATGATCACCATCGCGCTGGCCTCGACCGTCTTCTTCTCCGTGCCGACGGACGAGGCACGCGGGCGCGTCGCGCTCTACCTCGCCATCACGATGGCGCCGTTCACCGTCCTCGCCCCCGTCGTCGGCCCGCTCCTGGACCGGCTCCCGCACGGCCGCCGCGCCGCGATGGCCGGTTCCATGCTCGCCCGCGCCCTGCTCGCGCTGATCATCGCCAGCGCCGTCTCCACGGGCAGCCTGCAGTTGTATCCGGCGGCGCTGGGCGTGCTGGTCGCGTCGAAGGCGTACGGCGTGGTGAGAAGTGCCGTCGTGCCCCGGCTGCTTCCGCCCCGCTTTTCGCTGGTGAAGGCCAACTCCCGCGTCACCCTCGGCGGTCTGCTCGCCACCGGCGTGGCCGCCCCCGTCGGCGCCGGGCTGCACGCCATCGGACCGCGCTGGCCGCTCTACGGCGCCTTCGTGATCTACATCTGGGGCATGTTCCTGTCCTTCACCCTGGCCCCGAAGGTCGACTCGGCCAAGGGCGAGGACATCGCGCTGCTGGCCGCGGACGAGGCCCACCTGCACGGCCCGCACCGGCAGCCCGTCAAGCGGCCGGGGCTGCGCACGGTCGGCATCGCGGTCACCCACGCGCTCGGCGCCAACGCCGCCCTGCGCTGGCTCTCCGGGTTCCTGACCTTCTTCCTCGCCTTCCTGCTGCGCGAGCACCCGCTGACCGGCTCCAGCGCGGCCGTGTCGCTGGGCGTGGTCGCGGTCGCGGCCGGTGCGGGCAACGCGCTCGGCACGGCGGTCGGGGCGTGGCTGCGGCAGCGGGCGCCGGAGATCATCATCGTCACCGTCCTGGCCGTGGTGCTGGGCGCGGCGATCGTCGCGGCGATCTTCTTCGGCGCGTTCCTCGTGGCGTGTCTCACAGCGACGACCGGCTTCTGCCTGGCGCTGGCCAAGCTGTCCCTGGACGCGCTGATCCAGCGGGACGTGCCGGAGCTCGTGCGCACCTCGGCGTTCGCGCGCTCGGAGACCATGCTGCAGATGGCCTGGGTACTGGGCGGCGCGGTCGGCATCGTGATGCCGCTCAACGGCACGGCGGGCCTGTGCCTGGCCGCCGCGGTCCTCGCCGCGGGCTGGGTGACGACGGTGCGCGGGCTGCTGAGCTCGGCCGGGCACGGGGGCGGGACGACGCCCCGCGTGGCGTAACACACAGGCAGGTCGCACCCCAGGTAAGGAGAGCGTCAGGCGCTCCCTATAGCCTTCCGCCATGACCTTCATGCAATCCGCTGTGCGACGCCGCCGCGCCGTCGCCGTCGCCGGCGCCGTTTCCGCCGGACTGCTCGTCCTGTCGGCCTGTGACAAGCCGACGCCGCTGTCGACGGTCACGGTCGGCCGTTCCTCGGTGAGCTCGGAGGCCACGTGCGGTGGTGAGAGCAAGAACCTCAACACCACGGACCTGGCGAAGTGCCTGAAGGACTCCGACCTCAAGTCCATCAAGGTCGACCCCGACGAGACGGTCCGCTTCGGCGTCGACCCGAAGATCGCCGACAAGCGGTGGACGATCCTGATGAACGGTCAGCCGCTCACCGAGGACAGCGACAAGACCTACCGCACCATCCCGGGCAGCGTCTTCTTCAACCAGCAGTACGGCGCCACGGGCAACTCGACGCTCGTGTCCATCAAGGCCGGCGACGGCAAGAAGAACGGCACCGGCGTGACGGGCCTGTGGTCGTTCAAGCTGAAGAAGGACGACTGATCACGTCCTCGGTACGTGTCCTGGTCGCCACCGCCGTCCCGATCGAACGGGACGCGGTGGCCAGGGCGTTCACCGGTACCGCGGTGACCGTGATCGCCGCCGGGGTGGGACCCGCCCTCGCGGCCGCCTCCACCGCCACCGCGCTCACCACCGCCGCCCTCGAAGGCGCCCCCTACGGCCTGGTCGTCTCGGCCGGTATCGCCGGCGGCTTCCCGCCCGAGGCGCCCGTCGGCTCGCTCGTCGTCGCCGACGAGATCACCGTGGCCGACCTCGGGGCCGAGACGGCCGACGGGTTCGTGCCGGTGACGGAACTCGGCTTCGGAACCGTCACCCACCGTCCGCCGGAAACACTCGTACGAGACATCGTGAGCGCGACCGGCGCACGCCCC
Organism: Streptomyces sp. SLBN-31; assembly: GCF_006715395.1. Taxonomy (NCBI): domain Bacteria; kingdom Bacillati; phylum Actinomycetota; class Actinomycetes; order Kitasatosporales; family Streptomycetaceae; genus Streptomyces; species Streptomyces sp. SLBN-31. Next base: position 325,592 of record NZ_VFNC01000003.1, read on the forward strand.
GGCGCGGTGCTCACCGTCTCCACGGTCACCGGCACCGCCGGGCGCGCCGCCGAGCTGCGCGCCCGCCACCCCCGTGCCCTCGCCGAGGCCATGGAGGGCTTCGGGGTGGCCGAGGCGGCCGCCGCCCACCATGTGCCCGTGCTGGAGATCCGGGCGGTCTCCAACCCCGTCGGTCCGCGCGACCGCGCCGCGTGGCGCATCGGCGACGCCCTTGCCGCCCTGACGACGGCCTTCGGGAAGCTCGTGCCCGTCCTGGAGAGTTGGAACCCGTATGACCAGTGAGCAGCCCCTGCGGATCGCGTACTCGCCCTGCCCGAACGACACCTTCGTCTTCGACGCCCTCGCCCACGGCCGGGTGGCCGGCGCCCCCGCCCTCGACGTGACCTTCGCCGACATCGACGTCACCAACGGCATGGCCGAGCGCGGCGAGTTCGACGTGCTGAAGGTGTCGTACGCGGTTCTGCCGTACGTCCTCGACGAGTACGCCCTGCTGCCGTGCGGCGGCGCGCTGGGGCGGGGCTGCGGGCCGCTGGTCCTGACCCGGGAGCCCGGCGCCGACCTGACCGGACGCACGGTGGCGGTGCCGAGCGAGAAGTCGACGGCGTATCTGCTGTTCCGGCTGTGGGCGGCGGACACCCTGCCGGGCGGGGTCGGCGAGATCGTCGTCATGCCCTTCCACGAGATCATGCCCGCCGTGCGGGACGGGAAGGTCGACGCCGGTCTCGTCATCCACGAGGCGCGCTTCACGTACCAGAAATACGGGCTGCACAAGCTCGCGGACATGGGCGAGCACTGGGAGGACACCACCGGGCTGCCGATCCCGCTGGGCGCGATCATCGCGAAGCGGTCGCTGGGCGCGCGGACGCTGGAGTCGCTGGCCGAGTCCATTCGTACGTCCGTACGGGCTGCCTGGGACGCGCCCGAGGTGTCCCGGCCGTATGTCATGGAGCACGCGCAGGAGATGGATCCGGCCGTCGCCGACCAGCACATCGGGCTGTACGTCAACGAGTTCACGGCCGAGCTGGGCGACGACGGCTACGCGGCGGTACGGGGGCTGCTGACGCGGGCGGCGGCCGAGGGGCTGGTCCCGGCGCTGGGACCGGAGGCGTTGCAGTTTCCCTGACGGCGCCCACCGGGGTGCCACGGTCCGCCGTCACGCGGCCGTGGGCCCGTCGGGGCTAGTCGCGCCGTTCCCCGCGCCCCTTCAAAGCCTCCCGGTCACCGTCTCCCAAAGGAGTGCGCGGTGGCCAGTGGGCCAGGGAGAGCATGGCCAGGACCTTGCGGATGAGGAAGACCGCCAGAGGGACCTCCACGACCACCGCGAGGGCCGCCGAGAGCCATACGTCCGGGGTGCCCAGCGCCAGGGACACGTCGAACCAGGCGTCGCACAGCAGCAGGGCCGCGGTCGCGGTGGCCGCCACGGCGACCGCGCGGTGGCGGCGCCAGCCGAGTACCGCGGTGCACGCCATCGCGAGCACCAGCAGGGCGTCGAAGCCGACCCAGGCAGTGCGCCACTGGCGGACGGTGTAGCCGCTGGGCAGCGTGAACCACAGCAGGATCGTCCACGGGACCAGGCCGACGGCGGACACCGTGAGCAGCTCCAGCGTCTGGCGGCGCTGCTTGCGGATGCGCTCCAGCAACTCGGCGGACGGGGCCGCGGTGGTGGCCCCGGCGCCGGAGTCGGTCCGTATCTCGCCCATGCCGGCCGGTCCGCGGTGTTACACGTCGAGCTGGTCGGCGACCGCCCGCAGCAGCCCGGCGATCTTCTTTCCCGCGGTCTTCTCGGGGTAGCGGCCCCGTTCGAGCATCGGAGTGATGTTCTCGAGAAGGGTCGTCAGATCCTGGACGATGGACGCCAGTTCGTCCGGCTTCTTGCGGGTGGCCGCCGCGACCGACGGGGTCGGATCCAGAACCGTCACCGAGAGGGCCTGGTCACCGCGCTGTCCGGCGACCACGCCGAACTCCACTCGCTGGCCGGGCTTGAGCGTCTCCACTCCGGCGGGAAGGACCGAGGAATGGACGAAGACGTCACCGCCGTCGTCACGGGAGAGAAAGCCGAAGCCCTTCTCGCTGTTGAACCACTTGACCTTGCCGGTAGGCACGTCTGTCCTCGTCCTCGTACTCGTCGGAAAACTGCTTCGGAAACGGCTCTTGATAGCACTTGGGCGGGTCGTCACGGACCCGCCGGTACCAAGGCTAATGGTCTTCAGGCCGGTGACAAGACGTCGCCGGGTTGTTCCTTCGCGCTGGGAACTACCCTGGTCCGGTGCGTGACAAAACCCAAACGAATTCCGCCGCGCCCGGTGACCGACTGATCCGTGCCGGCGCCATCGTGTTCTTCATCGGCGCCGTGGCCACTCTGGTCACAGTGGCTCCGCTGCTCCTGCACGCGAAGCCATTTCCCACGTTCATGTTCGGACTGAGCATGCTCATGGGCGTCGGCTTCCTGATCGCCGCCGCCGGAGTGCTGCGCTCGATCGCGGCCGGGCGGCGTCAGGCGCGGGCGGGCCGATAGGAGTCGGACCGGTCGTATTCGGCCAGCCAGGCCGGGAATTCCAGGAGATCGGCGAGAACGACGTCCGCGCCGGCCGTCGCCAGTTCCTCCGCGCTGCACGGTCCGGTCGCCACGGCCACCGACAGGGCCTCGGCCGTGCGCGCCCCGCGCACGTCGCCGGTGTGGTCGCCGACGTAGACCCCGGCGCCGTGCTCGCGCAGTGCCGGCGCCTTTCCCTCGGCCCACAGGTCACCGACCAGTTCGTCGGGCCGGATGCCGAGGTGTTCCAGGTGCAGCCGGGCGTTCGGCTCGTACTTGGCGGTCACGACGATCGCCCGCCCGCCGGCCGCCCGCACCGCGTCGATGGCCTCGCGCGCGCCGGCCATCGCGGGCGTCGCGGCGATCGCGATCGTCGGATACATCGACCGGTACAGATCGGCCATCTCCTCGATGCGCTCCGCCGGGAACCAGTTGACCAGTTCCTCGGCCAGCGGCGGCCCGAGCCGGGTGACCGCGAGGTCGGCGTCGATGTACGTCCCCGTCCGCTCGGACAGCGCCCGGTAGCAGGCGTGGATGCCGGGCCGGGAGTCGATGAGGGTCATGTCGAGGTCGAAGCCGACGGTGAGGGCGGGCTGGGTCGTGGTGGCCATATGGGCCATTGTGCCCGGCCCCTACGACGGCCGGCCGTCCGCCGGGTGTGACCTCCACGTACCTCGTCCGCGCGCCTACGCCTTGCGCTGCGAGCGCCACACGACGAACAGTGCCGACAGCACCGCCGCGCCCCGCACCACCCACGGCCAGGTCTGGGAGATCGCGTCGTTCATGTGCCCGTGCGCGATGGGGTCGCCCCAACGGCCCTCGTTGCGGCCCCACAGCCACACCACACCCGCCGTCACCGCCAGGCCGGGCATGCCGACGACCGCCCACTTGGACTCGTTCTGGGTCAGGCGGCGGGAGGCGTAGGCGATGAGCCAGCCGAGCAGCAGGGCGAACCAGTTCCCGAGGACCGCCCCGGCCACGAGCAGTCCGGCGGCGATCAGCAGAAGCGGGTTGCTCCAGTGGCCGGAGGACAGCGGAAGGAGCCGGCGGCGGACGGCGACGGGCGCGCCGGCCTCGGGCACCACCTCCGCCACGGGCTCGACGGTCTTCCCGGCCTTCTCGGCCTTCTCGGTCGCGGGTGCCTGCTCCCGCTCCTCCTGCGGGCGCGGGGCACTGAGCAGGTCCGGGATCTCCACACCGCCGACGAAGCCCGGAGGCAGACTGTCGCCGAACCGCGCGCTGTCCACCCGCCACCAGTCGGGCCGGGTCGCGCTGCCGCCGAGTTCGTGGGCTCCGGCGAGGTGCGGCGGGGAGGGGGCGTCGGACGGGCCGGACGGCTTGTCCAGGGGTACCGGTCCGCTCGGGCGGGGGCGCGGTACGACCCGGCGCAGGCCCTTGCGCGGTTCCTCTCCCGCCGGTTCGTCGTCCCGCTGCACCGGCACGTGCGTGGGGGTCGCCGCGCCTCCCCCTGACGGTGCGCCGCCGGCCGCGTCGACGACCTCGTCGGGGCTGCCGAGCCGGTTGATGATCCGGCGCACCGCGGCCGGGCTGTCGACGGTGGCCTTGGCCCGCCGCCGGTCGATCTCGTTGCGCAGCTCCGAGACCAGCCGCATCCGGGCGGCCGAGGGCAACTGCCGCTGCTGCGCCACGTCGCCGACGCGGCTCAGATACTCGTAGACGACCTTGTCGCTCTCGATACCCACGAAGTCCCCTCCGGGGCGGGTGCGTTGGATACCCCGTCGCAACGACGGTAGCGCAGGTGAACACCCCGTTCTCCGCCCGTCCGCACCTTTCGTTGCGGAACGCCCCCATCTCGTACCCGCTAACGTGGGTCAGATGAGCACCCCCGGCCCACGTTCCCTCGCAGAGGCGCTCCGGCTCAGGGACGACGCCTCCCTGTCGGAGCTGCTGCGTGCCCGCCCCGATCTCATCACCCCCGTGCCCACCGACCTCACGCAGCTGGCCACCCGGGCCGGTACCCGGGCCTCGGTCGTGCGGGCCCTGGAACGGCTGGACCGGTTCGCGCAGCAGACGGCACAGGCGCTGGCGGTCGCCGGGGACCCGGTGTCGTACGGGGAACTGCTCGGCCTGATGACCGGCGACCAGGGCGATCCGGCCGTCGCCGCCGCGCTCCCCCGCGCCCTGGGCACCCTGCGCGCGCAGGCCCTGGTGTGGGGCGACGACGAGCGGCTGCGGCTGGTGCGGACGGCCCGCGAACTGCTCGCGCCGTCCGCGCAGCACCCGTCCCCGACGGGGCTCGGGCCCACGGTGCAGGAGGCCACGGCGGGCATGTCGCCGGGCCGCGTCCAGGAGATCGTGACGAAGGCGGGGCTCGCCTCGACGCACGACTCGGTCTCCGCGGTCGCCGCGCTGACCGGCCTGTTCAGCGACCGCGCCCGCATGGCCGCGCTGCTCGCCGAGGCGCCCGCGGAGTCCCGGGAGGTGCTCGACCGGCTGGTGTGGGGGCCGCCATACGGCCAGGTCACCGCGGACCCGGCACCCCGGCTGCGCTGGCTGCTGGACCGCGGGCTGCTGCTGCCCACCGCGCCCGGCACCGTCGTCCTGCCCCGCGAGGTGGCCCTGCACCTGCGCTCCGGCCGCGCGCACCGCACCACCGAGCCGATGCCGCCGGCCCTTGAGGCGACGGCCGCACACCGTCCACAGGTTGTGGACGCGACGGCGGCCGGGCAGGCGTACACCGCGCTGGCCACGGTCGAGGAACTGCTGAAGGACTGGGACGAGGGCGGCCCCGCGGTGCTGCGCGCGGGCGGCCTGAGCGTGCGGGACCTCAAGCGGACCGCCGTCGCCCTCGACGTCGCCGAGCCCGTCGCCGCCTTCTGGGTCGAACTCGCCTACGCCGCAGGGCTGTTGGCGTCCGACGGGGAGGCCGACGAACGGTTCGCGGCGACCCCGGCGCACGACGAGTGGCTTCAACAGCCCGCCGACCTGCGCTGGACCCGGCTCGCGGAGGCCTGGCTGACGGCGACGCGGACGGCGGGGCTGGTGGGCGGGCGGGACGCGAAGGACCGTACGTTGTCGGCGCTGGGCCCGGGCCTCGACCGGTCCGCCGCGCCTGAGGTGCGCCACCGGGTGCTGACCCTGCTGGCCGGGCTGCCGGAGGGCACCGCCCCGTCGGCCGAGTCGGTGCTGGCCCGCCTGGCCTGGGAACGCCCGCAGCGCCGCGAGGACGACCTGCGCGCCCGGCTCGCCCGCTGGACGCTGTCGGAGGCGGAACTGCTGGGGATCACGGGACGCGGAGCGCTGTCGGCCCACGGCCGGGCCCTGCTGGGAGCGCCGGCGCCCACCGCCAGGGCGGCGGAGTCCTCCGGGCCCGGCGACAAGCTCCCCGTGCACCACACGCCGGTCGTCGTGGAGCCCCTCTCCCCCACCGAGCAGGCCGTCGCCTCCGCGGCCGCCGCCCGGCTGCTCGCCCCCCTGCTGCCCGAACCCCTCGACCACGTGCTGCTCCAGGCCGACCTCACGGCCGTGGCACCCGGCCCCCTGCAGCGGCCGCTCGCCGACATGCTCGGAGTGCTCGCGGACGTCGAGTCCAAGGGCGGGGCGACCGTCTACCGGTTCACGCCCGGCTCCGTGCGCCGCGCCCTGGACGCCGGGCAGACCGCCGCCGACCTGCACGCCTTCCTCACCGCGCACTCCCGTACGCCGGTCCCCCAGCCGCTGGCGTACCTCATCGACGACGTGGCCCGTAAGCACGGGCACCTCAGGGTCGGCGCGGCCTCGGCGTACGTGCGCTGCGACGACGACGCCCTGCTCAACGAGATCATGGCCGACAAGCGGGCCGCCGCCCTGCGCCTGCGCCGCCTCGCCCCGACCGTGCTGGCCACCCAGGCCGCCCCGGCCGCCCTCCTGGACGGCCTGCGCGCGATGGGCTTCGCGCCGGCCGCCGAGTCCGCCGAGGGCGACGTCCTGATCACCCGCGCCGACGCCCACCGCACCCCGCTGCGCACACCCCCCGAGCCGGTCCCCGACGGTCCGCCGGCCCCGGACCCCACCCTTCTCGCCGCCGCGATCCGCGCCATCCGGGCCGGTGACCTGGCCGCGACCGCCCCGCGCAAGCCCACCGCCGCCCCGCTCGCCGGCGGCGACCTGCCCCGCACCGGCTCCGCCGAGACCCTCGCCACCATGCAGGCCGCCGTACTGACCGGCGAGGCGCTGTGGATCGGGTACGTCAACGCCGAGGGCTCCGCCAGCCAGCGCGTCATCGCTCCCATCCGCGTCGAGGGCGGCTTCGTGACGGCGTACGACCACACCGCGGACGAGGTACGGACCTACCCGCTGCACCGGGTGACGGGAGTGGCCGAGCTCGCCGACGAGGCGTGAACCCGACCTCCGCATGCCTCCGCGCGGCCCGAGAGGGGCAGTCTCCCGACGGACCGCGACCGACGAAAGGGACCGACCCCATGGCCACGACGATCCGCCGCGCAGTCATCCCCGCCGCCGGGCTGGGCTCCCGCCTCCTCCCCCTCACCAAGGCGATCCCGAAGGAGATGCTGCCGGTCGGCGACAAGCCGGTCATCGAGCACACCGTCCGCGAGCTGGTGGCGTCCGGGATCACCGACATCACGATCGTCGTCTCCGGCGGCAAGGGCCTGATCCAGGACCATTTCCGGCCGAATCCCGCACTCGTCGCCCAGCTGCGGGCCGACGGCAAGACGGCCTACGCCGACGCCGTCGAGGAGGTCGCCGAGCTGTCCCGGCGCGGCCACATCACCTACCTCGACCAGCACGGCCCGTACGGCAACGGCACCCCCGTGCTCAACGCGGCCCGCCACACCGGCGACGAGCCGATCCTCGTCCTGTGGCCGGACGACGTCTTCGTCGCCGAGATCCCGCGCGCCCAGCAGCTGATCCGCGCCTACGAGGCCACCAGCTGCCCCGTCCTAGCCCTGCTCCCCATGGACCCGGCCGACTCCCAGCGCTACGGCGTCCCCCGCGTCAAGGAGGACCTCGGCGACGGGCTGCTGCGCATCACCGGCCTGGTGGAGAAGCCCGAGCCGCAGGACGCGCCCTCCGCCTACGCGGCCATCGGCGGCTACGTCGTCACCCCGGGGATCGTCGAGGAACTGCGCAAGCAGACCAGCGCCTGGTACGAACACCGCACCGGCGAGATCTACCTCACCGACGCCATCAACGCCTACGCCGCCGCCAAGGCCGCCTACGGCCAGGTCATCCAGGGCCGCTGGTACGACACCGGCAACCCGCTGGCCTATCTGACCGCCCAGTTCGCGCACGCCCTAGCCGACCCCGAGTACGGACCGCACCTGCGCCGCCTGGCGGAGCCCCCGGCCGACCGGACCTGATCACCCGCGGTTGAGGCACACTGGACGTTTGGCCGTGCGGAAGGGAAGTGCCTAGGTGAACGGTCCTCTCATCGTCCAGTCCGACAAGACCCTGCTCCTGGAGGTCGACCACGAGCAGGCCGATGAGTGCCGTCGTGCCATCGCGGCCTTCGCGGAGCTGGAGCGGGCGCCCGAACACATCCACACCTACCGGGTGACTCCGCTCGGGCTGTGGAACGCGCGTGCCGCCGGGCACGACGCCGAGCAGGTCGTCGACGCGCTGGTGCAGTTCAGCCGCTACCCGGTGCCGCACGCGCTGCTCGTGGACGTCGCCGAGACGATGGACCGGTACGGCCGGCTGACGCTGAGCAAGCACCCCGCGCACGGCCTCGTGCTGACCACCACCGACCGGCCGGTGCTGGAGGAGGTGCTGCGCTCCAAGCGCGTCGCGCCGCTGGTCGGCGCCCGCATCGACCCCGACACCGTCGCCGTGCACCCCTCCGAGCGCGGACAGATCAAGCAGACGCTGCTGAAGCTGGGCTGGCCGGCCGAGGACCTCGCCGGGTACGTGGACGGCGAGGCGCACCCGATCGAGCTCGCCGAGGACGGATGGGCGCTCAGGCCGTACCAGAAGCAGGCGGTGGAGAACTTCTGGCACGGCGGTAGCGGGGTCGTCGTGCTGCCCTGCGGTGCCGGCAAGACGCTGGTGGGCGCCGGGTCGATGGCGCAGGCCAAGTCCACGACGCTCATCCTGGTCACCAACACCGTCTCCGCCCGGCAGTGGAAGCACGAGCTGGTGAAGCGGACCTCGCTGACCGAGGAGGAGATCGGCGAGTACAGCGGGACCCGCAAGGAGATCCGGCCCGTCACCATCGCCACGTACCAGGTGCTGACGACGAAGCGGAAGGGCGTCTACCCGCACCTGGAGCTGTTCGACTCCCGGGACTGGGGGCTGATCGTCTACGACGAGGTGCACCTGCTGCCGGCTCCGGTGTTCAAGTTCACCGCGGACCTGCAGGCGCGGCGGCGGCTGGGCCTGACGGCGACCCTGGTGCGCGAGGACGGCCGTGAGTCGGACGTGTTCTCGCTGATCGGCCCGAAGCGGTTCGACGCTCCGTGGAAGGAGATCGAGGCGCAGGGCTACATCGCTCCGGCCGACTGCGTGGAGGTCCGGGTCAACCTCACCGACTCCGAGCGGCTCGCGTACGCCACCGCCGAGCAGGAGGAGAAGTACCGCTTCTGCGCGACGACCGCGACCAAGCGGAAGGTCACGGAGGCGCTGGTACGCCGGTTCGCCGGGCAGCAGACCCTCGTCATCGGCCAGTACATCGACCAGCTCGACGAGCTGGGCGAGCATCTGAACGCGCCCGTCATCAAGGGCGAGACCTCCAACGCCCAGCGCGAGAAGCTCTTCGACGCCTTCCGCGAGGGCGAGATCAGCGTGCTGGTGGTGTCGAAGGTCGCGAACTTCTCCATCGACCTGCCGGAGGCGACGGTCGCGATCCAGGTGTCCGGCACCTTCGGTTCGCGGCAGGAGGAGGCGCAGCGGCTGGGGCGGGTGCTGCGGCCGAAGGCCGACGGCCACCAGGCCCACTTCTACTCGGTGGTCGCCCGGGACACCATCGACCAGGACTTCGCCGCCCACCGGCAGCGGTTCCTGGCGGAGCAGGGGTACGCCTACCGGATCGTGGACGCGGACGAACTCCTGGCGGAGGGCTGAGGCCCGCCCTCAGGGCGCGGGCAGGGTGAACACCAGCAGCAGCACGAACAGCGCCGGGAGCAGGGTGGCGACGGCGGCGAGGACACGGACGGGCAGCCAGCGCAGCTTCCAGGGCAGGGCCCAGGCGGTGGCGAGCGCGGCGAGGGTGGGCAGGATGCCGTAGTCGAGGGTGCCGTAGATCAGGTCCAGGCGGGTGGTGAGCGCCGACGAGCAGTCGTCAGGGCCGCAGGCGTCCGTCGCCATGGCGGACAGGCCGCCGAAGAACAGTGCCACGGGGCCCAGGAACACCAGGAGAACCGTCGCGACCAGCGGCGGGATCCAGGCCCTGGGGTCCCGCCCGGCCGGGTCCGGCGAGGCCGGGGGCTGTGCCGCGAAGTGCTGTGTGGTCATACGAGCAGTGAACCGGGGCGCGGGACGGCGGGGCACCGGTACGGATACTCATCCCACGCGTGGCCACCTACTCAGGTGGTCCCGCGGATCACCTGCGGCGGACGCCCGCTTCCTCGCCGTACTCGCCGAGTATGACGACGTCGAAGGCGGCGCCGGCGAAGACGCGGATGGCGCGGAGGGCGTTGCCGAGGCGGTGGGTGCCGTGGAGGTCGGAGACGGGGGTCGCACCGGACGGGCGACCGGGGGCTGGGGTGATGGTCGCTGCACTCATGTGTCCATGGTGTCGTCCCGGACATAAGGAGAGCATCGGCCCAAGGTCCCCACTTGCTGTGATACCTGGGTACCCCCCGTGGGTGAAGGCGTCCACCCGGGGATGGAAGGGCGAACCCCTAGGGGGAGCCGGGGACCGGGCCGGTACCCCCGGAAAAACGGTTGGCCACCGCAGCGCCCCCTCGCCTAAAATCTCCGCTCTTGCCCGCCTCCCTCGACGGAGCGCCGCCGACCGGACGGAAACCGGCCGGCATCTCGCAGCAGCAGTCACCCGACCCGCGGCACCTTCGGAGGCACCCCCTTGTCCACGTCCGTCGACGACCCCGCGCCCCTGGACGACCCCCTCTCCCGCGAGCGCGCCCACCTCGCCGGATCCCGTGCGGCGCTGCGCGCCATGCGCGAGGACGTCGAGTCGCTGGACATCCGCGACGTCACCGCGAACTGGGTCAACGCCGAGGTCCTGGCCCGCCAGATCGACGAGCGGATCAAGGCGCTGGCCGACCTCAGCGACACCCCGCTGTTCTTCGGCCGCCTGGACTACCTGCACGCTCCGGGCGCGGACCGGGCCGAGGGCGCGGAGGGTGAGCGCTTCTACATCGGGCGCCGGCACGTGCACGACCACGACGGCGACCCGATGGTCATCGACTGGCGGGCGCCGGTGTCGCAGCCGTTCTACCGGGCGTCCAAGAAGGACCCGATGGACATCGCGCTGCGCCGCCGCTTCGGCTACACGCGCGGCGACATCACCGCGTACGAGGACGAGCACCTCTCCGACCCGGCGGAGGCGGCGCGCACCAGCAAGCTGCTCCAGCAGGAGATCGAGCGTCCGCGCGTCGGCCCGATGCGGGACATCGTGGCCACCATCCAGCCGGAGCAGGACGAGATCGTGCGGTCCGGACTCGGCGGCACGGTGTGCGTGCAGGGCGGCCCGGGCACCGGGAAGACGGCCGTGGGCCTGCACCGGGTCGCCTACCTGCTGTACGCCCACCGCGAGCGCCTCGCCCGCACCGGCACGCTCGTCATCGGGCCCAACCGGTCCTTCCTGCACTACATCGAGCAAGTGCTGCCCGCGCTGGGCGAGTTGACCGTGCAGCAGGCGACGGTGGACGACCTGGTGGCGCAGGTGGAGGTGCGCGGGACGGACGACGCGGCGGCCGCGGTCGTCAAGGGCGACGCGCGGATGGCCGAGGTGCTGCGGCGGGCCGTGTATTCGCACGTGACCATGCCGGACGAGCCGGTGGTCGTGGTGCGCGGCTCGCGCCGCTGGCGGGTCCCGGCGTACGAACTGCAGGACATCGTGCGTGAGTTGCTGAACCGGGACATCCGTTACGGCGCCGCCCGTGAGGCCCTTCCGCAGCGCATCGCGCACGCGGTGCTGGTGCAGATGGAGCGCTCCGGTGAGGCGCCGGACGACCGGGTGCAGGACGCGGTGGCCCGCAACGCGGCGGTGAAGGCGGCGGTGAAGCAGATCTGGCCGCCGGTCGACCCGGCGAAGCTGGTGCTGCGGCTGCTGACCGACGCGGACTTCCTGGCGGAGCACGCGGAGGGCGTCCTGGCCGAGGAGGAGCGCAAGACGATCCTGTGGGCGAAGCCGGTGCGCAGCGTCAAGGCCGCCAGGTGGTCCGCGGCGGACGCGGTGCTGATCGACGAGACGACGGACATCGTCCAGCGCACCCACTCCCTCGGCCATGTGGTCCTGGACGAGGCGCAGGACCTGTCCCCCATGCAGTACCGCGCCGTCGGCCGCCGCTGCACCACGGGCTCGGCGACGGTCCTCGGCGACCTGGCGCAGGGCACCACGCCCTGGGCGACCCGGAGTTGGGACGAGGCCCTGGCGCACCTGGGCAAGGCCGACGGGGTGATCGAGGAGCTGACGGCCGGTTTCCGCGTTCCGACGGACGTCATCACCTACGCCTCCCGTCTCCTGCCGCACATCGCCCCCGGCCTCGCCCCGGTCGCGTCGGTCCGTGAGAACCCCGGCTTCTTCGACCTGCGAACGGTCGCGGCCACCGATGAAGTCGTCGCCGCCTGCTCGGAGTTGCTGCGCAACGAGGGCTCGACCGGTCTCATCGCGGCCGACGCCCGCGTTCCGGCACTCGCCGAGGCACTGACGGCGGCCGGCATCGGCCACCTGGCCCCTGGCGAGGAGACGACGGCCGAGACCCGGCTGACCCTGGTTCCGGCCTCGCTCGCCAAGGGCCTGGAGTACGACTACGTCGTCCTGGACGAACCGCAGGCCGTGGTGGACGGCGAGCCGGACGAGCGGACGGGGTTGCGCCGGCTGTACGTGACCCTCACCCGAGCCGTCTCCGGCCTGATCGTCACCCACGCGGCGCCGCTGCCGCCCCAGCTCGAAGGGTGAGCGGCTACCGGGGCGCCGACTCGTCCAGGACCCGGCGCCACTGACCGACGGCCTCCGCGGACACCGGCGCGTCCCAGCCTCCGGGCCTCGCCGCCCCGCCGATGTGGAACGCGTCGATGCCGGCGGTGCGCAGGCGCGGTACGTGGTCCAGCCGGAGGCCGCCGCCCACCAGCAGTCGCTGCTCGTAGCCGGGCTCCCCGCCCCTGGCCGCCTCGGCGAGCAGGGTCGGGAGCCCGTCGTCGACGCCGGTGGCCGAGCCCGCGGTGAGGATGGTGTCCAGGCCCGGCAGGCCGTCCAGCCGCTTGCGCAGCCCGTCCCGGTCGACGGTGTGGTCGATCGCCCGGTGGAAGGTCCAGCGGCAGCCGTCCAGTTCGGCGACGACCCGCTCCACCGCGGCGAGGTCGACCCAGCCCTCGCCGTCGAGGAACCCGAGCACGAACTCGTCGGCGCCCGCGGCCCGCATGTCCTGTGCGACCCCGGCCAGCCGCTCCACGTCTCCCGCCGTGAACCCGTCGGCCAGCCGCAGCATCACGCGCAGCGAGATGTCGACGGCGGCGCGGATCGCGGTGAACGTGGTGGCCTGCGGGGTCAGGCCGTCGGCCGCCATGTCGGTGACCAGTTCGAGGCGGTCCGCGCCTCCGGCCTGGGCGGCGACCGCGTCCTCGGCGTCGAGGGCGATCACCTCCAGGACTGCACGCTTGCTCATGGGACCCCATTCGTCGATTGGGCAGGCGGTACGACCTCGGTGCACAGGTCTAGTCCAATTCACAGACTACGCCCCTGCCGCCGCCCGCACGACGACGCCCCTCAGCCAAAGATGTTCAGGTCCCCCGCCTCCGCTCCCGCCAGCTCGTACGAGACCTCCCGCGGCACCGGACGGCCCGCGTACAGCCGTACGAGGGTGGCGGCGTCGCCGATGAAACGGGCCGGCGTCCGCTCCCCGCTCACCTCGCCCAGCAGCAGCGGCTCGTCCCTGTCCTCCAGGTCGGCGTGGAGCGGCGCCCGGCCCTTCTCGCGGGTGATCCGGGCCAGGAGGGTGAGCGCGTCCGGGAGCCCGGCGCCGGCGTAGGCGCCCGGCTCGCCCCACACCTCGCGTACGTCGCCGGCGTGCACCCACTCGCCCAGCGCGACCATGTCCAGGATGCCGCCGGCCTTGGCGATCACCGGTCCGGCCTCGGTCATCCCGCGCTCCAGCTCGTCGACGACCTGCCGGTTGGTCCACTCCGCCCGCTCGGCGATGTCGCGGTCGTTGGCCTCGGGAGAGAAGACGCCCTTCTCGAACCGGCTCTCCACCACCCGCATCAGCGCGGACGAACAGTGCGCGAGCACGTCCCGCACGGTCCACCCCGGGCACCCGGTGGTCGGCAGCGCGAAGTCCGCGTCCGGCCGGGCCCGCAGCAGCGGTACGAGAGCGTCGCGCTCGGCGACCAGGAGACGGCCGGGAAGTTCGGGGTCACGTGCTTCGGGAGTCGTAGTAGTCATGGGGTCACGCTAGGGGCGGGAGGTGATCGGCGGGAGAATGGACGCATGGCCGATCTCGACGCCCTGCGTTCCCGCTGGACCCGCGCCCTGGACGGAGCCCGAGGCTCCGCCACCGGTCCCGACCCGGTGCCGTACGCCGACAACCTGCTGGCCCGCTGGCAGGAGCCGCAGCGCCGGTACCACACGCTCGCCCACCTCGTCGCCGTCCTCGACCACGTCGACACGCTGGAGGAATACGCGGACGATCCGGACGCGGTGCGTCTGGCGGCCTGGTTCCACGACGCCGTCTACCTCCCTGACCGGTCCGAGAACGAGGAGCGCTCCGCCCGCCTCGCCGAACGCGCCCTCCCCGAGGCCGGCGTCCCCGACGACACCACCGCCGAGGTCGCCCGGCTCGTCCGGCTCACCGTCACCCACGACCCCGCCGACGACGACCGCGACGGCCAGGTCCTGTGCGACGCCGACCTCGCGGTCCTCGCCTCGCCGCCCGCCGCGTACGCCGCCTACACCGCGGCCGTGCGCGAGGAGTACCACTTCGTGCCGAACGACGCCTTCCGCGCGGGACGGGCCGACGTGCTGCGTCAACTCCTCGCACTGCCCCAGCTGTTCAGCACGCCGTACGGACGGGAGAAGTGGGAGGCGACGGCCCGTTACAACCTCTCCTCCGAGCTGGAAATCCTGTCGACCGCCGCGGAGGCGGCCGAATAGCCTTCGGCCCATGCGTGCAATGGGCGGGGATCAGGTGGAAGAGGCCGTCGCGGGCTGTCTCGCGGCACTGCGGCCTGCGGTGGACCGGGACTGGACGGCGGTGCGGGCGGCCGGGATGGAGTGGACCGTCCACGAGACGGCGTTCCACATCGCGGAGTGCCTCGTCGGGTACGGGGCGAACCTCGCCGGACGCGCCCGCGACGGCTACGTCCCCTTCGAGATCACGCTCGACGAGGGCACCGACAACACGGGCCTGCTGCACCTCGTCGAGTCGATGGGCGCCCTGCTGACCGCGGCGGTCCGCACCGCCCCGCGCGAGGCCCGCGCCTTCCACCCGTACCCCTTCCGCAGCGCGAACCGCGAGGGCTTCGCCGCGATGGGCGTCGCCGAGGTGCTGCTGCACACGTACGACATCGCGGGCGGCCTGCGGGTGGCCTACGAACCCCCGTCCGCCCTGGCCGAGTTCATCCTCACCACGATCTTCCCGCACGTCCGGCCCGGCGCCGACGCCTGGCGCACCCTGCTGTGGGCCACCGGGCGCGGCGAACTGCCCGGCCGCGCACCGGTGACCGAGTGGCGCTGGAACAACAACCTCGTCCACACCACCGACCGCCTCACCCTGGAAGGCATCACGCCGGCGTCCGCGCGCGACCTGGTGCTCGGCGGCGACGGCGGCTTCGACTGGGTCCCCGGCGGCCCGTTCACGGGCACGCGGGAGGCCGCCGGCTTCATGCTCAAGGCCTATGAAGAAGGTTTCCACCGGCCCGAGTTCGGCGTCTTCGCCCTCGTCCGCCGGGAGGACGGCCGCGCGGTCGGCGGCATGGGCTTCCACGGCGTCCCGGACGAGGAGGGACGGGCGGAGGTCGGCTACGACCTGGCCGAGTCCGCCCGCGGCAACGGCTACGCGACCGAGGCGCTGCGGGCCCTCGCCGACTGGGCGTTCGCCCGGGACGACGTCCGCTCACTCTTCGCGACGGTCGACCGCGACAACCTCCCCTCCCAGGCGGTCCTCACCCGCGCCGGGTTCCGCAGGGTGAGCGAGGAAGAGGAGTCTTTCGCCTACGAACTCGGGGGCTGAGCCCGGCCCTTGGGCCGTCGCAGTCCCGCCGCGGTCAGCAGCCGCACCACCTCACGGCTGCTGACCCGCACGGCCCCGGCGGCCACCGCGTCCGCGTAGCGGTGCGAGGGGATGTCGTAGTGGTCGCGCTCGAAGGCGCGCCGCGGCACGCCCAACGCGTCGGCGAACAGCCGCAGTTCGTCGAAGGAGACGTCGCTGATGAGGTGGGACCACATGCGGCCGTGGCCGGGCCAGTCCGGCGGATCGATGTAGACGGTCACGACGCGGGCGTCCCGCCCGTCGCCGGCCCCAGCGCCCCGACCGCCGCGACCCGCACGCCCGCCTTGTGGCAGACCCAGTGCGGATCGGCGCCCAGTTCGGGCTCGACCTCCAGCGCGTGCGGGTCGCCGGAGCCGCAGACCGGGCACAGCGGCCAGCGGCCGTACGTCTCCAGCAGGGCGTCCTGGACGTCCTGGGCGACCAGCCCCGTCACGAACTCCACGCCCTCGGGCCACTGCTCGACCCACCAGCGCCGCTGGGCGACGGAGTCCTCGACCATGGACACCACGTCCGCCGCGGCGACCCGCCCCGCGGCCAGGTCGGCGAGCACGAGGGCGCGCGCCACGTGCAGCGCCCGCTCCAGGGGGGCGACCGGGGTGCCCGGGGTTTCGGGGGTGTCGGAGGGATCCATGCACCCATTGTGCGCACTCTTGACCGGTGCCCCGGCCGAAAATATCTTTCATACGTGACCCAGAACGTGAAGGAAATTTTCGCCGGGCATGGTGCGGGCACGCCGGGCACAGCGCCGCCCGCCCCCGCGGCCCTCGCCGCCAAGGTGCGCACGCTCGCCCCCTCCATGACACGTTCCATGCAGCGCGTCGCCGAGGCCGTCGCGGGCGACCCGGCCGGCTGCGCCGCCCTCACGGTCACCGGGCTCGCCGAGCTCACCGGCACCAGCGAGGCGACGGTGGTCCGCACCGCCCGGCTGCTCGGGTACCCGGGGTACCGGGATCTGCGGCTGGCCCTCGCCGGACTCGCGGCGCAGCAGCAGTCGGGCCGCGCCCCCGCCATCACCACCGACATCGCCGTCGACGACCCCATCGCCGACGTCGTGGCCAAACTCGCCTACGACGAGCAGCAGACGCTCGCCGACACGGCGGCCGGACTCGACACCGTGCAGCTGGGGGCCGCGGTCGCCGCGGCCGCCGTCGCGCGGCGCATCGACGTGTACGGGGTGGGCGCGTCGGGGCTGGTCGCCCAGGACCTCACGCAGAAGCTGCTGCGGATAGGGCTGATAGCCCACGCGCACAGCGACCCGCACCTGGCCGTGACGAACGCGGTGCAGCTGCGGGCCGGTGACGTCGCCATCGCCATAACGCACTCCGGGTCGACGGGGGACGTCGTGGAGCCGCTGCGGGTGGCCTTCGAACGCGGGGCGACGACCGTGGCGATCACCGGGCGGCCGGACGGGGCGGTCGCGCAGTACGCCGATCACGTGCTGACCACGTCCATCGCCCGGGAGAGCGAGCTGCGGCCGGCCGCGATGTCGTCCCGGACCAGTCAACTGCTGGTCGTGGACTGCCTGTTCGTGGGCGTGGCGCAGAAGACGTACGAGACGGCGGCGCCCTCGCTGGCCGCGTCGTACGAGGCGCTCGCCCACCGGCACCGGCGCTAGACCCTCGCCCCTCCCTCTCTCACGTTCCCGGCAGCACTTCACGAAAGAGCCGCTCCACCATGACCTCCACCTCCAACCCCCGTGATCTGCGCGCCGAGTTGGAATCGCTCACCACCGAGGCCTTCCGTCCCGACCTCGCCGACATCGACCGGCTGCCCACCCTGGAGATCGCCCGGCTCATGAACGGCGAGGACGCCACCGTCCCCGCGTCCGTCGCCGCACGGCTGCCGGAGATCGCCGCCGCCATCGACGCCATCGCCGAGCGCATGGCCCGCGGCGGCCGGCTCGTCTACGCCGGTGCCGGGACCGCCGGCCGGCTCGGCGTGCTGGACGCCTCCGAGTGCCCGCCGACCTTCAACACCGATCCGGAACAGGTGGTCGGGCTCGTCGCGGGCGGTCCCGCCGCCATGGTCACCTCCGTCGAGGGCGCCGAGGACTCCGCCGACCTCGCCCGCGCCGACCTGGACGCGCTCGCCCTCACCGCCGCCGACACGGTGGTCGGCATCTCCGCCTCCGGGCGCACCCCGTACGCCATCGCGGCCGTCGAACACGCCCGTCGGCAGGGCGCGCTGACCGTCGGGCTCGCCTGCAACGCCGACAGCGCGCTCGCCGCGGCCGCCGAGCACGGCATCGAGATCGTCGTAGGGCCCGAACTGGTCACCGGCTCCACCCGGCTCAAGGCGGGCACCGCGCAGAAGCTGGTCCTCAACATGCTCTCGACGATCACGATGATCCGGCTGGGCAAGACGTACGGGAACCTGATGGTCGACGTACGCGCCTCGAACGAGAAGCTGCGGGCCCGTTCCCGCCGTATCGTCGCCCTCGCCACGGGAGCGCCGGACGAGGAGATCGAGCGGGCCCTGGCGGCCACGGACGGCGAGGTGAAGAACGCGATCCTCACCCTCCTGGCGGACGTCGACGGCCCCACGGCGGCCCGGCTGCTCGAGGAGTCCGGCGGACACCTGCGGGCGGCGCTGGCGGCGGCCCGCTGAGGGACCGGCGCCGGCGGCCCGGGGCCGTTGTCGGTGCAGACTGTTACCCATGAACCACGCCCAGCTCACCGCCCTGGGCCGAGCCCTCCGCCTCCTCGGCGAGCACGGCGAGGCCCTCACCGCCGACACCCCGGACGCCAGGTTGCACGAGGTCAGGGCCGATCTGCGGCGCGCCCTGGACCTGCTGGACGAGAGCGTCTCCACGGCGGCCCCCGCCACCCGCTGCGCCGAGCACCCGAACGGCCCGGTCGACGAGAGCGCCCCCGACCGCTGCCTGCTCTGCGAGACCCGGCGCCGGGCGGCCCGCCGCGCCGAGTTCAACGGCGGCTCCCTGCCTGTGCACCCCACCGAGTCCGCGCCCTCCCGCTACGGCGTCCGGGGCGACCGCCCCCAGCCCCAGCAGCGCTGGCTGCCGGAGCTGTGGACGGGGCAGGAGTGGCAGCTGTGCGGTACGCCGAGGAGGGACCGGCGCGAGGCGGAGCTGTATCTCGCCGCCCAGCGCCGGGGCCCGCGCGCCGCCATGGCCTACCGGCTGGTGCACGAGTTCACCGACTACGAGGTGCTGCGGGTGTGGGGCACCCCGGTGAAGGTCGACATCGAGCCGCTGGGCAACCTCTGAACGCCGAGGCGGCCTAGGCCCTGTCGGCCTGGGAGAGCAGCGGCAGGGGGGTGAACTCGTAGCCCTCCCACAGCTGCCGCGTGGCCTCCTCGGGGTAGGGCCGCACCTCGGGCCGGGCGTCCAGTACCTGGACCAGACGGTCCGCCTCCCCGTACGCCGGCCAGCCCGGGTCGCCGGTGCGCGCGAACGCCGTCCACGACGCGCGGAAGCGCGCCGACAGCTCCTCCGCCTCCGCCGGCACACCGCTCCCCGCGAAGAGCAGGTTGCCGAGGTCGGCCTCGAACGTGCCGAACAGCAGGGGGATGTCCAGGCCGTGGCAGGCGCCGAGGACGCCGCCCGCGCCGGGCGCCGGCCAGGTCAGCTCGTAGAAGTGGGCGCGGCCGCCGCCCACCACCTGCGCCTGAGCCAGCCGCAGGCTCGGCATGGTGAACAGCCAGTCCGTCTGGACGCGTTCGTACAGGTCGCTCGGGGTGGCGTCGGGGTGGGCGGCGCGATAGGCCCGCTCAGCGTCGGGTCCGGGCCCGAACGTCCGCAGCGCCCACGCCGCCTGCTCCTCGGTGACCTTGCCGAGCAGTTCGCCCATGACGAGGAACAGCCGCCACTCGTCGCGGTTGTGCCCGACGAGCAGGTCCAGGTCCCGGGCCGCGCCCGCGGCCAGCGCCTGCCAGGGGGTGACGGGCAGCACCTCGCCGTCGACGACCGGCGAGAAGGGCGTGACCGTGGGCGCCGCCCGCCCCCACCGGTCCTCGTACTGCCGCATCTTCGCGCTCAACGCCTCGCCGGCGGAGGTGAGTTGCCGGGGGTCCACGGCGGACAGCGCGGCCGCCGTCGGCGGCAGACCGGCCTCCCTGGCGATCTCGGCGGCGATGTCCCGGGCGAGTTCGTCGGAGAAGTAGGTGCCCGGCACGCTCTGGGCGATCGCCCGCCCGAACAGCCCCCGCGCCCTCGGCATGGCCAGCAGCGCCGCCACCGACCCCGCGCCCGCCGACTCCCCGAACACGGTCACCCGCCCGGGGTCGCCGCCGAACGCCGTGATGTTGTCCCGTACCCACTCGAGGGCGGCGACCTGGTCGAGCAGGCCCCGGTTGGCGGGCGCCCCCTCGATGCTCGCGAACCCCTCCACGCCGACCCGGTAGTTGAGGGTGACGACGACCAGGTCGCCGTCGCGCGCGATGCGCTGGGCGTCGTAGCCGGGGCTGCCGGAGTGGCCCAGTTTGTAGGCGCCGCCGTAGATCCACACCATCACCGGACGGAGCGCGGCCGGATCGGCCTGCGGGGTCCAGACGTTGACGGTGAGCCAGTCGTCGCCGTCGGGCGCGTCCAGCACGCCCCTGCGGCCCTGGATACCGAGATCCTGCGGGGGCGGCGGCCCGAACGCGTACGCCTCCCGTACCCCGTCCCAGGCCCGCACGGGCCGCGGCGCCTGGAACCGGAGCTCACCCACCGGCGGTTCGGCGAACGGCACGCCCCGGAAGACGGCCAGCCCGCCCTCCAGACGTCCTCGCACCGCGCCGGCTCCGGTGCGTACGACCGGACCTTCCGCTGTCGTCATCGTCGGCTCCTCACGGGTGGGGATGCGGGGCTGCCGGTCCACTCAAACGAACAAGCTTGCTGGAATCAAGCAAACCCGCGCACTCCGCGCCGGCCGCGGTCGGCGGTCGGCGCGGAGTCGCCGTTCAGCTCAGGGACTTCAGCGCCGCCGCGTCGTAGGGCTTCAGCTCGTCGAAGCGGCCGGCCAGCACCTTCGCGGCCCACTCCGGGTCCTGCAGCAGGGCCCGCCCCACGGCCACGAGGTCGTACTCGTCGCTCTCCAGCCGGTCGAGCAGGTCGTCGATGCCCCGTACCGGCGATCCCTCGCCTGCGAACCCGCGGATGAAGTCGCCGTCGAGCCCGACGGACCCGACGGTGATCACCTGCTTGCCGGTCAGCTTCTTCGTCCAGCCGGCCAGGTTCAGGTCGGCGCCGTCGAACTCGGGCAGCCAGTAACGCCGGGTGGAGGCGTGGAACGCGTCGACGCCCGCCGCCGCCAGCGGGGCGAGGATCGCCTCCAGCTCCTCGGGGGTCTCGGCGAGCCGAGCGGTGTAGTCCTGCTGCTTCCACTGCGAGTAGCGGAAGATGATCGGGAACTCGGGCGACACGGTCTCCCGCACGGCCGCGACGATCTCCGCCGCGAACTTCGCACGGGCGACGAGGTCACCGCCGTACGCGTCCGTGCGGTGGTTCGTCCCCGCCCACAGGAACTGGTCGACCAGGTAGCCGTGCGCGCCGTGGATCTCCACGCCGTCGAAGCCGATGCGCTCGGCGGCCGCGGCGGCCTCGGCGAACGCGCCGATGACGTCGTCCACGTCGCGCTGGGTCATCGCCCGGCCGGTCGGCTCGGCACCGGCGGTGACCAGGCCGGAGGGGCCGACGGCGGGGGCGTCGGGGAAGGGCGGGTCGCCCTGCTCGCGGACCATGCCGATGTGCCACAGCTGCGGCACGATCGTGCCGCCCGCCGCGTGCACCGCCTCGGCGACCCGCTGCCAGCCCGCCAGTTGCTGCTCGCCGTGGAAGCGCGGGACGCGGTCGCTCTGCCCGGCGGACTCGTGGCCGACATAGGTGCCCTCGGTGACGATCAGACCGACGCCGGCGGCGGCGCGGCGGGCGTAGTACGAGACCACGTCCTCGCCGGGGATGCCGCCAGGGGAGAACTGGCGGGTCATCGGCGCCATCACGATGCGGTTGGGGACGGTCAGGCCGTTGATCGCGGTGGGCCGGGACAGGATCTCGGCGGCGCGGGAGGTGGTGGCGGTCACGCGGGGGTACTCCTCGGTATGTGCATACGCATAGACACTGCTTCAGCGTCAACCGCCGCACGCGTCACCGCATTTCCGGCCGCCCTGTGACCCCGGACACGCCGAAGGGCGGCACCGCCTGCCGGAGCAGGAAGTGCCGCCCTCCTTAGGGACGTTGATCAGCCGTCAGGCGGATCAGAAGTCCATGTCACCGCCCGGCATGCCGCCACCGGCGGGCGCGGCGGCCTTCTCCGGCTTGTCGGCGATGACGGCCTCGGTGGTGAGGAAGAGCGCGGCGATGGAGGCGGCGTTCTGCAGGGCAGAGCGCGTGACCTTCGCCGGGTCGATGATGCCTTCCTTGACCAGGTCGACGTACTCGCCGGTCGCGGCGTTGAGGCCGTGACCCGGGGTGAGGTTGCGGACCTTCTCCACCACGACGCCGCCCTCGAGGCCGGCGTTGACGGCGATCTGCTTCAGCGGGGCCTCGAGCGCGATGCGCACGGCGTTGGCGCCGGTCGCCTCGTCACCCTCGAGGTCCAGCTTCTCGAAGACGCTGGACGCCTGGATGAGCGCGACGCCACCACCGGCGACGATGCCCTCCTCGACGGCGGCCTTCGCGTTGCGGACGGCGTCCTCGATGCGGTGCTTGCGCTCCTTGAGCTCCACCTCGGTGGCGGCACCGGCCTTGATGACCGCGACACCGCCGGCGAGCTTCGCCAGGCGCTCCTGCAGCTTCTCGCGGTCGTAGTCCGAGTCGCTGTTCTCGATCTCGGCGCGGATCTGGTTCACGCGGCCCGCGACCTGGTCGCTGGCACCGGCACCGTCGACGATGGTGGTCTCGTCCTTGGTGATGACTACCTTGCGGGCCTTGCCCAGCAGGTCGAGGGTGGCGTTCTCCAGCTTGAGGCCGACCTCCTCGGAGATGACCTCGCCGCCCGTGAGGATGGCGATGTCGCCGAGCATGGCCTTGCGGCGGTCGCCGAAGCCCGGGGCCTTGACGGCGACGGACTTGAAGGTGCCGCGGATCTTGTTGACGACCAGGGTCGACAGGGCCTCGCCCTCGACGTCCTCGGCGATGATCAGCAGCGGCTTGCCCGACTGCATGACCTTCTCCAGCAGCGGGAGCAGGTCCTTGACCGAGGAGATCTTGGAGTTGGCGATCAGGATGTACGGGTCGTCGAGGACGGCCTCCATACGCTCCATGTCGGTGGCGAAGTACGCCGAGATGTAGCCCTTGTCGAAGCGCATACCCTCGGTGAGCTCCAGCTCCAGACCGAAGGTCTGGGACTCCTCGACGGTGATGACGCCTTCCTTGCCGACCTTGTCCATGGCCTCGGCGATGAGCTCGCCGATCTGGGTGTCGGCGGCGGAGATGGAGGCCGTCGAAGCGATCTGCTCCTTGGTCTCGACATCCTTCGCCTGCTCCAGCAGGGCACCGGAGACGGCCTCGACGGCCTTCTCGATACCGCGCTTGAGGGCCATCGGGTTGGCGCCGGCGGCTACGTTGCGCAGGCCCTCCTTGACCAGGGCCTGGGCGAGAACGGTCGCCGTGGTCGTACCGTCACCGGCGACGTCGTCCGTCTTCTTGGCGACTTCCTTGACCAGCTCGGCGCCGATCTTCTCGTACGGGTCCTCGAGCTCGATCTCCTTGGCGATGGAGACACCATCGTTGGTGATCGTGGGGGCGCCCCACTTCTTCTCGAGGACGACGTTGCGGCCCTTGGGGCCGAGCGTCACCTTCACGGCGTCCGCGAGCTGGTTCATGCCGCGCTCGAGGCCGCGCCGCGCCTCCTCGTCGAACGCGATGATCTTGGCCATGTGAAGTGGTCCCTCCAGGACTGGGGGTGATTCCTTCGGACCGCGCCCGCGCCCGCGACGGACGGCTCGCCGACCCGTGGGTTCCTTGCCCCACCCGGCCTGCGGGCCTCACCGACCCGGTCCTTCTTTGTCACTCTCACCTTCAGAGTGCTAACGCCAATGATTAGCACTCGCCCCTGCCGAGTGCAAGCGCCTCCCGTGGACTGAGCCCCCGGAGCGCCGGGCGCGGGGGGCGCAGACGGAGCGCGTCGGGCCGTGCGGAGCGCGGGCATGCCGGAGGGCCCGCACCCATGACTCCCCATGGGGTACGAGCCCTCCGAAGAAAAGAAGAACGACGCTGCTGTCTACCCGGCGCGTGCTTCAGCTGGTCGCCAGTCGGACCATGTCCGCCTGCGGCCCCTTCTGGCCCTGCGAGATCTCGAAATCGACCCGCTGGCCCTCTTCCAGGGTGCGGTACCCGTCCATCTGGATGGCGCTGTAGTGGACGAAAACATCCGCACCACCGTCGACCGCGATGAAGCCGTACCCCTTCTCCGCGTTGAACCACTTGACGGTGCCCTGAGCCATGCCTAACTCCCCTATTACTGGCCCTTGCACAGATCCGCACTTCGCGGATCCGGGTCAGACCTCACCCCCCACGGTTTGGGGGCGTGCGCCGGAACGCGTCGACCGCGGCTGAATGTATCTGTCCAACTGCCGTCTGCAACAGGTCAATCGGACGAGAATTCTGGACGGCAGGGGTCCGGAATGTAGTGAGAATTCGCCCGAATTCAGGGCAAGTCGGGCTCCATAAAAGGAACAAAAGCCGCGAAAGGCATGCACACTTTGGCTGCATCTCGACGGGCACGCGGCAGGAATTCTGGGCTCCCGATCCGGAGATCAGCAGCGCGTTCCCCAACTGTACCGCGCTCAACCACACTGAATTGCCCCCTCCGCTTCTCTTACGGAGGGGGCAATTCGATGAACTCTTCGTAACCGGCGTTACCGAAGGTAATGATCGGTCATTCGGTCAGCCCCCGGCGACGGCCGGGATGATCGACACGCCCGCACCGTCCGGGGTCGCCGTCTCCAGTCCCTGCTCGAACCGCACGTCGTCGTCGTTGACGTACACGTTGACGAAGCGGCGCAGCTTGCCCTGGTCGTCCAGGACGCGGGCGGCGATGCCGGTGTGGTTCTTCTCCAGGTCGGCGATGACCTCGGCGAGGGTGGCACCCTCGGCGCTCACCTCGGCCTGGCCGCCGGTGTAGGTGCGCAGGATGGTGGGGATGCGGACGGACACGCTCATGTTCAAGACCTCCGGTCAGGTAAGCGCCCCAGGGGCGCGGGGCTGTGTTCGGTGTGCGGCTACCGCCGCGTGGGCGCGACCAGCCCCCACCGGCCCGCAGTCGAAAGATCGGCTAGGCGAGCCCGGCCTCGCGGAACGAATCGAGGTTGGGGCGAATGGTCGCAGTCAACCCCGTGCCTGCCACCGCATCCAGCGTCTTGAGGCCGTCGCCGGTGTTCAGCACGACCGTGGTCAGGGCCGGGTCCAGCACGCCGTTCTCGATGAGCTTGCGCGTCACGCCCACGGTCACGCCGCCGGCGGTCTCGGCGAAGATGCCCTCGGTGCGGGCCAGCAGCTTGATGGCGTCGACGACCTGCTCGTCGTTCACGTCCTCCACGGCACCGCCCGTGCGGCGCGCGATGTCCAGGACGTACGGCCCGTCGGCCGGGTTGCCGATGGCCAGGGACTTGGCGATGGTGTTCGGCTTCTGCGGCCGCACCACGTCGTGGCCCGCCTTGTAGGCGACCGACACCGGCGAGCACCCCTCGGCCTGAGCCCCGAAGATCTTGTACGGCTTGTCCTCGACGAGCCCGAGCTTGATCAGCTCCTGCAGCCCCTTGTCGATCTTCGTCAGCTGCGAGCCGGAGGCGATGGGGACCACGAGCTGGTCGGGGAGCTTCCAGCCGAGCTGCTCGCAGATCTCGTACGCCAGGGTCTTGGACCCTTCCGCGTAGTAGGGCCGCAGGTTGACGTTGACGAAGCCCCATCCCTCGCCGGCCGGGTCGCCGATCAGCTCGGAGCAGAAGCGGTTCACGTCGTCGTAGTTGCCCTCGATGCCCACGAGCTCGCCGCCGTAGACCGCGGCCATGACGACCTTGCCCTGCTCCAGGTCGTGCGGGATGAACACGCAGGACCGGAAGCCGGCGCGGGCCGCGGCGGCGCCGACGGCACCCGCGAGGTTGCCGGTGGAGGAGCAGGAGAGCGTGGTGAAGCCGAAGGCGCGCGCGGCCTCCAGGGCCTGGGCGACGACGCGGTCCTTGAAGGAGTGCGTCGGGTTGCCGGAGTCGTCCTTCACGTACAGTCCGCCGGTGACACCCAGCTCGCGCGCCAGGTTTTCGGCCTTGACGAGCTTGGTCCAGCCGGGGTTGATGTTCGGCTTGTCCGCCACGTCCGCCGGGACGGGCAGCAGCGGCGCGTAGCGCCAGATGTTCGCGGGTCCCGCCTCGATGCGCTTGCGGAGCTCCTCGGTGTCGTAGGCCGAGAAGTCGTACGCGATCTCGAGCGGGCCGAAACACTCCTCGCAGGCGAAGACCGGGCCGAGCGGCACCCGGTGACCGCACTCGCGGCAGGAAAGCGCCGAGGCGGGCCCGAGGTCTACGGTCGTGGAGTCGGTGGTGCTTGCAACAGTCTGCGCAGCCATGTGAGGCGAGGCCCTTTCTCCTCATCTTCCTCACGACGCATCTCGCCGTGAGACGGATTTGGCACCTTCCCTAGCCGGGAGCCTCGCGGAATGATCAACGTTGATCTACGAGACCGGCTGGAGGGTTGCCGGGGCTTCATCGGGCCGTATCCCTCTGCCCCTCTGGATGAGCGGTATGTGGTTGTTGAACTCGTTGAACGCGAGACGACCCCCGACATGCGATGGTCATCAGCGTTGTTCAAGACTGTAACCGAAGGCCAGGACAGTTGAGATAGCCGTCCGAACCGCGAGATGGATCACAATCCGGTCCTTTCGCCGAGAGAACGCAGAGGAGCCGCCTACGTGCTGGAAGAAGTCGAGCGCTGGCTGAGCACCCACTCCTGGTCCGTCACCGACCGCCCGCTGCACCAGATCCTCGCCGCGAAACAGCGCACGGGCCAGTCGGTCAGTGTCGTGCTGCCCGCGCTCAACGAGGAGGAGACGGTCGGCGACATCGTCGCGATCATCCGCCACGACCTGATGCAGCAGGTCCCGCTCGTCGACGAGATCGTGGTCGTCGACTCCGGTTCCACCGACCGCACGTCCCAGGTCGCCGCGGCGGCCGGCGCGCGGGTAGTGCACCGCGACGACATCCTGCCCCGCATCTCGACGGTCCCCGGCAAGGGCGAGGTCCTGTGGCGCTCGCTGCTGGTCACGACCGGGGACATCGTCTGCTTCATCGACGCCGACCTGAAGGAGTTCTCCTCCGACTTCGTCTCCGGGATCGTCGGCCCGCTGCTCACCGACCCCGGGATCGACCTGGTCAAGGGCATGTACGACCGTCCCCTCGGCGGGGCGCAGGGACAGGGTGGCCGGGTCACCGAGCTGATGGCCCGCCCCCTGCTCAACATGCACTGGCCGCAGCTGGCCGGCTTCGTGCAGCCGCTGGGCGGCGAGTACGCGGCCCGGCGCAGCCTGCTGGAACAGCTGCCGTTCCCCGTCGGGTACGGGGTCGAGCTGGGCATGCTGGTCGACGCCCTGCATCTGGTGGGCCTGGACGCGCTCGCCCAGGTCGACGTAGGCGTCCGCAAGCACCGCCACCAGGACGGCCAGGCCCTCGGCCGGATGGCGGCGGCCATCTACCGCACGGCCCAGCTCCGCCTGGCCCGCGGCCATCTCGTCCGTCCCTCCCTCACCCAGTTCGAACGGGGCACGGACGGCTTCGAGCCGCGCACCTACTCCGTGGACACGGAGGAGCGGCCGCCGATGACGGAGATCGCGGAGTATGCGAGCCGCAAGGTGGCGTAGGGCATACGCGGACCGGGTGGTCGTTACGTTTATGCGTTTGTGGACCGGGCTACGTTGAGGCGTATGGCTTCCTCGCACGACGCTGCCCCTCAGGTACTGGTCGCGTCCAACCGCGGCCCGGTCTCGTACACACTCCAGCCGGACGGCTCGCTGGCCGCCAAGCGGGGCGGCGGCGGGCTGGTCTCCGGCCTGTCGGCGATCGGTCCCGACGCGGGCGCGCTGTGGGTGTGCTCCGCGCTGTCCGACGGCGACCGGGAGGCGGTGCGGCGCGGGGAGGGCGAGCCCGGCGTGCGGATGCTCGACGTCCCGGCCGACGTGCACGCCGACGCCTACAACGGCATCGCCAACTCCGTGCTCTGGTTCGTCCACCACATGCTGTACCAGACGCCGCTGGAGCCGGTCTTCGACGCTGAGTTCCGGCGGCAGTGGGCGTCGTACGAGACGTACAACCGTGCCTTCGCCGAGGCGCTGGCCCAGGAGGCGGCGGAGGGCGCGGCGGTGCTGGTGCAGGACTACCACCTGTGCCTGGTGCCGGGGATGCTGCGGGAGCTGCGGCCGGACCTCAGGATCGCGCACTTCTCGCACACGCCGTGGGCGCCGGTGGAGTACTTCCGGATGCTGCCCGACGACATCGCCGAGCAGCTGCTGCGCGGCATGCTCGGCGCCGACCGGCTGGGCTTCCTGACCCGCCGCTGGGCGGAGGCGTTCACGGCGTGTACGGCGCTCGTGGGCGGCCTCGGGGAGACACGCGTCGGTGTGCACGGTCTCGGCGCGGACGCCGACTTCCTGCGGAACCGGTCCCACGAGGCCGACGTCGAAGAGCGGGTGGCGGCCCTGCGGGAGGAGATCGGGGCGGGCCGCAAAGCGATCGTGCGGGTCGACCGGACCGAGCTGTCGAAGAACATCGTGCGCGGGCTGCTGGCCTACCGGCAGCTGCTGGAGGACCACCCGGAGTGGCGCGAGCGGGTGGTGCACGTGGCCTTCGCCTACCCCTCCCGGCAGGACCTGGCGGTCTACCGGGACTACACCGCCGAGGTGCAGCGCGTGGCGGAGGAGATCAACTCCCGGTACAGAACGCCCGGCTGGACCCCGGTCGTGCTCCATGTGAAGGACGACTTCGCCCGCTCCCTGGCGGCCTACCGGCTGGCCGATGTGGCCCTCGTCAACCCCATCCGGGACGGCATGAACCTGGTCGCCAAGGAGGTCCCGGTCGTCTCCGACGAGGGGTGCGTGCTGGTGCTGTCCCGGGAGGCGGGGGCGTACGAGGAGCTGGCCGAGGACGCGGTGACGGTGAACCCCTACGACGTGATCGGCACGGCGCGCGCCCTGCACACCGCGCTGACCATGCCGGCCGGGGAACGCGCCGAGCGCGCCAAGCGGCTGGCCGCCTCGGCGACCGCGCTGCCCCCGGCGCAGTGGTTCCTGGACCAGCTGAACGCGCTTGTCGGCCATCCGGGTTGAGCCGCGACAACAGACACCGGCCGAACCCCGCAGCGGGCAGCTGTCAGCCGAGCCGCGCCGCGCGCAGCCGTCAAACGAGCCGCGCCGCAAGAACAGACATCGACCGAACCCCGCAGCGGGCAGCCGTCAGCCGAGCCTCGCGGCGAGAACAGACATCGACCGAGCGGCGCCGCGCGCAACCGTCAAACGAGCCGCGCTGCGAGAGCAGGCGTCAACCGCAGGCGTCAACCGCAGGCGTCAACCGCAGGTGTCAGCCGCAGGTGTCAGCCGCAGGTGTCAGCCGAGTTGAGCGGTGAGGGCGGACAGCAGGCGGACCACTCCGGCCGGTCCGTCGACCACCAGGTCCGCCCTCCGGCTCAGCTCCGTCACCTCGTCGCTGCCGCTGCACACCAGCAGCCCCGGCGTGCCCTCGGAGCGCAGTGAGTCCACCGCCGCGTAGGCCGGCAGGTCGCCCAGGTCGTCGCCCGCGTACAGCACCGCCGACGCGCCGGTCTCGCGGACGTACCGGGTGAGCGCCACGCCCTTGTCCATGCCCGGCGGGCGCAGCTCCAGGACGAGACGGCCCGGCTCGACGATCAGCCCGTGGCGGGTGGCCAGGGCGGTCAGCGGCTCGCGCAGGGCCTCGAAGGCGGCCTGGGGGTCGGCGGCGCGGCGGGTGTGCACGGCGACCGCGAACCCGCCCTTCTCCTCGATCCACGCGCCCTGTCCGGCCCCGGACCGCTCCAGCAGGCCCGGCAGTTCGGCGCGGACGGCGGCGACGCCGGGGTGCGGGGCGGGCGCGCCGACCTCGCCGCTGACCGCGTCCCAGCGCTCGGCGCCGTAGTGGCCGAGGACCACCAGGTGCTCCAGGCCCGGGACGCCCGCGAAACCGCCGTGCCGGACGGCGACCTCGGCCGGCCGGCCGGTGACCACCGCCACGGAGGCGACCTTCGGGGCGAGGGCGGCCAGCGCGGGAACGGCGTCCGGGTGGGCGCGGGCCTGTTCGGGGTCGGGAACGATCGGCGCGAGGGTGCCGTCGAAGTCGAAGGCCAGCACCGCCTTCCCGGGATCGTCGAGAATCGCGGCGAGCCCCTCCCGCCCGGCCCGCGTGACGGGCGTCGGCAGGGGGTCCGTGTCC
This sequence comes from Streptomyces sp. SLBN-31, assembly GCF_006715395.1. Classification (NCBI taxonomy): domain Bacteria; kingdom Bacillati; phylum Actinomycetota; class Actinomycetes; order Kitasatosporales; family Streptomycetaceae; genus Streptomyces; species Streptomyces sp. SLBN-31. The sequence continues at coordinate 355,841 of NZ_VFNC01000003.1, forward strand.
GTGTGGGTGCCCATACGGGGACCCTAACCGCGATGGGGCGAGGCATGCGCGGCTCACGGGATGCGCGGAAACCGTCAGCGCTCGGACCGCCGCCGCTCCCGCACCCTTCTCAGCCTGTTCACCGTCACCGGGTCGTGGGCGAGGGCCCGCTCGTCGTCCAGGAGGGCGTTCAGGAGCTGGTAGTAGCGGACGGGGGCCAGGCCCAGCTCCTCCCGTATGGCGCGCTCCTTGGCGCCGGGGCCGGGAAAGCCCCGGCGCTCCAGGGCGAGGACGGCCCGCTCACGCTCCCCCAGCTGCTCCGGTTCCATACGGCGAACCGTAGCCCCCGCCACTGACAGTCAGTCCGCGCTCTCCGCCGTCGACGCCGTCGCCTGGAGCTGGGAGAGGGTGGCGGCGGGGCTGCCGTTGGCCCCGACCGCCTGGCCTATCCGCTTCTTCACCGCCGCGCTGACCGCCGCCCAGGACCTCTTGCCGACCGGGTACAGCTCCGACTGCGGAAGCTCGTCCAGGAACGGCTTGAGATCGGCGTCCCGTTCGTCCGAGCTCATCACCTCGGACGCCGAGTTGGTGACCGGCAGCAGGTCGTACTCGCGCGAGAAGGCCAGGACGTTCTTCTCGTCGTAGACGAAGTCGAGGAAGTCGCCGACCTGCTGCGCGTGGCCGTTCTTCTTGAAGGCCATCATCCAGTCGGCCACGCCCATCGAGGTGCTGCTCCGCCCGCCCGAGCCGGGCATCGGCACCATGCCGAACTTCACGCCCTTCTTCGCGGCGATCTTCATCAGCGAGGGGTGGCCGTTGAGCATGCCGACCTCACCCTTGGCGAAGGCGGAGAACGCGGCGGCGCGGTTGAGGTTGCCGGGCGCGACCGGCCCGGTCAGCCCCTTGCCGACAAGGTCGTCCTTGAGCCAGTCGAAGGTGGCGACGTTCTGTGCCGAATCGATTCCGTAGGACCCGACGGTGTCGGTGTAGCCGCCGCCACCGCTGAGCATCCACTGCATCGTCTCGGCCTGCGCCTCCTCCGGGCCGAGCGGCAGCGCGTACGGGTACTTCACGCCGCGCGCCTTGAGCGCCGCGGCGTCGGCGGCGAGCTGCTTCCACGTCTTCGGCGGGGTCAGGCCGGCGTTCGCGAAGAGGGTCTTGTTGTAGAAGAGCAACCGCGTCGAGGCCGCGAACGGCATCCCGTACTGCACGCCCTTGACCTGTCCCGCGGTGGCCAGCTGGGAGGCGAAGTCGGCCTGGGTGCTGATGGAGAGCAGGTCGTCGGCCGTGTAGAGCTCGTCCTTCGCGGCGTAGTCGGCGTACGCGCCGATCTGCGCCATGTCGGGGGCCTTGCCGGCGTCGACCATCTCCTTGACCTTGCGGTCGACGTCGTTCCAGGAGTAGACGGTGACGTCGACCTTCACGCCCGAGTGCTTGCTCTCGTACTCCTTCACCAGCTTGTCCCAGTACTTCTGGGAGCCGTTGGCGGCGGAGTCGCCGTAGTCCGCCGCGACCAGTCTCAGGGTGACGTCTCCCGAACCGCCGGTGACACCGCAGCCCCCGAGGGTCGCCGTCATCCCCAGCGCGGCGACCGCCGCGACCGTTCCCGCCTTGCGCCGCTGCACTGCTACGCCACGCTCCAACTGTCTCGCCGTTCAATATGTGGACTCTCTAAGGTCTACACCACGCAAGTGGACTAGACCTCTCAAGGGTAGTGGGGTCACACTGTCCTCCGTGAGACACGTCATCGCCCTCGATGTGGGCGGCACCGGGATGAAGGCCGCCCTCGTCGGCGCGGGCGGCGAGCTGCTGCACCGGGCCCGCCGCGCGACCGGACGCGAGCGCGGGCCGGACGCCGTCGTCGAGGGCATCCTCGACTTCGCCGCCGAGCTGCGCGGGTACGGCGTCGAGCACCTCGGCGAGCCCGCCGCGGCCGCCGGGGTAGCCGTCCCGGGCATCGTCGACGAGCCGCGGGGCCTGGCCGCCTACGCCGCCAACCTCGGCTGGCGCGACGTCCCCCTGCGCGACCTGCTCTCCCACCGGCTCGGCGCGCCCGTGGCCCTCGGCCACGACGTGCGCACCGGAGGACTCGCCGAAGGCCGCATCGGCGCGGGCCGCGGCGCCGACCGCTTCCTGTTCGTCGCCCTGGGCACCGGCATCGCGGGCGCGATCGGCATGGCGGGCCGAGTGGAGTCTGGCGCACACGGCTTCGCCGGAGAGATCGGCCACATCGTCGTACGGCCCGCGGGGACCCCCTGTCCGTGCGGCCAGTCCGGCTGCCTGGAGCGGTACGCCTCCGCGGCGGCCGTCGGCCAGGCGTGGGCGAAGGCCTGCGGCGACCCGGACGCGGACGCCGCCGACTGCGCGCGGGCCGTCACGTCCGGCGACCCGAACGCCGTCCGGATCTGGCAGGGCGCGATCGACGCCCTCGCCGACGGCCTGCTGACCGCCCTCACCCTGCTGGACCCGCGCACCCTGATCATCGGTGGCGGCCTGGCCGAGGCGGGGGAAACCTTGTTCACACCGCTGCGGGAGGCCGTCGAACGCCGGGTGACCTTCCAGAAACTCCCGTCGATCGTCCCCGCGGGACTGGGGGACACGGCGGGCTGTCTCGGTGCCGGGCTGCTGGCCTGGGACCTGTTGACCACAACCGACCGTACGGAGGTAACCACCTGATGGGTTCTCGCAAGGTTCTCGCCGGTGCCCGGGTGGTGCTCCCCACCGGGGTCGTGCACGACGGCCGCGTCATCGTCGACGGCACGCGGATCGTCGGCGCGGCTTCCGAAGACGCCGACGTCGTCGACGTGACCGGCCACTGGCTGGTGCCCGGCTTCGTCGACATCCACAACCACGGGGGTGGCGGGGCCTCCTTCACCTCCGGCACGGTCGAGGACGTCCTCCACGGCATCCACACCCACCGCCTGCACGGCACCACCACCCTCGTCGCCTCGACCGTCACCGGGGACATGGACTTCCTCGCCCAGCGCGCCGGGCTGCTCAGCGAACTCGCCGAGCAGGGCGACATCGCCGGCATCCACTTCGAGGGCCCCTTCATCTCGCCCTGCCGCAAGGGCGCGCACTCCGAGGAACTCCTGCGCGACCCCGACCCCGCCGAGGTCCGCAAGCTGATCGACGCGGCGCGCGGCAGGGCCAGGATGGTCACCCTGGCCACCGAGCTGCCGGGCGGCCTCGACTCCGTACGCCTCCTCGTCGAGCACGGCGTCATCGCGGCGGTCGGGCACACCGACGCGACGTACGAGCAGACGGTGCAGGCCATCGACGCCGGCGCCACGGTCGCCACGCACCTCTTCAACGCCATGCCGGCCCTCGGCCACCGCACCCCGGGCCCGATCGCCGCCCTCCTGGAGGACGAGCGGATCACCGTCGAGCTCATCGACGACGGCACCCATCTGCACCCGGCCGCGCTCCAGTTGGCCTTCCACCGCGCAGGCGCGGGACGCGTGGCCTTCATCACGGACGCCATGGACGCGGCCGGCTTCGGCGACGGCAGGTACATGCTCGGCCCGCTGGAGGTGGAGGTCAGCGAGGGCGTCGCACGCCTGGTGGAGGGCGGTTCGATCGCCGGGTCCACCCTCACCCTGGACCGCGCGTTCAAACGGGCGGTGACCGTCGACAGGCTCCCGATCGAGGACGTGGTCGCCGCGATCTCCGCCAACCCCGCCCGGCTGCTGGGCATGGACGACCGGATCGGCTCGCTGGAGCCCGGCAAGGACGCCGACCTGGTGCTGCTGGACCAGCAATTCGACCTCAAGGGCGTGATGCGCCGGGGTGAATGGGTGGTCGATCCACAACTGGGGTGATGTGTCCGGGTGTTGAGTGCGGCGGTCGTCCTGCGAAAATATGACGGCCGCCGTACGTCCGGTCGGCACGCATCGGCAACAGTCTTCGGGGGAGGTCGGCCCAGGTGATCCTCACGGTCACGCTGAACACCGCTCTCGACATCACCTATCGCGTACGGGGTCTGCGCCCGCACGCCTCCCACCGGGTCTCCGAGGTCACCGAACGACCCGGCGGCAAGGGCCTGAACGTGGCCCGCGTGCTCGCGGCCCTCGGTCACGAGGTGACGGTCACCGGCTTCACGGGCGGCGCGACCGGCCGCAGCGTCCAGGAGCGGCTCACCGGCACGCCCCGGGTGGTGGACGCGCTCGTCCCGGTCGGCGGCCCGACCCGGCGCACGATCGCCGTGGTCGACGAGCGAACCGGCGACACGACCCAGCTCAACGAACCCGGCCCCACGGTCACACCCGCCGAGTGGGCGGCCTTCCAGGAGGTCTACGAGGACCTGCTGCCGTCGATGTCGGCGGTGGCCCTGTGCGGCAGCCTGCCGCCCGGGGTGCCGGTCGGCGCGTACGCGGGCCTGGTCCGCACGGCGAAGGCGGCCGGCGTCCCCGTGCTGCTCGACACCAGCGGGGAGCCGCTGCGCCGCGGGGTCGCCGCGCGCCCCGACCTGATCAAGCCCAACGCCGACGAACTGGCCGAACTCACCGGCTCCCACGAACCGCTGCGCGCCACGCAGGACGTGCGGCGCAGGGGTGCCCGGGCGGTGGTCGCCTCACTGGGCAAGGCGGGACTCCTGGCGGCGGCTCCCGAGGGCCGCTGGCGTGCCGTCCCACCGGCCGCCGTCCATGGCAACCCGACGGGCGCCGGCGACTCAGTGGTGGCGGGCCTGCTGTCCGGCCTGGTGGAGCAACTCCCCTGGCCGGACCGCCTGGCCCGCGCCGTCGCCCTGTCCTCGGCGACCGTACTGGCCCAGACGGCCGGCGAGTTCGACCACACGACCTACGAGGACCTGCTGGGCCGGGTAACCGTTTCGATGGAGACCAGTGCCGCATAAGGCGTGAGTCGGCTAAACGACTTCCCGGCAGCTTCGCTTTTCGCCGGGAAGCGACCCTTTCCGGCCAACCGCAAGAATATCGCTTTCTCGTCACCCATTAAGACACCTAAAATCCTTTCCCATTCACCCTTTACCGCGAAAGAGCCAGGAAGAGGAAAAATGAATAAAGCACTCGGGCAACTAACACCGCCACCACGGCCTTGGCACTGACTGCGATCATGACGTCCCCGGCGCAAGCCGCGAGTACAGCAGGCTGCGCGACCACGGGCGCTTCAGGCGGTGTCAAGATCAGCAACTGGCCAGGCCCCGGAGCCACTGTGGGACTGACGTTCAACTTGATAGACACGCTGGGGGACGACCATCATGTCCGTATCAGACTCGTAAGCGAACAGTCCGGCGGCAACAAGGTTTACTGGCCTTGGCGCAAGAACTACGACGGAGTAAATACGACCAAGACGTGGGCAGGAACGGGCAGAGCCCCGCCATCTCGACGGAGACGGCGGGGCTCTGCCCGTTCCTCAGCTACCGACCCACCCCTTCACCAACCACAGCTGGTCGATCAGGGCGTCGCACTGGTTGCCCTGCCCGCACGAGAGATTGACGGTGTTCGTGCCCTTTTTGAGCTGGACCCAGTTGTACGTCTTCGTCCAGCCCTTCTCGTAATCACCTTGCGCGGCCCCGGCCCAGTTCTTGAGGCCGACGGGCGTCTTGGAAGGCGTGCCATTGACCGTGAGGGTGGCAGTGGCGTCCTTGCCGGGAACGCTGTAACCGACGTAGACGCTGTACTTACCGCCCGCAGGGATGTTGTCGACGGTCCAAGTGATCGAGGAACCGACGGCGTTGAACCCCGTCACATAGGTGCCGCCGTCCGACTTGGCGCCCTTGACGTCCGAGGCCCTGGTCGCGCCGCCCCCCAGCTGGAGGTCCTTCGCGTCGGTCTTCGGGAGGTCCGTCGAGGTCGCGTTGCTCGGGGACTGGCTGGGCTTGGTGTTCTGGGACGTCGTCGGGGTCGGGGAGGCGCCGCCGCCCGCCTTGTCGTCCGAGTTGCCGTTCATCATCGCCACGCCGATGCCGATGACGACCGCGGCGACCACGGCGATCGCGCCGATCAGCAGACCCTTGGTGTTCGGCCCGCGGCGACCGCCGCCCCCGCCGTGACCCGTCTGCTGGGGCGCCGTCGGGGCGCCGCCGCCGGGGAACGTCTCCGGCGCCGCGTAGTGGGCGTTCGACTGACCGTAGGCGCCCTGCTGCTGCGGCGCCTGCCCGTAGGCGGCCGTCTGCTGCTGCCCCGGGGCGGGCTGGCCGTACTGCCGCTGGCCGACCGCACGCACCCGGTTGACGGAGTTCGGGTAGCCGTAGCCGCCGCCGGAGGGCGGCTGGGCGCCGTTGGCCTGCCCATCGGCGTAGAGGTAGCCGAACGGGTCGTCGTCCTCGGGCGTAGTGGCGCCGTTGTTGCCGGACGTCATCCCTGGGTACTCCTCAGCGGTGCGGGTCGATCGCGATTCGGGGGGTCAGACTCGCGAGCCTACCCGCTCCCCGTGCCCCAAACGGGTGACTCGGATCGCACCGTTCCGCCACCCCGGCCCTGACCTGCGGTTCACCCGGCCCGTCTGTGCTGTTTGGGACGAGATCGTTTCTCTACGTACATCCGCTCGTCGGCAGACTTCAACACTTCGTCCGCAGTCATTCCGCAGTGCGCCCACCCGATGCCGAAGCTGGCGCCGACCCGCATGGCCCGCCCGTCGACGCGGATGGGCTGGATGATCTCGTTGCGCAGGCGTACGGCCAGGTCCTGGGCGTCGGCGCGGCCGAGGCCGTCGGCGAGGACGACGAACTCGTCACCGCCGAGCCGGGCCACCGTGTCGCCGTCGCGCACGCCCCGGGTCAGCCGCCGGGCGACCTCGATGAGGACCGCGTCACCGGCGTTGTGCCCGAACCGGTCGTTGATCGACTTGAAGCCGTCGAGGTCGCAGAAGAGGACCGCGAGCCCCTTGGTGCCGTCGTCGCGCTCGCCCTCGGGGGCGACGGTGTGCACATGGTGGTCGAAGGCGTCGAAGGTCTCGGTGCCGCCCGGCCGGAGGTCGAAGCCGTGGCCGTTGACGTCGTAGGCGGGGTGCCCGAAGGCCGCGTCCAGGGACTCCAGGGCACCGGGGTGGGTGGCGCGCCGGCACAGCCGCGAGGACAGGCGCGAGCGCAGCTCGGCGGAGTTCGGCAGGCCGGTGAGGGAGTCGTGGGAGGCGCGGTGGGCGAGCTGCAGCTCGCGGCGCTTGCGCTCCTCTATGTCCTCGACGTGGGTGAGCAGGAACCGCGGCCCGTCGGCGGCGTCCGCGACGACACTGTTGCGCAGCGAGACCCACACGTACGTGCCGTCCCGGCGGCCCAGCCGCAGTTCCGCGCGTCCGCCCTCGGCGGAGGTCCGCAGCAGCGTGCCGATGTCCTCGGGGTGGACGAGGTCGGAGAAGGAGTAGCGGCGCATCGCGGAGGCGGGCCGGCCGAGCAGCCGGCACAGGGCGTCGTTGGTCCGCAGTATTCGGCCGTGCTGGTCGCCGCCCATCTCGGCGATGGCCATTCCGGAGGGGGCGTACTCGAAGGCCTGCCGGAAGCTCTCCTCGCTGGCCCTGAGCGCCTGCTGCTCCCTTTCGAGCCTGACGAGTGCCCGCTGCATGTTGGAGCGAAGACGCGCGTTGCTGATCGCGATGGCGGCCTGGAACGCGTACATCTGGAGCGCTTCGCGTCCCCACGCGCCCGGCCGGCGGCCGTTGCGCGGCCGGTCCACGGACAGCACGCCGATCAGCTCACCGCAGGAGCCGCCGGGCGCCGCGGGCGTGTACATCGGGGCGAAGAGCCGGTCGGAGGGGTGCCACTCGTCCTCGAAGCGGGGCGCGGGCCCGTCGGTGTACCACTGCGGCACGTCGTCGTCGTCGAGGACCCAGCCCTCGGTGTGCGATATGAAGACCAGGTCGCCCCAGTGTTCGCCCATGCTCAGCCGGCGCTCCCAGGACTCGCGGGAGCCGACGCGGCCGGTGATCAGTGCCTCGGCCGCGGGATTGCCCGCGAACGCGGCGACGACGAGGTCGCCGTCGGGGCGGACCAGGTTGACGCACGCCAGCTCGTAGCCGAGTCCGGTGACGACGCCGTCGGCGACGGTCTGCAGCGTGTCCGCAAGACTGCGTGCGGTGTTCATGTCGGCCATGACCTGGTGCAGTTGCCGCAGGGTCGCAAGGCGGACGTAGGGCTCCGACTCGGTCTCCATTGCTCGCCCTCCCCCCGAGACCTCGCAGCGAATCAAGGGTTCTCATCGGCGTATCGTTCTGGCAGCTTCCCAGCCACTGAATCACAGCGCGCTGCCCACTCGGTACACAGGGTCAACAATTCATGGCCCTTGTGACTCAAGTCACAGCGAAAGATGAACAATTGAGTGGTGTTTCTGCGTTTTCCCTGTGCGTTTACTGAACGCAAACTTTGTGCGGATGTGGAGATGACGCAGAAGCGTACGTGATCGGACCGCCCGCCGTCCGCCGAAGGACCTAGGTCCGTTCTCGGACCCCCGCCCGATGCGGCCCGCGCGGGCCGGAGATTAGCGTTCCGGGTGTGCTGAAGACTCCCCTTGCCGCATCCCCGATCACTGCCGAGCCCGCCTCCGGGCATGCTGAGGGGGTGAGCAACGACGAGTTCCGCGCCGCCATGTCCCGGCTGGCCGCCGGCGTGGTCCTGGTGACCGCGCAGGAGCCGCCGCTGGACCCCGACGACCCGACGGCGCCGGCCGGCGAGGACGTCGGCATGACGGCCACGGCGTTCCTGTCGGTCTCCCTCGACCCGCCCCTGGTCCTGGTCAGCCTGCGCACCGGCGCCCGCATGGACGACCTCCTCGACGAACAGCCCCTGTGGGCGGTCTCGGTCCTCTCGGAGAGCCAGCGCCACATCGCCGGCCGCTTCGCGATGAAGGGCCGCATCAGCGACCGCCTCATGTTCGAGGACATCCCGTACGTCCGCGGAAAGGCCACGAACGCCCCCTTGGTGGGCGGCGCGCTGGCCACCCTGGAGTGCCGCACCGAGCAGCGGGTGACCGCCGGGGACCACACCCTGGTGATCGGTCGCGTCCTGACTGCGGACGTGCCGAGCGCGACCGGCGGCCCGCTGACGTATTTCCGGGGGCGCTACCGGCAGCTGGGCTGAGAGCCGTCGCGCGGGGGGTGAGACGCGTAATTGCGTGGCACGCGCGCGTGGGTGCTTCCTAGGGTCGGCGCATGACGACGCCCGAGCCGCCCGGCCCCCGCCTGGTCGAGATCACCCCCGGCAATCTCGAAGCCGCCCTAGCCATCCGCATCCGTCCGGACCAGGAACACGCGGTCGAGCCGGTCGCACACTCGCTGGCGGAGGCGTACGTGCATCCCCCGGGCGTGGCCTGGCCCCGCCTGATCGTCGACGGCGACCGCCCGGTCGGCTTCCTGATGGCCTTCGTCGACATCGACTGGAAGGAGGACGGCACCCTGTTCCGCTCCGGGCTGTGGCGGCTGAACATCGCGGCCGGGGAGCAGGGCCGCGGCTACGGCCGGTTCAGTCGAGTCCGTGTCCGCGGAGATCCGCCGCCGCGGCGGGAAGCAGTGCTACGTCACCTGGCATCCCGGCCCGGACGGGCCCGAGAACTTCTACCTGCGCCTCGGCTTCCGCACCACGGGAGAGACCAGCGGCGACCAGACGGTCGGCGTCCTGGACCTCTAGAGGAGGGTCACCTCGCACTCGGCGACGCGCTCCGGGGAGGTCACGATGTCGATGCCGGCGATCCTGTCCCCCACGAACGCGAAGGCCAGCGTGCGGTCCAGGCGTCCGTCGACGTACACGGCCAGTCCGGTGGCGCCGTCGACCAGCGCGGGCCGCGCCACGGCCGCGAAGTGCCGGAAGCTGGACGCGCCCTTGGCGACCGCCACCGCTCCCGTGTTCACGCCGGCATCGCTGCGGGCGACGACATCCGGATCCAGCAGCGCGACCAGCGCCTCGAAGTCGCCTTCCCGCGCGGCGGCGAGGAAGGCGTCCACGACGGCCCGCCGCCGCCCGGGATCGCCGCCCCGCACCCGGTCGGCCCCCTGCACCCGCCTGCGCGCCCGGCTCGCGAGCTGCCTGGCCGCCACGGGGCTGCGCCCCACGATCTCCCCGACCTCCTCGTACGGCACCGCGAACAGGTCGTGCAGCACGAACGCCAGCCGCTCGGCGGGCGTCAGCGTCTCCAGTACGACCAGCAGCGCCACGCCCACCGAGTCGGCGAGCACCGCGTGCTGCTCGGGGTCGGCCCCGCCGGAGACGTCCGCCACGCGCGCGTGCCCCGCCAACGGCTCCAGCGGCTCCTCCGCGCGCGACCTGCGCGAGCGCAGCATGTCGAGACACACCCGTCCGACGACGGTCGTCAGCCATCCCCCGAGGTTCTCCACCCCGGCCGTGTCGGAACGGCTCAGCCGGAACCACGTCTCCTGCACCGCGTCGTCGGCCTCGGCGGCCGAGCCGAGCATGCGGTAGGCGACGGCACGCAGATGCGGGCGGTGCGCCTCGAAGCGCCGGGCGAGGAATTCGTTGTGCGAGGGAATCCGGTTGTCGCTCATGGTCCTATGACGGACGGCGCGGCGGCGATGTGACAGACGATCCCGGTCGGGGCCGCCCTAGGACCAGTCGCGGCCCGTACGCCCCCGCTTCGTGTCGGAGCGCTGCTTCTTCTCCCGCAGCCGGCGCTCGTTGATACCCCGCGGGATACGGGTCGGGCGGCGCGGCTTGGGCGGCGGCGCCGTCGCCTCGGCCAGCAGCGCGGCAAGGCGTACGGCCGCGGCCTCGCGGTTGCGCCACTGCGAGCGGTGCTCGGACGCGCGGACGGCGATCACGCCGTCGACGAGCCGCCCCGCGAGCCGCTCCAGCGCCCGCGCCTTCCACACCTCCGGCAGCGCCTCGGTCCGGGCCAGGTCGAATCGCAGCTCCACCTGGGAGTCACTGGTGTTGACGTGCTGACCGCCGGGCCCCGAGGAGCGCGAGAAACGCCACAGGAGCTCGGCCTCGGGGAGCGAGACGGAGCCGCGGATGAAGTAGGGACCGGACATGCCCCCATGGTCGCGCGCCTGACCCGCACACGTCACGCGATTAACGTCGGCGATCGTCGGCGGTCGTTCACCCGGAGTTCGGTAAAGAAAGTAAAGAGAGCTGGAACCTTCCGTACCCCTCTTGGCGTTCATACCGGTAGCTGTAGGTTCACTGCCGTACATAAACGAGGGAAAGGACTCCCAACCATGGCTGTAAGCCTGTCCAAGGGTGGCAACGTCTCGCTCACCAAGGAGGCTCCGGGCCTGACCGCCGTCACCGTGGGCCTCGGCTGGGACGTCCGCACCACCACCGGCACGGACTTCGACCTCGACGCCTCGGCCATCGCGGTCAACACGCAGGGCAAGGTCTACTCGGACGCCCACTTCGTGTTCTTCAACAACAAGCAGACCCCGGACAACACCATCGTCCACACCGGCGACAACCGCACGGGCGAGGGCGCGGGCGACGACGAGGCGATCAACGTCAACCTGGCGGCCCTCCCGGCCGACATCGACAAGATCGTCTTCCCGGTCTCGATCTACGACGCGGAGAACCGCTCGCAGAACTTCGGCCAGGTCCGCAACGCCTACATCCGCATCGTCAACCAGGCCGGCGGCGCCGAGATCGCCCGCTACGACCTCTCCGAGGACGCGGCCACGGAGACGGCGATGGTCTTCGGCGAGCTGTACCGCAACGGCGCGGAGTGGAAGTTCCGCGCCGTGGGCCAGGGCTACGCGTCCGGCCTGGTGGGCATCGCGCAGGACTTCGGCGTCAACGTCTGAGACGCGCTGCGCTGAGCGGAGCCCCTGGCTGCGGCACGCCGCGGCCAGGGGCTCACGCCTGCGAGACGAACACCGTCCAGGCCGCCGGGGCGAAGGCCAGGCGGGGGCCGGCCGTGGCGTGCTTGGAGTCGCGGACGTGGATCGCGGCGGGGGTGTTGGCGACCTCGACGCAGGACTCGCCGTTCGTGCCGCCGCTGTAGCTGCTCTTGAACCACGCCAGTTCGGAGGCGTCCCCGATGGGGGCCTTGCGAATCATGTTTCTCCCAGCAGTTGCTCAACGAAGGTAAGCGACTCCCTTGGCGGGAGAGCCTGCGCCCGGATAATCCCATATTGCAGTTCGATGACACGCAGCTGTTTCGGATCATTGGTCGGTCGGCCATTGAACCAACCGTCTGCGCGGGCCACGGCTGTCCCGTCCGGGAACTTCAACAACTCGATCCTGCCGTCCAACCCCGGATGGGGGTCGGTGTTGGTCGGCATGACCTGAAGCGTGACGTTGTTCAACCGGCCCGCCTCCAGCAGACGTTCGAGCTGCCGTCGCCACATCATTGTGCCCCCGACTTGGCGACGCAGCGGTGCCTCTTCCAGCACGAAGTGGATCGATGGGGCCGGGTCCCGGTCGAAGACCGACTGCCGGGCCAGACGAGCCGCCACCATGCGTTCCACGTCGTCCGGCGAGTACGGCGGCTGCGCCGCCCCGATGACCGCCCGGGCATGCTCCGGCGTCTGGAGCAACCCGGCGATGATGTTGCACTCGTAGACCCCGATCTCGACCGCCTGAGCCTCCAGCTTGCCCAGCTCCCGCACCTTCTTCGGGTACCGGACCTTCTTCACGTCCTCCCAGGTCGCCGAAATAAGCCCCCCGGCCCCCAACACCTCGTCCGCCCTGTCCAGGTACTCCTGCCGGGGAATCCTCTTCCCGCCCTCGATCTTGTAGACGAGGTCCTCGCCGTACCCGACGGCCTTGCCGAAGTCCGCGGCGCGCATCCCCACGGCCTCGCGCCGCAGCTTGAGCTGCCGCCCGACCGTGGCGATGACCGCGACGCCCCACTCGTCGTCCGGGTCGACCTCCCAACCCGGCTCGTCCGCCTCGGACCTGAGCCGTCCCGCCTCCGCGTCCACCGACATCCCGCGTGCCCCTCCGTCGTACTGGCCCTACGCACGCCCCTGCCCCTACGGGCCGTCCCGACAGTCCGGACAGCACCGGACAAGCTCCGGACAGTCACCGTACGCAACGGCGCAGTCACTCCTCACGGTAGACGTCGGCGGCCACGCTGAGTGACGTGAACGAGGAATCCCCCACCCCGATCCGCAACTTCAGCGTGCAGCTCTCCCCCACCCCGCGGGGAGCGCGCCTGGCGAGGCTGCTGGCCACAGAACAACTCCGAGCCTGGGGGCTGCCGTTGGACCCCGCGGAGCACATCGTGGCGGAGCTGGCGGCGAACGCGGTGACGCACGGCCGCGTACCGGGCCGCGACTTCCGCCTGACGCTCTACGTGGTCGCCGACACCCTGCGCATCGAGGTCACGGACACACGGGGTGACCGTATGCCGTGCGCCGAACTCCCCGACTGCGAAGCCGAGTCGGGTCGCGGCCTCGTACTGGTCGACGCGCTCGCGGACAAGTGGGGGGTCGTGCCGGGGCTGTCACCGCGCAAGACGGTATGGGCCGAGATCCGCCTCGACCGGAACACGGCGAACCGTGCTCCGGTGGAACCGTATTCCGGCGGCACGGGCCGCCTATTCCAAGAAAGAACCCGGTGAAAGAACCCCCACCAAGCCAAACCCCAGCCCCTCACCCGCCCGGGTGAACATCACCAACTCAGCTGGATTTTGCCCTGGTTGCCTGCCCTACTCTCAGCGCAACACAACCGCACACATGCAACGGCCCTCGCCGGGACTGGCATCCCGATGCGAGGGCCTGACCACCGAGGAAGGCAACAACTTCCTGATGGACACGAAAAACCCTAGCGCGCCCCCGCACGCCCAGTCCCGCGTTGCGGCCAACAAACACCCGATCCGGCGGCATTCCGAAACCGGCGGCCTGGTCCACGAGCACACCCGCCACACCACACGCTTCACGGTGATCGGCAACCACCTGGCTCAGCACCCGGAGCTGTCGCTGCTGGCCATCGGCCTGGCCACGCACATCCAGTCGCTGCCCCAGCGCGCCCACGTCGACATCAAGACACTCGCCGCCCCCTTCCCCGAGGGGGCGACCCGTATCGCGGCCGCCTTGCGCGAGCTGGAAGCCCACGGCTACCTGCGCCGCGAACGCAGACGTGTCTCGGGCGGCCGTATCGTCACGCGCACGGTCTCCTGCAACCGGCCGGACCACCGCGCCGACGACCACGCCCCGCGCCCCAGGCACACCCGTCCGAAGAGGGAGTCCGCGCCGAAACCCCTCCCCCCGGTGCCGCTCCCCGCCTACCCCGTCCCCGCTCTCATCGAGCAGGCCACGAAGATCCTCGCGACCCTCCGCACCCACGACAGACGCCTCCTGCTCAGCGAGCAGGACACGGCCCACCTGGCCCCGGACGTGGCCGCCTGGCTGGAACGGGACGTGACCCCCACGACCGTACGAGAAGCCCTCACCACGGCCCTCCCCGCAGAACCCCTGTGCCGTCCGGCCGCCCTGCTGGCCCACCGCCTGACGGCCCAGCTCCCGCCCCCGCCACCCGTGCGGACTCCCGCGCCACCGCCGACCGTCCGCCACCCTCTCCACAACTGCGACGGCTGCGACCGCGCCTTCCGCTCGCCCGTTCCTGGACGCTGTGGTGACTGCCGATCCGATCTCACCGAGGCCGCCTAGCATGAAGGCGACGATCCTTGCCCCTGGGCACAGACGACGAGGAGCGAGCGCCATGACCATCGCCCCGGACGAAGCGCGGCACGGCGCATCCCACCTCTACCGGGTCATGCGGGATTTCGTGCACTCCACGGACGACACCCTTCCCGGCAAGTTCGAGATCACCAAGGAAGGGATCGTCCTCGACATGATGTCGCCCTCGAAGCCGCACGAACTCACCGTGCTGCGCGTCCGGCAGCGCCTGGAGAAGGTGATGCCCGAGGAGCTGGTGGCCCATACGGGTGAGCCCGACGTCGAGGACGAACCCGAGGGCGTCATGCGACGTCCCGACGTCATGGTGATCAGCGAGGCGGAGATGGAGGGAGACGGTTCCTTCGACCCCCGCTCTCTCGTCGCCGCCGTGGAGATCGTCTCGCGCTCGAACCCGGACAATGACTGGGTCTCCAAGCTGCGCGACTACCCCCTGATCGGCGTCCCCGTCTACGCGATCTTCGACCCCCGCACCGGCACCGGGGCCGTCCTCACCGACATCCACCCCACCCCCGACGGCCCCCGCTACGCCACCCGCAAGGACTTCGTCTACGGGGAGGACGTCACGATCGGCGACTGGACGATCTCGACCGACGACCTGCCGCGTTACCAGCCCATCGGCCGGTAGTACCCCAGCACCGCCGCCAGTTGCGCGAACCACTGGCCCAGCTGGGCTCTGGGCTTCGCCTGGACGACGCACTCGTAGAACTGGCCGTTCGGCAGGACCACCGCCATCATCAGGGCCTTGCCGTTGGGGCTCGCCTTGTAGTGGACGCTCTGAATCTCCGGCCAGGAGAACTCGACGGCCGCGCCGTGATCCTCGAAGGCGACGCCCGTGACGTCGACCACGATGGAGTTGTGGACGTCCACCGCCATGAACTCGGGTCCCTCGGCGGGCGGTTGGGCGGGGGTGGGGGCGTACTGCGGGGGCGGCGGGCCGAAGCCCTGCGGAGGCTGGTTTCCGTACGGCGGTGGCTGGGTGGTCATCTGCTTCCGTCCCCGAATGCGGCGTGGCTACTGGGAACATCTTCGCTCAGGTCGGGTCGGCCCACCCAGAGCCCGTACTTGGTGCGCGCGGGACTGTGACGTCTGCTCCGGCCGGTGCGCTGGAGGTGGATGCGGGGGAAGCCAAGGCGAGCGAAGGAAAGACGGCCTTGACGACCATCCAGCACAGCCGGGCGGGACGGCGGCAGACCATGCGCCGCATCCGCCCCCGGCGTTCCCCCGCCGCGCCCCTGCTCCTGCTCTCCTGGGCGGGCGCGGCCGCCATGGTGTGGCTGTGGTGGCGGGGCACCCCGGCCGTCGCGGCGACCACGGCCGACCGGCTGGTCAACGCGGGCCGCATCACCGGACTGCTCGCCGGATACGCGATCGCCCTCGTGATCGCCCAGATGGCACGCGTCCCCGCGCTGGAACGCCGCGTCGGCTCCGAACGCGTGGTGCGCTGGCACGCCCGCGGCGGCCGTTACGCGCTCTCGCTGACCCTCGCCCACGTCGTGCTGATCCTGTACGGGTACGCCCTCCAGGCGAACACCGGCATCGTGCCGCAGACGGTCTCCGTCGTCACCGGCTACCCGGACATGGTCAAGGCGACGGTGGGCACGGCGCTGCTGCTCCTCGTCGGCTTCGTCTCCGCCGGCGCCGTACGACGTGCCGCACCGCCGTATCCACCACGAGTCGTTCGAGTTCTAGGGCGGACCTGTGACACGTCGTACCGCTGACGCGCTGGAGCTGCCGTGAGGAAGAAGCATCCGTTCCGCCATGCCCTGCTGGCCACCGCCGGCGCCGTTTCCGGCATCGTGCTGCTGATCGCGCTGAAGCCGACCACCGACCCGGGACTCGCGCAGGCGGCCACCCCCGCGCCCAAGCTCACGGCACAGGCCTCCGCGTCCCCCTCGGCGTCCGCGCACTCCGCGTCCGCTTCTCCCTCGCCGTCGCAGACGCCCGGGAAGAAGCGCACCCCGTCGTCCTCCGCGCGGCCGTCGCACTCCACGTCGGCCGCCCCCACGCGGACCAGCAGCGCCCCCTTCGCCCCGAAGACCACCTCGGCCGCACCCACGACCCGTACCGTCACCGGGGCCACGGCCCAGACCAAGTACGGGCCCGTCCAGGTGCGGATCACTCTCACCGGCAGCAGGATCACCTCGGCGAGCGCGGTTCAGTACCCGGACGAGACCGCCCGCAGCAAGGACATCAACGCGACGGCCGTCCCCAAGCTCGACCAGGAGACGTTGCGGGCGCAGAGCGCGCGGATCGACACCGTGTCCGGGGCGACGTACACCAGCACGGGCTACAGGCAGTCGCTGCAGAGCGCGTTGGACAAGGCCGGCGCCTGAGCACGCGAAAAGCAGGCGCTCCGCGTCCGCCCGCCCGGGTAGCGTCCGCCGCATGATCCTCGAACGACTCGTGCCGACGGACGGCGCCCTCCCCGGAGAGCTCCTGACCGAGCTGACCGCCCTGTACGCCTCCAACCGCGCGTTCCACGCGCTCAGCGGCGAGTTCCCGGACCCGGACGACATCCGTCCGGAGCAGGTGGCGACCGCACTGGCCGACGACCTGGCGCACCCGGACGCCGAGGTCCTGCTCGCCCGCAGCGAGGGCCGGCTGGTCGGCATCGCCATCACCCTGGCCCACCACCCCGACCCGGCCGACCCGGACCCGTGGATCGGCCTGCTGATGGTGGACGCGACCCTGCACGGGAGGGGCCACGGACGGCAGTTCGCCACGCTCGTCGAGGACGGCTTCCGACGGGCCGGCCGCACCGCGGTCCGCCTCGCCGTCCTGGAGAACAACCCCAAGGCCCTCGCCTTCTGGACCACCCTCGGCTACGAGGTCATCGACCACCGCCCGGACCGCGACCTCGGCCGCCCGTGCGCGGTGCTGCGCAAGGAACTGACCAACCCGCCCGTGTGAGCGCGCGTCCCCGGGGCGCCCAGGTGTGACATTTTCGCCGTCAACTGCGCTTGATCTAAGTGGAGTTCACACTGCCCACTCCGTCCGCATAGCGAACCTCGCGTCATGTCATTCGGACAAGAACACGTAAATTCTTGACGGCGGTCTGTCAAAAAGTTCGTTCAGGTGACAACCTCTCCTCGCTCGCCGCAACTCTGTGCCCCACCTGTGCCGCACCTGTGCCTCAGCCATGAGGCCGGCTCGAAGGAGACCGAGTGAGACAGCGTTCCCGTACGCTCCGCACCGCCGCCCTGATCGGCTCCGCCGCGATGGTCGTGCTCGCCCTGCAGAACGGCGCCGCCACCGCCGCGCCCGCGCACTCCAGCGGCGTCACCGCCCTCCCCCTCACCGCCTCGGCCCGCGCCACCGCGCTCCGGTCGGCGCAGGAGGCCGCCGGTTCGACCGCCCGTGAACTCGGGCTCGGCGCGCAGGAGAAGCTCGTCGTCCAGGACGTGGTGAAGGACGCGAACGGCACCGTCCACACCCGCTACCAGCGCACCTACGCCGGTCTGCCCGTCCTCGGCGGCGACCTGGTCACGCACGTGGCGAAGAACGGCACCCTCAAGGGCGTCACCAAGGCGACCAAGGCCCGGATATCCGTGGCGTCGACCGACGCCTCCGTGTCCGCCGCCTCCGCCAGGAAGACCGCCCTCGCGGGCACCGGCTCCTCGCAGGCCACCACCCGCAAGGTGATCTGGGCGGCCGGCGCCAAGCCCGTCCTCGCGTACGAGTCGGTCGTCAAGGGCCTCCAGGACGACGGCACCCCGAGCGAGCTGCACGTGATCACGGACGCTGCCACCGGGAAGAAGATCTTCGACTACCAGGCCGTCGACACCGGCACGGGCACGGCCATGTACAGCGGCACGGTACCCCTGGGCACCACCGCTTCCTCCTCCGGCGGCTACGACCTCGTCGACGGCGGACGCGGCGGGCACAAGACGTACGACCTGAACGGCGGCACGTCCGGCACCGGCACCCTCTTCCACGACGCCGACGACACCTGGGGCGACGGCACCGCGGCCAACCGCCAGACCGCCGCCGTCGACGCCGCCTACGGCGCCGCCGTCACCTGGGACTTCTACAAGTCCGCCTTCAACCGCAACGGCATCGCGGGCGACGGCAAGGCCGCCTACTCCCGGGTCCACTACGGCAACGCGTACGTCAACGCCTTCTGGGACGACACCTGCTTCTGCATGACGTACGGCGACGGCCAGGGCAACGTCAAGCCGCTGACCTCGCTCGACGTGGCCGGGCACGAGATGAGCCACGGGCTGACCGCGGCCACGGCGGGGCTGAAGTACAGCCGCGAGTCGGGCGGCCTGAACGAGGCCACCTCCGACATCTTCGGCACCTCGGTGGAGTTCTTCGCCAACAACTCCTCCGACCCCGGTGACTACCTCATCGGCGAGAAGATCGACATCAACGGCAACGGCACCCCGCTGCGCTACATGGACAAGCCCAGCAAGGACGGCAAGTCCGCCGACTACTGGTCGCGCAACGTCGGCCGCCTCGACGTGCACTACTCCTCCGGCGTCGCGAACCACTTCTTCTACCTGCTGAGCGAGGGCAGCGGCGCGAAGACGATCAACGGGGTGTCCTACAACTCCCCGACGTACGACGGCTCGACGGTCACCGGCGTCGGCCGCGCCAAGGCCGACCAGATCTGGTACCGGGCCCTGAGCACGTACTTCACGTCCTCGACCGACTACGCGGGGGCCCGCGCCGGCACCCTGAAGGCGGCGAGCGACCTGTACGGCGCGGGCAGCGCGGAGTACAACGCGGTGGCGGCCGCCTGGAAGGCCGTCAACGTCAACTAGCCCGGCACATTCGGGCGTTGAGCGGGCCGGGTCGCCGTCACGGGTGGTCCGGCCTGCCCTTTCCGTACAGCCAGTCCTTCCAGATCGCGTCGAAGTCCTTGTCCGGGGCCTTCTTCTCGACGTAGGCCGTGAACTCGGCGGTGTCCGCGTTGCCGTGGCGGTGGGCGGCGGCCCAGCCCTGGACGATGTCGTAGAAGGTGTCGTCGCCAACGGTCCGGCGGATCTGCTGGAGGACCATCGCGCCGCGCACGTAGACCGGCGAGTCGGAGATGTGTGCGGCGCTGCTGGGTTCCGCCGGCGGGAAGGACCAGAGGTCGGGGTAGTCGTCCTCGCCGTGGGCGTAGAGTCGGTCGAAGGTCCGCTGGGCGGTGTCGCCGCCGTGGTCCTCGTCCCACAGCCATTCCGCGTACGTCGCGAAGCCCTCGTTGAGCCACATGTCCCGCCAGGTCCTCGGCGTGACGGAGTCGCCGTACCACTGGTGGGCGAGTTCGTGGACGAGCGTGCCGGTGTCGGGGGCGCCGTGGAAGACGGGCCGGTTCTGGGTCTCCAGGGCGTACTCGGCGTCATGCGGGCGGTCGACGATCGCGCCGGTGGAGGAAAAGGGGTACGGGCCGAAGTTGTACTCCTCCCACTCCATGATCTCGGGGAGCTTCGCCAGCACCTTGCGGGCCGACTTCGCCTCGGTCGGATCGACGGCGACGTACACCGGCAGGCGGTCCTCGCCGATGGTGGAGCGGGTGATGTCGTAGTGGCCGACGGCGACCGTGGCGACGTAGCTCGCCATCGGCTCGGCGGTGTGCCAGGTGTAGGTCGTGCGGTTCCCGCTGGTCCGCTCGCCGGTCAACTCGCCGTTGGAGACGGCCTGCAGGCCCTTCGGCACGGTGATCGCCATGTCGTACGTCGCCTTGTCGGAGGGGTGGTCGTTGCCGGGGAACCACGCCATGGACCCCGTCGGCTCACCGAGGGCGAGGGCGCCGTCGGCGGTGGGCAGCCAGCCCTCCTGGGAGCCGTCGGGGTCGGTGATGGTCTCCGGGGTGCCGGAGTAGCGGACGGTGACACGGAAGGTCTCGGCGGCGTCGATGTCGTCGTGGGGGCGGACGGTCAGTTCCTGGCCGGTGCGGTTGAAGCGGGCGCGTCGGCCCTCGACGGTGACGTCCTCGACGTCCAGGCCCTTGAGGTCGAGGTCGAAGGCGGAGAGGTCCTCGCCGGCGCGGGCGGTGAGGGTCGCGGTGCCGGTGAGGCGGCCGGCCCGGCTGCCCTTGCCGGGGGTGTAGGCGAGTTTCAGGTCGTAGTGATCGACGTCGTAGCCGCCGTTGCCCGCCTTCGGGAAGTACGGGTCGTGCACGCCCGAGCCGCCCGGGGTGCCGTGGACGCCGCCGGAGCAGGCGGTGAGGGCCAGCAGGAGGGTGACGGCGGCCGGGACGACGGGCGCGAAACGGGACACGTCCGAGATCCTATGCGGGGCGTGACACCATCTCGTACGTGCTCGACATCGGTTACGCCCTCTCCAACCGCTTCCCGGATCCGCCCCAGACGGACTACCGGCGCGTGGACGTCCACGCCCTGCGCCACGACCTGTTCTGCGGCGACGTCTATCTCGCCGACACCAAGCAGGACCGGGAACTGTCCACAGCCTGGGGATGGGTGCCGGTGCTCGACTTCGCGTGGGCCCTGTGCGACATCGTGGAACGGCTGGACCGGGATCCGGCGGGCTCACGCGCCTCCCGGCCGCAGCACGCGGAGCTGGACTTCACCGAGTCCACCGACCGCATGCTCTTCGAGCGCCGCTTCGGCTGGGTGGACATCGAGGCCGACTGGATGCCGGCCGAGGAACCCCCGCTGACCTTCTCCCACGCCGAACTGCGCCGTGAGGCCCGCGACTTCCTGCACGACCTGCTCGCCGACCTGGTCGACCTGCACGAGGACCTCGGCGAGAACCCGGCGATCTGGAGTCTCCAGGCCCGCTTCCCGAGGGTCTCCTGACGGCAAGGGCTTCGAAGATCTCCTAGCCGATCGCCAGCAGTTCCTCCGCCTTCGTCTCGTGCGGCAGGCCGCCGAGGGACAGGTAGTGGTACCCCGTGCTCAGCCGGCACGCGTTCAGGCCGAGGCAGAGCATCGCGTCGTAGTGCTGGGTGTTGGCGAACACGTACCGTCCGTCCTGGCCGTCGTCCGGGTCCAGGGGCGTGCCCCGCAGCACGGACTCCAGCGCCTCCCGGTCCACGGGGCCGAAGGCCAGCGGGACGAAGGCGTCGGGGTCGGCGCCGACCGGCTCGGGGAACTCGAACACCCCCACCTCCACCGGGTTCCCGTCGACCGCCGGCTCGTCGAAGTACCCGGGACACGAGTCGTAGGCGTGCCTCAGCTCCCCGTCCGCGTACAGATGCATGATCAGTACGTCCGAGTCGAAGACGTACGACCCCAGCGCCGGTGCCCCCAGCAGCCGGCTCAACGGCCCGGCGAGGTCCGGCGCGTCGGTCTCCGGGTCGGGGTAGACCGCGGTGTGACCGGGGCCGACCGGCAGCGCGAACCCCCGTATGCCCGTCCCGTCCGGCCCGCCGAGCAGCGGCACCACCTCGTCGCACGCCCGCGCCACGAGCACGTTCCCGTAGAAGCTCCCCACGTCGTCAGCCCTCCACCCGGATCCCCATCTGGGCCGCCAGCACCGGCGCCAGATCCATCAGTTGGGACGGACTGATCACCGCCCCGGCCAATCTCTCCACCCCGGCCGAGATGTCCAGCTCGGCCGCCGCTCTCAGGTCGACGTCCTTCAGCTCCGCCCCGGTCAGGTCGGCGCCCTTGAGGACGCAGTCGACGAACTCCACCCGTTCCAGCCGGGCGCTCCCGAAGTCCGGCTCGACCAGGACACAACTCTCGAAGACGACGTCCTTGAGCCGGGCCGCGCGCAGGTTCAGGTAGTCGATCTTGCCGCCCCGGACCAGCACCCGCTCCAGCACGGCGCCGTGCATCTGCACCCCGCCCAGTCGGGCGTCGACCAGCTCCACATCCCGCAGCGTCGACTCCGCGAGATCCGTGCCCACGCCCCGCAGCCCCGTCAGGACGGAGTCGAGTACGCGCGCGTGGTGCAGCCGCGTCTCGTCCACCGCGCACCCCGTCAGCGCGCAGTCCAGGAACCGGGCGCCCCCGCCGTCCTGACCGGCGAAGTCGGACTCCCGGAACTGAAGACCATCGTAGTCCCCGTCCGGCTCCAACCCCCCGCCGTCGAAAGGCCGTAGCTCGTACAGCCGCAGCTCGGGCCGACGCGCCGCCTTCACCGCCGTACGCCGTGCACCCCCGAGGCCGCCACCGGAGCCACCCCCGGCGCCGCCGTCCCCACCCGTCCTGCCCGTCGCACGCCTCACCATGCCCCCATGCTGCACCCCGCCACTGACAATCACCCTGCCGATAGCCCTGACCTGCGACGACACCCCGCATGTCACATTCCGGGCGCGGGAGGAGTCCTATGCATCGAGAACGCCTCGCCGGCGCACTCACCACTTGACCTCAACCAATGTCGAGGTTGGAGAGTCGGATGCCTACGACGCCGCACACAGGGAGTCCGTCATGCACGCCATCCGCCTGCACGCCTTCGGCCCGCCCGGGAACCTGACCCACGAGGAGATCGACGACCCGGTGCCGGGCCCCGGCCAGGTCCGGGTCGCCGTGGCGGCCGCGGGCGTCCACCTGCTCGACACCGCCCTGCGCGAGGGCGCTCAGGGCCCCCTGCCCGAACTGCCCGCCCTGCCCACCGTCCCCGGCCGCGAGGTCGCCGGTGTCGTGGAGTCCCTCGGGGAGGGCGTCGCCGGGCTGTGGCTGGGCAGGCGCGTGGTCGTCCACCTCGGTTTCGCGCCCGGGGGCTACGCGGAACTGGCCGTCGCGGACGTCGACCGGGTGCACGAGATACCGCGGAACCTGGACTTCGCCGAGGCCGTCGCCATGATCGGGACGGGCCGTACGGCGATGGGGATCGTGCAGTTCGCCGAGTTCGGCCCGGACGCCGTCGTCGTGATCCCGGCGGCCGCCGGCGGCATCGGCACCCTGCTCGTGCAGTACGCGAAGCACACCGGCGCCCACGTCGTGGGCCTCGCGGGCGGACCGGAGAAGACGGCCCGCGTCCAGGCAGACGGCGCCGATCTCGCCGTCGACTACCGGGACCCGCAGTGGGCGGACAAGGTCCGCGCCCATCTCGGCGGCCGGCCCGCCACCCTCGTCCTCGACGGCGTCGGCGGCGAGGTCGCCCGGCAGGCCGTCGGCCTGCTCGGGCCCGGCGGCAGACACCTCGTCTTCGGCTGGTCCGCCGAGGGCATCCGCGACGGCTCGCCCTACCTGGTGGACGGCGTCTCCGAGCAGATCCTGGGCCCGGCGATGCTGCGCAAGGCCTCCCTGCAGACCCTCGAACTCCGCGCCCTCGCCGAGGCCGCCGCCGGCCGGCTCACCCCGGCCGTGACGCGCTTCCCGCTCGCCGAGGCGGCGGCCGCGCACCACGCACTGCAATCACGCCGGACGATCGGAAAGGTGGTTCTGGAGCCATGACCAGCCACAAACCGCTCCCAGATGCGATGCGCCCCGATGGATGGTCTTCTGACCAGATGGGTGTCACCCGAACAGCGGAGGCCGGCGGTCCCGCGGACGCCGATCCCCGCCGCTGGTGGGGCCTGGTGGTCATCGCGCTCGCGCAGCTCATGGTGGTCCTGGACGCGACCATCGTGAACATCGCGCTCCCCTCCGCGCAGCGCGACCTGGGCATGTCGGACGGCAACCGGCAGTGGGTGATCACCGCCTACACGCTGGCCTTCGGCGGCCTGCTGCTGCTCGGCGGCCGGATCGCGGACCTCGTCGGACGCAAACGGACCTTCGTCATCGGGCTCATCGGCTTCGCCGCCGCCTCCGCGCTCGGCGGCGCCGCCACCGGCTCGGGCATGCTCTTCGGCGCCCGCGCGCTCCAGGGCGCCTTCGCCGCGGTCCTGGCGCCCTCCGCCCTGTCACTGCTGACCACGACGTTCACCGACCCGAAGGAGCGGGGCAAGGCCTTCGGCATCTACGGCGCCCTGGCCGGCAGCGGTTCGGCGATCGGCTTCATCGTCGGCGGCCTGCTGACCGAGTACCTGAACTGGCGCTGGTGCCTCTACGTCAACATCCCCATCGCGATCGTCGCCGTCTTCGGCGCCTTCGCCCTGCTGCACGACCGACCCGGCCACGCGGGCGCCCGTCTCGACGTGCCCGGCGTACTGCTGGGCTGCGGCGGACTGGTCGCGATCGTCTACGGCTTCTCCGAGGCTCAGCCGCGCGGCTGGGACGACCCGCTGGTGCTGACGCTGTTCGCGGTGGGCGTCGTACTCCTGGCGGCGTTCGTGTGGTGGCAGTCCCGGGCGCCCATGCCCCTGCTGCCGCTGCACATCGTCAAGGACCGCAACCGGGCCGGCTGCTTCCTGACCATGGGGCTCGCGACCATCGGCATGTTCGGGCTGTTCCTGTTCATGACGTACTACCTGCAGGTCGTCCTCGGCTACTCGCCCGTGAAGACGGGCCTGGGCTTCCTGCCGCTGACCGCCGCGATCATCATCGGCTCCACGCAGATCTCCGCCCGCCTGATGAACCGCGTGCCGCCACGGCTGCTGATGGTCCCCGGCATGGTCCTCGCGGCGGGCGGCATGCTGCTGCTGACGCGGATGACGGTCGACTCCTCCTACGCCACCGAGATCCTGCCCGCCCTGCTCCTGATGGGCCTCGGCATGGGCCTGACCTTCATGCCGGTGTTCGCCACCGCCACCGCGGGCGTCGCCCCGCAGGACTCCGGGGTGACCTCGGCGACCGTCAACACCTCGCAGCAGGTCGGCGGTTCGATCGGTACGGCCCTGCTGAACACGATCGCCACCAGCAGCAGCGCCACCTACATCGCCGCCCATCTGCACGACCCGGCCCAGCGGGCCCTGATCGCCAAGGAGGGCGTGGTGCACGGCTACACGGTCGCCATCTGGTGCGCGGCCGGGATCATGCTGCTGGCGGGGCTGATCGCGGGGCTGATGGTGACGGCCCGGGCGCCCCGGCACGGGGCGGCGGCCGAGGCACCGGTGCCGGAGCCCGTCGCCTAGCCGTCCGGCCGGGCCGGGGGCACAGAGACGGGGAGGGGCCGCACGGACCGCGGGCCCCTCCCCTTCCCGTTCACCGCCTCAGCGACTCACCGCAGTTTGCGGGTGTCGATCGCCCAGATACCCCTTCCGTGCGTGGCCGCGTACAGCCGTCCGTCCGGACCGGTGCGCAGCTGCATGACCGCGGTGGTCGGCAGGTTGTCGCCGGCCACCCGCCAGGTCTTCGAGCCCGGCGTGCGCACCAGCACCCCGAGGTCGGTGCCCAGCGCGATCGTGCCGCCCCGGAGCAGCGCCACGGAGTTGGCGGGCACGTCCGGCAGGTTCCCGGAGACGTCCTTCCAGGTGACGCCGCCGTCCCGGGTCTCGAAGAGGTGGCCGACGCCCGCGCCCGGGCCCTCGGTCCACTTGCGGGAGAAGCCGTTGACGGCGAGCAGGACGTGGTCGGAGTTCTTCGGGTCGATCGCCAGACCGGAGAGGTAGCGGTTGGGGACCGTGCCGTCGACGGGGAGGCTCAGCTGGTGCCAGCCCGTGCCGTCGGCGTTGCCCACCGCGATGCCGCGGGTGAAGCCCTGGTTGTTGCAGGGGCCGCACCAGGCGGCGTACACCCGGCCGCCGGAGGAGGCGACGGCGGTGGCCGTGTGGCCCGCGCCGAGGTCGTAGGCGTTCAGCCACTCGGTGCCGCTGCGGATGGCGTAGCCCTTGGTGTTGATCCACACGTGCCGGCCGCCCGCGACCCAGGTGCCCGGGTCCTTGATGTCGGCGTTCAGCGGGGCGATGAAGCGCGCCTCGCCAGTGGCGTTGTCGGGCGGGGCGACGGAGTACGTGGTCGCCTTCGAGGGGTCGGTGACCCAGCTTCCGTCGTTCACGGCGCAGTTGTTGGTGACGGAGACCGCCAGGTAGACGTACTCCTGGGCGATGTTGCAGCCGTTGGCCGGATCGGTGATCGTGTCGCCGCCGTCGCCGCCGAAGTTGGAGCCCATCACCCGGTCGCCGGCCCGCAGTTGGGACTGGCCGTTGTCCTGCAGGCCGCCGGTGACGGCGAGGCCCTTCCGGGACGGGTCGACGCCGACACCGACCGAGTAGTACTGCAGGGCGTCCATCGTGCCGTCGTTCAGGGGCTTCCAGTCGGTGGCGTGGCCGGAGGCGTCGGCGCTGCCGTTCAGCGGCCGTCGGAAGGTACCGCCGTCGTCGCCGACGACGACGTAGGGCGCACCGCCATTGCTGCCGATCGCGACCGAGTGCTGGTCGGCGTGGACGGTCTGGTGGCAGTCACCGGTCTGCTTGGCCGGGTCGATGGACCAGCAGGGGAAACCGAAGTTCCAGTAGGGGCCGGGGACACTCCAGTTCTTGCCGCCGTCCTTGGTCTCGAAGACCTCCTCCAGACCGGCGTAGACGTGGTCGGGGTTCTTCGGGTCGACGGTGAGGAACTGGTTGTACCAGGCCTGGATGCCGGGCTGGTATCCGGCGCCGGTGAGCGCCGAACCGGAGTCGCGCAGCTGCTGGTAGGTGGCGATGCGCGTCCACGGGCCGGTCGGTGAACCGGACTTGGAGACGAAGATGCCCTCCAGCCCGCTGTCCGGGTTCTCCGCGGTCTGCTCCGGCGACTGGTCGATGGCGTAGTACCGCGAGCCGTCCACGCTGCGCGCGAAGGTGACGTTGCCGACGTCCTCGGCGTTGCTCGGCAGGTCCCCGAGGCCGGTGAGCCGCTGCCAGCTCCCGCCGGACCTGGCGTAGAAGCCGTTGTAGGTGTCCCCGCCGCGCCAGCCGACGGCCAGCACGACCTTGCCCGGGTCCTTCGGGTCGACCGCGATGTCGCTGGTGATGTTCTTGTACGGCGCGCTGGGATCGCTCGCCTTCGAACCGCCCGGCAGATAGTCCGGGTTGGGAGCGAACTCCAGCTTCCAGTGGCCCTTGAGGGTCTTGGCGGAGTGGCTCCAGACGCCCGCGGTAGTGGCCGCCCACACCTTGTCCCCGGCGAACCGCAGGGCGTTGATGGAGGTCGACTCCAGTTCGTCGCCGCCGACCCGGTCGCGTTTGCCGAAGCTGCCGTGCCGTGGGTCGTCCAGCACGTAGACGCCCGTGCCGAGGAAGGAGGTCGCGCTGGTGTTGGCCTCGCCGGTGGCGTACCAGAGGCGGCCGTGGCCGTCGAGTTGCAGGTCGCCGGTGGACAGGGCGGGCAGGTGGTCGGAGATGTTCGTCCAGTGGCCGCCGCCGGTGCGGGAGCGGAACACACCGCCGTTGGCCGAACCGGCGTACACATAGCCGTGGTTGTCGGCCGCCAGCCCGGTGACCCGGCCGGTCACCCGGCCCGCGCCGCCGCTGGAGTTGGAGTTGATGTCCCGGTAGCGCGGGTCGTCGGAGTCGTACGGCAGCCGCGTCACGTCGTCCCAACGGCCGTGCGCGTGCGGCAGATCCTTCAGGGCGTCGTACGCCGCCCCGTAAGCGCCCGGCGCCACGATGCCCGGCGAGGTGCGCGCCTCCGCGTACTGGTCGGCCTGCTCGGCCTCCTCCTGCGCCTCACCCCCGTCCTCGTCGTCCCCCGCCTCGTCGAAAGCCGACAGGCCCTTCTGCTGTTGGTGCAGAAGGGCCTGCTGGTGGAGTTCCCGTACGCCGAACGGACTGATGCGGCCTGACGACGCCTGGGCCTGAGTGACGGTCAGACCCAGCGCCGCGGACGTGGCGAGCACCACCCACACACGTCTTCTTCGCCGGCCGATGCCTGTCATGAAGTGCCCTCCCCTTGGAGCGGTGACATGAGCTGGCCAACAGCTTTGTTGGGAAGGGGGTTTTGAGAGCTTCCTGTGAACGCAATC
Source organism: Streptomyces sp. SLBN-31 (assembly GCF_006715395.1). Lineage (NCBI taxonomy): Bacteria > Bacillati > Actinomycetota > Actinomycetes > Kitasatosporales > Streptomycetaceae > Streptomyces > Streptomyces sp. SLBN-31. The sequence goes on from NZ_VFNC01000003.1 coordinate 384,023, forward strand.
AGCCGGTAAAGAATCCGGCCAAGATCGTCAGTTCCGGCCCGCCACCCGGTCCGCGAACCGCGCCAGCCTCGACGACTGGACGCTGTGGCCGGTCCGTTCCCGCTCGTCGGCCGCCCGGTAGGTGGCGTACATGCCCTGCACGCCCAGCCAACGCAGCGGCTCCGGCTCCCACTTGCGCACCTTGTGCCCGACCCACGGCAGCTCGGTCAGCTCCGTCCTCTGCCCCTGCCCGGAGTCGAGCTGCACCAGATCGCGCAGGGTGCGCGCGGCGAGGTTGGTGGTGGCCACGCCCGAACCGACGTACCCCCCCGCCCAGCCGAGGCCCGTCGAGCGGTCCAGCGTCACCGTCGCGCACCAGTCCCGCGGCACCCCGAGCACCCCCGACCAGGCGTGCTCGACGCGCACGCCGGCCAGCGACGGGAAGAACCGGACGAGGATCTCGCGCAGCGCCTCGACGGTCGCCTCCTGCGTCCGCCCGTCGTTGTCGGTCCGCGACCCGAACCGGTAGGGCACCCCGCGCCCACCCAGCGCGATCCGGCCGTCGGCGGTGCGCTGCGCGTACATGTACGCGTGCGCCATGTCCCCCAGCGCCTCGCGGCCCGCCCAGCCCACCGACTCCCACTGCGCGTCGGTGAGCGGCTCGGTGGCGATCATGGAGGAGTTCATGGGCAGCCAGGTGCGCCGCTGTCCCTTCAGAGCGGCGGTGAACCCCTCCGTGCAGCGCAGCACGTACGGCGCGCGGACCGTCCCGTACGGGGTGACGGCATGCTTGGGCCGGATCTCCGTCACCGGCGTCGACTCGAAGATGCTCACCCCGAGGGCCTCGACGACGGCCGCGAGCCCCTTGACCAGCTTCACCGGGTGCAGCCGCGCGCCGTGCGGGGTCCAGCTGGAGCCGACGGCGCCGGCGACCCGGATCCGCTCGGCCGTCTCCCGGGCGCCGTACAGCTCACGGTCCTTCTCCCCGTACGACGCCTCGTGCTCGTGGAACGCCCTCAGCCGGGCCAACTGCGCCGCCGTGGTGGCTACTTCGAGCACCCCGCCCTTGTGGACGCCGGCCTCGATCCCCTCTTCCGCGGCCACCTGGACGACCTCGTCCACGGTGTCGTTCATGGCCTTCTGCAGCCGTACGGCGGCCTCGTGGCCGTGCAGCTTCGCGTACCGGTCCCGCCCGGCGATCCCGTTGTAGAGCCAGCCGCCGTTGCGCCCCGAGGCGCCGTACCCGCAGAACTTCTGCTCCAGGACGGTGATCCGCAGGAACGGCACCGCCTTCTTCAGGTAGTAGGCGGTCCACAGTCCCGTGAACCCGCCCCCGACGATCACCACGTCCGCCGTCGCGTCCCCGACGAGCGGCTCCCGCACCACGGGGAAGCCGTCGTCGGCGTACCAGAAGGAGATGCCACCGTTCACGACGCCACTGCTCGCCAAGCTGCTCATGGCCGGGACGCTAACCCCTCCGAGCGGCCGCTGTCTCCTTCGGATTCCATGCTTTTCCACGCCCTCTGACCAGCGGATAACACGCCAGTCCGATCGCCACGGACACGAAGTGCCCGAGGTCGGTGAAGGTGGGAGTGGACAGCAGCGGCACCCCGTAGACGACCAGCACGACCGCCAGGTACGGATACCGCCAGGGCGCCGCGATCCGGTAGACGAGCACGGCGACGACCCCGGCCAGGGCGTAACTCACCCCGATGTCGAGCGTGTTGACCGCAGAGTGCGGCGCCATCCCGTCCCGGATCGCCTTCAGCAGCGCCAGCTCGCTGATCAGCGTCGCCAGCACGTGCGCGGCCACGCACACGACCAGCCACCGGACCGTCCCCAGCCAGCGTTCGGCCTGTGCGTGGAAGACGGTGTAGAGGACGGCGTACGGCAGCCAGTGGCCGCTGTCGATCCACATCGCGCTCTGCACCAGCACCCGCACCGGGTCGTTCGACAGCTCGTGGATGTTCGTGGACCGCTGCCGCAGGAACTGCTGCTCGAACTCCGGGGACATGTGGTGCAGCGCGACCGTCGTGACGAACAGCACCGCCAGCCACACGTACGTGCCGGGGGCACTGCGGACGTAGGCCCGTACGCGATCGCCGAAACCCCGGGAAATTCGCATGAGGCGATTCACGCACGCAAGTATCGTCGCGGGGGTGATCGACATCCCGGACGGACTGGCGACCGCGCAGGAGAGGTTCAACGGCGAGGCGGGGCGGGCCTTCGTCGCGGGGCTTGCGGGACTCACGGAGGACTTCCTCGGACGGTGGGCCCTGCGCCCGGACGGGGATCCGATGCACGGCGTCAGCGCGCTGGTCCTGCCGGTCCTGCGGGCGGACGGCACACCCGCCGTGCTCAAGCTGCAACTCCTCGACGAGGAGAGCGAGGGCGAGCCGGTCGCGCTGCGCGCATGGGACGGCGCCGGAGCCGTACGTCTCCTCGACCACGACCCGGCCACCGGCACCATGCTCCTGGAGCGCCTCGACGCCGGCCGGATGCTCTCCACCCTCCCCGGCACCCGGCAGGCCGTCCTGGTCATCGCCCGGCTCCTCGCCCACCTCACCGCGCTGCCCGCCCCACCCGGTCTGCGCCGCCTCGGCGACATCACGCGGGCCATGCTGGAGCAGACACCCCGGGCCCTGGAGCGCGTCCCGGACGCCGGGGCCCGCCGCCTGATCGCCGACTGCGCCGCCGCCGTACGGGAAGTCGCCGACGAACCCGGCGACCGCCTTCTGCACTGGGACCTGCACGACGAGAACGTTCTCGCCTCCGACCGCACCCCCTGGCTGGCCATCGACCCCAAGCCACTGTCCGGCGACCCCGGCTTCGACCTCTGGCCCGCCCTCCACAACCGCTTCGAGGCCGACGAGATCCGCTGGCGCTTCGACGCCATGACCGACGTCCTGGCCCTGGACCGCGCCCGAGCCCGCGCCTGGACCCTGGGCCGCCTCCTGCAGAACGCCCTCTGGGACATCGAGGACACCCGCCCCCTCGCCCCCCACCAACTGGAGACGGCCCAGCGCTTGCGCGACTACCCCGGCTAGCCTCAGCGGCATGATCCGTACCGCTACCGTCGCCGATGTCCCCCTCATCCATGCCCTGGTCCGGGAGCTGGCCGACTACGAGAAGGCGCTTCACGAGGTGAAGGCCACCGAGGAACAGTTGCGGGAGGCGCTCTTCGGCGAGCGGCCCGCCGTTCACGCCCACATCGCCGTCGACGACGCCACGGGCGAGCCGGTCGGCTTCGCCCTGTGGTTCCTCACCTTCTCCACCTGGCGGGGAGTCCACGGCATCTACCTGGAGGACCTCTACGTCCGCCCCACCGCCCGCGGCGCCGGCCACGGCAGGGCCCTCCTCGCCGAACTCGCCGGCATCTGCGTCGAGCGCTGCTACCAGCGCCTGGAGTGGGCCGTCCTGAACTGGAACGCCCCGGCCATCGCCTTCTACGAGTCCCTCGGCGCCCGCCCCCAGGACGAGTGGACGACCTACCGCCTGACGGACCAGGCGCTGGCGGACCTCGGCCGCGGAACAGGAAAGTCCAGGCCGGAGTAGGTCCGGCCCGGACTTCTCGGAGCCCCCTGTCGGATTCGAACCGACGACCTACGCATTACAAGTGCGTTGCTCTGGCCAGCTGAGCTAAGGAGGCCTGGGGGCGTACGTCCCGTACGCGCCCGTGGCAGTGTACCCAGGTCCCAGCCGCCCCCTGTCGAAAATTTCCGCGAAGTTCACATGCCGACAGGTACTGACATACGGCTGAACGCCAGGTACCGTCCTGTGCCAGTTCACCCTCGTGGACTACACCACCACCTTCCTACAACGGATCGTCCGGCACGTTCCTGCCGGTAGAAGGGGGCCCATTCACCATGGCCACTGTTACGTTCGACAAGGCGACCCGGATCTACCCGGGCACCGAGAAGCCCGCCGTCGACGGTCTGGAGATCGAGGTCGGGGACGGCGAGTTCCTCGTCCTCGTCGGTCCGTCCGGTTGCGGCAAGTCCACCTCGCTCCGGATGCTCGCGGGGCTCGAGGACGTCAACGCCGGCGCCATCCGCATCGGCGAGCGCGACGTCACCCACCTGCCGCCGAAGGACCGGGACATCGCCATGGTGTTCCAGAACTACGCGCTGTACCCGCACATGACCGTCGCCGACAACATGGGCTTCGCCCTGAAGATCGCCGGCGTCAACAAGGCGGAGATCCGCAAGAAGGTCGAGGAGGCCGCGAAGATCCTCGACCTCAGCGAGTACCTGGACCGCAAGCCGAAGGCGCTCTCCGGCGGCCAGCGCCAGCGTGTCGCCATGGGCCGCGCCATCGTGCGTGAGCCGCAGGTCTTCCTCATGGACGAGCCGCTGTCGAACCTCGACGCCAAGCTCCGCGTGTCCACCCGTACGCAGATCGCCTCGCTGCAGCGCCGTCTCGGCATCACCACCGTCTACGTCACCCACGACCAGGTCGAGGCCATGACGATGGGCGACCGCGTGGCCGTCCTCAAGGACGGTCTGCTCCAGCAGGTCGACTCCCCGCGCAACATGTACGACCGCCCGGCCAACCTCTTCGTCGCCGGCTTCATCGGCTCCCCCGCCATGAACCTGGTCGAGGTGCCGATCACCGACGGCGGTGTGAAGTTCGGCAACAGCGTCGTCCCGGTCAACCGTGACGCCCTGAAGGCCGCCTCCGACAAGGGCGACAAGACGGTCACCGTGGGTGTCCGTCCCGAGCACTTCGACATCGTGGAGGAGGGCGGCGGCGCCGCCGCGACCCTCACGAAGGACACCGCCGACGCCCCGGCCGGTCTCGCGGTCTCGGTGAACGTCGTCGAGGAACTCGGCGCCGACGGCTACGTCTACGGCACCGCCGAGGTCGGCGGTCAGACCAAGGACCTCGTCGTCCGCGTCGAGGGCCGCCGGGTGCCGGAGAAGGGCTCCACGCTGCACGTGGTCCCGCGTCCGGGCGAGACCCACGTGTTCTCCACCTCCACCGGTGAGCGCCTGACCGACTGACGTCAGCCGACGCCCGCACAAAACCACCGACCGGGGTGAATTCCACCAGGTTGACGAAGAGGGCCCCGCGACCTGCTGCGGGGCCCTTTTCGTTGTCGACAAATACCCCGGCAGAGCGGTCATTTCGAGCGCCGTACGTCAACGCCGTACCCAAAAAGAGGCACCACTTCATCCCCCGAATCGGTGACTAAATGTCGCCAAATCATTACCGGGCGCTACCCTCACTCGCGTGAAGCACTCCACTAACCAACAGACGCGACGCGGCCAGGGCCCCGCCCGCCGGGTCGGCCGCACCCTCGCCCTCGTCCTGCCCGTCCTTCTGGTGCTGTCCGGGACCCTCGCGGTCACCCGGGTCAACTGGACGGGGAGCCCGTCCAACTCGGTGCTCACCGCATCGGACGCGATCGACGACGCCAAGAGCGGCGCCGCGGCGGTCCACCGGTCCCCGCAGGACGTGCTGCGCGACCGGCTCCTGACCGAACTGCAGGACAAGGACCCCGGCGTGGTCCTCACCCACCTCCAGCAGGCCGTGGCCGAGCACCCCTCGCTCGCCGACCACTGCTTCTCCATCGCCCGCGCCCTGGGCCGCGCCGCGGCGCGCGTGTACGGGCCGACCCGGGCGCAGTCGTACGCCCGCCCGGTCTGCGACACGTCCTTCGCCTCCGGCGTCGTCGCCGCACAGGGCTGACTCGGCCGACCCTCCTTCGGTTCGGTTCGGAGGAGGGTAACGGCTGATTAAGGATGGGCTGCCGGATCGAGCGGCGCGCGGGGCGCGCCGTACAGTTCCGTCCATGACCCATCCGACCACCGCGTCCCGCCCCGTACAAGCCGTCGTCCTGGCCGGAGGCCAGGGTTCCCGGCTGCGCCCCTACACCGACGACCGGCCCAAGCCGATGGTCGAGATCCCCGGTACGGGGACGCCGATCATCGGCCACCAGCTCGTTTGGCTGGCCGAGGAGGGCGTGACGGACGTCGTCATCAGCTGTGGTCATCTCGCCGAGGTCCTGCAGGACTGGCTGAAGTCCGCCGACCTGCCCGTGCGCGTCACGACCGTCGTGGAGACCGAGCCGCTCGGACGCGGCGGCGGCCTGAAGTACGCGGCCGCCCATCTGCCCCACCCCGACCGGCCCTGGTACGCCACCAACGGCGACATCTGGACCCGTTTCTCCCTGCGGGACATGGCCGACTTCCACACCGAGCGGGACGCCGTCGCGACGCTGGCGCTGGCCCGGCCGCGCATTCCGTGGGGCGCGGTGAAGACCGACGGGTTCGGCCACATCACCGACTTCATCGAGGCGCCGCCGTCGACCTTCGAGATCAACGCCGGTGTGTACGTGTTCTCACCGGAGTTCGCCGGGCTGCTTCCGGAGCGCGGGGACCACGAGCGGACGACCTTCCCCCGGCTGGCCCGCGAGCGGCGGCTGGCCGGCTTCCCGATCCCCCAGGGCGCGTACTGGCGCGCCATCGACACGGCGAAGGACCTGACCGAGGCCGCGAAGGAACTGGCGGCCCTGAGCCGCTGAGGACCTCTCACCACCCACCAGAAGGGCCCCGCACTTTGTGCGGGGCCCTTCGGTCGCGTGGGGCGCTCGTCTCAGCCGGTGGGCTCGCCCAGCATCCCGCCCACCGGCTCGGTTACCCCAACAGGCCGCCCACCAGGCCCGGCTGACCGGAGGAGGCGCCTCCGGAGCCGGAGCCGCCCGTCGAGCCGGAGCCGCCCGAGGTGGGGCCGGAGGTGGTGCTGGGAGCGCCTCCGGCCGGGGAGGACTGCTGCGGCGGGGCCTGGCCCGCGGTGCCCTGGGTCTGGCTGGGGGCACCGGTGGTGGCGCCGCGGGTCGCGCCCGGGGGGGTCGCCGCACCGGAGGAGGGCGACGTGCCGGCGGTGGCACCCCGGGTGGGCGCGTGGGACGCCGACGGCGACTGCGAGTGCCGGCGGCCCGGCTCCTGCGGGAGCGGGGAGCCCGGCAGTTCGTTGCGCGGGGCCTCGCCGGGCCGGGGGACGACCACGCGGTCGGCGTCACGGACCGCGCCGCCGAGCAGTGACCCGGTGAGCAGGGTGAGGCCGGTGACGACAGCCGTGATCAGGGCGCCCCGGCGCAGCACGTGGAGGCGCAACTCCCAGATGTCGGCGCGGGGGCCGAGACGGCGCCAGGCACCGCCCGCGAGACGGCCGTCCACGGAGTAGACGGGGGCGCCGGCGATGATCAGCGGGGACCAGGCGGCGAGGTAGATGATGTCGGGGGCGTCGTAGACGGGCACCGTCTTCCAGCTGACGGTGACGATGAGCGCCGCGGAGAGCAGGGCGCCGAAGACGGCGGCCACCCGCTGCCAGCAGCCCAGGACCGTCAGGACGCCGACGAGGACCTGCGCGAAGGCGATCACGAGGCCCGAGCCGACGGGGTGGTGCAGCGCGAACTGGCGCAGCGGCTCGGCGACTTCCCAGGGATGCAGGGTGTTGAGCCACTTGACCATGGAGCCGCGCTTGCCGCCGTCGAAGTAGACGGGGTCGCAGAGCTTGCCCATGCCGGCGTAGATGGAGATGAAGCCGAGGAAGATGCGCAGGGGGAGCAGGACGACGCCGAGGTTCATGCGGCGGCCGGGGTAGTAGGCGTGCCGCGCCGGGTCGTCGCCGTGGCGCCTGCCCTGGCGGTCCTCGCCGTCCTCCCCGTCCGCCTCGTCGAAGTCCTCGAACTCCCGCTCGCCGTAGGCCGTTTCCTCGTCGTAGGCGCTGCCGACGGGACGCATGTCGGGCAGCATGCGGGTGCCGCCGGTGTCGTCGTGGGTGCGCTGGGGGCCGACGAGGGGCGTCTCGACCGTAGCGTCCAGCCCGTCGTAGATCTGGTCGTAGGAGCTGCCGGCGACCTCGACGCGCGGGATGACCTGGGTGGCTCCGGTGTCGGCGGACGGGTCCTCGCCGTGCCGGACGCTGCCGCTGCGCACCGCCTGGAGCAGGCGGTGGGCCCCGGTGTCGTCGGGGGCGGACCGGCCGCTCCAGACGACGGGCCGCCGGCGGCCGCCGGCACTGGCCCCCGCCCCGGCCGCGACGCCCACGGCGGCGATCCGGGCGGTTTCGTCGGTGTTGGTCAAGTGCCGTGCGATCCGCGGGTTTTGGGCGCGCGTCGACGCGCCGAGCTGCACACGGAAACTGGCGTGATTGACGATGACCTGCGCCGGATCGCTCGGCACCTTCACCATGCTCAGCGCGGGAGCGTCGTCGAACCCGGAATCGAATCCCGACGAGCGGTCCCCCGTGGGTGTGCGGGGTGTTCTGGTGTCCACACTCATCTAACCGAGTGACGTCTGCTTAGGACACTGTCTTGACCCGCCGGATGTGTCCGGACCCCGTCAAGCTTGTCCCGGACGCCCAGATTGACCCGCACGGGTGAGTAAGGGCACGGGTGTTCAGCCGCGTCGGCGCGCCGCCTCGTAGAGCACGATCCCCGCCGCCACACCGGCGTTGAGCGACTCGGCGCCGCCGGGCATCGGGATCCGCACCCGGAAGTCGCAGGTCTCGCCGACCAGCCGGGACAGTCCCTTACCCTCGCTGCCGACCACGATCACGACCGGCCCGTGCAGGGCCTCCAGCTCACCGATCTCGTGCTCGCCGTCGGCGGCGAGGCCGACGACCACGATGCCCGCCTTCTTGTACGACTCCAGGGCGCGGGTGAGGTTCGTGGCACGGGCGACGGGCGTACGGGCCGCGGTGCCGGCGGACGTCTTCCAGGCACCGGCGGTCATACCGGCCGCACGCCGCTCGGGTACGACGACGCCGTGGCCGCCGAAGGCCGACACGGAACGGACGACCGCGCCGAGGTTGCGCGGGTCGGTCACGCCGTCCAGCGCGACGATCAGGGGGTCCTCCCCCTCGTCGTACGCGGCGTTGGCCAGGTCCTCGGGGTGGGCGTACTCGTACGGCGGGACCTGCAGGACCAGGCCCTGGTGGTTGAGGCCGTTGGTCATCCGGTCGAGCTCGGGGCGGGGGGCCTCCATGAGGTTGATGCCGCCGCGCTCGGCGGCGAGCTGGAGGGCCTCGCGCACCCGCTCGTCGTTGTCGATGAACTGCTGGACGTAGAGGGTGGAGGCCGGCACGCCCTCGCGCAGCGCCTCGACCACCGGGTTGCGGCCGACGACCAGCTCGGAGGCGGACTTGCCGCCGCGCCCGCGGGGCGCGGGACGCCGTACCGACTGCTTGGCCTTGGCGTTGGCGACGCGGTTCTTCTTGTGGCCCTTGCGCATCTCGGCGGGCGGGGTCGGGCCCTTGCCCTCCAGGCCCTTGCGCCGCTGGCCGCCGCTGCCGACCTGCGCGCCCTTCTTGCCGGACATGCGGCGGTTGTTGGTGGCCATGACCTACCTGTTCTCTACGGAAGTGTGTGCGTACGTCTATGCAGTGTGCCGCCCGGAGGGCCGGGCGGCACAATCGATCTTCGGATCGGGGGCGGTGTCAGCGGGGCCCGAGGTTCCAGCGGGGGCCCTGCGGGCCGTCCTCGATGACGAGCCCGGACTGGTTGAGCTGGTCGCGGATCGCGTCCGCGGTGGCCCAGTCCTTGCGGGCCCGGGCCGCCTCGCGCTGGTCGAGGACCATCCGGACCAGGGAGTCGACGACCCCGTGCAGGTCCTCACCCCGGTCGGCCTCGCCCGCCCAGTGCGGGTCGAGCGGGTCCAGGCCGAGGACGCCGAGCATGGCGCGCACCTCGGCGAGCCGGGCGACGGCCGCCTCCTTGTCGTCGGCCGCCAGCGCGGAGTTGCCCTGCCGGACCGTGGTGTGCACCACCGCGAGCGCCTGCGGTACGCCCATGTCGTCGTCCATGGCCTCGGCGAAGGCGGGCGGGACGTCGGCCGACGGCTCGACGGCTCCCCCGGCCTTCTCCACGACCCGCTGGATGAAGCCCTCGATCCGTGCGAACGCCGACTCGGCCTCGCGCAGGGCGTCCTCGCTGTACTCGATGGTGGAGCGGTAGTGCGGGGTGCCGAGGTAGTAGCGCAGCACGATCGGCCGCCAGTGCTTGACCATCTCGCTGACGAGGACCGAGTTTCCGAGCGACTTGGACATCTTCTCGCCGCTCATGGTCACCCAGGCGTTGTGCACCCAGTACTGCGCGAAGTCGTCCCCGAACGCCTTGGCCTGGGCGATCTCGTTCTCGTGGTGCGGGAAGATCAGGTCCAGGCCGCCGCCGTGGATGTCGAAGGCGGTGCCGAGGTACTTGTGCGCCATCGCCGAGCACTCCAGGTGCCAGCCCGGACGGCCACGGCCCCACGGCGTCTCCCAGTCGGGCTCGCCCGGCTTGGCCGCCTTCCACATCGCGAAGTCCCGCGGGTCCCGCTTGCCGGTGATGCCCTCCTCGGCGGGCTGGCGCATCTCGTCCAGGTCCTGCCGGGACAGCTCCAGGTAGGAGGGCCAGGAGCGCACGTCGAAGTAGACGCTGCCGTCCGCCTCGTAGGCGTGCCCGCGCTCGATCAGCCCGCGCATCATCTCGACCATCTCGGTGATGTGGCCGGTCGCCCGCGGCTCGTAGGTGGGCGGCAGGCAGCCGAGCACGGTGTAGCCCTCGGTGAAGGCCCGCTCGTTCTCGTAACCGATGGACCACCAGGGGCGGTTCTGCTGCTCCGCCTTGGAGATGATCTTGTCGTCGATGTCGGTGACGTTCCTGATGAACGTCACGTCGTAGCCGCGGTACTCGAACCAGCGGCGCATGATGTCGAAGTTGAGCCCCGACCGGATGTGCCCGATGTGGGGGGCCGCCTGCACGGTGGCGCCACACAGGTAGATCGAGACGCAGCCCTGCGTGAGCGGGGTGAAGTCACGGATCTGCCGGGCGCTGGTGTCGTACAGGCGAATAGTCACGTCTCCAGGGTAGTGGGCGCCGGGCAGTGCCTCGCGACCTTCCGTTCAGGCCGCACGTATTCGTGACACAGGTGGTCGCTTCAGGTCGGTACGGCCGACAGGGGCACCTTCACGACTTCGGTCCCGGGTGCCCCCGCCCTCCGTCAGCCCACCCGCACCACGAGTGCAGTGGCGATGGCCATCAGGCCTTCGTCCCGCCCGGGGAATCCGAGGCCGTCGGTCGTGGCCCCCGAGACGGACACCGGCGCCCCGGCCGCCTCGGACAGCAGCTTCTGCGCCTCGTCGCGCCGCTTGCCGATCTTCGGGCGCGGGCCCACGACCTGTACGGCGACGTTCCCGATCCGGAAGCCGGACTCGCGCACGATCCGGGCGGCCTCCGTCAGCAGGGTGACGCCGGACGCGCCGGACCACTCGGGGCGCCCGGTGCCGAAGTGCTGCCCCAGGTCACCGAGTCCGGCGGCGGAGAACAGCGCGTTGCAGGCGGCGTGCGCGACGACGTCCGCGTCGGAGTGGCCGGCCAGCCCCGGCCCCTCGCCCTCCCACTTCAGGCCGGCGCACCACAGCTCGCGACCCTCCTCGAAGGCGTGGATGTCGGTGCCGATGCCGACCTGGGGCAGCGGGTACGGCTCAGAAGCCATCGTTGAGCCTCCTGCGGGCCAGGACCGCCTCCGCGAGGACCAGGTCCAGCGGGCGGGTGACCTTGAAGGCCTCCTCGTGGCCGGGGACGACCACGACACGCAGACCGAGCCGCTCGACCATGCTCGCGTCGTCGGTGACGTCCTCGGTGACCTCCTCATGGGCCCGGACCAGCGTGGCCCGGTCGAAGCCCTGCGGGGTCTGTACGGCACGCAGGCGGGCCCGCGACGGGGTGGCCACCACCGGTTCGGGCTCGCCCGGGTCCGCGGGCCCGACCTCCTTCACCGTGTCGGCGAGGGGCAGCGCGGGTACGACGGCCGGTGCTCCCGCCCGTACCGCCTCGATCACCGCGTCCACCGTGTCGACCGGCACCAGGGGCCGCGCCGCGTCGTGGACGAGCACGATGTCGTAGTCGGGGGGCAGGGCGTCGAGGCCGAGCCGCACGGACTCCTGGCGGGAGTCGCCGCCGGGGACCACCAGGAAGTCCGTCCGCTCGGGCAGCGCGTGGGCGTCGAGGAGCGACTTGACCTCGGGGGCGCCGTCGGGCGGGGCCACGACGACGACCAGGGAGACGGCGCGGGAGGCGGCCATCGCGCGTACCGCGTGGACGAGCATGGGAGTGCCGCCCAGCGCGCGGAGCGCCTTGGGGGCGCCCGGGCCGAGCCGTACTCCTCGGCCGGCGGCCGGGATCACCGCGGCGGTACGCGGTTCCGTGGGCGAAGGACGCGAATCGTCAGACATCGGTTCCTGTCAGGTTTGTGTGCTCGGCCTGGTTGGGTATGGCCTGGGAAGTGCCGGGCGCGACGCCTTGACCGGACCCTTCCGTGACCCTGGTCGAGCCAGCTGCCCGGGCCCGGCACACCAAGTATCGGGGGCCCACCCCGAGAGGACGTACCGGCACGGCGCGTCTGGGTACGAACATGCCGCAGCGCCCGGCGACGGAAATACGTCATCGGGCACCGCGGCATTTCGATGTACTGAGTGCTGAAGCGGGCTTGCGCCTGCGTCAGTGGTTCAGGACGCGAGGACCTCGTCGAGCAGAGCCTCGGCCTTGTCCTCGTTGGTGTTCTCCGCGAGGGCGAGTTCGCTCACCAGGATCTGGCGGGCCTTGGCGAGCATCCGCTTCTCACCTGCGGACAGTCCGCGCTCGCGCTCGCGACGCCACAGGTCACGCACAACTTCCGCGACCTTGATGACATCACCCGAGGCAAGCTTCTCCAGGTTTGCCTTGTAACGACGCGACCAGTTCGTGGGCTCCTCGGCGTACGGCGCGCGCAGCACCTCGAAGACCCGGTCCAGCCCGTCCTGACCGACCACATCACGTACGCCGACGAACTCCGCATTGTCCGCTGGCACACGTACCGTCAGGTCACCCTGGGCGACCTTCAGCACCAAGTAGGTCTTGTCCACGCCTTTGATCTGGCGAGTTTCGATGGCCTCGATCAGCGCGGCCCCGTGATGGGGATAGACCACGGTGTCGCCAACCTTGAACGTCATGTGACAGGTACCCCTTCCGTGGCTATCCAGGGTAACACGGAAACGGCGGGTTCTGAATGGCGTTTTCGCAGGTCAGGGCATATCTCGGGGCTTGACAACAGCAACAGGAACGTGCTGCGCGGGCCGAGCGGAAGGAGGTATTCGCAGGTCGGAGGGGCTCTGCGGGGGAGGTGAAACCCGTACGTTACACGCATCTGGAGGCCCTCAGGAGGGGACGAACATCCTCATATGTCCGGTTCCAGATGTGCGACTTCCGCTACTCCGTTCGGTGCCGGGTGTCACTTCCGCGTCGATTCGGAAATTGATCACCGGGGGTCGGCCACGGGCCCGGTTGAGGCCCACGTGATCAATTCCGGGAAGGGCCCCGCATTCCTTCACCGAAGATTTGCGTGCCGTCGCTCGGACTATGACTCGGGCGCTTATGTGAATGCCGGACGAGCCCCGTGCCACCCCCCTGCGGGGGGAAGCCCGCACCTTGAGGGAGGGTCGGGTGCGGCGGCGCGGGAACGGCTCGGTAACCTATGGCCGCTGACAGATACTTAGGGCGGCTTTACAAGCCGCCACGTTCGAGTCAAGGAGTTGCCGCCGCCGTGAGCAGCAGCCTTCGACGCGGCGCACTCGCCGCCGCCGCCATCGCGTTCTCGATCGCCTCGCTCGCCGCGTGCGGCGCCGGATCCGATGCCCAGACCCTGCAGGTCAAGCCGGACAACGCGGCCGTAAAGGTCGGCGACATCAAGGTCCAGAACGCACTGATCATCACCCAGCCCGATCCGCAGGCCACCGGTCCCGCCGTGATCTCGGCGACGCTGTTCAACAACGGCGCCACCGCGCAGACCGTGGACTCGATCACCCTGCCGAATGTCAACCAGACCGCCGAGGTCAAGCCGGCCAAGGGCAACGGCAAGCTCGTCGTCCCGGCGCACGGCTCCGTGGTGATCGGTGGCAAGGGCAACGCCAGCGCCGTGCTGCCCAGCGGGCGTGAGGCCGTCCAGGACGGCAGCGTCCGGAAGATCACCTTCACCTTCAGCAAGACCGGTGACGTCAGCCTGCGCGGCTTCGTCGTCCCGGCCGAGAGCTACTTCACCAAGTGGGGTCCGAGCACCATCCCCACGACCGCTCCCAGCGCCACGCCGACGAACAGCGCGTCGGGCTCCCCGAGCCCGTCCAACTCGGCCGCTTCCCCGTCGACCTCGGCCACGCCGACCGACTCGGCGTCCGCGAGCGCGTCGGCGGGCTGAGCCCGCACACGCGTCAAGGGCGGGACCTCGTCACGAGGTCCCGCCCTTGTCCGTGGCCCGGCGACCGGGTCACAGGGCCCGTCGTCCGGGCCCTCGGTCTTTCTACGGCTCGAACTTGTAGCCCAGCCCGCGCACGGTCACCAGGTATCTGGGCGCGCCCGGGTCCGGCTCGATCTTGGCGCGCAGGCGCTTGACGTGGACGTCGAGGGTCTTGGTGTCGCCCACGTAGTCGGCGCCCCAGACGCGGTCGATGAGCTGCATGCGGGTCAGCACCCGGCCGGCGTTGCGCAGGAGCATCTCCAGCAGGTCGAACTCCTTCAGGGGCAGGTCGACCTTGGAGCCGGAGACCGTCACCACGTGGCGGTCGACGTCCATGCGGACCGGGCCGGCCTCCAGAGCGGCCGGGGTGACCTCCTCGGGCTCGCCGCGGCGGCGCAGCACGGCCCGGATGCGGGCCACCAGCTCGCGCGAGGAGAACGGCTTGGTGACGTAGTCGTCGGCCCCTATCTCCAGGCCGACGACCTTGTCGATCTCGCTGTCCTTGGCGGTCACCATGATGACCGGGACGTTCGAGCGGCCGCGCAGCTGGCGGCACACCTCCGTACCCGGCAGCCCGGGCAGCATCAGGTCGAGGAGGACGAGGTCGGCGCCGTTGCGCTCGAACTCGTCGAGTCCGTCGGGGCCGGTGGTCGCCACGGCGACCTCGAAGCCCTCCTTGCGGAGCATGTAGGACAGGGCGTCGGAGAAGGACTCCTCGTCCTCGACGACGAGCACTCGGGTCACGGAAGGACCTCCGGGGCGGGAAGCGGTTCGTACGGGGATGACTCGTTGGGTTCGCCGGACTCTTCGTCGAGACCGTCGAGGTA
Source organism: Streptomyces sp. SLBN-31 (assembly GCF_006715395.1). NCBI lineage: Bacteria > Bacillati > Actinomycetota > Actinomycetes > Kitasatosporales > Streptomycetaceae > Streptomyces > Streptomyces sp. SLBN-31. The sequence continues at coordinate 399,084 of NZ_VFNC01000003.1, forward strand.
GGGATGCTGCTGGGCGCGGTCACGGGCCGCACCCGCCTCCGGCAGCCTGAGGGTGAACGTGGAGCCCTGGTTCTCGGCGCTCCACACCGTGACCTCCCCGCCGTGCGAGGCGGCCACGTGCTTGACGATCGCCAGACCGAGGCCCGTACCGCCGGTGGCGCGGGAACGGGCCGGGTCGACGCGGTAGAAGCGCTCGAAGATGCGCTCCTTGTCCTTGTCGGATATCCCGATGCCCTGGTCGGTCACGGCGACCTCGATCATGTCTCCGCCGGGCGCGGTCACCCGGCGGGCGGCGATGCCCACGCGGGTCCGGGCCGGGGAGTAGTTCACGGCGTTCTCGACGAGGTTGCCGAGGGCCGCGGCGAGTTGGCCTCGGTTGCCCCAGACGTGCAGGTCGGCGGTGCCGCCGGCGGCCATGGTGATCTGCTTTGCGCCGGCCTGGTGGCGGCAGCGGTCGATGGCCTCGGCGACCAGCTCGTCGACCCGGACGGGCTCGGCGTCCTCCAGCGGGTCGTCGTTCTGCACCCGGGAGAGGTCGATGAGCTCCTGGACCAGGTTGGTCAGGCGCGTGGCCTCTATCTGCATGCGTCCGGCGAAGCGCTCGACGGCCTCCGGGTCGTCGGAGGCGTCCATGACGGCCTCGGACAGCAGGGAGAGCGCCCCGACGGGCGTCTTGAGCTCGTGGCTGACGTTGGCGACGAAGTCGCGCCGTACCGCCTCGATCCTGCGGGCCTCGGTGAGGTCCTCGACCAGCAGCAGCACCAGCCGGGAGCCGAGCGGCGCCACGCGCGCGGAGACGGCCAGGGCGTCGCCCCGGCCGGTCCCGCGGCGGGGCAGGTCGAGCTCGACCTGGCGTATCTCCCCGTCCCGCCGGGTGTCCCTCGCCATCTGCAGCATCGGCTCGACCGAGAGCCGGCCACCGCGGACCAGTCCCAGGGCGTACGCCGCGGAGCTGGCCTTCACGACGGCGTCGGCCTCGTCCAGGACGACGGCCGAGGACCGGAGCACGGACAGGACGGTGTCCACCCCCGGTGGAAGCATCGGGTCGGTGTGCAATGAGGTGCGGGTGGGGCGCTTCTGCTCCCGCTCGCTCCAGCGGAACGCCAGCATGGCGATCACACCGGTGAGCACCCCGGCGATCGCTGCCGCTGCGGCGACCGCCGCGTTCACGTCCATGCAAACAGGTTAAGCAGGGGGTACGACATCACCACAGCCGTCGACGTGCGAGCTCGAACACTCGTCGCCCAGAGTTCACCTTGGAGCCAGGGATGGTTCATTTGGGATGACGGAATCCGACGCGTTCCGGCCGGATCGTGGGAGCGTGGGGGTCACGGCAGCGGTTCGGCGGCTGGTTTCCGATCCCCGAAGCCCCGAGGCACACGTAGGTAAGAGAGGGACCCTGATGCGGGACGCGTACCACGAGGAACTTGATTCGATCGGCGACGGTCTGGTGGAGATGGCCCGACTGGTCGGGTCGGCGATCGGGCGCGCCACGACCGCCATCCTCGACTCCGATCTGAAGCTCGCCGAGGCCGTCATCGAAGGCGACCAGAAGGTCGACGAGCTCCAGCACGACCTGGAGGCCAGGGCCATAGCCCTGCTCGCCCGCCAGCAGCCGGTGGCGACCGACCTGCGGATCGTCGTCACGTCGCTGCGCATGTCGGCCGACCTGGAGCGCTCGGGCGACCTCGCCCAGCACGTCGCGAAGCTCGCGCGGCTGCGCTTCCCTGAGCGGGCGATCCCGCACGACCTGCACGCGACCATCCTGGAGATGGGCCAGCTCGCCCAGCGCCTCATGGCGAAGGCGGCCGAGGTCATCATCACCAAGGACGTCGACCTGGCGATGCAGCTGGAGCAGGACGACGACGAGATGGACCTGCTGCACCGCACGCTCTTCCAGCACCTGCTGGACGACCGGTGGAAGCACGGCATCGAGACGGCGGTGGACGTCACCCTCCTCGGCCGCTACTACGAGCGGTTCGCCGACCATGCGGTGGCCGTCGCCAAGCGCGTGGTGTTCCTGGTGACCGGTGAGCACGCGGACGTCCTGCAGACGGACATCCAGCCGGAGATCCAGCCGGTGGCGGGCTCCGAGGGGGCGTAACCGCCGACGCCAGGCGTGCGGACGGCACGGCCGAGGGGCGTGACCTGTGACGCCAGGGCGTGCGGACGCCACCGTGCGCCGTTGATGCGCCCAGCACGGCGGGCATGCAATGGGCACAGGCACCAGCCTCTAGGCTCCAGGAGGACCCATGGCCGAAGCCCCCACCACGCCCGACCCGACGCAGGAGCGCGAGACGGACCGGCCCGCCGAGACCAAGAGCCTCCCGCTCTTCGGCGCGTGCGGCTGCGGCTCGGGCTGCGGCTGCGGGTGCCAGTCGGGCAATCCGTGTCAGTGCGGTTGAGTCCCATGTGAGCGAAGGGCCCCGGTGAGCACACTGGGGCCCTTCGTCCGTGGGCGTGTCAGGGCGGTACTAGGCTCGGCGGCGAGTTGATCCACGACACGTCTCGGGAGCGCCGGACCGGATGCCCGCCACCCACACCCCTGTCCACCGCCAGGTCATCTCGGTCGTCACACCGGTGCACGGCGAGGCCGTACGGTTCCTGACGAGCGCGTACGCCTCCCTGCGCGCCCAGCGACTGCCCGAGGGCTGGTCGTGGGAGTGGTGCGTGCAGGAGGACGGGCCCGGTGTGGACGCGGCCGCCCACCTGCCCGACGACGACCCGCGCGTCCGGATCTCCACGGCCCGCCACGGCGGCCCGCACGTGGCGCGCACGCTGGCCTTCGCGCGGTCCACCGGCCGGTACGTGAAGAACCTCGACGCCGACGACCGGCTCACCCCGGGGGTCCTCGCCCGCGACATCGCCGTACTCGAGGAGCGGCCGGAGATCGGCTGGACCACCTCGCGCGTCAGCGACCTCCTCGAGGACGGCAGCACCGTCTCGTTCGAACTGAGCGACCCGCCGCCCGGACCGCTCCCCCGGGGCAGCGCCTTCCCCTTCTGGGACGAGCACCGCCGCCCGCGGGTCCACCCCGCCACCCTCTGCGTCCGGCGTGCGCTGCTCGCGCTCCTCGGAGGGTGGATGGCCCTGCCGGCGTCCGGCGACACGGGTCTCCTCCTCGGACTCGACGCGCTTGCGGACGGGTGGTTCCACGGTGAGACGGGCCTGCTCTACCGCAAGCACGGGGCCCAGATCACCGCGCACCCGCACCACACCGCCGGTCCGGAATGGCAGGCCCGTATGTCCCTGATCCGCGAACACGCCCTGGCGCTCCAGGACTGGGCGGGCGTCCGAGGGCCGGCGATGGACGCATAAATCGAACACGTGCTTGAATTCGAGCATGCGATCGTTTCCCGCCGACCCGGCCGCCGAGGCACAGCAGGAATGGAACACCGTCGGGCGGGACGCGAGGTGAGCGGCTCGGTCACGGGCGGCGGGATGCTGGCCGTGTCCGCGCTGCCCCCTGCCGCGCCACGACTGCGGGCGATCCTGGCCTGCCTCGTCCGAACCGGCCATGATCCACACGGAGTCCTCGAATGACGCACCGGAATGCGGGACCGTATGTCCCGGACGATCCTGAGGGCATGACCGGACCGATACGCGTGATCGTGCACCCGCCCTCCCCCACGGGCGGACGACGCGTACGCGTGGACGGCGAGATCCTCGGCCTGGCCCACAACGTCGTGGACGTCGCCGAGTTCCTCCGCCGCGCCGGCCTGGAGATCGACCCCTCCGAGGTGGCGGACTCGCCGTGGATCGACTGGCGCGGGGTGGGACCGGAGCGGTGGGGGCCGGAGAGCGGCTGAAGGAGCGGGACGGCGGTCGCGGGTCAGAAAAGCCGGCCGGCCCGGTGAAGCGCGTCGAAGACCATCGCGTCGACGGCCGAGACCCGCCCCCTGTCGGCGTGGGCGAACCAAGCGAGCTCGGCGATCTCGCGTGACGGGGTGAGCTCGCCGCGGTGATCGGCGGTGTAACAGATCATCCGGAAGGGGCCGTGCTCGGGATGGCCCTCACCGATCTCGAACGTGCCGAAGTGCACCATGGAGCCGGGGTCGATCGCCGCCCGCAACTCCTCGTCGATCTCCCGCACCAGCGTCTCGCCGTCGGACTCGCCCGGCTCCCGGTGACCACCAGGGAAGTAGAAACGATCCCTGCCGTGACTACGCGTCACCAGCACCCGGCCGTCCCGAACCAGAACCCACGCCACCTTCTCGGGCACACGACCGTTCACCACCATGCCCCGGGACCGTACCGAAGGGACGCCCCGGTACGAAACCAGGGCCCCTGCCACGGACGAACCGCGGACAGGGGCCTTGAGCGGTGCGGACTAATTCTTCTTGCCCTGGTTCTTGACCGCCTCGATCGCTGCCGCGGCCGCCTCCGGGTCGAGGTACTTGCCGCCCTTCGTCACCGGCTTGAAGTCGGCGTCGAGTTCGTAGGAGAGGGGGATGCCGGTGGGGATGTTCAGGCCCGCGATGTCGGCGTCCGAGATGCCGTCCAGGTGCTTGACCAGGGCGCGCAGGCTGTTGCCGTGGGCGGCGACGAGGACCGTGCGGCCGGCCAGGAGGTCGGGGACGATGCCGTCGTACCAGTACGGCAGCATGCGGATGACGACGTCCTTCAGGCACTCCGTGCGGGGGCGCAGCTCCGGCGGGATCGTCGCGTAGCGCGGGTCGTCGGCCTGCGACCACTCCGCGCCGTCCTCGAGCGGCGGCGGCGGGGTGTCGTAGGAACGGCGCCACAGCATGAACTGCTCCTCGCCGAACTCCGCGAGGGTCTGCGCCTTGTCCTTGCCCTGGAGGGCGCCGTAGTGGCGCTCGTTCAGGCGCCAGCTGCGCTGGACCGGGATCCAGTGGCGGTCGGCGGCCTCGAGGGCGAGCTGCGCCGTGCGGATCGCGCGCTTCTGGAGGGACGTGTGGACCACGTCGGGGAGAAGGTCGGCGTCCTTCAGGAGCTCGCCACCGCGGACTGCCTCCTTCTCGCCCTTCTCGTTCAGATTGACGTCCACCCAGCCGGTGAACAGGTTCTTCGCGTTCCACTCGCTCTCGCCGTGGCGGAGGAGGATCAGCTTGTACGGTGCGTCGGCCATGGGTCAGAGCGTAATCCACGCATTAGCCCGGTCGCGTGGCTGCCCGAGGGCCGGACAGTTGACGGCATCTGTTAATCGAGTGGCTCACGTGAGCCCATCTCCGTAAGTTGTCCCTGCCGCCTGAGCCGCTTACACCTGTGGGGGATCCGCCATGTCCGTCGCCAGTCTGAGACGTGCCGCCCGGGAGACCGTCTCCGGACTCCCCCGCGAGTTCTGGTGGCTGTGGACGAGCACCCTCGTCAACCGGCTCGGCGCCTTCGTCGCGACCTTCATGGCGCTCTACCTGACGCTCGACCGCGGCTACTCCGCTTCCTACGCCGGTCTCGTCGCGTCGCTGCACGGGCTCGGCGGTGTCGTCTCGTCGCTGGGCGGCGGGGTGATGGCCGACCGGCTGGGCAGGCGGCCCACGCTGCTGATCGCGCAGTCCTCCACCGCGGCCTGCGTGGCGCTGCTCGGCTTCGTGCACGACCCCGTCGCGATCGCCGCGGTCGCCTTCCTCGTCGGCATGGCCTCCAACGCCTCCCGGCCGGCGGTGCAGGCCATGATGGCCGACATCGTCCGCCCCGAGGACCGGGTGCGGGCCTTCTCGCTCAACTACTGGGCCATCAACCTCGGCTTCGCGATCTCCTCCATGGCCGCCGGATTCATCGCCGAGTTCAGCTACCTCGCCGGCTTCCTGATCGAGGCGGGCATGACCGCCGTCTGCGCGGTCGTGGTGTTCCTGAAGCTGCCCGAGTCGCGGCCCGAGCGGACGGCGACGCAGAAGGAGGCGGAGGAGGGGATCGGTCTCGGGACCGTGCTGCGCGACGGGCGGTACATGGCCGTCGTGGGCCTGTCCTTCCTCGTCGCCCTCGTCTTCCAGCAGGGCTCGGTCGGCCTGCCGGTCGCGATGGGCACGGCCGGGTTCACGCCCGCCGACTACGGATTCGCGATCGCCGTCAACGGCATCCTGATCGTCGCCCTGCAGATCCCGGTGACGCGGTTCATCGCCGACCGGGACCCCCGGCGGCTGCTCGTCGTCTCGTCCGTCCTCGCCGGCTACGGCTTCGGACTCACCGCCTTCGCCGGGTCGGTCGGCGTCTTCGCCCTGACCGTGTGCGTGTGGACGCTCGGCGAGATGATCAACGCGCCGACCCAGACGGGCCTGGTCGTACGCCTCTCCCCGGTCCACGGCCGCGGCCGCTATCAGGGCGTCTACACCCTGTCCTGGTCGCTCGCCGCGCTCGTCGCCCCCCTGATGTCCGGCGTTGTCATCGACCACCTCGGCGCCGGATGGCTGTGGGGGCTGTGCGCGGCCGTCGGGACGCTGGCCGCCGTGGGATACGGCGTGCTGATGCGGCGCATGCCGGAGGAGGGGCCGGCGGCGGAGCGGCCCGTGGCCGCCAGGGCAGAGGTCGCCGCCGGCTGACCGGGGCGCGCGACGAACCCTCCTGACGCGACGAGCCCCCTACCGCCTTCTCCGCCGGTAGGGGGCTCGCTGCTGCGGGTGTGCGCCGGATGCCGACGCTCGCGTTCGTCAGAGGCAGACGTTCACGCCGACGTGCTGGGGCAGCGCGCCGAGGGTGCCGCCGGCGACGCCGAGGGCGGTCGCCTTGACCGAGTCGACCTCGGACAGCACGGCCGCGGTGCCGAGCGTCGTGGCGCCGACGGTGAGGTCGGCCTGGGGGCTCAGGCCGCCCGAGACGTTGTCGAGCTCGGCGTCGGAGATCTCGAGGGTCTGCACCTGGGGAGCGGAGTTCATGGGGAAACTGCCCTTCGCATGGATGGTCCACATGGGGGGGGAGGCGGCCCCGCTGGGGGTACAGACGGGCATGCCGCGGTGCGCAGGATCAAACCACGCCGGGTGCCGGGCATCCAGTCCGTACCCGTCCCCAGCAGGGCAGTTGGGCGCGTAGGCGACCGAACCGTGTGCGTGTGCACACCAGTTGGTGCCGGGTTCTCTACAGGCGCGCCCGGCCAGGTGCCCGGCAGCCGTTGCGGCGGGCGTACCGAACCGGACAACTCCTTCCCAACCGAACCCGGGCAACCCGTGGTTGCGCATTCATTGTGCAGATTCGGTCGCGGATTCGGTCGTACTCCGGCCGCACGGCGTCAGAAGCCGTCACGGTGCATCGTCACGGGTGCATCCGTGCGCCCTTCACCACCTTGTCCACCGCGTTCTTCGGCCCGTACACCGCCAGCCCCACCAGGTCCAGGTCCCCGGTCCCCACGGCCCGTACCGCCGCCCGGTTGTCGCGGTCGTTGCCCGTGGCGAAGAGGTCGGAGGTGAACAGGGCGCGCGGGAGCGCCCGGGACAGCACGCGCGCGTGGGCCGCGGTCAGGGTCTCCTTCGCCCCCTCGAAGATCATCACCGGCTGGCGGAACATCGGCAGGTACAGGACGCCGTCCGCGTCCTCGTAGGGCTCGCCGACCACCTCCGGAACCTGGGTGCCCAGGCCGCTGACCAGGAAGGCGGTGACGTTCAGACGCTGCCAGGGCTCCAGGTCCTCGCGCAGCAGGACGGCGATCTTGGTGTCGAAACGGATGGGTTCGCTGCTCATGGAACGAGACTGCCGACCGCCCCGCGACCTCGTCTTGTACGTTCTTTGCATGGCCACCCGGCAGGAAGTCTCCGCGTGGCGCCCGACCGTGCCGGGCGTCGTGGAGGTCTTCCACGCGCACTTCACCGAGTACGCCTACCCGATGCACGTCCACGACGCGTGGACGCTGCTGATCGTGGACGACGGGGCCGTACGGTACGACCTCGACCGGCACGAGCACGGCACCCCGCACGACACGGTCACCCTGCTCCCGCCGCACGTCCCGCACAACGGCTCCCCCGCCACCCCGCACGGCTTCCGCAAACGCGTCCTGTACCTCGACGCCACCCACCTGCCCGACGGACTGATCGGCCCCGCCGTCGACCGGCCGGACCTGCGCGACCCGGAGCTGCGCCTCCGCGTCGGCCAGCTGCACGGCGCCCTCGCGCACCCCGGCGACGAGCTGGAGGCGGAGAGCCGGCTGACGTTCATCGGCGAGCGCCTGCGCTCCCACCTGCGGCCCCGCCTGCTCACCAACGACCCCCGCCCCGACCCCGCCCTCGCCCGCCGGCTGCGCGAACTCCTCGACGAGCACGTCGTCGCCGGGCTCACCCTGGACGACGCCGCCGCCCTCCTCCACGCCCACCCGGCCCATCTCGTACGGGCCTTCTCCACCGCCTACGGCATCGCCCCGCACCAGTACCTCAACTCCCGACGCGTCGACCGCGCCCGCCGCCTCCTCCTCGACGGCCGCCCCCCGGGCGAGGTGGCCGCGGCCACCGGCTTCTTCGACCAGTCCCACCTCACCCGCCACTTCCGCAAACTGGTGGGGGTGCCACCGGGCCGGTACGCAACGAAAATGGGACGGCGGGGAGATCGCTCCGGGCTGTAGTTACGCCGTGCTGCGGCGTTGCGTAAGTCGCGGCGGTCGCCGGGGGCCGGGGCTGGTTCAGTCGGTGGGGCGTTCGGTCAGGTGGGTGAAGGCGTCCAGGTTTTTTGTGGACTCGCCGCGGGACACGCGCCACTCGTACTCCCTGCGGATGGCCGTCGCGAAGCCCAGTTCCAGAAGGGTGTTGAAGCTGCCGTCCGCCGCCTCCAGGACCTGTCCGAGGAGACGGTCGATCTCGTCGGGGGTGACGCAGGACAGGGGGAGCTTGGCGGTGACGTAGACGTCGCCGAGGTGGTCGACGGCGTAACCGACGCCGTAGAGCTTGAGGTTGCGTTCCAGGAGCCAGCGGTGGAACGCGGGTTCGTTCTCGTCGGGGTGGCGGATGACGAAGGCGTTGAGCGACAGGGAGTGGCGGCCGAGCAGGAGGGAGACCGTCGTCTTGAGCTTGCGGGTGCCCGGGAGTTGGACGACGTAGTTGCCGGGGGCCGGGCTCTCCCACTCCAGTTCGGCATCCTTCAGGACCGTCTCGACGATCTGGGCCGCCTGTGTCGCCTGCTCTCCGTCAGCCATGGTGCGAGCGTACGCGACGGCGGTGCGACTGCATCGCGGCCGTGTAGACGTCCGCCGTGGCGGCGGCCGCGGTGTCCCAGCCGAAGGACTGGGCGTGGCGGGCGGCCGCGGCGCCCATGCGGGGGGTGAGCGCGGGCTCGTCGGCGAAGGCGCGGAGCACGCGCGCGTAGTCGGCGGGGTTGTGGCCCCGTACGAGGAAGCCGGTCTCCGTGTCGCGCACGGCCACCGGGAGTCCGCCGACCGCCGCGGCCAGCACGGGGGTGCCCGCCGCCTGTGCCTCTATCGCCACCAGGCCGAAGGACTCGCTGTACGACGGCATGACGAGGAGGGACGCCGCCCGGAACCAGTCGGCCAGCTGGTCCTGGTCCACGGGCGGCCGGAAGCGGACCACGTCCGCGATGCCCAGGCGGGCGGCGAGCTTCTGCAGGCCCTCCGGCTTGGCGAGGCCGCTGCCGCTGGGGCCGCCGACGATCGGGACGACGATCCGGGAGCGCAGGTCGGGGCGGTCGTCGAGGAGCGCCGCCACCGCGCGCAGGAGGATGTCCGGCGCCTTGAGGGGCTGGATGCGGCCGGCGAAGAGGGGGACCAGGGCGTCCTGCGGGAGGTCCAGGCGGGCGCGGGCCGCCGCCCGGCCGTCCGCGGGGCGGAAGCGGTCGAGGTTGACGCCGGGGTGGACCACCGCGACCTTGGCGGGGGCGGCGTCGTAGTGGCGTACGAGTTCGTCCGCCTCTTCGGAGGTGTTGGCGATCAGGCGGTCCGCCGCGTTGACGATCTGGGTCTCGCCGATCACGCGGGCGGCGGGTTCGGGGGTGTCGCCGTCGGCGAGGTTGGCGTTCTTGACCTTGGCCATGGTGTGCATGGCGTGGACCAGGGGGACGCCCCAGCGCTGGGCCGCGAGCCAGCCGACGTGGCCGGAGAGCCAGTAGTGGGAGTGGACCAGGTCGTAGTAGCCCGGGCGGTGGCCGGCCCAGGCCTGCATGACGCCGTGCGTGAAGGCGCAGAGCTGCGCGGGCAGGTCCTCCTTGGCCAGGCCCTCGTAGGGGCCGGCGTCGACGTGGCGGACCAGGACGCCGGGGGACAGCTCGACCGTGGGGGGCAGGGTCGCGGTGGTGGCGCGCGTGAAGACCTCCACCTCCACGTTGATCGCGGCGAGGCGTTGGGCCAGCTCGACGATGTAGACGTTCATGCCCCCGGCGTCGCCTGTGCCGGGCTGGTGGAGCGGGGAGGTGTGCACGGAGAGCATGGCTACGCGGCGGGGGCGGCGGTGGAGCCTCAGTCGGCTCACTTGGCGTTCCTCCTTGCTGCGGGCATGCCGGGCTTGGGCCTTCAACCTGGGTGAACAGCGGAGGAAGGCGTTCCCATTCCGGGGGGTGGGGTTTTTGCCGAAGCATTACCGGGTGTCGCTCAACTGTTCGGGGGTGGGGTGCGTGGTGGGTGCCTGGTGGGGGTCGCGGTGAGGCTTGGTGGGTGCGTGTGTGCGCGTCCGTTGTGGGTCGGGGCCGTGCCGGGGGTGTCCGTCCTCGGTCGGGCGGTGCCGTTGGGTCGGGCGTGGACGGTGATGGACGCCCGACGCTGCCGGCGGGCACCCCCCGGCACGGCCCCTTCTCGCCGTTGCGCGCGGGGCGGTCGGGGGCGCCTACGCTCTTGGGCATGAGCGCCCGTGCCATTCGTCGACCTGTGGGGAACGTGACGCGCGGGACCACCAATCCCAATCGGCTGCGGCGGATGGACCGGTGGATCGCGGCGGTGCAGGGGCGGGCGTTGCGGGGGGCCGTCGATCCCGTCGCGATCGACTTGGGGTACGGGGCTGCTCCCTGGACCGCCGTGGAGTTGCTGGAGCGCTTGCGAGGCGTGGCTCCGCGGACGCGTGTCGTGGGGATTGAGATCGAGCCCGCCAGGGTTGCCGCGGCGAAGGCGTACGAGCGGGAGGGGCTCGTCTTTCTGCACGGCGGGTTCGAGGTCCCTGTGGCGGGGCGGCCGGTGCTCATTCGGGCCGCGAACGTGCTGCGGCAGTACGACGAGGGTGAGGTGGCCTCGGTGTGGGAGCGGCTGTGTGGGCGGTTGACGTCGGACGGGCTGCTCGTGGAGGGGACCTGTGACGAGATCGGGCGTCGGCATGTGTGGGTCGCGCTCGGGCCGGAAGGGCCTCGTACGGTCACCTTCGCTGCGCGGCTGGGGTCGTTGGAGCGGCCGTCGGATCTCGCGGAACGGCTTCCCAAGGCCCTTATTCACCGGAACGTCGCGGGTGAGCCCGTTCATTCTTTCTTGCGTGATTTCGACCGGGCTTGGGCCGCCGCGTCACCGTATGCCTCTTATGGCGCGCGGCAGCGTTGGATGCGGGCCGTGCGGGATCTGGCGGTCGACTGGCCCGTGATGGATGGGCCCGGGCGGTGGCGGCAGGGTGAAGTGACGGTGGAGTGGGGGGCCTTGGCGCCTTCGAGGTGACGGGATCTGGGCCTTTGACCTGCGGGGAACGGATGCGGTGCGGCGTTCGTCACAAAGGCGGGGAGATCGTCATGGGGAGAGGCCGTAGGGGGAAGTTTCCCGTGCGACGGGCTCTGTCGTTTTGCGTCTGACCGTGGCACGATCCCCCGAGCGGCCGTAAGTTACTGACGGTAAATCAGGTTGGGGGAGCGCTATGGGTGCGGGCAAGCGCGGTCTGTTCGCGACTGCCGTGACCGTGGTCTGCGCGGTCACCGTGCTGGCGGTGCCGGGGACGGCGTTCGCGAGCCCCACGCCCACGCCGAGCGCGTCGGCGACTCCCGCCTCCAACAAGGAGCTTGAGGCCGTCCAGGCCAAGCTCGACCGGCTCTACCACGACGCCGCCGTGGCCACGGACTCCTACAACGCGGCCGAGGAACAGGCGCGGACACAGTCCGCCGCGATCGTCGACCTGGCCAAGAAGATCGTCAAGAGTCAGCAGCGGCTGGACGAGTTGAAGAAGCGGGCGGGGGCCGCTGCCGCCGCGCAGTACCGCGGGGGCGGGCTGCCCGACGAGGCGCAGTTGCTGCTCAGCGACGATCCGCGGGAGTTCCTCGACGGTGCGGGCAGGGTGCTGGAGGGGCAGCGGGCCACCAAGGGGCTCATCGCCGAAATGACCCGCACCCAGCAGGACTTGCAGCAGTACGCGGCGGACGCCTCCGCGCAGTGGAAGAAGCTGGAGGCCAACCGCAAGGCGAAGGACGCGGCCCGGAAGAAGATCAAGAAGCAGATCGCGCGGGCCGAGGAACTCCAGGGGCGGTTGCAGAAGGAGGAGAAGGAGCGGCTCGCGAAGCTGGAGCAGGAGGCCGCCTACAAGGCGCAGACCGCCTGGCTCGACTCCGGGATCCTCCACGACATCAACGGCAAGGCGTCCGAAGAGGGCAAGAAGGCCGTCAAGTTCGCCACCGAGCAGATCGGCAAGCCGTACGTGTGGGGCGCCGAGGGGCCGAAGTCCTACGACTGCTCGGGGCTCACTTCGCAGGCGTGGCTGAACGCCGGCCGCCCCATTCCCCGTACGTCGCAGGAGCAGTGGAAGCAGCTCAAGCACGTCGACATCAAGGACATGCGGCCCGGGGACCTCATCATCTACTTCGACGACGCCAGTCATGTCGCCATGTACATCGGCGACGGCGCGATCGTGCACGCCCCGCGGCCCGGGCGGACCGTGACGATCGCCGGCGCCGGATCCATGCCGATCCTCGGGGTGGTACGGCCGGACGCGTGAGACCGGCGCCACGTGACGCACGGCACCACAGGCCCCGTTCAAACGCGGGCGGACGTGACCTTCGTCATTCCCCCTGGTGGGCCGACCTGTCCAACTGCGGTAGGGATCGCGGCATATGACAGTGGCCGGTGTGTCGGCGACGTGGCCCACACCATTCCGCTCGCCCGCCGACTACCGCTATGGTCCCCGTCGGTGGTTCGAGGTCCCTCGGTCCACCGCGCCCTCGGGGGGAGGGAAGGAACTCAAGACGATGCCCGTACCCATACCGCGGCAGCGAGCGTTCCCGGCCGCGGAGAGTGGTCAGGCGCCGGCCGCGCACCGAGGCGGCACCTCCAAGGACCCGTCCCCGAGCAAGGAAGCCAAGGTCGACAACCACGCCGCCACCGCACCTCTGACGCTGCTGCTGATCGAGGACGATCCGGGTGGCTCCACCGTCGTGCCCGAACTGCGGGACTCGGCCGGCACCCCCGTCCGGGTCCGCACCGCCCGCAACCTCACCGAGGCCGAGCGGCTGCTCACCGACGACGTGCACTGCATCCTGCTCGACCTCGCCCTGCCCGCCCCCGGGCGCGGCGCCGAGAAGGACGAGCTCGCCGTGCTCCGGCACGTGCTGCAGCTCGCCCCTCGGCACGCCGTCCTCGCGCTCACCGCGTCCGGCGACGCCGAGCGCGGCGCCGAGGCCGTGCGGGTGGGCGCCCAGGACTATCTCTTCCGGGACGAGCTGGACGCACGGCTGCTGAGCCGGGCGATCCGGTACGCCGTCGAGAGGAAACGTTCCGACACGGCTGAGCGGCGGCTCGCCGAGGGGCGGCTGCGGGCACAGGAGAACCGGCGTCTGGAGCGGGGCCTGCTGCCCACTCCGCTGCTGGAGGGCTCCCAGCTGCGCTTCGCCGCGCGGTACCGGCCCGGGCGGTCGCGCGCACTGCTCGGCGGGGACTTCTACGACGTCGTACGGACTCCGGACGGGACCGTGCACGCCATGATCGGCGACGTGTGCGGGCACGGCCCGGACGAGGCCGCGCTCGGCGTGGAGCTGCGGATCGCCTGGCGCGCGCTGACGCTGGCGGGACTGTGCGGGGACGAGCTGCTGGGGACCCTGCAGCAGGTGCTGGAGCACGAGCGGGCGGACGACGAGATCTTCGCGACCCTGTGCACCGTCGACATCGCGCCGGACGGGCGGCGGGCCGGGCTCTGTCTGGCCGGTCACCCCTCGCCGCTGGTCGCCCGGCCCGGGCGGCCCGCGAAGCTGCTGCCGTACGACAACAACGGACCCGCTCTGGGGCTGCTGCCCGGGGCCCGGTGGCCGCGGATGCAGGTCGAGCTGGGTCCGCAGTGGAGTCTGATGCTCTACACCGACGGCCTGATCGAGGGCCGGGTCGGGGAGGGTCTGGAGCGGCTCGGGCAGGACGGCATGGTGGAGATGGTCCGGCGGCTGCTGGGCGAGGGGCTCGGCGGTGAGGAACTGCTGCGGGCCGCGGTGAACGAGGTGCGCGACCTCAACGGCGGCGAGCTGACGGACGACGTCGCGGTGCTGTTGCTGGACCGGGTGGGCTGAAGCCCTGGGTGAGCCGAGGCCTCCGGCCGGGAGCCTCGGCCCTCACGCGGGAGGTTCAGGTCAGCGGCCGCCGTTGTACGGGCCGTAGGGGCCGTCACTGCTGCTGCCGCCGCCGCGGCGGCGGCCGAATCCGCCGCCCGAGACCTGCTTGAGGGCGGGGCGGACGTCCACGAAGAAGACGATCGAGGCCACCAGGCCCGCGAGCTGCAGGAAGAGCATCGGCACCAGGAGGTTCACCGCCACCGCGATGCCGAGGATGATCAGCCAGAAGCCCTTGTTCTGCTTGTCGGCCGCCCGGTAGGCGTCGTCGCGGAAGAGCGCGGCCATCACCAGCGCCACCACGGCGAGGACCACCATGGCCAGATAGAGCAGCCCCAGGAACCCTGCGAAGCCCTGCATCAGCACAACGTCCACCACCCGACTCGGCTCGTCCTTACGCGGTCACCGTACCCGGTGCCGGACTCCCGCTACCCGGACAACGGGCCGAGCACCCGTGGAGTGCCCGGCCCGTCCTCGTTCACCCGTGCGTGTCACATGGCGGGCGGCGGGGTCTTCTTCGCGGTGGTCTTGCGGGGCGCCGGCGCCTTCTTGGCGACGGGCTTCTTGGGGGTGGAGACGGCGGTGGCCGTGGCGGGCCTGGGCTCGGCCTTGACCTCGACCGGCTCGGCCTTGGGCTCGACGGCGACGGCGAGCTCCTCGACGTTCTCGGCCACGGACTCGATGCCCTCGGCGGCCTCGCCGCGCCAGGTCTTCACGGCCTGCTCGCCGTGCTCGGCGACCTTCTCGTAGGTCTCCCGGGCCTTGACGGCGTACTCGGCGGCGACGCCGACACCGCGCAGGGCGATGTCCTGGGCGGTCTCCCCGAACTTCTTCAGGTCGGCGTCGATGGTGGCGCCGAGCTTCTTGAAGTCACCGTCGAGGTTGCTGATGAACTCGTTGACCTTGGTCTGGAGGGACTCCTGCGTCTCCTTGACGCGGGCCTGCGCCTCCTTGGCCCTGGCCTGCGCCTTCTCCTGCACGGCCTTGGTGTCGGTGTTGCGCACGGCCTCGATCCGGGCCGGGGCCTCGGCGCGCAGCTGCTCGACGAGCGCGGGCACCTTCTTGGCCTGCTGGAAGGCGAGGTCCGCGGTACCGGCGGCGAAGTAGAGCGGCGTCGGGTTGCTGAGGGTCTTCTTGAGGTCGTCGGTGATGGCCATGACGATGGTCCTTCCCGGTCGCTTTCAGCTGAGGGTTTTGAATCCCGGGGCAGTTCTGCTCAGCCGGCAGGCTGCTGCGGGTCGTGCGGTTCGGCGTCGCTGCCGTCGGACGTGCGGGTGCGGCGCGCGGCGTTCTTGCGTCCGCCGGCCGCGCGGGTCTCGGGTGCCTTCCGGCTGCGGCGTACGACGGTGTCGTCGCCCTCGGTGTCCACCGTGCCGTCGCCGGACCGGACGGCCTCGACGACCGCGGCGTTGGTCCGGGCCGCGTCGTCCTCGTCGCCGGCCGCGTCCGTCCCGAAGCCGTTCTCCTTGCGGAACGACTCGTAGATCTGCAGCAGCACCTGCTTCTGCCGCTCGTCGAGCGTGGGATCGGCGAGTATGACGGCGCGCGTCTCCACCTCGTCCCGGTCCCGCTCGGCGTCGAGGATGCCGGCGCGGACGTACAGCGTCTCGGCGGAGATCCGCAGGGCCTTGGCGACCTGCTGCAGCACGTCCGCGCTCGGCTTGCGCAGCCCGCGCTCGATCTGGCTCAGGTACGGATTGGACACCCCGGCGGCGTCGGCGAGCTGCCTGAGCGACAGCTGCGCGTTGCGCCGCTGCTCGCGCAGGTACTCACCGAGATTGCCGACGTTGAGCGATGCCATGACTCCACTGTGCACCCTCGCGCTAACTATTGCAAGCAGCTGCTTGCAATAGTGCGCTAAACCACTCGGGCGGGCTAGCGTGGGGGCATGATCGTGTGGATCAACGGCACGCACGGCGTGGGCAAGACGACGACGAGTGCCCTCGTGCAGCGGCTGCTGCCGGAGTCCCGGGTGTTCGATGCCGAGAAGGTCGGCGAGACGCTCATGGACATCAGGCCCGGGCTGCCCGAGACGGACAACTTCCAGCACTGGCCGCCGTGGCGGCCGCTCGTGGTCGAGACCGCCCACCGGGTGCTCGACTACGCCGGCGGCACCCTGGTGATGCCGATGACCGTCCTGGTCGAGCAGTACTGGCGCGAGATCAGCACCGGGCTCGCCGGACACGCCATCCCCGTACGGCACTTCGTCCTCCACGCCGACCGGGAGACGCTCCGCGGGCGCATCGAAGGCGACACGGTCATGGGCCCCTCCCCTTTCCGCCTCCGGTACCTGGAGCCCTACGCCGAGGCGGCCCGCACCTGGCTGCACGCCGAGGCCGAGGTCGTGGACACCACGCACCTCACACCCGAGCAGGCGGCCCTGCGGATCGCCGGGGCCGTCCGGAGGTGATCCGCTGCGGCGCCGGTGTCACCACAGCACGCCGAAGACCATCACGACACCGAAGGGCAGCCGGAAGGCACCCCCGAAGACCTTCACGTACACCCTGCCGACGACGAAGGGCAGCCAGTCCGCGCGGGCGGCCCTCACGCGCTCGGCCGGGTCGTAGGTGAGTGCACGATCCGGCGGACGGTCTCCGCGATGCCCGAGACGGGCAGGACGACGCCGGCCACCAGCGGCAGCACGCCGACGACCACCGTGACCACCCGCGCGCCGTGGGTGAGGCCGACCCAGACCGCGTACCCGATGAAGGCGAGGACCACGAGCGCGCACAGGGCCATGATCACCTAGAGGGCCGGGTCGGAGGGAGTGCCCGTGTCGGTGACCACGGCGCCGGCGGCCGGGTCCCGGCGCTCGGGCAGCACGGCGGTCACGGCCTCGGCGAAGCTGCTGGTGGCGACCCGGTTGCCGCCCTCGGCGCGCTGGATCGTGCCGTCGGTGAGCAGGAACTCGACGGTCCGCGCGTCGGCGGTCCGCACCTCCTGGATCGCCGGGAGCGGGATGTCGATCCGCTGTCGGGACCGTGTGTGTGGACGCCGTCGGAGTCGAACGTCGTGGAGACGCCCCGGCCGTTGAGAATCTGCGTCATGGCCGGATGACCAGCGAGGTGGCCCCGAGGTTGCCCCGTGGGAGGCCGCCGGGTCGCCATCACACGGGCGCCGCGGACCCGCCCAGCCACTCCCGCACCGTGGCGAGGTCGCCGTCGGTCACTCCGCACCGGTGGTCGACCCGGTGCAGCAGCGCCGGCGCCGGGTGACGGGCGGCCACCCAGGCGCGGTCGGCGGCGGTGAGTTCGTCGTCGAGCCAGACGAAGGGCCGACCGGCCGCCCAGGCGGTCAGAGGCCGGGTCTTCCAGTGCAGCCGTGCCGGTTCGTCGGCGTCGGGCCAGTCGAGCACGGGCAGCGGTGGCAGCCCGAGCCAGGGTGCGACGCAGGTGTTCGCGTCGTCCAGCCAGGTCGTGGCCCACACCAGCTCGCACCCCAGCGACGCCAGCCGGGCGCCGAGCCCGGGGTCGATGCGGTCCAGCAGCGGATGCGCCGCCGCGGCGGCGGGCGGAACGAAGCGCGAGGTGTACGACGGGTAGGGCGCCGCCGCTCCGAAGGGCAGCAGCGTTCCGTCGATGTCGAGGAAGAGCAGCATCAGGGACAGCATCGGCGATGGAAGGCGGGGAAGGGAACGGACGTCAGCCCTCGAAGCCCTGCTCCGCGAGGATCTTGTCGATGCGGGCCCGGTGCTCCGCCTCCCACGCCTCCAACGGTTCGGCGGCCTCCTTGGCGAGCTTGGCGCGGGCGGCGGTCAGGATCTCGTCGCCGCTCGCGGCGGGGACGACGACCACGCCCTCCTCGTCGGCCACCACGATGTCACCGGCCGCGACGCGTACGCCCCCGCAGGTCACGGGCTCGTTCAGCGGCGTCGCGGCGGCCTTGGCGCCCGGGATCGGGATGACGCCCCGGGCGAAGACCGGGAACCGTGCCTCCCGGACCTCGCCGAGGTCACGGATCAGTCCGTCCAGGACGAAGCCCGCGATGCCGCGCCGCTGGGCGACGGCGCACACGTTGCCGCCCGCCAGCGCCCAGTCGGTGTCCCCCGACTCCACGACGACGACCGAACCCGCTGCCGCCCGGTGGATGGCCGCATGGAGCATGAGGTTGTCCCCCGGGGGGCAGCGCACGGTGAAGGCCGGGCCGGCCACCCGCCCGACGGGCCCCCACAGCGGGCGGATACCGATGTCCATGACCTGCCGGCGGCCGAGGAGGTCGGCGAGGGTGGTGGTGGGGACGGACCGGAACGGGAATTCGCTGGCGTCAGTCATGAGCGCGACGCTACCGTCCCTTCCCATGACTGCCGGGTCGGCCTTGTGCCGTGAGCGAGTTGGGTGCCCGGCCTCTGAGTGAGGCCGCGGCGGGCCAGGAGCCCGCCGCTTTCTCTGCACCGCCTTCGGAACCTCGGAAGATTCCAGCCGCAGAGAGAGCAAGCACCCCATGCCCAACGACTTCAACCAACAGGTCATCGACGAGTTCCGCGCCAACAAAGGCCGCCTGACCGGGTACTTCGCGAAAGCCCGGCTTTTGCTGCTGACCACCACCGGCGCCCGCACCGGCACCCCGCACACCACCCCCGTCGGCTACCTCCCCGACGGCGCCGGCCGGGTCCTGGTCATCGCCTCGGCGGGCGGCTCGGACCGGCACCCGGACTGGTACCACAACCTCCTCGCACACCCTCAGGTGGACGTCGACAGCGGCGTGTTCCGGTACCGGGCGCGCGCCGTCGTACTGGACGGCGAGAAGCGGGAGCAGGCCTGGGCGCGGGCGGTGGAGGCCGACGCGGGCTGGGCGGCGTACCAGCGCAAGACCGACCGGCTCATCCCCGTCGTCGCCCTCCACGAGATCGCCCGCCCCGGGCCCCCGGACATCAACGCCTCCTCCCCCGGCGAGGCGATCAGGCTCGTCCACGACGTCTTCCGCCGCGAACTCGCCCTGATCCGGGAGGAGATGGCGAACGGCACGGGCGGCGGCACCCTCGGCGCCCAGCTCCGCGTCAACTGCCTGACCTTCTGCCAGGGCCTGCACAACCATCACGCGGGCGAGGACACGATGATGTTCCCCCTGCTCGCCGACCACCATCCCGGGACCGCCCCGGCGTTCCGGCGGCTGCGCGAGGAGCACGAACGGATCGCCGTCCTCGTGGCGGACCTGCGCCGCGCCGTGACCGACGAGACCACGGACCCGGCGACCGCACGCGCCGAGGTCGAGCGCCTGACCCTGGAGCTGGAGGCCCATCTGACCTACGAGGAGCAGGAGTTGGTGCCTCTCCTCGACGCGGGCAACTGAGCTGGGTGCACGGGCGGTGGGGGTTGGGCCCGGTCGTCTGGTGCCCTAGGCGAACTGGGACAGCCCGGCGGCGAGCATCTCGAACGCGCGCTCAGCGGCGGCGACGGCGTCCGGCCGCACCTCCTCGACCCGCTCCCCCGCGGCGATCCGCCGCCAGTTGTCCAGCGCGAGGATCCGCTGCACGGCGACGATCTGCCCCGCCGCCAGCCGCGCCTCCAGCCCACCGCCGAGCGCCTGCGCGAGCGCGTCCTCGGAACGCTGCTGGTAGGCGTACACGCGGGCGACGAGGGAGGGGGTGCCGTAGAGGAGGGAGTGGAAGGCGAGCACCTGGGGGTGGTCGTTGAGCCCGGTGACGGGGTCGTCCCGCTCCAGCCCGTCGAGAAAGTGCCGCCGAAGCGCCGCGACGGGGGTCGGCCCCTGGGCCACCACTCGGGCGGCCTCCGCCTCGTGGTCGGCGATCCGGTGCAGGACCAGGTCCTCCTTGGCCGGGAAGTACCGGAACAGCGTCGGCTTGGAGATCCCCGCGGCGGCGGCGACCTCGGCGACGGAGACGGCATCGAAGCCCTTCTCGAGGAAGAGGCGGATGGCGGTCTCGGAGACCACCTCGTACATCCGCAGCTTCTTGCGCTCACGCAGGCCCATGTCGGTCATGGGGTGAGCGTAACCAGCGCGCTTGACCTCAAGTCCGGTTGAGGTCGAAGACTGCCCGGGAGTCCTCACGACGACTGGAGGCGGAGCATGCGAGCGGTGCGGGCGAAGGAGTTCGGTGGTCCCGAGGTCCTGGTACCGGTGGAGCTGCCGGAGCCGATGCCGGGTCCCGGAGAGGTGGTGATCGACGTCGCGTACGTCGACACGATCTTCGTCGAGACGCAGGTGCGGGCGGGGTGGGGGCGGGAGTACTTCGCGGTGGCACCGCCGTACGTCCCCGGGGGTGGCGTGTCGGGAACCGTGATCGCGGCGGGTGAGGGCGTCCCGGACGAGTGGCTGGGGCGCCGGATCGCGTCCTTCGTGCGGGACGGCTACGCCTCGCGGGCGGTGGCCGCGGTGGACGGGGCGACGGTCGTGCCGGAGGGAGTGGATCTGTCGACCGCGGCCGCGCTGGTGCACGACGGGGTGACGGCGACGGGCCTGATCGAGCTGACGGGCGTCGGGACCGGGGACCGGGTGCTGATCCTCGGGGCGTCCGGAGGCATGGGGACGCTCCTGGTCCAGCTGGCCGCGGCGCGAGGCGCCCGGGTGGTCGGGGCGGCTCGGGGGGACGAGAAGCTGAACCTGGTACGGCGGTTGGGAGCGGCGCAAGCTGTGGACGTCTCGGACGACAGGTGGACGGAGAGGGCCCGTGAGGCGCTGGGCGGGGGCGCGGACGTGGTGTTGGACGGGGTGGGCGGACGCCTGGGCGCGGAGGCCTTCGCGTTGACCCTGGACGGCGGCCGGTTCTCCGCGCACGGGGCCCCGACGGGCGGCTTCGCCGCTGTGGACGCCGAGGAGGCGAAGCGACGGGGGATCAGTCTGCTCGGCATCGGGGACGTGCAGTTCGGGCCCGTGGAGGCGACGCGTCTGAGGGCGCACGCGCTCGACGAGGTGTCGGGCGGCCGGCTGCGACCCGTCATCGGGGAGGTGTTCGCACTGGAGCGGGCGGCGGACGCCCATCGGGCCGTGGAGGAGCGAAGGGTCCTGGGCAAGGTGCTGCTGAAGAGCTGAACGGCTCCTCAGAAGGGCGGCCTTGAGGAAACCACCGCAGTGCGTGTGGTGTGCGGGGCACGTACGGTCAGGATGTGGGGGTCGGGACGTCCGCCGTGGGTCTTTTGCCCAGGTCCTTTGTGCGGTGCCAACGAACCAGGGCCCTCGCGATCCGTGAGTGGTTCGGCACGGTGTCCAGTCCCAGGGGCTCGGCCGCCGCGAGGAGGATCCGGTGCAGTTTGGTGGCGGCGAAGGGGAGGCCGAACCAGTTGAGGTCGCCTCGCCGGTCCAGTTGCAGGGAGACGCGAATGACGTCGGTGAAGACCGACTGCGCCTTCTTGAAAGCGAGAATACGCGGCAGGTCGTCCTCCCAGCCGAGTGAACTTCCTTGCCGCGCACGCTCGACGACCCGGCTCCACTCCTGAGCCATACGTCTTTCCTGCGGCTCCGGGAACTTCATCAGATAGAGGTGGGTGGCCAGGTCGTACAGCGGGTCGCCCACCATGGCCAATTCCCAGTCGATGACCCAGATGTGACCTTGGGGGTCCACGATGAGGTTCTCACGGTGCAGGTCCGCGTGCAGCAGGGAGAAAGGCCGACGCTCCAGACCGTATACGCTCTTCCGCAAACGGGTGAACGATTCCTCTCCGATTCCGAGTTCACTGAACAAGCCCTCGAACAGCGGCAGATTCTCTGCGTAGACCTGATCCTCCATGAAGACGATCAGGCGTTCCAGGAATCCGTCGGTGTCGTAGTCATCGGATCGGTCGTCCGCCGTGCAGCGCCGCTGCGCCTTGAGCATGTCTGGCCGGATCTGCACCAGTTGGCGGAAGATCTCCAGTAGCTGGTCGGTAAGGACTTCGGGCACGCGACGGCTCTGCCACCAGTGCCGGACGCCGAGAGTCCGGCCCTCGATGAACCCCTGAAAGTGCGTACGGCCGATCGTCACGACATCAGGCACGCGCTCGATCTCCAGCTCCCTGAGGTTCAGGAGCAGCTCCTCCTCCGACGTGAAGCACCTGCGGTCGAACCACAGGATCTGCGCGCGGGGCTCCCGGCATTTGACCCAGATCCGGCCTTCGTAGGGCAGGACACGCGTCACATGGTGATACCCCGTGAACGTGTCTCGGACGACACTGCCGTCGACGCTCAACTCGGCGATCCGCGACGGACTGTCGGGGAGCGAGGCGGATGTCATGCGCTGGGTTCCGGCCATTCTGATCGAGCCGATGATGAAGAGGGACGCAGGCTACTACCCGGCGGTCGAGCGCCGGTGCAGAACCCGGGTATTCGAGGGTTCGGTCGCCTCGTTGGTCTAATCGGCGTACATGCGCGCGAAGGAGCCGACACCTGCGCGTGAACCGGCCGGAAGCGCTGGCGGCCGTCCCGCGCGGTGCGCAAAACTGGCACGACGACCGCAAGGAGGCCCTTTGGACGACGCGACCGACGACCAGGATGACCCGCGGGGTGACCTGCTGGCCCTTCTCGGTCGCGCGAAGGCGGTCCTCTTCGACTTCGACGGGCCGATCTGCGCTCTCTTCGCCGGCCGGCCCAGGGATCCCCGCACACGCTCGACGACGAAGGACGTGGCGGACGACATCAAGCACGCCGCGCGGGAGGAGTGGGGCCGTGCACGCCTCGCTCCGGACGTCGAGGAGTGCGTCGACTCGCACCACGCACTTCTGCGCCTCAGGCTCATGTACGACGCCGAGCCGGACGACCTGAGTCCGGTGGCCCTCAAGCGCGCCGAGGACATCGTGACGCGGGCGGAGGACGCGGCTGTCGAGACCGCCGTACGAGCGTGGGGCGTCCTCACGCTCGTGAAAGTACTGTCATCCGATCTCGGCAAGCGCCTGGCCGTCGTGAGCAACAACGCCGAGGACCCGATCAGGAGGTACCTCGAACTCCCCGGGGTGCGGCTCCACTCGAACTTCGACGGTGTTTTCGGCCGGGACCCGGACGACGCACGTCTCATGAAACCGGATCCGGACTGCGTACGGCGGGCCATCGACAAACTGTCCGTCAAGGCCTCCGAATGCCTCCTTATCGGCGACAAGATCTCGGACTTGGATGCCGCCCGGTCGGCCGGAACCTCATTCATCGGCTACACGAAGAAGAGGGCCCGGGCCACGCAGATGAAAGACCGGGGAGCGGAAGTCGTGGTTTCCTCGCACCACCCGGTCATTCGGGCTGCGCGAACACTCAGAGAGCTTCCCCCAAATTCGCCTCCGGAATGCCGAGTACGTCCCAGGCGGAGTTGAACCACTTCTGCATGCTCTCCAGGAACACCGCTCCCTGGGAATGCGGATCTTTCACGTGGTGGGTGAGCCGCGCGGCCACGCCTTCCACATCCGCCGTCGTGATATGCCGGCCACCCTCAAGCTCTATGGGGCGCATGACGACCTCGTAGAAGCCGTGCAGCGCCTCCTCGTTGTTGACCAGGTAGAGCTTGAAGGTCGGCGCGAGCTGGATCCGCCGGACCTCGAAGTGGACCGAGGGCACGAGGTTCGAGGTCTTCAACTGGCTCATCACGCTGCGCAGTGTCGCCGTCGACCGGCGCATGATGCCGACGTACCGGCGCTTCAGGAGCCGGTCCTCGTCCGGGTCCTGAGACCGCCAGTACGGGAGCTCCACGGACTCGGCCGGCAACAGGACGCGCAGAGCCACACTCTCCGGCCTGATCTCACCGGCCTGGATCAGCTCTCCCTGGTACCGGATGTGCGCGTCCAGGGACTCCGCGGTGAGCGTGAAGACGTCCAGCGTCACCTCTGACTGCTGAAAGGCCTGCCCGATGAGCCGCCCCAACGTGACTTTGCGATCGGGCCACTTGCCGACCGTCGGCGAGTCGATCCGCTGGTCCTTGAGGACCGTGGAGCCACTGCCCTGACGTGAGGCGATCCAGCCCTCGTTCTGCAGCTCACCGAGCGCCCGCTGCACAGTGTCTCTGGAGACGCCGAACTCATCGGCCAGTTCCCGCTGCGCCGGAAGCTTGGACCCCAGCGCGTAGGTCCCGTCGGCCATACGAGCCCGCAGAGCAGCGGCGACGCGAGCGGACCTGCCGCCGCCGCCCTCACCGCCCTGATCGCCGCTCACACCGCGACCGTACCTCTCTTCGTCGCCGAGGAAACCCAGTTCCAGTCAAATAGTCAGTCCAACTCGCCCGCCGGTTAAGGGATCAACCAGTCAGGGCAGAACCATTTTGCGGCAACCAGCCCAATTGGACTGCAAGTTGATCGCTTCTCGGCAAGCGACGTCAGGGGGACCCATGATCGCGATCCAGTTGGTGGCCGCTGTCCTCAGCGCGGCCCTGGACCAGCTGCTCCAGACGCGCTACGGACTGCTGGGGGTGATCAGCCTGCTGCTCGTCGGTGCCGGTATCCGGGCCCGCAACTCGACCTACGCGTCCATCGGGGCCATCATGCTGGTCCTGCTCATGACCCAGGCCTGAAGCCAGTCAAATCCGTGGGTCGACCGCCTACCGGCCGCCCCTCAATATCTCCAGCAGGGGCCACAGCGAGTCGACCACCGTCTCGGCGCCCGCGGTCCTCAGGGCGTTCGACTTGACCTCGTTACGCGCGTAGCCGAGGAACGGCACGCCGGCCTGGCGTGCGGCCTCTACGTCCGCGGGTGAGTCGCCGATCATCAGGGCCTCGGACGGCGCCGCCCCCATGGCGCGCAGGGCACGGTTGAGGCAGTGCGGGTCGGGCTTGAGCTGACCGAGGTCGCGGGTACGGCCGTAGATGTGGGGCGCGAAACAGGAGAGCAGACCGCGCTTGTCCAGGTACTCGTGGACCATTCGGGCCGAGTTGTTCGTCGTGACGGCCAGGCGGGAACCCACCGCCGTCCAGGTGCGGATCAACGGATCGGCGAAGGGAGTGGGCATCGCGGTCGACGCGGCCTTGAGCTCCTCCGTGGTGAGACGTTCCTCCATCTCCGTCACCAGGTCACTGCCCGGGTGCCGGACGTCCACGACACGCAGCAGCGCCTGCGGATCCTCGTACTTTCGCTCCTCGTCCGTCAGCACTCCGGACAGTCCCCGGATCTCCAGCCACTCCACGAAACTCCCGGCGATGTCCTCCGCCGCATGCCCCGCGAACAGCCGGCAGATGGGTCCGTCGAAGTCGAAGAGCACGAAGCGGGCGTGGGTGATCAGTTCGCGCAGGTTCCCTGTCTCTGCTGTCACCCGGTCAGTCTGCGTCACATCAGAAGTCACTAGGAGAGTGTCAGGTCCGTGGTGATGGTTTCCCAGAGGGCGTCGAACCACTTCTGTGATTGCTCCACGAACGCCGCGTCCCGCTGGCCGGCTCGCCGTTCGAAGGAGAAGAGGAGGGACTTGCCGCCCAGGGTGTCGTACATCTGCAGGGTTTCGCTGTCCCACTCCTCCTCTCGCTTGGTGATCATGTAGTAGGCGATGAGGGCCTCGGTGCCGTTGAGCAGGTAGAGCTTGATGGGCGGGGTGAACGGCAGGGCGCGGAAGGTGACCCGCACGTCGATGCCGTGCGAGGAGCGCAGGGCCAGCAGGTTGTGCTTGAGGACCTGGCCCTGGGCGTTGCGCTGGGACAGCCAGCGCTGGTGGACCGGATCGTCGTCGCCGCGGCCGTCGACGGGGACCGGGAAGGCCAGCGCGATCTCGCGGGACGGCAGCAGGATGCGGACGTCGATCGACTCGGGGCGTATGTCGCCCGCGTGGATGCTGCGGAGGGGCTCGCCCAGGGCCAGCATCAAGGTCTCCGCGGTCAGGCACGCGGCGTCCACGCGGACGTGGTCGGCCGCGAACGCCTCCGTCAGCCGTGGCGCCAGTCCCACCATCGTCGGCTGCGGTTCGCCCACGACCGGCGCCGGCGTAGCGATCCGCGGTGGGCTGCCCTTGCTGACGTTGGTCAGCAGGCCGTCGTCCTGGAGTACGCGCAGGGCCTGGCGGACGGCGCCGCGTTCCACCCCGAACTCCTCGGCCAGTTCGGCCTGAGTGGGCAGGCGGTCGCCGGCCTTGAGGTCGCCGTCGTTGATCCGCTCCCGCAGGATGTCGGCGATCTCCTGGGGGGAGAGCCTTCTGCTGCCGTTCACTGCCACGTTCTCCTGGGTCACGACCAAACGGTACAACTTAGATCCATCTACCGGGAGTTGTTTGTGACTTGTTTATGAGTAGGTGCCAAGTGGGGACAACTTAAGTAGAGTTGGCTGCCAACTTGGTCCAGTTGGCGGAAGTTTTGCTTCCTCTGCTTCCTCGATCCCGCCGACTCCGCCGCCTGAAGGGGGAACCATCGTGCCTGCCCTCGCCCTCCTCTCCGCCATCTTCGTCGTCGGCATCGAGCAGACCATCCAGTGGAAGTACGGCGTGTCCGGAATCATCGGCCTGCTCCTGCTCACCGTGGGCATCAAGGCCAAGAACCCGACCGTCAGCTCGATGGGAGCCGTCGTGCTCGCCCTGCTGGTCGCGGGGCCCGCTCTATGAGCCGAGAAAACAGCCTGTTCAACGCAGTGCGGGAGACATCAGCTCGTGAGCAACAGCTCCGAACTGATCGTCTCCCACAGTGCGTTGAACCACAGGTGCGACTGCTCGACGAAGGTGGTGTCGCGCAGGCCGGCGCCCTGCTCGAAGGCGAACAGCATCGACTGGGTGCCCTCGGCGTCGTACATCTCCAGGTGCTCGTGGTCGATCTTCTCCTCGCGTCGCGTCAGCGTGTAGTACGCGAAGAGGGCCTCCACGCCGTTGAGCAGGTACAGCTTCACCGGCGGAGTGAAGGGCAGCGCGCGGAAGGTGACCCGGACGTCGATGCCGTGTGTGGCCCGCAGGGCCAGCAGGTTGTGCTTGAGGACCTGGCCCTGGGCGTTGCGCTGGGCCAGCCAGCGGCGCTGCAGCCGGCCGTCGACGGAAGGGTCCACCGGCGTCGGAAACGCCAGTTCGATATCACGGCTGGGCAGCAGCACACGGACGTCCAACTTGGCTGGTTTCAATCGCCCCGCGTGGATCTGGCGCAGTGGTTCGCCGATGGCGAGGGTGAGGGAGACCGAGGTCAGGCAGAGGGCGTCGATCTCGACGTTCGGGGCCGCGAAGGCGTTCGCTATCCGGGGAGCGAGGGCCACCATCGTGGGCAACGGCGGAGCTCCGGGGCCGGTCAGGGCGCTGCGCAGCCCCGGATCGGGAGCCACCGTCGCGGGCGCCCCCTTGGATACGTTGGTCAGCAGGTGCTCCGACTGCAGGATCCGCAGCGCCTGGCGTACGACACCGCGCTCGACGCCGAACTCGTCGGCCAGTTTCGCCTGCGTGGGCATGCGTTGACCCGCGCGGAGCCGGCCCGACCTGATCCGGGCGCGCAACTCGTCGGCCACATCCTGATGTGACTTCTGTGACCGCTGTGACCGCGTCCCTCCATTGGCGGAGGCGTGTTTCGGGTCCACAACCAAACACTACAACTTCCCGCCATCTTTGGGCAGTTCCGGGGAAGGTGGTTATGAGACGCTTCCAAGCGGAGATAAGTGAAGTGAAGTTGGTCGCCAACTTCGGTGACATGGTCAAGCTTTCGAAGGGTTGGCTGTACTGTCCATCGGACTCGAGGCCTGATCCCGGTTCGACTGGCCGGGCTCCCTTCCGGAGGGGAGCCGGGAGCCCGGTCAGTCCGCGCACAGCCACAACTCCACAGCGACAACCGAACAGTCCCACCCGCACAGCCACAACTGAATGCTCCACCCGCACAGCCACAACCGAAGAGCACAGCTACGGATGAACAGGCAACCGTCGTCGAGCGGAAGGGCTTCAGAACATGTCCGGGCACCAAGGTCGCCTGGACGTACGCAGCAGGGCGTCGACCACCAGGGCGGCGCCCGCTCGTTCTTCCCGTACCAGACCCAGCGCCACCAGCCGCAGCGCCGACTCGTCGCCGAGCCACAGTCGCGCCAACTCGGTGATGTTCAGCGAGAGTTCGGCGTTGTCCTTCGTCGGCACGCAGGACACGCCCTGCGGTGACGCCTCCAGCCGGTAGCGGCCGCCCGTGAACCCGGCCGGGTCGGCCACCTCCAGCACCAACGATCCCGCGCCCTCGTACGTCCGTGCCTCCAGGGCCCGTACGACATCCAGGATCCGCACCCACAGCCAGTCCGCCTGCGAGGTGATACGGGCTGCCCTCGGGTCCGGCAGGAGGTGGGGCAGCAGGTCGTCGGGGGCGCGGGGGCCGGTCTTGACCCGCGTGACCCAGTCGATCGAGGCCAGGTGGTACCACAGGGCGCGCTCGGCGGCCGGGGTCGTCGCGATCAGCCCCCGCACGGTCGCCGTGTCCTGCGGCTGCTGCTTGCCCTCTCCCCAGCAGTCCTCCACGTCGTACGCGACCAGACCCTCGACCGTGCCGTCGGCCGCCCGGTACGCGGCGAAGAACGGCTCGGTCCACTTCGGCTGGAAGCGCAGGGCGCCGGTGTTGACCTGCCACCACCAGTCCCGGCGGCTGACGGCGCCTGGTGTGGCCCGGCGGAAGCGGTCGTGGAGCTCGGGGCCGAACTTACGGACCTCCTCGGCGTCCACGATGTCGACGCGGGCGCCGTCGGCCGGGCCGGACCAGCGCGGATCGAGCCCGGTGCGCAGGGTCTCCACGGTCCACTCGGCGGCGGTGGTCGCCGCACCGAAGCCGTAGCGGCCGTAGATCGGGTACTCGGCGGCAATGAGCGTGGCCACGACGTCGCCGCGCTCCTTCGCCTCGGCGAGGTCCCGGCCCATCATGCGGGTGAGCAGGCCGCGCCGGCGGTGGGTGGCGGTGACGGTGACACCGGACACCGCGTCGGCCTGGACCGGCGCGCCGCCGACCGCGGTGACCTCCTGCGCGAAGGAGAGGAACGTCGCGACACACCTGCCCCCGTCGAAGGCGCCGAGATAACGGCCGGGCACGAACTGGAGCCGTCGAGCGTCCAGTTCGGCTTCTGTCGGGGTGGGTTCGCGCAGGAAGCCGGTGTTCACGGCGCGGAGCCAGTCGGGGAACTCGGCCTCGGTGATCGGGCGGACGTCGATGTCGGCGGAGAGGCTCATGGGCTCACGGTAGGTGCACGGGATCGGGGTGTCGCGGGCTTTATCCCGTCCCGCGGCACCGGCGGCCCACTTCCCCGCCGCGCGGCGCCCGAGGCCCCCGCCTCGCACCGGCAGCGGCCCGCTCCCCCGCCTCACACCAGCAGGTCGTCCACCTGCGCCTCGCCCTCCCGGTACCTGCGCGTGATCTCGGCGCTGCAGTCGTCCGTCGTGCGCTGGAGCCGTTGCCGGCGGCGGGAGACCTGCTGCTCGTACCGCACGAGGCGGCCCATGGCGGTGTTCAGCTCCAGGTCGGTGCGGGCGGCCAGGTCGGAGAGTTCGACCTCGGCCAGCATGTCGGCGGCCAGTTGCCGGTACTCCGCGCTGTGCGGGGTGCCCAGGGTGACGTGGCGGGCCGAGGAGCGGTGGCGGGCGGGAGCGTCCGTGAGGATCTCCGAGAGCCGTTCGACAACGGACGCCGCCCCGGCCGGAGACCTCCGTGCCAGCTCCGCGCGCAGGATGTCGATACGGCCCTGCAGCAGCCGGCGGACGTAGCTGAGGTCGGCCTCGTCGCGCTGGGCGTCCCGGCGCAGGGTGCGCAGTTCGGGCAGGCTCAGCAGGGCCAGGTCGTGCTCGGGCGGGTCGGCGGGCAGCCGCGGACCGACCGACGCGACCGCGCCGACCGTAGCCACCGCACCCACCGGTGCGACCGGCCCGACCGGACTGTCGGTGCGCTGCGTGGGCGGCCTCGACGGCGCCCGCTCTCCCCTGCACGAGACGGGCTGCCGCCCGGTACTCGGTGTGCTCATGTGCCTCTACCGTCCCCTCGACCGGCGTGTGGAAAGCATCGTGCCACCCCAAGTGGCCGCTATGTGACCGAGTGCCCCCGATCGGCCCCAGATGGGGGGTTAAGGATCAATAATCAACCCGCGCACGGCCCTCTCCGGGCGGCCCGGCATGATGGTCGCATGCGTGCAGTGGTGCAGAGGGTCGACGGCGCGAGCGTGGTCGTCGACGGCGAGACGGTCGGGGAGATCATCGGCGAGGGGCTGTGCGTCCTGGTCGGGGTCACGCACGAGGACACCAAGGAGAAGGCCGCCCAGCTCGCCCGCAAGCTGTGGTCGATCCGGATGCTGCACGACGAGAAGTCGTGCAGCGACATCGACGCCCCGCTGCTCGTCATCAGCCAGTTCACGCTCTACGGCGACGCCCGCAAGGGCCGCCGCCCCACGTGGAACGCCGCCGCCCCCGGCGATGTCGCCGAACCCCTCGTCGACGAGGTGGTCGCCCAGTTGCGGGCACTGGGAGCGACGGTGGCGACGGGCCGGTTCGGCGCGCGGATGCGGGTGGCGCTGACCAACGACGGCCCGTTCACCGTCCTGTTGGACATCTGAACATCAGGCCGGGCATCCGAGGACGTCAGGCCGCACATCCGAGGACGTCAGGGCTCGACGACGACCTCCTGGGCCGCCGCCGTCTCCCCCGCCATCAGGCGCGCGTCCACCGGTACGTTCCGCTTGACCAGGGCGAGGGCCACCGGGCCCAGTTCGTGGTGGCGTACCGACGTCGTGATGAAGCCGATCTTGCGGCCGTCGGGGTCCTCGTCGGCGAGGCGGATCTCGGTGCCGGGGGTGGGGAGGTGGACCTCGCTGCCGTCCAGGTGGAGGAAGACCAGACGGCGGGGCGGCTTGCCCAGGTTCTGCACCCGGGCGACCGTCTCCTGGCCGCGGTAGCAGCCCTTCTGCAGGTGCACCGCCGTACCGATCCAGCCCAGCTCGTGCGGGATGGTGCGGTGGTCGGTCTCGAAGCCGAGGCGGGGCCGGTGCTGTTCGACGCGGAAGGCCTCATAGGCCAGGATGCCGACGGCGGGGCCTGCCTTCTCCGCGTACGACTCCAGGCCCGCGCGGGGCAGGAACAGGTCGCGGCCGTACGACGTCTCGCGTACGACGACGCCCTCCGGGACCTCCGCGATCGAACCGGCCGGCAGGTGCACGACCGCGAACTCGGCCGTGCGGTCGGCGACTTCGACCCGGTAGAAGAACTTCATCGACTCCAGGTAGGCGATCAGCGCCTCCTGGGTCCCCGGCTCCACGTGCGCCCAGACGGTCTCACCGTCGTCCACCAGGTACAGCGCGTGCTCGATGTGGCCGTGGGCGGAGAGGATCAGGGCCTCGGTGGCCTGGCCGGCGGGCAGCTCGCTGACGTGCTGGGAAAGCAGCAGGTGCAGCCAGCTCAGCCGGTCCTCGCCGGAGACGGTGACGACACCGCGGTGCGAGAGGTCGACGAAACCGGTGCCGTCGGCGAGGGCGCGCTGCTCACGGAACAGATCGCCGTAGTGGGCGGCTACGCCTTCGTCCGCACCCTCGGCGGGGACGGCGCCGGGCAGGGACAGCAGAGGGCTCTTCATGGGCACAAGCCTACGACTCGGTAGTTGAACTCTTCAGCGAACAGTCCCGGCAGCGGCCGAAGATCGCGAAGTGCTTCATGTCCGTCTCGAAGCCGAACTCCCGGCGCAGTTTCGCGGTGAACTCGGCTGCCACCGAGACATCGGCCTCGATCACGTTCTCGCAGTCCCGGCAGACCAGGTGGATGTGGTGATGGCGGTCGGCGAGGTGGTACGTCGGGGCGCCGTGGCCGAGGTGGGCATGGCTCACCAGGCCCAGTTCCTCCAGCAGCTCCAGCGTCCGGTAGACCGTGGAAATGTTGACCCCCGACGCCGTCTTCTTCACTTCCGTGAGGATGGCGTCGGGGGTCGCGTGCTCAAGGGTGTCCACGGCTTCGAGCACAAGTTGCCGCTGCGGGGTCAGCCGGTAACCGCGCTGCCGCAGATCACTCTTCCAGTCGGTGCTCACCACACCGAAGAGTCTAGGACTACTTGAAGAAGGCGATCCCGTCGTCCGGCATGTCGTCCGGCAGGGCCTTGGCCCAGCGCTCGACGTCCTCGGGGGTGACGACCTTCTTCAGGTGCGCCGACATGTAGGGGCGCAGCTCGACCTCGGGGGTCTGCTTCTCGCCGACCCACATCAGGTCGCTGTTGACATAGCCGTACAGGCGCTTGCCGCCCGTGTACGGGCCGGACGCCGCCGTACGCGCCACCGCGTCCGTGACCAGGTCGATCTGCGGCTTCTTGTCGGCCAGCTCGCCGTACCAGACCTCGACGACACCGTCGTTGCGGACCATGGTGATCTCGACCTTGCGGTCGGCGTCGATCCGCCAGAAGCCGTGCTCGGACTCCAGCGGGCGGACCTTGTTGCCGTCGTTGTCGAGGACCCAGGTGTGGGACTCGTACTCCAGGAAGTCCCGGCCGTCGTGCGAGAAGGCGACCTCCTGTCCGAAGTTGCACTTCTCGGAGCCGGGGAAGTCGTGCACGCCCGCGCCGGCCCAGCTGCCGAGCAGGAAGGCGAGGGGCACGAGGTCCTTGTGGAGGTCGGACGGGATCTCGATCATGAGTGGCTATTCCTGGAGGGGTTCCTGGAGGGGTTCCTGGAGAGGGTTCAGCGCTGGCCCTGGTACAGCTTCTTCACGGTCAGGTAGGCGAAGGCGAGGACGCCCACGCAGACCAGGACCAGCAGGGTTTCGAAGAGGATCTCCACGACGTGCTCCTTGTTGAGCGGAGGTGCGGTACGTGCACAGGGCCGGGCCCCAGCTTACGCGGCCGGGGCCCGGTGCTCCGTGTGAGGTACGCCCGTACCCCGGTCAGCCGAGCAGCTGGCTCTGC
Source organism: Streptomyces sp. SLBN-31 (assembly GCF_006715395.1). Taxonomy (NCBI): domain Bacteria; kingdom Bacillati; phylum Actinomycetota; class Actinomycetes; order Kitasatosporales; family Streptomycetaceae; genus Streptomyces; species Streptomyces sp. SLBN-31. The sequence goes on from NZ_VFNC01000003.1 coordinate 432,128, forward strand.
AGCGCCACCGTCTGCCGGAACGGTACGGGCTTCGCCCTGCCCTTCCTGGACTGCACGATCACCGCGAGGACGTCACCGGCGGACAGGTACGCCTGCCGGGTCTGCTCGGCTCCGTACGGCGTCGTCTCGACGTAGGCCGAGTACTCGACGTTGTAGTCGTGGGCCTCGGTCGGGAAGTCCCTGTCGAAGACGGAGGTGATGGTGCCGCGCAGCTGGTCGGTGGGGCCGTCGGCCGGGGCCTCACTGGAGAACAGGTCGTCGACGACCGCCGCCGTGCCGAACTGCAGCAGGTAGACGCGGGTGCGCGTGCCGTCCGGGGTGGTCCAGCCGCGGGCCGCGATGTGCCGCAGACCGTCGTCGGTGAACGACTGCTTGAGGTTGTCCCGGGTCTCCTTCTGCGCGTACTCGGCCAGGAAGTCCTTCGTCGCCAGCCAGCCGTCCGTGCCGCGCAGCTTCCCGTCCGCCACGGCGCCCTCGGGCGCGGGCAGCAGGAGGGCGCGCAGGTCGGCGTAGTGGGTGCCGGCCGTGTTGCGCTCGGCGAAGGGCTCCGGGCTGCCGGACGGCAGCGGCGGCCTGGTGAGCGTCGGGTAGTCCCAGCGCCCGTCCGACTGCGTGGCGAGGCCCGGCAGGTCGGTCCGCTGCATCCCGGTGATCCCGTACGCCGTCCCCGCCCCGACCGCGGCGAACGCGGTGACGGCGGCGGTCCAGCGCAGGACCGCGCGCAGCACGCGACGGTCCTTCTTGACGGGCGGCTGCGGCTGGGCCGGTGACTGCACCGGCGGCGCCTCCGGCATGGGCGGCACCACCATGGGCTGCTGTTCCGTCTGCTCGGTCATACCGCCTCCCCGGGATCGCCGATGCGCTTGAGCTGGTCCGCCAGGAGTTCCGCGACGCCCTTGGAGTCGAAGGGCTTCACGCCGTTGGCCGTGACGTGGACCAGGATGTTCCCCTGGTAGGCGGAGCAGTACATCGCGTCCAGGTGCTTGTCGAGGCTCTTGGGCGGCAGGAAGCACTGGGCGTTGCCGTGGCCCTTGATCTTCGGGCCCTTGCGGAAGAAGTCGAGGGAGTCGAAGAGGGCGTTCTGCGAGTTGGACAGCCTGCGGACCACGGACGGGCTCTCCATCCGCGACAGCGTGATGTTCACGGTGACGGCGGTGTCCGTGAAGAACGCGCTGCCCGCCTCCTTGGCGTAGCTGCGCATCGCCATGCCCTTGACGTGCTCCTTGTCGATGAGCTTCTCGAGCTGCTTGCGCTCGGTGCGCGGCAGGTCGCGCAGGGACTCCTTGCGCAGCGCGGTCGCCTGGGCGGCGCCGAGCTCCGAGTCCGCGGCGAACTGACCGAAGTCGGGCCCGCGCTTCCAGCCGTCGCCGTACTCCACGAGCAGACCGGCAAGACCCTTCACCGGGGCCTTCTTCGCTTCGGGGGCCTTCTGCTCCGGAAACTTCCAGACGGCCGCACCGGCATCGCGGTCGGCCCCGTCGACGGTGACGACGGTGTAGCCGACACCCGCCACGACGCCCAGGACGACCAGCACGGAGGCGGCGACGGCGGCGATACGCCCACGGTTGCGGGGCTTGCGGGCGGCCGGCTCGGCGAACGGCACGGCGAAGGGCTCACCCAGCGGCGCGGCGGCCGGCTCACCGTGCGGTGCGGCGGGCGACTCGGCCGACGGTGCGACGAGCGGCTCCGCGGCGAGCGGCGCCGACGGTACGACGGGCGGCTCCGCGGCGAGCGGCGCCGCCGGGGGTGTCTCGGCCGGCCGGGTGGTCGGCTCGTTGGGGTTCTCGCTCACAGCCGCTCCATCTGCCGCTTCGCCAGGTCCATGATCTTCGCCTTCGGGATCGGCCTGGTGTCGTACATCCAGATCTCCATGGCGACGTCGCCGCGGTAGGCGTGCGCCTCCGCGCCGTACACCGGCACGTAGCCGACCTTCGTCTCCGGCCTGTTGTGGACGTAGACCATGCCGCTGCCGGTGCCGGGGATGGGCCAGCTGTCGGTGCCGGCCTTCTTCGCGGCCCAGTACTGGCCGTTGTCGCTGGAGTCGGCGGCCTCCAGCGACTGGTGCTGGCGGTACTGGACCAGGTAGACCTCGGTGGTCTGGTGGTTGCTGACGGTCCAGCCGGTGACGGCGGCGCGGCGGAACTCGTCGCGCACGAGGTTGCCGAACATCGTGCCCGGCTTCTCGTAGCTGCCGGCGTACTCGGCCAGGTCCATCCAGCCGTCGCCGGACAGCCACTCGGCGTCCTTCGCGCCGCCGGGCTTCTTCACCAGCAGCTTGCGCAGGTCGCCGTCGACCTTCACCTGACGGTCCTGCACGGCGGACAGCGGCTCGGGGGCGTCGCCCTTCGACCGGCCGAGCATCGGCTGGGACAACGAGGGCAGCCTCGTCGGCTCACGGTCGGCCTGGACGAGGTAGCCGGTGCAGGTGCCGGCGACGACACCCAGGACCGCCGCACAGGCGATCAGCAGGGCGGTACGGCCCCGGCGCCGCGGCCGCGACACGGAGGGCTCGGCGGGCGCGACGGGCTCGGCGGGCGCGACGGGCTCGGCGGGCGCGGTGACCCCGAACGGCACCACCGGCATCTCCGGCATCTCCGCCGTCACCGCTTCCGATCTTTCCGGCTCCTTCGGCCGTTCGGGCACTTCGGGTACTTCCAAGACGTCCCCCCACAAAACGTGAAGCACGCATTCCGTATGCGCGCTCACAGGAGACTCATGGCCGGGGGCCGGAGTTGTAGCAGCGTTGATTACGATTCGGCCATGGCGAAGAAGCTCGTGATCAAGGTGACGGCGGGGGCGGACGCTCCCGAGCGGTGCTCCCAGGCGTTCACGGTGGCGGCGGTGGCCGTGGCCAGCGGCGTCGACGTCTCCCTGTGGCTGACCGGCGAGTCCGCGTGGTTCGCGCTGCCGGGCCGGGCCGCCGAGTTCGAGCTGCCACACGCGGCGCCGCTGCCGGACCTGCTCGACTCCCTGCTCGCGGGCGGCCGCGTGACGCTCTGCACGCAGTGCGCGGCCCGGCGGGACATCACGGAGAAGGACGTCATCGAGGGCGTACGGATCGCCGGGGCCCAGGTGTTCGTCCAGGAGGCGCTGGGCGAGGACACGCAGGCGCTCGTCTACTGACGGCGCTTCTTGCCGTCCAGCTCGTCCCACCACTCGTCCGACTGCGGGTCCCCGGACGGGTCGTCCCACCAGCGGTCGTCGGGGCCGCGCCGGTTGGCGACCATCGCGGCGACGGGCGGGATGACCATCGCCACCACGCACATGGCGACGGCCGCCGGGACCGACCAGATCCGGACGACTCCCCAGGCCAGGACGAACAGCGCCACGCAGGTGCCCATCATGGCGAAATACGTACGACGGCGACGCGCCAGCATGTCTCCAGGGTATGCCGGGGCACGGCGAAGGGCCGTGCCCCGGGTGTCCACCCGTGGGTACGGCCCTTCGCCGGTCTCGGTGTCTCAGACCGCGATCGCGACCTCGGCGAGCGCGCCCTTCTCGGCGACGACGACCGTGCGGTCGGCGGTGCCGCCGGGAACCAGGGCGCGGACGGTCCAGGTGCCCTCGGCCGCGTAGAAGCGGAACTGGCCCGTCGCGGAGGTGGGGACCTCGGCGGTGAACTCGCCGGTCGAGTCCAGCAGACGGACGTAGCCCGTCACCGGCTCGCCGTCGCGGGTCACCTGACCCTGGATGGTGGTCTCACCGGGCTTGATCGTCGAGGCGTCGGGGCCGCCGGCCTTCGCTCCACACATGTCTTTCTCCAAGAGGGGTCTGACCGGAGGAAGGCCGGTCGGGTTTCCGGATGTGTACGGGGGGGTGGTTACTTGTTGGCGCCGAGCTCGATCGGCACGCCGACGAGGGAGCCGTACTCGGTCCAGGAGCCGTCGTAGTTCTTGACGTTCTCCACGCCGAGCAGCTCGTGCAGGACGAACCAGGTCAGCGCGGAGCGCTCACCGATACGGCAGTAGGCGATGGTGTCCTTCGCCAGGTCCACCTGCTCCTCGGCGTAGAGCTCCTTGAGCTCCTCGTCCGACTTGAAGGTGCCGTCGTCGTTGGCGTTCTTCGACCACGGGATGTTGCGCGCGCTCGGGACGTGACCCGGGCGCTGCGACTGCTCCTGCGGCAGGTGGGCCGGGGCGAGCAGCTTGCCGGAGAACTCGTCGGGCGAACGGACGTCGACCAGGTTCTGCGAGCCGATGGCCGCCACGACGTCGTCGCGGAAGGCGCGGATGGAGGTGTCCTGCGGCTTGGCCTTGTAGTTCGTGGCCGGGCGCTCGGGGACCTCCTCGACCAGCTCGCGGGCGTCCAGCTCCCACTTCTTGCGGCCGCCGTCGAGCAGCTTGACGTTGTCGTGGCCGTAGAGCTTGAAGTACCAGTAGGCGTAGGACGCGAACCAGTTGTTGTTGCCGCCGTAGAGGATCACCAGCGTGTCGTTGGCGATGCCCTTCGCCGACAGGAGCTTCTCGAAGCCCTCCTGGTCGATGAAGTCGCGGCGGACCGGGTCCTGCAGGTCCTTGGTCCAGTCGATGCGGATCGCGTTCTTGATGTGGTTCTTCTCGTAGGCGGACGTGTCCTCGTCCACCTCCACGATCGCGATGTTCGGGTCGTCGAGGTTGGCCTCGACCCAGTCGGCGTCGACCAGGACGTCGCTGCGGCTCATGCTCTTTCTCCTCCGGGGCAGTTGCGGCGGGGCATACGAGTGTGAGGGGTACGCGCGCTCGCACGGGGGCGGCGCACCAGTGCCCTGAACAGGGCGGGGGGATGCGGAGGCCTGCGCCGTCCGCTCAGAAGGGGCGACAGAGCATGGCGGCGACGCGGCACAGGTCTACTGCCCGCCGCTTCGTGAGGTCCGCCTGTCGCTTCATACGGTCGATCGTAGGGACGGACAGGCGGGCGTGTCACCGGCGTGTCACATGGCGAGACGCGATCGTCCGGGATGTGGGATGAGTGCGGGGTCCGAGCCGTGGTCGCAGGGCTCCGGGGGACACCTATCGGTCACCACATCTGCGGTACGGACGACGGCGTCTCACCTTCTGGACGGCCCCGTTGTCCGTACGCGGGCGATCCGCGGTCCGCCGGGGCTCGTACTACCCCGCGAGCCTGACGTTCGAACCCTTCACCGTGATCTCCACACCGTTCTTCGCGGCCTGCACACTGTCCAGCTTCACACCGCCGGGCAGCCGGTCGATGGTCTGCTGGAAGTCGGTGATCGAGCGGATACGGGCGTCGGCGAGGTCGACGACCAGCTTGGGCAGGTCGTCGGCGTGGACCTGCACCGAGTCGCCGTGGACGGTGACCGAGCTGAGCACCGGGTACGTCCGTGCACCGGCCGGAGTCGTGATCTTGATATTGACCTTGATCTTGCCGTTGCCGCCGTCGGACAGGTCGACGACCTGGGCCTTGATGCCGGGGAAGATCTGCGTCGGCTCGGACTTGGCTGCCTTCAGGAGCTCGTCGTAGGCGACCGTGGCCGTGCCGGTCGCACTGGTCGCGGTGGCGGAGCTGTAGTCGCCGGAGAAGGAGACGCCCTTCATGTCGGCCTTCAGGTCGTCGATACGGATCGTCTCCGGCACGCCGGCGCCCTTGCCCGCGCCCGTGTCGGCCTCGTAGTCCTTGATGCCGATCTGCACGTCGTCCAGTTCACCGGAGGCGACCTGGGTGAGAAACGGGAAGCCCTTGATGGAGACGTCCGGGGTGGAGGCCAGGTTCTCGGTGGTTCTGACCTTGTCCGCGGCCTCGTTCTCGGCGAAGTGGACGGCGACGCGGTCGGCGATCACGAAGAGACCGCCGAGGATCACGACGACGATCAGGAGTATTCGCAGGGCGCGCATCCGGTGTTCCCCCAACTGGCCGACGACGGCGGAGATCTGACGGTCTGGCGGTCCGGCGGTCTCCAGGGTTCGAGTGGCCGCCGTTCGCGAGCGTAACCCTGGCCGGGGGCTCGGCCGGGGGATTGTCGATCAGCTGTGACGTAGGGCGCGGGGAGTTCGGGCACCGTCCCTGGGGGCTTGCGGCCCCCACATCCCCCTGTCGGCCGTGCGGGCCTCGTCCTCAGACGCCGGACGGGCTGGGAATCACCGGCCCAGTACCCACACCAGCGGGGCCGCCGCGCTCAGCGGGAGCGCCACGCCGGCCGTGAAGTGGACGAACCTCGACGGGTAGTCATAACTGGCCACCCGGTGGCCGATCAGGGCGCACGCCGCCGCCGCCGCGCCGAGGACGGCGCCCTTCGTGCCGAAGTCCGTCATGCCGCCGACCGCGATGCCCGCGCCGGCGGCGGCGAGCAGGGAGACGACGACCGACGCCGGCGTCGGCAGCGGCAGGGCGCGGGCCAGGACGGCCACCGCGACCGCCGCGGCGCCGACCGTCACCGCGTCCGCGTCGGCGGCGAGGTAGCCGGCCGCGGCGATCGCCAGCGCCGCCGAGGCGACCGTGGCCATCAGGCCGTACATCCGCTCGTCCGGGTCGGCGTGCGAGCGCAGCTGCAGGACCAGGGAGAGCAGGACCCAGACGCCGAGGGTGCCGAGAATGGCCGCCGGCCCGTTTCCGCGCCCCGCGACGAGCAGCGCGACGTCCGCGACCACGGCGCCGAGGAAGGCGAGGGCGATGCCCTGCCGCGCGGGCCACATGCCGTTCAGCCGGAACCAGCCCGCCGCCGTGACGGCCTGGAGGACGACGAGCGGGACGAGGAGGGCGTACGAGCCGAACGTCGCCGCACCGGACAGCAGCAGACCCAGCAGCGCCGTGAGCGCGGCCGGCTGCATCCCCGGCTCGATGATCGGGGAACGGCCCTCCAGACGCGCCCGCTGGGCGTCCGTGACGCGGGAGTTCCCGGCGACGGTGGCGGGGCCGTAGGCGGGGGCGGGCTCAGGAACGCCGGCCTGCCGGGGCTCTTCGGGCGCCTGCACATACGGCTGCGGCTGCACGTGCTGCGGCTGCTGCGGATACCCGTACGGCTGGGCCTGCGGCGTCTGCTGCGGCTGGTACGACACCGGCGGCTGCACCTGCGTCTCCCACGTCTGCCCCTGCCACTGCTGCGTGTACTGCTGGGCGTACTGGTCGTCGTACGCCTGCTGCCACTGGGGGTCGTAACCCTGCTGGTAGGGGTCCTGGTTCTGGTACGGCTGCTCGGTCATCCTCACCCTCCTGCGAACGGCGGGAGCACCTCGACCGTGCCGCCGTCGGCCAGCCGTACCGTCTCATGCCCGCGGGTCCCCACGGGGTCACCGTCGATGAGGAACGAGCATCGCTGCAGCACGCGCGCGAGTTCACCGGGGTGTCGCTCGCGCACGGCGTCGAGCGCCTCGGCGAGGGTGGCCGCGTCGTAGGCCTCCTCGGCGACCCCGGCCGCGGCCTTCGCGGCGGCCCAGTAGCGCACCGTGACCTTTGGCATCCGTTCCTCAATCAATGGCGAGTCGATCGGCTGTGTACCGGCGTAGCCGGAGATTGCGTGTACAGCGCAAGGCTAGCCCGCCGCGTCGGCGGCCCATTCTCCGATGCGGGCCAGGAGTTCGTCCGTCGACGCGTGTTCCGCGTGGCCCATGCCGTCCTCCAGCCAGAGTTCGCCGTGTTCACCGGCGGCCGCGGCCAGCATGCGGGGGTGGTCGAGGGGGAAGTAGCCGTCCCGGTCGCCGTGCACGATCAGCAGGGGCGTCGGGGCGATCCTCGGGACGGCCTCCACCGGGGAGAGGGGCACCGGGTTCCACTCCCGGTGGTGGATGCGCGTACGGAATCCGTAGCGGCCGACCAGGCGGCCCTCCGGGCGCGTCACCAGCCAGTGCAGCTTCCGCATGGGGGCCGTGCCCCGGTAGTACCAACGGGCCGGCGCACTCACCGAGACCACCGCGTCCGTGGCCGCTTCGGTGCGCCCCCCGCGCTCCGGCCCGTACAGCGCCGCGTGCCGCAGCACCACCGAGCCGCCCATGGAGAAGCCGACGGTCGCCACGCGCGTGTGCCCGAGGCCGCGCGCCCACTCCACCGCGGCCGCCAGGTCGAGCACCTCCTTGTCGCCGACCGTCGACCACCCGCCGGAGGCGCCGTGACCGCGGAAGGACAACGAGACCACCGCCCCGAACTGCGTCAACGCCTGCACCACCCGCCGTACGTGGGGCTTGTCCACGTCGCCGGTGAAGCCGTGGGCGAGGACGAACACGAGGTCGACGGAGGGTGGCGCGGAGGTGTCGTATACGGCGGCCGGCGGATCGTATACGGAATCGATCGTCACTCCGTCGTCCGTGTGGAGAAACGTCCGCAAAGGTGCACGTCTGATCGTCTCGGGATGCGGACGGACGGTGGAACGAGCCACATGACCTGCCGGAGTAGTGCTCATGTGGGCTATTCTGCTGGGCAGAGGACTCGGGCAGCGTAGCCCCCGGGTCCTTTTGTGCTTTCGGAAGCGTTGTATACGAAGCGGGAAACTCCAGGTGACCGCCGGTGTACGGGGCCTTCGGGATCGCAGAGCAGGTGACGCACCGCACACGTCCTCGCAGGGACCGAGGAGGAACCAGACGTATGAGTTCTCTGCTGCTCCTGACCAATGCCCTCCAGCCGTCGACGGAGGTGCTCCCGGCACTCGGCCTGTTGCTGCACAACGTACGCGTGGCGCCGGCGGAGGGCCCCGCACTCGTCGACACCCCGGGTGCCGACGTCATCCTCATCGACGGCCGACGCGACCTTCCGCAGGTCCGCAGCCTGTGCCAGCTGCTGCGCTCCACCGGCCCGGGCTGTCCGCTCATCCTCGTCGTCACCGAGGGCGGCCTCGCCGCCGTCACCGCCGACTGGGGCATCGACGACGTCCTGCTCGACACCGCCGGCCCGGCGGAGGTCGAGGCCCGGCTCCGGCTGGCCATGGGCCGGCAGCAGATCGTCAACGACGACTCCCCCATGGAGATCCGCAACGGCGACCTGTCCGTGGACGAGGCCACCTACAGCGCGAAACTCAAGGGGCGGGTCCTCGACCTCACCTTCAAGGAGTTCGAGCTCCTGAAGTACCTCGCCCAGCACCCCGGCCGCGTCTTCACGCGCGCGCAGCTGCTGCAGGAGGTCTGGGGCTACGACTACTTCGGCGGCACCCGAACGGTCGACGTGCACGTGAGGCGGCTGCGCGCCAAGCTCGGCCCCGAGCACGAGTCGCTGATCGGCACCGTCCGGAACGTCGGTTATCGATTCGTTACCCCGGAGAAGGCCGACCGCGTCGCCGAGGAGGCCAAGGCCACGGCGGAACGGGCAAAGGCGGACGAAGCGGACACCGCGTCCGTGCGGGACGGCGCCGAGGTGCCGGCCGAGGCATGACCGGCCCCTGGGCAGGGCATTGCCTGTGCACAGGAGGCGGCGGGAAGGTTCCGCTCGCCCTGCCCGGACCGGGTATATCCGCGTAGACTCCGCGCGTGGCCAAGGTGACTCGGGACGATGTGGCGCGGCTGGCGGGTACTTCCACCGCCGTGGTCAGCTACGTCATCAACAACGGACCCCGGCCGGTCGCCCCGGCCACGCGCGAGCGTGTCCTCGCCGCGATCAAGGAGCTGGGGTACCGGCCCGACCGGGTCGCCCAGGCGATGGCGTCCCGCCGGACGGACCTCATAGGCCTGATCATCCCGGACGCGCGCCAGCCCTTCTTCGGCGAGATGGCCCACGCGGTCGAACAGGCCGCCTCCGAGCGCGGGAAGATGGTCCTCGTCGGCAACACCGACTACGTCGCCGAGCGCGAGGTCCACTACCTGCGCGCCTTCCTCGGCATGAGGGTCTCTGGTCTCATCCTCGTCTCGCACGCCCTGAACGACCTCGCCGCCGCCGAGATCGACGCCTGGGACGCCCGGGTCGTACTGCTGCACGAGCGGCCGGAGGCCATCGACGACGTCGCGGTCGTCACCGACGACCTGGGCGGCGCCCACCTCGCCGTGCAGCATCTGCTGCAGCACGGGTACGACTACGTCGCCTGTATGGGCGGCACCGCCGAGACACCCGCCGTCGGCGACCCGGTCTCCGACCACGTCGAGGGCTGGCGGCGCGCGATGGAGGAGGCCGGCAAGCCGACCGAGGGGCGGCTGTTCGAGGCGCCGTACAACCGCTACGACGCCTACCGCATAGCGCTGGAGATCCTCTCCGGGCCGCGGCGGCCGCCCGCCGTCTTCTGCTCCACCGACGACCAGGCCATCGGCGTGCTGCGGGCCGCGCGGGAACTGCGCATCGACGTCCCCGGCGAGCTGGCGGTGGCCGGCTTCGACGACATCAAGGAGGCGGCGCTCGCGGACCCGCCGCTGACGACGGTCGCCTCCGACCGCAGCGCGATGGCCCGGGCCGCCGTGGACCTCGTCCTGGACGACGGTCTGCGGGTGGCGGGCGCCCGGCGGGAGCGGCTGAAGACCTTCCCGTCCCGGCTGGTCGTCCGCGGATCCTGCGGCTGCGACTGACTTCATGAGGGGTTTCTGAGAGACCCCCGCCCGCCGCCGTCATCGGCTTTATATCGGGCATACGAGGTTCTGGCGGCGTTCTCAGCGGGCACTCAGGAAGCTCTCATGGTCGCGCGACAAGCTCGATGACATGACCGAGAGCTTCCGCCGCGACGGCGAGTACGAGCAGTACGAGAACCCTTACCAGGGCGCCCAGCAGCACTCCTCCTCCCCCGTGAATCCGGAGTGGCCGCCCCCGCCGGCGTACCGGCCCGCGCAGGCGGAGCCGGTCAGCGTCGCGCCGGGTACCACCGCGCGGCCGGGCGAGGACCAGGCCCGGTCCATGGCCGGCGGAGAGGGCGGCGGTACGGCGGTGCTCCCCACCGTCCCCGCCGAGCCCGCGCCCGGAGCCGCGCCGGCCGCGAAGAAGCGCGCCCGCGGCCCCTTCGCCCTGCTGGCCGCCGTGGCGATCGTGGCCGCGGCGATAGGCGGCGGCACCGCGTACGCCTTCCAGGAGCTGACCGGCAGCGACACCGTCGCCACCAGCTCCACGACGACCAATGCGGTGCCCGCCGGCAAGAAGGGCGATGTCGCCTCCATCGCTGCGGCCGTCAGCCCGAGCGTGGTCGAGGTCAGCGCCACGCTGAGCAACGGCACGTCCACCGGCTCCGGTGTGATCATCACCAGCGGCGGCGAGATCGTCACCAACAACCACGTCATCTCCGGCGCCCAGTCGATCAAGGTGACGACCAGTGACGGCAAGTCGTACACCGCGAAGCTCGTCGGCACCGACAGCAAGAAGGACCTCGCCCTGATCAAGGTGGAGGGCGCCTCCGGACTCAAGCCGGCCACCCTCGGCAACTCCAGCGGCGTCCAGGTCGGCGACACGGTGGTGGCGATCGGCTCCCCCGAGGGCCTGTCCGGCACCGTCACCAGCGGCATCGTCTCCGCCCTCGACCGTGACGTGACCGTCTCCACCGACGAGGGCCAGGGCCAGCAGCAGGGCGGCGGCGGCAACTGGCCGTTCCAGTTCGGCGGCCGGCAGTTCAACGGCGACACCGGCTCGTCCACCACCACCTACAAGGCGATCCAGACCGACGCCTCCCTCAACCCCGGCAACTCCGGCGGCGCGCTGATCGACGCGAGCGGCAACATCATCGGCATCAACTCGGCCATGTACTCCGCCAGTTCTTCCTCGGGCTCGTCCTCCTCGGACGCCGGCAGCATCGGCCTCGGCTTCGCCATCCCTATCAACACCGTCAAGGCCGACCTGGCCACGCTCCGGTCGGGCTCCACCAGCTGACCCACGCACCACCGCGACAGCAAGGAGTACGTCATGATCAAGCAGGTCTCCCACCCCGGCGCCGCCACCGACCCGGCCGCCTTCACCCTGGCCCTCGAGGTGGCGTACGAACTGCACGCACCGGCGGGCCGCGCGCCGGAGCTGGCCCCCGCCCTCGTCGCCGGGCGACGGGCGACGGCCGCCCGCACCCGCCGCCGTACCGTACGAGGCTGAAACCGTGCGACGCTGAGATCGTCCAGCTCCGCACCCCACCGCACCCGAGGAACCGGATCCCATGAGCCCCGCCGACGGCGACCGTGAACCGCAGCGCATCCTGATCGTCGACGACGAGCCGGCCGTGCGCGAAGCACTCCAGCGCAGCCTCGCCTTCGAGGGGTACGACACCGAGGTCGCGGTCGACGGCGCCGACGCCCTCGACAAGGCCACCGCCTACCGCCCCGACCTCGTGGTCCTCGACATCCAGATGCCCCGTATGGACGGCCTCACCGCGGCCCGCCGCATCCGCGGCGCGGGCGACACCACGCCGATCCTGATGCTGACCGCCCGCGACACGGTCGGCGACCGGGTCACCGGGCTCGACGCGGGCGCCGACGACTACCTGGTCAAGCCGTTCGAGCTGGACGAGCTCTTCGCCCGCGTGCGCGCGCTGCTGCGGCGCAGCTCCTACGCCGCGGCGGCCGGTGCCGGCACGGCCGACGAGGACGAGGCGCTCACCTTCGCCGGCCTGCGGATGGACCTGGCGACGCGGGAGGTGACGCGGGCCGGTCGGCAGGTGGAGCTGACACGCACGGAGTTCACCCTCCTGGAGATGTTCATGGCACACCCCAGGCAGGTGCTGACCCGGGAGCAGATCCTGAAGGCGGTGTGGGGCTTCGACTTCGAGCCGTCGTCCAACTCGCTGGACGTGTACGTGATGTACCTGCGCCGCAAGACGGAGGCGGGCGGCGAGCCGCGGCTCGTGCACACCGTGCGGGGCGTGGGTTATGTGCTGCGGCAGGGCGGGGCGGAGTGAAGAAGGTCCTACGGCGCTTCCAGACGCTGCCGATCCGCTCCCGGCTGGCGATGCTGGTCGCCGCGGCGGTCGCGTTCGCGGTGGCGGCGGTGTCGGTGACGTGCTGGTTCATCGTGCAGGGGAAGTTGTACGAGCAGGTCAACGACGACCTCAACCAGATGGCGAGGCGCCCCGGCACGGTCAACCAGCTCCTGCAGAGGTGCACCCAGACACCGCAGGAGAACCCCCAGAACTATCCCGGCCGGAACGACTACGTCCAGGCGATCAAGGAGAGCGGCGATCCCTGCGTCGATCCCACTTCCCCGGGCACCATCAAGGTCACCGGCTCCGACAAGAACGTGATCAAAGCGGCGGAGTTCCTCCGGGGCAACGTCCGCAACGGCACCGACAGCCACGGCAACGCCGTCCGGGTGCTGACCCTCTATCTGGGCGTCGACCAGAACGACGGCCAGGGGGTCGCTCTGCAACTCGCGGTCCCGCTCAAGGGCACCCAGTCGACCCTCAATGAACTCGCCCTCATCCTCCTCCTCGTCTCCGGCATCGGCGTCCTCGGCTCCGGTGCCGCCGGGCTGGCCGTGGCCCGGGCCGGGCTGCGGCCCGTGGACAAGCTGACGGAGGCCGTGGAGCACGTCGCCCGGACCGAGGACCTCGGCATCCGCATCCCCGTGGAGGACGACGCCGAGGACGAGGTGGCCCGGCTGTCCCGTTCCTTCAACTCGATGACCTCCTCACTGGCCAGCTCGCGCGAGTTGCAGCAGCAGCTCATCGCGGACGCCGGTCACGAGCTGCGTACGCCCCTCACCTCCCTGCGCACCAACATCGAGCTCCTCACCCGCAGCGAGGAGACCGGCCGCCCCATCCCCGAGGCCGACCGCAAGGCGCTTCTGGCGTCGGTGAAGGCGCAGATGACCGAACTGGCGGCGCTGATCGGCGATCTGCAGGAGCTGGCGAGGTCGGAGGGGCAGCGGGGCGAGCGCGTGCAGGTGGTCTCGCTGCAGGACACCGCGGAGGCGGCCCTGCGCCGGGCGCGGCTCCGCGGCCCCGAGCTGACGATCACTGCCGACCTCCAGCCCTGGTACGTTCGCGCGGAACCCTCCGCCCTGGAGCGGGCGCTGGTCAACATCCTCGACAACGCGGTGAAGTTCAGCCCGGAGGGCGGCACCATCGAGGTGCAGCTGAGCGAGGGCGTGCTGACCGTCCGCGACCACGGCCCCGGCATCCCCGAGGACGAACTCCCCCACGTCTTCGACCGCTTCTGGCGTTCCCCGAGCGCCCGCGCACTGCCCGGTTCCGGGCTCGGCCTGTCCATCGTGGTCCGCACGGTGCGGCAGGCCGGCGGCGAGGTGACGCTGGAGCGTGCGCGGGGCGGCGGAACCGTGGCGACCGTACGGCTGCCGGGCGCGCCGACGCCGCCGCCGGAGTCGGCGCAGTAGGACGGCGACCCGGCAACCTTTCCCCCTGGGGTGACGACCCATCAGCGGTCATCGTCCCCGCACGGATTGGAAACCCCCCATGGCCCAGCACCGCCGGTCCAAGGCCGCGCTCGCCGTCGCCGTCCCGCTCGTCGTCGCGGCCGCCTCGGCCGTCTCCTACGGCCTGCTCCCCGTCACCCAGGCGAAGGCAGCGGCGGCCACCACCCTCACCGTCGCCCAGGACGGCAGCGGCCAGTACAGGACCGTGCAGGCCGCGGTGAACGCCGTACCCGCGAACAACACCTCGCGGGTCGTCATCTCCGTCAAACCGGGCACGTACCGCGAGCTGGTGAAGGTCCCGGCGAACAAGCCGCACGTCACCATCCAGGGCACCGGCGGCAGCCGCAAGGACACGGTGATCGTCTACAACAACGCATCCGGCACGCAGAAGCCCGACGGTTCGGGGACGTACGGCACCGGCGGCAGCGCGACCGTCGCCGTGGACGCCGACGACTTCCAGGCCCGCAACCTGACCGTCTCCAACGACTTCGACGAGGCCGCGCACACCGACATCGCCCAGCAGGCCGTCGCCCTGCGCACCAGCGCCGACAAGGTGTTCCTGGACGGCGTCATCGTCAGCGGGGACCAGGACACCCTGCTCGTCGACACCGCCTCCAAGGACAAGCCGGGCCGGGTCTACATGGCGAACTCCTACGTCATCGGCAACGTCGACTTCATCTTCGGCCGGGCGACCGCGGTCATCGACAAGTCGGTCATCACCCTGAAGAAGCGCTACAACGGCACCTCCGCGGGGTACGTCACCGCCCCGTCGACCGCCGCGGGCCGCCACGGCATCCTGATCGCCAACTCCACGGTGAACGGGGACGTCTCCGACCGCTCCTTCTACCTCGGGCGCCCCTGGCACGCCGGCGGTGACGCGAGCCTCGACCCGCAGACCACCGTCCGCAACACCAGCCTCAGCGCGGCGATCCGGACCACCCCGTGGACCGACATGAGCGGCTTCTCCTGGAAGGACGACCGGTTCGCCGAGTACATGAACACCGGCGCGGGCTCGGGTGCGGCGAGTGGCGACAGGCCCCAGCTGACCGACGCCCAGGCCGCCCAGCAGGAGGTCGCGGACTGGCTGGGCGACTGGACGCCGACCGCCTCCTGACGCCCGAAGGTCCCCGCCTTACGATCACCTCGAACAGAATGGGGTGGGCGTATGGGCGGGGACTCGGGCGCGATCGAGCGGGTGTACCGAAGACGGCGCAGGCCGCCGATGCTGCAGCTGGGCGTGGCGGTGCTGATCGGCGGGAACGCCCTCTTCCGTGCCGGTGGCGTCGGCGATCCGTCCGCCGACGGCTACGGCCCGCCGCACTGGACGCCCCTGTCGGTCGGCGTGCTCTTCACGGCGACCCTCGTCCGGATCGCCCTGGAGCAGCTGCGGGCGCACACCCGCGTCACGGCCTCCGGCATCAACGTCCAGGGCCGCCTGCGGTCGCGGTCCTGGTACTGGGCCGACGTGTACGACATCCGGGTCGAGCCCGCCCTGCGCGGTTCGGGCTCGCAGGGTCCGAGGTGGCTGACCTACCTGTACGACTTCGAGGGCCGTCGGCACCTGCTCTGGCACCTGGACGACCGGCAGTTGGGCGACCCGTACGCCGAGGTCTCGGAGCTGTGCCTGGCCGCCGCCCCGTACCGCAGCCTGGCCTGGGAGCCGCAGCCGCGGGTCGAGGAGCTCATCCGGCAGGGCGCGGCCCGGCGCAAGGCGTGGATCCGGGCCGGCTACAGCGCGATCGTGGTGTTCTTCGCCATGTTCGCGGTCGACTTCTGGGAGGTCGTCACCGGCCGCCCCGAGCATCTGTTCCTGCTGCTGGTGGTCGTGCCGCTGGTCTTCTACGGGGTCCTCGGCGCCGTGCTGCAGCGGTGGTGGGCCCTGCGGCCTACCACCTGAGGATCACCGTCTCGTCCGGCGCCGGCGGCAGGTCGGCCACGGCGTCCGGCAGCGGTTCGGCCAGGGCCGCGTAGGCGCCGCCGCGCGCGAGGAGTTCGCGGTGGGTGCCGGTCTCCACCAGCCGGCCGCGGTCGACGACCAGGATGCGGTCCGCGTCCGGCGCCAGGCTCAGATCGTGCGTGATCATGATCGTGGTGCGGCCGGCCATCAACTTGCGCAGGGGGGTCGCCACCTGGCGGGCGGCCACCGCGTCCAGGCCCGCGGTCGGCTCGTCCAGGACGAGGACCGGTGCGGCGCGCAGCATGGCGCGGGCGATGGCGATGCGCTGGAGCTGGCCGCCGGAGAGGGCGGCCGTGCCGGGGGCGATGGGGGTGTCGTAGCCCTCGGGCAGTGCGGTGATGAAGTTGTGCGCCGCCGCCTCCCGCGCCGCCCGCTCGATCTCCTCGTGGCCGGCGCCGGGTCGGCCGCAGGCGATGTTCTCGCGGATCGTGCCGTTGAGGATCAGGGTCTCCTGGGGCAGCAGGGCCACGTTCTCGCGCAGGAAGCGCAGGGAGAGGTCGGTGAGCGGGACGCCGTCGAGGGTGATCACGCCCCGGGCGGGGTCGTAGAAGCGGGTGAGGAGTTTGGAGAGGGTCGACTTGCCGGCGCCGCTCGCTCCGGTGACGATCACCAGCTCGCCGGGGCCCGCCGAGAAGGTCACGTCGCGCAGGGAGGCGCGGCGGGACTCCGGGTAGCGGAAGGAGACGTCTTGGAAGCCCACCCAGCCGCGCACGGGCCACTCGTCGACCGGCCGGGCGGGGTCCGTGACGGCCGGTTTCGCGTCGAGGATCTCGTTGAGCCGCTCGGCGCCCGCGGTGGCCGCGGTGAGGGTGAGCCCGAGCCGGCCGAGGCTGCGGACCGGCGGGTAGAGGTAGCCGATGAAGGCGGCGAAGGCCAGGAGCTGACCGAGGGTCATGCGGCCGGCGGAGATCTCCCAGACGCCCAGGCCGATCACGGCGAGGACGCACAGCGTCTCGACGACCTCGACGAACTGCTCGTACATCTCGCCGAGCCGGGCGCCGCGCACGCTCGCCCGCATCCAGGCGCGGGCCTCGCGGTCGAGCTTCCTCTCCTCGTCCGCGCGGCGGTTGTAGGCCTGGGTGAGGACGATGTTGCCCAGAGACTCCTCGACCACCGAGGTGATCGCGCCGTCGGCGACCCTCTCGTCCTGGGACGCGGTCTTGATGCGGCCGGCGAACCGGCGGGCGGCGAGGAGGAAGAGGGGGGCGAGGACGAAGGTGGCCAGGGCCAGGTCCCAGCGCAGGTAGAGGGCGGCGCAGGCGTAGAAGACGGCGGAGAAGGCGGCGGAGACCGTGCCGACGACTCCGGAGACGACGAGTTGCTCGATGGCCTCGACGTCACCGGTGAGGCGCTCGACCAGGTCGCCCTGACGGTGCCGTTGGAAGAAGTGCGGCGGCAGGTCCTGGACGTGCCGGAACACCCCGGCGCGCAGGCGCAGGACGAATCTCTCCGCGGTCCAGGTGGCGAGCGAGTTGCCGAGGTAGCCGACGAGGGCGCCGAGTACGGCCACGCCGAGCCAGGCGCCGGCCGGTCCCCAGAAGGCGGAGATTGAGCCGGCCTTCAGGGCGTTGTCGGTGAGTTCGGCGAACAGCAGGATCGAGGCGGTCTCGGCGATCGCGGACACGATCACGCAGGCGACGATCGTCACCAGCCGTCTGCGGTCGCCGCGGGTCAGCGGCCAGAACCGGCCGAAGGCCGCGCGGACCTCTGTCATCGTCGGCAACTCCCTTCATGTGGTGCGGACATGGCCGGGCGGGGCCACCGGGCGGGCTCGTTCGCCCGCCGATGGCCCCGCCGCGCGGTGTGCCTCAGCCCTGGTGGCCGACGGGGCGGCGCTTCGGGGCGGTCTTCTTGGGGGCCGGCTTCCTGGCGGCGGCCGGGGCGGCCTTCTTGCAGTCGTTCTTCTTCACCGGGGCGATCTTCTTGAAGCTCATGTCCGTGCCTTTCTTGATTTGCGCGAGTGAATTACCGGTAAGAATTCCGTCAGTACTGTTGGCCGACCGGTCGGCGCTTCGCGGCGGGCTTCTTCGGAGCCGGCTTCTTGGGGGCCGACGCAGCGGGCTTGTGCTGCTTCTTGACCGGGACGATCTTGTGGAAGCTCATCGCGCTCTCCTTGGGTTCGGTGTCGTTTGCGCCGTTCGCTTTCGACATGGAAAACACTACGGCATTCCCGAAGGCAGAAAAGGCCAATTCCACTGAGAGGTTCCTGAGTTGATCCTGTGAAAGATTCTTATGTCAATTCAGGAACCGAACCCTTACTTACACAGAATTTAAAAGGAAAGGGGCCCGGCGCCTGTCGGCACCGGGCCCCTGACCGGGGAGCTGCGGCTACTGCACGATCGTGATGCGGTTCGCGGCCGGGGGCGCGAGCGGGCCGCTCGCGGAGGAGTTGGCGGTCAGGTACTCCGCCAGCGCCGCCAGGTCGTCGGAGCCGACGAGGTCGTTGGTGCCCTGGCCCAGCGTGGTGAAGCCGTCGCCGCCGCCCGCGAGGAAGCTGTTGGTGGCGACGCGGTAGGTGGCGGCCGGGTCGATCGCGGCGCCGTTCAGCCTGATGGAGTCGGTGACCACGCGGTCCGCGCCCGTCTTCGTCAGGTCGAGGGTGTACGTCAGGTTCGCCGACGGCTGCAGGATCTTCGGCGCCGCCGTGTTCGTGCCGCTCACCTGCTCCTTGAGCACCTGGATCAGCTGGGCGCCGGTGAAGTCCTGCAGGTTCACCGTGTTGGAGAACGGCTGCACGGTGAAGCCCTCGGCGTAGGTGACGACGCCGTCGCCCTCGGCGCCCTTGGCCGCGTAGGTCAGGCCGGCCCGCACCCCGCCCGGGTTCATCAGCGCGAGGTCGGTCCCCGCGTCCAGCTTCCTGCCGTACGCGAGCTGCGCGTCGGCGATCAGGTCGCCCATCGGGGACTCGGTGCCGGTGTTGGGGACGTCGGCGGAGATGTAGCCGATGGGGCGGTTGCCGACCGGGGCGGCGAGGGTGTTCCAGCGGCCGATCAGCTCGGTCATGTCCGGGGCCTTGGCGACGGTCCGGGTCACCACGTGGTTCGCCGACTTCACCGCCGTACGGACGATGTCGCCGGTGAGGCGGTCGTAGGTCAGCGTGGTGTCGGTGTAGAGGCGGCCGAAGGACGCGGCCGAGGTGACCATGCGCGGCTTGCCCGAGGGGTCCGGGATCGTGCAGACGTAGGCCGCGTGCGTGTGGCCGGTGACGAGGGCGTCCACGGACGGGGTGATGTTCTTCGCGATGTCCACGATCGGGCCGGAGATACCGGAGCCGGCGCCCGAGGAGTCGCAGTCGTAGTTGTACGCGCCGGAGGCCGGCAGCCCGCCCTCGTGGATCAGGGCCACGATGGAGTTCACGCCCTGGGCCCGCAGCACCTTGGCGTACTTGTTGATGGTCTCGACCTCGTCCTTGAACTTCAGGCCCTTGACCCCGTCCGCGGAGACGACACCCGGGGTGTCCTCCAGGGTCACGCCGATGAAGCCGATCCGGACGTCCTTCTTCTTCCAGACCCAGTACGGCTTGAGGATCGGCTTGTTCGTCTTCTCGTCGAGGACGTTCGCGGCGAGGTAGGGGAACTCGGCGCCCTCGAAGCCCTCGTCGGTGTAGCAGCCGTCGGTCGGGTGGCAGCCGCCGTACTGCAGCCGCTTCAGCTCCTTGGCACCCTCGTCGAACTCGTGGTTGCCGACGGAGGTGACGTCCAGGTCGAGCTTGTTGAGCGCCTCGATGGTGGGCTCGTCGTGGAAGAGGCCCGACACCAGCGGGGAGGCGCCGACCATGTCGCCGCCGGCCGCCGTGATGGAGTACGCCTTGCCCTGGCGGGCCTCGCGCAGGTGGGTCGCGAGGTACTCGACACCGCCCGCGTCGATCGTCTTCGTGGTGCCGTCCGCCTGCAGCTCGGTGACCCGGCCGGAGGAACCCGATGGCGGCTCCAGGTTGCCGTGCAGGTCGTTGAAGGACAGCAGTTGCACGTCCTGGTAGCGGCTCGGGTGGTGGCCGCCCGTGTTCTCGTGCGCGTCCGCCGGGAGCGCGGCGGCGAGAGCGCCGACGGTGGCCAGACCGGCGGCTGCGGCGAGCAGGCGGTAAGCGCGTCTGCGGTACGGATACGGCTGGGAAGTGGCTGGCATGCGCCCCCCTGTGGGTCTGCTGGATGTCGCCGAACGGCACGGCTCCGTCCGGCGCAGCCTAGGGTCAACGCGCGTAGCACAACAGGGGGTTCTTGGTTACATCCTGGTTTCCCTTTGTCCTCCGCTTTGCCTTTGTGTTCCGTTCGTCCCGTGCCGCCACTTTGCCGCGGCCGCCCCTTACCCTCGTACGCATGACCAGCGACGACACCGCACGCACGGGCCGCCCCCGCTCCATCGAGACCCATTCCGCGCTGACCGGCGAGCAGACCGAGGCCGTGCTCGCGCTGCTGGCCGAGGCCGCCGAGGCCGACGGCCGGCAGGCGGTGTCGGAACAGGGGCGCCTGCAGCTGCGCGGCGGCGCGCGCGAGGGCGTCTCGCATCTGTTGCTCACGGTCGGCGACGAACTCGTCGGCTACGCCCAGCTGGAGGACACCGACCCGGTCGAGGCGCCCGCCGCCGAGCTGGTCGTCCACCCCGCCCACCGCGGGCACGGCCACGGACGGGCGCTGGGCACGGCGCTCCTCGCCGCGTCCGGCAAGCGGCTGCGGGTGTGGGCCCACGGCGGGCACTCGGCGGCGCGGCACCTCGCGCAGGTCCTCGGCCTGACGCTGTTCCGCGAACTGCGGCAGATGCGGCGGCCGTTGACCGGCCTGGACCTGCCCGACCCGGTCCTGCCGCCGGGCGTCACGGTCCGCGCCTTCGTGCCCGGCCGCGACGACGCGGCGTGGCTCGCGGTGAACGCCGCCGCCTTCGCCCACCACCCCGAACAGGGCTCCCTCACCCAGCGCGACCTCGACGACCGCAAGGCCGAACCGTGGTTCGACCCGGCCGGGTTCTTTCTCGCCCTCCGCGGCGACGAACTCGTCGGGTTCCACTGGACGAAGGTGCACGCCGAGGAAGGGCTGGGCGAGGTGTACGTGCTGGGCGTGCGGCCCGGCGAGCAGGGCGGGGGCCTGGGCAAGGCGCTCACCACGATCGGGTTGCGGCACCTGGCGGGACAGGGGCTGCCGAACGCGATGCTGTACGTGGACGCCGACAACAAGACGGCCGTCTCCGTCTACGAGCGGCTGGGGTTCGTCACGTACGAGACGGACCTGATGTTCCGCACGGAGACCTGAGCCCGCCCGGGCCGTGTTCAGGCGCCGGACGGACTGAGGGACGGCCGGCGCCCCCGGCGCCACGCCCTTCCGCGCACCGGCTCGCGCAGGCACACCCCCAGCACGAGCAGCGCCCCGGCCAGCAGCCACGCCCACCGCTCGTGCGCCTCGCCCCACTTGGGGTCGCCCGGCGAGCAGAACAGCGGCCACCGCTCCGGCCACAGCAGCACGGTCAGGAAGGCCGTGAACAGCAGCGCCGCCGCCACCGACGGCCCCGGCCGCGGCTCGTCCGCGAGACGGACGGCGAGTGCGGCACCGGCCAGCGCCAGGGCGCAGGTCGCCGCCGCCTCCAGGGTGACGGCGCCCGCGGGAGGGCGCACCGAGGACGGAACGAGCAGGAGTGCGGCCGTCCACCACAGCGCGGTGACCGGCGCGACGAGTGCGAGGCGGAGGGCGACGCGCAGCGGGCGCCGTACCGGCACCGCGGCCGTGGTGTGCCGGGCCGGGTCGTCCAGGAGGAAGGCCAGGGCCAGGGCGTGGGCCAGGACGGCGGCCCGCAGGAGGGCGAGGGCCACCCAGGGCCCGCCCGCCCCGCCCGACAGACGGGGAACAGCCGCCGCCAAGAGGCCCAGCAGGTTGCCGCCGGCCAGCGCGCGCCACGGCACCGTCCGGCACACGGGCGCCGCCAACTCCCGTACCAGACCTCGCCCTTCTCTCCGCGTCGCGTCGGCCCTCGTCAGTTCTCGCACTTCTCCTCGCCCCCCTTCGGCACCGCGGCCCCCAGCAGCCGTGCCGCGTCGGCCGTCGTCACCGTCGGTGCCGTCAGCTGGGCCCAGTGCGCCTTCACCGCGGCCTCGACAGCGCCGCGCGGCTTGCCGAGCAGCTCGCGTACGACGTCCGTCTGCGCCGCCGTCATGCTCAGCGGGTCGGTCGGGGACAGGACGATCGCCGAGCCGCTCAGGCTGTCGTCGAGGCGCACGTCGCGCAGCGACTGCATCGGGTCGTCCTGCCAGGCCAGGGCGAGCCACATCACGGTGACCAGGCGGCCGTCGCACATCTTCCCCGCCGTCTTCTCGTTGCCCGCGACGAGCACGGAGGCGACGGCCGCGGAGAACTCGGGGACGCGGTTGCCGCCCCAGTCCACGCCGACGGTCACCCGGTGGGGGTCGCCGGAGGGCTCGAACGCGGAGGAGCTGTCCAGGCCGTAACGGGCCTCGATGCGCTGCCGTACGAGCAGGGGCTGGGTGTGCGCGGTGCCGCCGGCCAGGCCCTGCACCTCGTGCACGACCTTCGCCCAGCTGGCCGCACGGGGCGTCCACTCGGGGAACGCGCAGTACGTGGAGGTCTCGTGCCGCACGCAGGTCTGCTCCTTCTCCGGGCTGACGGAGGCCCGCTCCCGGGCCGCCTGCAACTGCGGTGAGACCCCGCCCGACTGGGCGACCGCGCCCGCCAGCGTGAGCGCCAGCGCGCCCGCGAGGCCCGCCTTCAGGGCCCGGCTGCGGCCGCCGGCCGCCAGCACGGCGCCGAGGGCCACGAGGAGGACCAGGCCGGTGAGGTAGAGGGCGTGCCAGGCGGCGGGGCGTCCGATCAGGTCCGAGGGAAAGGTGTCCCCGCTGTTCTCGCTGACGACCGGCGACAGCCAGCGCGACCACGCCGCCTCGCCCGTGCCGGCCGACAGGAACAGGAAGGTGGCGAAGAAGCCGACGACCAGGAGCGGGGCGGCGAAGGAGGACGGGATCAGGCGGGCACCCAGGACCCCGAGGGTGCCGCACAGCAGGACGTAGAGGGGGCCGACGGCCAGCTCCGCGGGCGAGCCGTGGCCCACCGCGCCGGGCCTGAGCGCCTGCCAGGTGAACTCGCCGATGACGACCAGCGCGGTGAGCACCCCGAACGGGACGACCGACAGCAGGTGCGCGAGGGTGCGCCGCCACGGCTCCATCGGCGCCACGTCGACCTGCCGGTCGGTGCCCCGCCGGCGGTCGCGCAGGGCGGCCCGGTTGACGCAGACGAACAGCGCGATGCCCAGCAGCATCGGCCCGGACTGGGTGGCCCGGTCGACGTCCTGTAGGGCCGGGTAGGCGTCCATGCCGTCGGCGGGGAACAGCAACCGCCAGCCGGTCCAGCCGACGTACAACAGCAGCGTCGCGAACACCGGCAGGAACCACAGCTGTTGGCGGACCTCGAAGCGGGCCAGCTCGATCACGGCCGCCCACGGCGTGCGCCGCTGCGGCGCGGCGACGGGCGTGGCCGTCGTCTCCAGTACGGCGCTCATGCCGCCACCTCCGCGCCCGCGTCGTCCAGGGTGAGCAGGTAGCCGTCCTCCAGGGTGGGTTCGAGGAGGTCGGCGCCGGCCGGTGGGGTGCCGACGTTGCGGAAGGAGCCGGTGCCGGTGCGCCAGCCCGCCCTGGCGCCGGAGTCGCGTTCCGTGCCGCTCCACACCCGGCCGGCCGCCCTTTCGGTCAGTTCGGCTGGGGTGCCGTCGAAGCGGATGCGGCCACCCGCCATCACCAGCACGCGGTGGCAGAGCATCGCCACGTCCTCGGTCTGGTGTGTGGACAGCAGTACCGTCCGGCCCTCGCCGGCCTGTGCGATCAACTCCCGGAACCGCATGCGCTGTTCGGGGTCCAGGCCCACCGTCGGCTCGTCGAGGACGAGGAAGCCGGGGTCACCGACCAGCGCCGCCGCCATGGCGACCCGCTGCCGCATGCCGCCGGACAGCTTCTTGATGCGCTTGCCGCGTACGTCGCCGAGGTCGACCTCCTCCAGCACGCGCCGCACCTCGCGATGGCGTGCGCCGCGGTCGGTCAGCTCCTTGAGGATCGCCACGTAGTCGACGAACTCGAAGGGGGTGAAGTCCGGGTGGAAACCGGGGGTCTGCGGCAGATAACCGAGCCTGCGGCGCACGTCCTGACGGCCGGCCGAGCTGGCGGGGTCGTGTCCGAGGACGGTGAAGGCGCCGGTGTCGGCGGGCACGGCGGTGGCCAGCACCCGCAACAGGGTGGTCTTTCCGGCGCCGTTGGGGCCGATGAGCCCGGTGACGCCCGGGGTCAGCCGCAGTGACACGTCGTCGAGGGCACGGGTGCCGCCGTAACGGAGGCAGAGCCCGGAGGCGGAAACGGTGGGTGTCATACGGCACTCCCCTGGAGGCGGTCGAAACGGTCACGTGAGAGGAACAGCAGCCCGCCGGCGAGCGCGGCGACCGCCGCCGCCACCCCCTGGCCGAGCGCGGTGAACGGCGCGAGGGTCGCCGTGGAGCCGTGCGCGTGAGCGTCCGCCGCGAGCAGCAGCGTCACCCAGGCGCCGCCGACGAGCGACGGCGCGAGCACCGGGCCGAGCCGGGCGGACAGCGCCAGGCCGGCCGAGGTCAGGGCGAGCGCGGGCAGCAGCCAGGCCAGGACGCGCAGGCCGTAGCCGGGCAGGGCGAGGGTCGCCAGGCCGTCGAGGCCGAGGCCGGCGGCGAGGACCGCGACCGTGCGGATCATCAGCAGCCGGAACCCGTGCACCGGGGAGACCACCGCCATCTCGTACGTCGGGTCCAGCGCGGGCCCGTACGACAGCGCGACCCCGGCCAAAGGCAGCAGCGGCGCGAGGGCCAGGAAGAGCGTCGGCGAGTCGGCGGTCTGCGCGGCCAGCACGGACGTCACCAGCACCACGACGACGGCGCCCAGCCAGGAGCGGCGCAGTACCGGAGTGGCCGCCAGCAATCGGGCGACGTGGTCGGCGACGCCGACCCGCAGCAGCAGCCGCTCGAACACCCCCGGTCGGGGCGCGTCGAGTTCGGCGTCCAGGCGCTCCCAGCCGGCGTCGACGGGCCCGCCCACGGAGGCGAGCACCTCGCGGCACCGGCCGCACGACATCAGGTGAGCGTCGGCGGACCACAGCATCGGCGCCGCCAGCTCGCCCCGCGCGTAGGCTCGCAGATCCCCGTCATCCACATGCCACGTCATCCCGCCACCTCCCGCGGACCGGTGCACGCGCCGCCCCGACCGTCGGTCCGATCGCTCATGTCAGCGCCTCCCGCAGTTGCTTCCGGGCCCGCATCGCCCGTGTCTTGACCGTGCCCGGCGGGATGCCGAGCAGGACGGCCGCCTCGCGGGTGGTCAGGCCGTCGATGACCGTCGCCTGCAGCACCGCGCGCAGTTCCGGGGAGAGCCGGACGAGGGCGCCCGCGAGATCCCCGTGCTCGACCCCCGCGAGCACGCGTTCCTCGGCGGACGCCTCGTCCCGGTGCCGCAGCCGCGCCAGCGCCTGCCGCACCCGCCCCCGTGCCCCGTCCCCGCGCAGGGCGTCGATCAGCCGCCGGGACCCGATGCGCCACAGCCACCCGGCGACGTCACCGTCCTCGCGATAGCGGGCCTTGCCCCGCCAGATCGCGAGGAACGTCTCCTGTACGACGTCGTCGACCACGCCCCCGTCGGCGCACCGGCCGCGCAGCCGGGCGGTCAGCCACGGCGCGTACCGCCGGTACAGCTCCTCGAAGGCACGCCGGTCGCCGTCCGCGGCGGCCCGCAGCAGCTCCCCGTCGCTTCTCGTTTCGCTCACGTCCCCTCATCGCACCGGCCCCGCGGATCGGTTCACGGGAACGCCCTTGACTTTCGCAGCCCCCTTGCACCACCCTTTCACTACTCAATTAGTGAAAGGGTGGTTGTCCGCGTGGTCGAGTACCGCATCGACCGGCGCTCCGGCGTCGCCACCTACGTCCAGATCGTCCAGCAGACCAAGCAGGCCCTCCGACTGGGCCTGCTGGAGCCGGGAGACAAGCTGCCCACCGCGCGCGAGGTGGTCGAGGCCACCGCCATCAACCCCAACACCGTCCTGAAGGCCTACCGGGAGCTGGAACGCGAGGGCCTGGTCGAGGCCCGCCGCGGCCTCGGGACCTTCGTACGACGCTCACTGGGCACCGCGCCGGCCGAGTCCCCCCTGCACGGGGAGCTGGACGCCTGGGCCGCCCGGGCCCGCGCGGCCGGCCTGGACCGCGAGGACGTGGCCGCGCTCTTCACCGCCGTACTCGACAGACATTTCTCGGACCAGCACAGCCAGGGGGACCTCTCATGACGGACACGGACGGCTTCGCCCTCGTGGCGGACGCCGTGGGCAAGCATTTCGGCGGGCTTCTGCGGCCCGGCCGCTGGGCCCTGCGCGGCTGCGACCTCCGGCTGCCCACGGGCCGCGTGTGCGCCCTCGTCGGGCCCAACGGGGCGGGCAAGTCCACCCTGCTCGCCCTCGCCGCCGGACTGGCGGTGCCGACCGAGGGCACGGTCACCGTCCTCGGCACGGATCCCGCCTCTGCGCGCACCCGCATCGGCTACGTCGCGCAGGACAAGCCGCTGTACCCGCAGCTCACGATCGCCGCGACGCTCCGCCTGGGCGCCGACCTCAACCCCGAGCGCTGGGACGCGCGCACCGCCGAGCGGATCGTGGCCGACGGCGGCCTCGACCCGAAGGCGAGGGTCCGCGCGCTCTCCGGCGGGCAGCGCACCCGGGTCGCCCTTGCCCTCGCCCTGGCCAAGCGGCCCGAACTGCTGCTCCTGGACGAGCCGATGGCCGACCTCGACCCGCTGGCCCGGCACGAGCTCATGGGCGTGCTGATGTCCCAGGCCGCGCAGTTCGGCACGACGATCGTGATGTCCTCGCACGTGGTCGCCGAGCTCGAGGGCTCCTGCGACCACCTGCTCCTCCTCGGCGGCGGCCGCGTCCGGCTCGCGGGCGAGACGGACGACCTGCTGGCGGCACACCTGCGCGTGTCCGGCCCCGCGCGAACGGCCCTCGACGGGCACACCGTCGTCGAGTCCCGCACCACCGGCCGCCAGCTCAGCGCCCTGATCCGCCCGGCGGGCCCGCTCCCGCAGGACCTGCGCACGAGCACCCCCGCCCTGGAGGAGCTGGTCCTGTCCTACCTGCGCAACCCCGAGGCACTCGAGACCACTTCGGCCGAGCCCGAGAAGGCCGCGCTGTGAACGCGCCGACGCTGCCGGGCCTGCCCCGGACGGTCCTGCGGCTGCACCGCCCGGCGCTGATCGTGTGGTCCGCCTTCGTCGCCGCCCTGACCGGCTGGCTGGTCTGGCTGAACACGGTGACGTCGAGGGCGGGCGAACGGGAACGCCTCTACTGCGACCACCACGAGACCTGCAACATCCTGCACTGGCTGGACTACGGCCAGCGCACGGCCCTGGTGGCCGCATTCGTCTGCTACAGCTTCCTCGGCGTCGCCGCCTGGGCGGCCGCTGCCCTGATCGGCCGTGAACTGGAGTCCGGTACGGCCCGGTTGGCGTGGACGCAGGGCGTCTCCCCCGTCCGTTGGCTCGCCGCCCAGCTCGCCGTGCCCGCGCTGCTGCTGACGCTCGGCTCCACCGCGCTGGTCCTGGTCTACCGCCGGGGCTGGAACGCCCACCCCGCGCTCCGGGACGGCGCCTGGACCTCCGCCGCCACCTTCGTGGCCCGCGGCCCCGCGGCCGTGGCCTACGCCCTGTGCGCCCTGGCCGTCGGCACCCTCGCCGCGTTCCTGCTGCGCCGCGCCCTGCCCGCGCTCGGCGTCTCCGTCGCCGCGATGGGGGCGCTGGTCTTCCTCATGGAACGCCTGCGCCCGCACCTGTGGCCGACGGTCACCCGGGTCACGGCGACCGAGGGCCTGCTGCCCCGGCACGCCTGGCAGACGGGCGCCGGGACGATCCGGGACGGCCACCGCGTCCCGTACCACGGCCTCTCGCCGTGCGAGGGCAACCCCGCCCAGGTCAAGAGTTGCGCCGACAGGCTCGGCATCGACGGCTACTACCTCACCTACCACCCCCAGTCCCACTACTGGCCGCTCCACCTCGTGGAGAGCGGCATCGTGCTGGCCGTCGCCGCCCTCGCCGCCGTACTCGCCTTCCGCCACCTGCCCCGCGGCGGGCGGCCCGTCCGGAAGGGATCCCCCGCATGACCGCGCTCGCCCCCGGCGCGACCGCCGGGACACCGGCCACCACGGGCAGCCGCGGCCTGCCGGCCGTGCTGCTCCGGCTGCACCGCCCGGCCCTGGTCGTATGGGCCGTCGTGGCCGTGCTGACCTCGGCCCTGCTGCTGTGGGTCCATGGCCCCGGCCAGGACGCGGCGCACGCCGACTGGCTGCGGTACTGCGCCGGCCAGGTGGGCTGCGTGTGGAGCGACGGGATCGCGGACTACGACCGCGCCCGCACGCTCGCCGAGACCGTCATGGCCGTGCTCCCGCTGCCGGTCGCGGCCTGGGCGGGCGCCGCCCTGACCGGCCGCGAACTGGAGTCCGGGACCGCGCGGCTGGCCTGGACCCAGGGCGTGAGCCCGACCCGCTGGCTCGCCGCGAAGCTCACGCTGCCCGCCGCGCTGCTCACCACCGGCTCCGCGCTCCTGGTCGGGCTGCACCACCTGGTGGCCACGGCACCCCCGTTCCCGTACGACTGGACCCGGCACAGCCGGCTCCTGCCCGGCGACGGCGTCCTCGCCCTGACCGGCCCTCTCCTCGGACTCGCCGTCGGCGCCCTCGCCGGCCTGGTGCTGCGCCGGTCCCTGCCCGCGGCGGCCGTCGCCGTCGCGGCCACGCAAGCGGTCCTCGCCGCGACCGGCATCCTGCGCGACCGGCACCCCGCGCCCCACCCCTGGCTGCTGCGGACCCTCGAGAGCGGCCTCTTCCTCACCGTCACCGCGGCCGCCGTGGGCGTCGCCTTCCCGCTGCTGCGCCGCCGGACCGGATGAGGCATCCGATCGCGTACGTCCTTCCACGGGGGGATGGACGTACGTATCCTCGGGGCGGCTCCCCGCGTTGCCCCGCGCCGGCCCGGCCGGTGCGTGACACACGGGAGCCGCCCCCGAATATCCCGCACGCCATGTCGCCGTAACCAACGGTTCAGACAGTCTTGCGACGCTCGGCCAATGACGCCCTCCGTACCCACACCTTCGCCGCCCCCCGAGGGGCCCGCGGGGATCGGGGACGCCTTCCGTTCCGTGCCTGCGCTCCCGCCCGCTGCTTCCGACGCGCCTGTATCGCCCGGGGCGCGGAAGAATGGGTTCATGAGCCAGCCAGAAACCGCCCAGGCACAGGTCCAGCACGCGCAGCCCTCCGTGGGCTCCATAGCCGCGCACCGCCCGCACACCGTGGCGGCCGTGGTCTCCGACCTGGAACCCGACATCGACGCCGACCTCGATGGGTACGAGGAGTCGCCGTTCGACGGGCCGCAGCTGCCGCAGGGACGTTTCCTTGACCGGGAGCGCAGCTGGCTCGCCTTCAACGAGCGGGTCCTCGAACTCGCCGAGGACCCCAACACCCCGCTCCTCGAACGTGCCAACTTCCTCGCGATCTTCGCCAGCAACCTGGACGAGTTCTTCATGGTCCGGGTGGCCGGACTGAAGCGCCGCATCGCCACCGGCGTCGCCACCCGTTCGGCCTCCGGCCTGCAGCCGCGCGAGGTCCTGGAGATGATCTGGGCCCGCTCCCGCGAGCTGATGGCCCGGCACGCCGCCTGCTACCACGAGGACGTCGCCCCGGCGCTCGCCGAGGAGGGCATCCACCTGGTCCGGTGGAGCGAGCTGACGGAGAAGGAGCAGGCACGCCTGTTCACCCTGTTCCGGCACCAGATCTTCCCGGTCCTGACCCCACTGGCGGTCGACCCCGCGCACCCCTTCCCCTACATCTCGGGCCTCTCCCTGAACCTGGCCGTGGTCGTCCGCAACCCGGTCACCGGCCACCGCCACTTCGCCCGGGTGAAGGTGCCGCCGCTGCTGTCCCGCTTCCTGGAGAGCTCCCCCGGCCGCTACGTCCCCATCGAGGACGTCATCGCCGCCCATCTGGAAGAGCTGTTCCCGGGCATGGAGGTCCTGGAGCACCACGCCTTCCGGCTGACCAGGAACGAGGACCTGGAGGTCGAGGAGGACGACGCCGAGAACCTCCTGCAGGCCCTGGAGAAGGAGCTCATGCGGCGCCGCTTCGGGCCGCCGGTGCGCCTGGAGGTCGAGGAGTCCATCGACCGCGAGGTGCTGGACCTGCTCGTGCGCGAGCTGAAGATCTCCGAGGCCGAGGTGTACCCGCTGCCCGGCCCCCTGGACCTCACCGGCCTCTTCCGCGTCGCCTCCCTGGACCGGCCCGAGCTCAAGTACAAGAAGTTCATCGCCGGCGTCCACCGCGACCTCGCCGAGGTCGAGTCGGCCTCCGCGCCCGACATATTCGCCGCCCTGCGCAGCCGTGACGTCCTGCTGCACCACCCGTACGACTCCTTCTCCACCTCCGTGCAGGCGTTTTTGGAGCAGGCGGCCAACGACCCGGACGTCCTCGCGATCAAGCAGACCCTGTACCGCACCTCCGGCGACTCCCCCATAGTCGACGCGCTCATCGACGCCGCCGAGTCCGGCAAGCAGGTCCTCGTCCTGGTCGAGATCAAGGCCCGCTTCGACGAGCACGCCAACATCAAGTGGGCGCGCAAGCTGGAGGAGGCCGGCTGCCACGTCGTGTACGGCCTGGTGGGCCTCAAGACCCACTGCAAGCTGTCCCTCGTGGTCCGCCAGGAGGGCGACACGCTGCGCCGTTACAGCCACGTCGGCACGGGCAACTACCACCCCAAGACCGCCCGGCTGTACGAGGACCTCGGCCTGCTCACCGCCGACCCCCAGGTGGGCGCCGACCTGTCCGACCTCTTCAACCGCCTCTCCGGCTACTCGCGCCGGGAGACCTACCGCCGCCTGCTGGTGGCCCCCAAGTCCCTGCGCGACGGCCTGATCGCCCGGATCAACAAGGAGGTCCAGCACCACCGTGCCGGACGCCCCGCGTTCATCCGCATCAAGGTCAACTCGATGGTGGACGAGGCCCTCATCGACGCGCTGTACCGGGCCTCGCAGGCCGGAGTCCCGATCGACGTCTGGGTCCGCGGCATCTGCGCGGTCCGCCCGGGCGTCACGGGCCTGTCGGACAACATCCGGGTCCGCTCGATCCTCGGCCGCTTCCTCGAGCACTCCCGCGTCTTCGCCTTCGGCAACGGCGGCGAACCGGAAGTGTGGATCGGCAGCGCCGACATGATGCACCGCAACCTCGACCGCCGTATCGAGGCCCTGGTCAGGGTCACCGACCCGGCCCACCGCGCAGCCCTGAACCGGCTGTTGGAGACCGGCATGTCCGCCAACACGGCGTCCTGGCACCTCGGCCCGGACGGCGAGTGGATCCGGCACGCCACCGACGCGGACGGCCAACCCCTGCGAAACGTCCAGGAGATGCTCATAGACGCCCGGAGGCGCCGGCGTGGCACAGCAACACCTTGACCCGACGGACCCCACGGCCGGGCCCGCCCCCACAGGTGAGGCCCTCGCGGGCTACCTGCGGGCCCAGGCCACGGAGTTCCTCCGAGCCCTGCGCCAGTACCGGGAGACCGGGACGGCGCCGGGCACCGCCGAGGGTTCCGTCGAGGCGACGCGCGCCCTGCGCCGCTCGGTCCGCCGCATCAGCGCCAGCCTGCACACCTACCGGCCGCTGCTGGACGCCGACTGGTCGGAGGTACTGCGGCCCGAACTGGCCTGGTTGTCGGGCACGTTGTCGATGGAGCACGCCTACGCGGCCCGCCTGGAGCGGCTGCTGCTGGCCCTGCAGAGGCTGTCGGGGGCGGCCGTCTTCCCCGCCCAGACCGGCGTGGCGACGGGCGGCCGGGTCCCCGAGGCAATCCAGGTGAAAGCGGCACACGTGACCGCGGGCCCCCCTTCCCCCGCGCCGGACCGCGGCAACCTGACGGTCGGCGCGGCCAAGGCGGGCGCCCTGCTCGAACGCCAGCTCACCCTCGCCAGGACCCGCGCCCACAGCACCGCCCTCCAGGCCCTGGGCTCCTCCCGCTTCCACGCCGTCGCGGACAAGGTCGCCGTCCTGGCCAGCGAGGTCCCCCTCACCCCCACCGCCCCCACGGCGGACCTGCGCCCCCTGGCGGCCGCCGCCGAGGAACGCCTCGCCGACGCCGTCACCGCCCTCCCGCTCGTCACCGCGGGCCACCCCTACAACGCGGCGGCCCTCATCCACGGCCTGTCCCCCGACCCGGCGCCCCACCCCCAGGACGCCCCCTGGCACCAGGTCCGCCTCCTGCTGCGCCTGCACCGTTACGCCCGCGAGGCCCTCTACGGCGACAAGGCCTCCCTCGACGTGCGCCTCCTCACCGCCGGCCAGGCCCTGCACCGCCACCGCGACGCCTCCGAGGCGGCGGCAGCGGCCGCGTCGGCGGCCCGCACCCCCCGGATCGCCCCGGCCACCGCATACGCCCTCGGCGTGCTCCACGCCGACCAGCGCCACGAGGTCGAGGCGGCCCGGTTCGCCTTCCAACAGTGCTGGCAGAAACAGGTGGTGAGCAGGTGACAGCGCCCCCGGAGAACGACGGCAGCGTCGTCCAGGCGGCCGGCTGCGTCCTGTGGCGCCGCTCCCCGGTCGACGGCGACCTGGAGGTGTGCCTCGTGCACCGGCCGAAGTACGACGACTGGTCCCACCCCAAGGGCAAGCTCAAGCGGGACGAGGACCATCTCGCGGGCGCCCTGCGCGAGGTGGCCGAGGAGACCGGCTACGCGGCACGGCCCGGCGCCGAGTTGTCGACCGTCCGCTACTTCGCCCAGAACCGGCCCAAGCAGGTCCGCTACTGGGCGGCCGAGGCGACCTCGGGCGGCTTCACGCCCACCGACGAGGTCGACCGCATCCTGTGGCTGTCCCCCGCCGCCGCCCGCAGCCGGCTGACCCAGCACCGCGACCGCGGCCTGGTCGACGAACTGCTGACGACCCTGCGTCACGCCTGAGGACCCAGGTGCCCCGCGGCGTCCGTGCGGGCCTGACTGCGTGCTCTGCGGGCGGGCCCGCGCCATCCGCACACGCACCGGGCGAAACAGAATCGGCCCTGCTCGACGGTCGTCGTCCGGTGTTCCTCCTGCGCCACACCGCCAACGTTACCCGGGCCGGGTAAAGCGTCCGTACGAGCGTGACGGCTGCCGTCCACCCGTCGTTGAACGCAGCGACAGGGGACCCGTGACGGACGTACCCGCTTGGGGGGTAGGCAGCCGATGACCCAGCAACAGCGCAGATGGCGCGGGGCAGTTGCCGCGGGGGTCGCGGTCTGCCTCGGCTGTCTCGGCGCCTCCGGCTGCTCCGGCGGCGCGGTCGCCGAGGACGCCCGCTCCGCCGACCCCGTCCCCCTGCTGCGGCAGGCCGGCGAGCATCTGGTCGAGGCGGGCACTTCCAAGGTCACGACGTCGATGGAGATGGCCACCGGCGGCACCCGCGTCACCATCCGCGGCCAGGGCGTGTACGACTACGGCAGGCGGCTGGGCCGTCTGAAGGTGACCCTGCCGCAGGACCCGGCGGGCACCAACGAGCACCGCCCCCTCATCGAACTCCTCGCTCCCGGCGCCCTGTTCATGAAGAACCGCGGCGCCGGTGTCCCCGCCGACAAGTGGGTCCGGGTCGACACGGCCGGGCTGTCCGACGGCAATCTGGTCACCGGCGGCGCCACCGACCCGTTCACCGCGGCGGAGTTGCTGCGCGGCACGCGCACGGCCGCCTATCTCGGCCGCACCGACCTGGCGGGCACCGAGGTGCGCCACTACCGCGGCACCGCCGACCTCGCGCTCGCCTCCAAGGGCGCGCCGCAGGGCGTACGGGAATCCCTGGCGGCGGCGGCGAAAGGGTTCGCCAGCGCCGAGGTCCCGTTCGACGTCTACCTCGACGACCAGGGCCGCATCCGCAAGATCAGGCACCGGTTCGGCTTCGTGGGCGGCGCGGCCCGAGGCACTGTCGCGGTCGCCTCGACGACGCTGCTGTACGGCTTCGGGGCCCCCGTCGACGTACGCCTGCCGGCGTCCGCGGACATCTACACGGGGCGGATCGCCGAGCACTAGACCCGTGTCCCGGCACCCGCCCTGAGGATGAGTGAAGGGCGTCAAGAACTAGCCCTTCCGTGCCATGCGCGGTGTGTAGACCGCTCCCTACTCTAGGAAGTCGGTAACGGCAGAGATGAGGTGATGCACGTGGCTCCGGTCGGCGGTACGGCAGTTCAGGACCACGTGGCCCTCGCCGAGATCGAGCTGTGCGGAGAACTGATCATCGCGGCCTCGGCCGCGGACGAGCGGCTCAGCCTGGAGAGCATCGACGAGGTGCTGAAAGTGGCCGAGGAGCGCGACGCCTCCGGCGGCTGAGCCGGAGCCCCCGACGTGGGCGGTGTCACGTGCGCAGCATCCGGGCGATGGCCTTGGTCGCCTCGTCCACCTTCGCGTCGATCTCGTCACCGCCCCTGAGGGCCGCGTCGGCGACGCAGTGCCGCAGGTGCTCCTCCAGCAGCTGCAGCGCGAAGGACTGCAGCGCCTTGGTGGAGGCGGACACCTGCGTGAGTATGTCGATGCAGTAGACGTCCTCGTCGACCATGCGCTGCAGGCCACGGATCTGGCCCTCGATCCGGCGCAGCCGCTTGAGGTGCTCGTCCTTCTGCTTGTGGTAGCCGTGCGTGGCGTGCTGCGTGCTCTGCGTACCGCTCTCGGAGGGCGCCGTCGCGCCGGACTCGGTGGTCGTCATCGCGTCCTCCTGCAAGACATGCGGACAGATACCCCAGGTGGGTATATGGTACCGAACTTTGCTGGGTATAGGGCCCTTGGCCATTGCCGTGGAAACGGGCCGTCCCTGGCCCCCGTGCCGACCACCCTGCCTGATGGGCGACACTGGGGGACGGCCCATTAGCCGTGGCCGGATGATGCACTTAGCATCAGCCTGACCGAAACCGATGCACCCCGAGGACCCCTTGTGCGCTTTCGTCTGACCCCCAGGGAGACGAGCTTCTACGACATGTTCGCCGCCTCCGCGGACAACATCGTCACGGGCTCGAAGCTCCTGATGGAACTGCTCGGGGCGGACACCTCCGCCCGGGCCGAGATCGCAGAGCGTATGCGGGCCGCGGAACACGCAGGTGACGACGCCACGCACGCGATCTTCCACCAGCTGAACTCCTCCTTCATCACGCCGTTCGACCGCGAGGACATCTACTCCCTCGCCGGGTCCCTGGACGACA
This sequence comes from Streptomyces sp. SLBN-31, assembly GCF_006715395.1. Taxonomy (NCBI): domain Bacteria; kingdom Bacillati; phylum Actinomycetota; class Actinomycetes; order Kitasatosporales; family Streptomycetaceae; genus Streptomyces; species Streptomyces sp. SLBN-31. The sequence goes on from NZ_VFNC01000003.1 coordinate 467,491, forward strand.
TCATGGACTTCATGGAGGAGGCCGTCGACCTGGTCGTCCTCTACAACGTGGAGGAGCTGCCCAAGGGCGTCGAGCAGCAGATCGAGGTGCTGGCGCGGGCGGCGGAGCTGACCGCCGAGGCCATGCCCAACCTGCGCACGATGGACAACCTCACCGAGTACTGGATCGAGGTCAACCGGCTCGAGAACCAGGCGGACCAGATCCACCGCAAGCTGCTCGCGCACCTCTTCAACGGCAAGTACGACGCGATCGAGGTGCTCAAGCTCAAGCAGATCGTGGACGTACTGGAGGAGGCGGCGGACGCGTTCGAGCACGTGGCGAACACGGTGGAGACCATCGCCGTCAAGGAGTCCTGAGCCCTTCATGGACACCTTCGCTCTGGTCGTGACCATCGCGGTCGCGCTCTTCTTCACGTACACCAACGGCTTCCACGACTCGGCGAACGCGATCGCGACGTCCGTCTCGACCCGGGCGCTGACCCCGCGGGCGGCTCTGGCCATGGCCGCGGTGATGAACATGGCGGGCGCCTTCCTGGGCTCCGGCGTCGCCAAGACCGTCAGCGAGGGCCTGATCGCCACGCCGGAGGGCTCGACGGGGATGGCGATCCTCTTCTCGGGCCTCGTGGGCGCCATCTGCTGGAACCTCATCACCTGGTACTACGGCCTGCCCTCCTCCTCCTCGCACGCTCTGTTCGGCGGCCTGGTGGGTGCCGCGCTGGCCGGCGGCACGGCCGTCCACTGGAACGGCGTCCTCGACAAGGTCGTCATCCCGATGTTCCTGTCGCCGGTCGTCGGCCTGATCGTCGGCTACCTGGTGATGCTGGCCATCCTGTGGCTCTTCCGCCGGTCCAACCCGCACAAGACCAAGCGCGGTTTCCGCATAGCCCAGACCGTCTCCGCGGCCGGCATGGCACTCGGCCACGGTCTCCAGGACGCCCAGAAGACGATGGGCGTGGTCGTGATGGCACTGGTGATTTCCGGTCACATGACCTTCAGCGACCCGATCCCGGTCTGGGTGAAGGTCGTCTGCGCGCTGATGCTGTCACTGGGCACCTACGCCGGCGGCTGGCGCATCATGCGCACCCTCGGCCGCAAGATCATCGAACTGGATCCCCCGCAGGGCTTCGCCGCGGAGACCACGGGCGCCTCGATCATGTTCACCTCGGCCTACCTCTTCAAGGCCCCCATCTCCACCACCCACGTGATCACCTCCGCGATCATGGGCGTGGGCGCGACCAAGCGCGTCAAGGCCGTCCGCTGGGGCGTCGCCAAGAACATCGTCCTGGGCTGGTTCATCACGATGCCATCGGCGGCCCTGATGGCCGCGGGCGCGTTCGAACTGGTGGACCTGGCGTTCCTGTAGGAATCGCCTCCCGCACGACGACGGGCCCGCCCCCGGGAGCCGGGGGCGGGCCCTTCATCGTCCTCGCGGTGGCACCGCCATGCAGCACCGCGAGGGGTATGGGGGATCAGCCGAAGCGGCCGGAGATGTAGTCCTCCGTCGCCTGGACCGAGGGGTTGGAGAAGATCCGCTCCGTGTCGTCGATCTCGATCAGCTTGCCGGGCTGCCCGACCGCCGCGAGGTTGAAGAACGCCGTACGGTCCGAGACACGCGCCGCCTGCTGCATGTTGTGCGTCACGATGACGATCGTGAAGCGCTCCTTGAGGTCACCGATCAGGTCCTCGATGGCGAGGGTGGAAATCGGGTCGAGGGCGGAGCAGGGCTCGTCCATCAGCAGCACGTTCGGCTCGACCGCGATCGCGCGGGCGATGCACAGACGCTGCTGCTGACCGCCGGAGAGGCCCGAACCCGGCTTGTTGAGCCGGTCCTTGACCTCGTTCCAGAGGTTCGCGCCCTTCAGCGACTTCTCCACGATGTCGCCGAGCTCGCTCTTCTTGTAGTTGCCGTTCAGCCGCAGCCCCGCCGCCACGTTGTCGAAGATCGACATGGTCGGGAACGGGTTGGGCCGCTGGAAGACCATGCCGACCTCGCGGCGCACGGCCACCGGGTCGATCCCCGGCCCGTACAGGTCCTCGTCGTCCAGCAGGACCTTGCCCTCGACCCGGCCGCCCGAGGTGACCTCGTGCATCCGGTTCAGGGTGCGCAGGAACGTCGACTTGCCGCAGCCGGAGGGGCCGATGAAGGCCGTCACCGAGCGCGGCTCGACCGTCATCGAGATGTCTTCGATCGCCTTGTGGGAGCCGTAGAAGGCGGTCAGCCCGCTTACGTCGATTCGCTTGGCCATTGTTACGTCACTTCCAGTCAGTCGCTGAGGGGGCCGCGGTCAGCGACCGGTCTTCGGGGCCTTCCAGCGCGCGATCGCGCGGGCCACCAGGTTGAGGATCATCACGAAGGCGATCAGGGTGAGCGATGCCGCCCAGGCCCGGTCGTACGCGTAGTCGTTGCCGGCGGCGTACTGCTGGTAGACGTACAGCGGCAGTGACTGCTGAGGCCCCTCGAAGGGGTTGTTGTTGATGAACCGGTTTCCGAACACCAACAGCAGCACGGGAGCCGTCTCGCCCGCGATGCGCGCGATGGCCAGCATGATGCCGGTCGTGATGCCGCCGATGGAGGTCGGCAGGACCACCTTGAGGATGGTGCGCCACTTCGGCACGCCCAGTGCCAGCGACGCCTCCCGCAGCTCGTTCGGGACGAGCTTGAGCATCTCCTCCGTGGACCGCACGACCACCGGCATCATCAGGATGGCCAGGGCCAGCGAGCCGGCGAAGCCGAACGGCTGCATGTCGAAGCTCAGCATCAGCGACAGGATGAACAGACCCGCGACGATCGACGGGACGCCCGTCATGACGTCGACGAAGAAGGTGACCGCCTGGGCGAGCCGGCCACGGCCGTACTCCACCAGGTAGATGGCGGTCAGCACCCCGATCGGCGCCGCGATCAGCGTGGCGAGGCCGACCTGCTCCAGACTGCCGATGATGGCGTGGTAGATGCCACCGCCCGGCTGGGAGTCGGCGACGAGGCCCATCGAGTGGCTCAGGAAGTAGACGTCGAGGACCTTCACACCGCGGACGACGGTCGTCCAGACCAGGGAGATCAGCGGCACGAGGGCGACCAGGAAGGCGACCCAGACCAGAGCGGTCGCGATACGGTCCTTGGCCTGCCGACGGCCCTCGACCTTGGCGGCGATGCCGTAGGTGGCGACGAGGAAGAGCAGACCGGAGATCAGGCCCCACTGGACCTTGGTGAGCCCGGCACCCGCCCCGACGGCGACGGCCACGGCCACGGAGCCGACGGCGATCGCCCACGGCGACCACTTCGGCAGACTGGCGCCGCGCAGGGTGCTGGGGCGCTTCTCGGCGATGGCGGCGTTGCTCATGCGTTGGCCCCCGAGTACTCCTTGCGGCGGGCGATGATCATGCGGGCCGCGCCGTTGACCAACAGGGTGATGACGAACAGGACCAGACCCGAGGCGATCAGGGCGTCCCGGCCGAACTCGGTCGCCTCGCTGAACTTGCTGGCGATGTTCTGCGCGAAGGTGCCGCCGCCCGGGTTGAGCAGGCTGCCGTGGATCAGGAAGTCGGGGGACAGGACGGTGGCCACGGCCATCGTCTCGCCGAGCGCGCGGCCGAGGCCGAGCATCGAGGCGGAGATCACCCCGGAGCGGCCGAAGGGCAGGACGGCCATGCGGATGACCTCCCAGCGCGTGGCGCCGAGGGCCAGGGCCGCCTCCTCGATCATCTGCGGGGCCTGGCGGAAGACCTCGCGGCTCACGTTGGTGATGATCGGCAGGATCATGATCGCGAGCAGGATGCCCACGGTGAGCAGCGAGCGCGGGGCGCCCTGGTCCCAGGAGAAGATCCCGGTCCAGCCGAAGAAGTCGTTGAGCCAGCCGAACAGGCCGGTCAGATGCGGTACGAGGATCAGCGCGCCCCACAGGCCGTACACGATGGACGGCACGGCGGCGAGCAGGTCGACCACGTACGCGATGGGACCGCTCAGCCGGCGCGGGGCGTAGTGGGTGAGGAACAGCGCGATGGCCACCGCGACCGGGACCGCGAGGACCATGGCGATGATCGAGGAGACCACCGTGCCGAAGGCCAGGACCGCGATGCCGAAGCTGGGCGGCGTGACGTTGGTGTTCCACTCGAAGGTGGTGAGGAAGTTGCCGTGGTTCTCGCTGAGCGCGAGGGACGCGCGGTAGGTGAGGAAGACCGCGATCGCGGCCATGATCACCAACAGGAAGATGCCCGACCCACGGGACAGACCGAGGAAGATCCGGTCTCCGGGTCGGGTCGCGCCGCGGGCGTTGCGCTTCAGCTCGGCCTCGGTCGGCTGCGGGACGGGGGGTGGGGCGTCGGTTATCTGTGTTGATGTGTCCATCGGGTTCTCCGGTCTGCGGAACCGCATCCTGTGCGGTTCTGCGAAGCCGTACGACGGGTACGGCTCGTGGCGGCGGTGCACCGGACGGTGCGGTCCGGTCCCGGATCAGGTCCGGGACCGGACCACACACTCAGATCAGCTCAGGCCCTCGATGGTGGTGCGGACCTTGGCGATGATGTCGGCGGGGATGGGGGCGTACTTCAGGCCGGAGAGAACGTTCTGGCCGTCCTCGGAGGCGATGTAGCGCAGGAACGCCTTGGTCGCCGGGAGGGTGTCGGACTTGTTGCCCTTGTCGCAGACGATCTCGTACGTCACCAGGGTGATCGGGTAGGCGCCGTCGGCCTTGGTGTTGTAGTTCAGCTGGAGCGACAGGTCCTTGCCCGTGCCCACGACCTTGGCGTCGGCGATCGCCTTGGAGGCCGAGTCGCTGCTCGGGGCGACCGGCGCGCTGGCACCGGTGTTGATGCTGACGGCGTTGACGCCGTCGGCGACGTAGGACAGCTCGAAGTAGCCGATGGAGCCGTTGGTCTGCTTGACCTGGGCGGCGACACCGGAGGACTGGGCGGCGGCCTGGCCACCCTTGGCCTGCCAGGCCTTGCCACCGGAGTAGGGCCAGTCGCTCTTGGCGGTGGCGATCAGGTACTTGGTGAAGTTGTCCGTGGTGCCGGACTCGTCCGAGCGGTGGAAGGCCTGGATCTTCAGGTGCGGAAGCTTCGCGGAGGGGTTCAGCTTCTTGATGGCCGCGTCGTCCCAGAAGATGATCTTGCTGTTGAAGATCTTCGCCAGGGTCGGGGCGTCCAGGACCAGGTTGCTCACGCCGGACAGGTTGTAGCCGACCGCGATCGGGCCGCCGACCATCGGCAGGTCGATGCCCTGGCCGCCGGAGCAGACCTTCTTGGAGGCGGTGACCTCTTCGGGCTTCAGCGCCGAGTCGGAGCCGGCGAACGCCAGCTGGCCCTGGGTGAAGGAGGTGACACCGGCGCCGGAGCCGCCCGCCTTGTAGTTGATCTGCACACCGCAGGCCTTGGAGAACTGGGCCACCCAGGCGTCGATCGCGTTCTTCTGCGCGGAGGAGCCGTCGGACAGCAGCTGGCCCTTGGCGTCGTCGCACTTGATGGAGCTGGCGCCCGTCGTGGCCGAAGCGCTGCTGCCACCGCTGCCCGAGCTGGTGTCGTCCGAGCCGCACGCCGTGAGGACCAGGGCGCCGGAAGCGGCGAGGGCACCGAGGGCGAGGGCCCGCCGGTTCATGCGCTGAAGCTTCACTGTGAAAGAGTTCCTTCCGGGAGCCGCCGTCCTGAATCCGGCGGCGTGCGAGGGTTGCGAAGTCTCGGTGACACGGACCGCCTCTGCGAGGCATGACCGCATCTCGTAGGGCCGAAATTAGGCAGATCAGGTGAAGGCGCCGATGGCCACAAATGAACGCGAGGTGAACCCCTGCAGACGTTGTGGTTAGGTCACGGAATGCTCACGGGGAGGGCACGTGGAGGTCCCGGCCCCACGGTGACACAGCGGTGACACTCCCGGTGGAACGCACGGACACGGCGAGCCGTCTCGTTCCCCGAGAGCCAACGGGAGGCAGGACATGGAACGGCGTGCATTCATAGGCGGCGGCGCGGCCGCGATATCCGGCGTGGCCCTGGCGGCGTGCAAGGGCACCGGAACAGCGGGCGCCACCTCCTCGGACGCCACCCCAGCCACGGCCACCGGCTCGTCCGGTACGACGGTGATGTCGGCCTCCGCCGCGAACTGGAGCGCCCTCGCCCGCGACCTCGACGGCACGCTGGTGCGCCCGGGAGACGCCAAGTGGGCCACCGCGCACCAGCTGTACAACACCCGCTTCGACGGCCTGAAGCCGGCGGCGGTCGCCTATGTCACACACACGGACGACATCCGGACAACCCTCTCCTATGCCCGCGCCCACGGCCTCAAGGTCGCCATCCGCAACGGCGGCCACTCCTACGCGGGCTGGTCCTCGGGCAACGGCAAGCTGATCCTCGACGTCTCCCGGCTGAACGGCATCCGCGTCGGCGGCGGCGAGGCCGTCGTGGGCGCCGGCTCCAAACTGATCGACGTCTACCGCGGCCTGACGGCCAAGGGCGTGACGATCCCGGCCGGCTCCTGCCCCACGGTCGGCGTCTCGGGCCTGGTCCTCGGCGGCGGCCACGGCGTGGTCTCCCGGGCGTACGGCCTGACCTGCGACAGCCTCACGCAGGCGACGCTGATCACGGCCGACGGCAAGCAGCTGACCGCGAACGCGAGCGAGAACAAGGACCTGTTCTGGGCCCTGCGCGGCGCGGGCAACGGCAACTTCGGCGTCGTGACGGAACTGCGCTTCAAAACCCACCCGGCCCCGCAGGCGGTGTCGGCGTACGTCACCTGGCCCTGGTCGAAGGCGGCCGCCGTGCTGCGGGCCTGGCAGGAGTGGGGCCCGGACCAGCCGGACGAGATCTGGTCCTCCTGCCACCTGGAGAACGGCGGCTCCCCCAGCGTCTCCGTGGCCGCCTTCTCCCTCGGCACCTACGGCGAACTCCAGAACGCCCTGGACCGCCTGGCCTCGAAGGTGGGGTCCGCGGCCCGCGGCGTCACGCTCCGGCGGCACTCCTACGAGGGCGCGATGGAGGCCTACGCGGGCTGCTCGTCCTTCCCCACCGCCGCCCAGTGCCACCTTCCCGGCTCCACGCCGGGCCGCAGCCCGCAGGGCGCGTTGGGCCGCGAGACCTACGCGGCCCGTTCGGACTTCTTCGACCGCTCGATCTCCTCGGCGGGCATCCAGACCCTGCTGAGGCAGATCTCCTCGGTCCAGGGCGGCGCGGGCAGCATCGCGCTGACGGCCCTCGGCGGCGCGGTCAACCGCGTCTCCCCCACGGCCACCGCCTTCGTGCACCGGCGCAGCCGCATGCTGGCCCAGTACATAGCCTCCTGGCGCCCGGGCACGACGGGCACCGCGGCCCAGTCCTGGCTCACCCACGCCCACGACGCGATGAAGCCCTACGCCTCCGGCGCGGCCTACCAGAACTACACGGACCCGACCCTGACGAACTGGCGCAAGGCCTACTACGGCGACGCGGCGGCCAAGCTGGCGACCCTGAAGAAGCAGTACGACCCGAACCGCTTCTTCACCTACCCGCAGGCGCTGTAGGAGCCCCGCGGGCCTACGCCGCCAGGTCGCGTTCCTCGGACTCGACGTCCTTGCGGGTGCCGGGGAGCACGGTGTCCCGGCCCGTTCCGGGCCGGCGCCGGCTGCGGACGACCCAGCCGCCCCAGGAGGACCCCTCGACGGCCTTCATCAGCGGCGTGAGCAGGGCCATGGCCAGCGGCGACAGCAGCAGGGCCACCGCCGTCCCGAGCGCGAACCCGCCGACGACGTCGGTCGGGTAGTGCACGCCCATGTAGACACGGCAGAACCCTTCGAGCAGCGCCAGCGCGATCCCGGCGATGCCGAACTTCCGGTTGGCGACGAACAGCCCGACCCCGATGGCCATGGTGATCGTCGCGTGGTCGCTCACGAACGAGTAGTCGGTCTTGCCGGACACCAGGACATCGAGCCCCTGGTGTTCCAGGAACGGCCGTGGCCGCTCGACGAAACCCCTTATCGGCACGTTCACCAGTACCGCGAGCCCGGCGGCGATCGGCGTCCATACCAGCGCGGCCACGGAGGAGGCCGCGTCCTCGGCGCCGCGCCGCCGCACCGACCACCAGCACCACAGCACGAGCAGCACCATGGCCAGCAGCAGCCCGTACTCGCCGACGAACTCCATGCCCCGGTCGAACCAGTGCGGGGCGTCCTTGGCCAGCCCGTTGATGTCGTAGAGCAGGTCGACGTCGGGGTTCGACCCGGATTCAGCGAGTCCAGCCATCGTGCCGCGGCCCCTTCGTCGTTGCTTCGGGCACTCGCGTGCGCCACTACGTCAACAGGAACGCACGGTCCCGCTTACTACGTTCCACACTCCACCGAATGATCACGCAGACGTTATCGAAGAGAGACCCGTTGCCGCAGCTCAGGGGGTGGTTTCACGCTCGGTTCACACCGTCGTCGGCAACGCTTTCGCGCCATCTTCGGTGACCCGGGTTGCCCCGAAGTACTCGGAAGTGTCGATCGGGTCGAACCGGATCACGGCGCCCGTTCGCGGCGCATCGATCATGTACCCACCGCCGACATAAATGCCGACATGGTGGATGGCCCGGGAGTCGGTCGGATCCTTCGAGAAGAACACGAGGTCCCCGGGCAGAAGCTCGGCGCGCTTGGGGTGCGGTCCGGCGTTGTACTGGTCGTTGGCCACCCGCGGGAGGGTGACGCCGACGCTCTCGTACGCCGCCTTCGTCAGCCCCGAGCAGTCGAAACGCCCGCCGTCCGCGGCGGTGCCGTTGCCGCCCCACAGGTAGGGCGTGCCCAGCTTCTTCTGCGCGTAGTAGATCGCTCCGGCCGCCTGCTTGCTGGGGTCGACCCGGGTGACGGGCGCCGCGAAGCTCTCCTCCAGCGTGGTGATCGTCTTGACGTAGTTCCGGGTCTCCCGGTACGGCGGCACGCCCCCGTACTTGATCACCGCGTAGGCGCCGGCGTTGTACGACGCGAGCATGTTTTCGGTCAGATTCCCGGGTACGTCCTTCACGTACGAGGCGAGTTTGCAGTCGTACGACGCGGCGGACGGGATGGCGTCCTGCGGATCCCACACGTCCTTCCTGCCGTCGCCGTTGCCGTCGATACCGTGCGTGGCCCAGGTCCCGGGGATGAACTGCGCTATCCCCTCGGCCGCGGCCCCGCTCCTGGCGTTCGGGTTGAACCCGCTCTCCTGGTACAGCTGGGCGGCGAGCAGCGCCGGGTTGATGGCGGAGCACAGGTTGCCCCACTTCTGCACGATGGCCGCGTAGGCGGCGGGCACCGAGCCCTTGGCGAGCGCCTTGGTCCCCCCGCCGACCCCGTTGAGGATGTTCCCGGCGACCAGGTAGACGCCCACGACGAGCAGCATCACGAAGGCCAGGGCGGAGCCGACGGCGGCCGTCGCGATGATCCAAGCCTTACGCACCGTCAACCGCCCCTCGCCGCCCGGGAGTCGTAGCCCAGGTCAGTGTAGGGGCGTGCGCTGCGTTCCGGAATGATCACGCGGGGTCTTCGACCCCATTGGTCTCACGGATCGGCCGTGGCGTCCCGGTAGAGCTCGGCGGCCTCGGTCCCCAGCACCACGCTGTAGGAGACGTCGTCGGTGGAGCCGCCCTCCTCGTGCCCGCCCAGCACCCCGACGACCTGTCCGTCCCCGTTCACCCAGGGACTGCCGCTGGTACCGCCGCTGAGGGCGGGACACTCGATCCGCTGCTGCGTGGGGCTGTGCGCGGTCGGCTTGTTGGTGCAGCTGACCGGCACCTCACGGGAGTTGGGATATCCGTTGACGGTGACGGCCGTGGCCCCGGTGGCCGTACCGGCGGCGAACCGGTTGCCCCCGACGACGTCCTCGACGCCCTTTCCGTCCCTCGACTCCACCACGGCGAACGCGACGTCGCTGTCCTCGTCCTGCCCCTTGGCCCATCCGTCGGGCAGGAACCGCTTGTGCACGCTCCACACCCCGTACGGGGCCTTCCCGTCCCGGTACCCGGGCACGAATATCAAGTCGCCGTCCCCGTCCAGGCAGTGCGCGGCGGTGACGATCAGGTCGCGGCCCGGGCTGTGCACCACGGAGGCGGTGCAGAAGTGCCCGCCGGCGAGCTTGCCGGCCCGATCGGCCCCGAAGAGGGCCCCGACTCGCTCGGTGGGTCCGCCGGCCGCCGCGACGGCGGTGACGCCGAACGGCCCGGGCCCGTCGTCGGCGGCCGCCAGAGAGGCGGAGGTGACGGCCGGCACGAGCAGCACGACGGCCGCGAACAGGGGGCGGGAGACCCGCCTGCCAATGCGTGAGGTGCGCTTCATCGGCAACCACTGTGGCCGACGAAGGTGAGAAAAGAGTCTGCCGTTCACCGAGATATCTCCGTGAACGGCGGCTTCCGGGGCGGGACGCTCGACGACACGGCCATGACATCCACGGTACGGCGGCCCCGCCGACCCCGCCTCCCCGCCCGCGCGACCCACGCGCTCACCGGCCCGGTCAACGCGCGTCAAGCTGTGGGTTTGAGTACGTGGGGTCTCCTCGGCCGGGCACGAAGAGGGCGGGGTCACGGCGGCCGCCCGTGACCCGTCCTCCCGTTCTCAGTACCATGCCCCGGCAGCACATCCGGTACATGACACCCACGGGGGAACCACATGAAGCGCACGCTCGCGGTCCTGCTCACCGTCGCCGCACTCACCGCACCGCTGGCGGGCTGCAGCAAGTCGAAGCCCGTCACCGGCACGGTCGTCAGCAAGGACACCGACCACGAGTGCAAGACGAAGAAGAAGGGCAAGAAGAGGACCCGCAGCTGCCACACCGAGTACGAACTGACGGTCCGCACGAAGGCCGGCAAGGAGGAAGAGGTGGACGTCAGCAGCGGCGCGTACAGCCTCTGTGCCGAGGGCCTCAACTACCCGAAGTGCACCAAGCACTAGCGGTCGCGCACCGGCCTCTCCCCATGCAACTCCCTTGAATGTCCTGTGAGTTGAGTAAAAGGCCGAAACAGGTTCGGTAATCCGGAAGTCAGAATTCCACAAGCCTCTTGTTGTCGCGTACTCAACAAGCGATGGTCGTCGCGGGCCGCCGCCCTCCGCCGGGGAATCCGTACCGGCGGATCGCACCCGCACCGCCCCTGTTCCACCCCACCCAGGAACATCAGGAGGCTGCACGATGCGTTCCACTCCCCCCAACAGACCTGTGCGCACAGGCCTGCGCCGCGCCGGAACCGCCGCGGCCGCGGCCGCCGCGCTCGTCTTCGCCGGCTTCGGCACCGCCGTCCAGGCCGACGCGGCCACCGTCTCGTCGAAGGTGACCTGGACGGCCACCCCCTGCGCCACTCCGAAGCACAAGGGCGAACTGGCCTGCGACTCCTACCGCGTGACCGGCGGCCTCACCGCCTTCCAGAAGCAGCAGGCGGCGAGGACCGGCGTCACACCCCAGGCCGCCGACGCCGCCACACCCTCCGGCTACGGCCCCACGAACCTCCAGTCGGCCTACGGCCTCACCTCCGCCGCCGCCTCCAACGGCTCCGGCGAGACCATCGCCATCGTCGACGCGTACAACGACCCGAACGCCGAGTCCGACCTCGCCACCTACCGCTCGTACTACGGTCTTCCCGCCTGCACCACCGCCAACGGCTGCTTCAAGAAGGTCGGCCAGACCGGCTCCACGACCTCGCTGCCCTCCAGCGACGCCGGCTGGTCCGAGGAGATCTCCCTCGACCTCGACATGGCCTCCGCCGTCTGCCCGAAGTGCAACATCCTCCTCGTCGAGGCCACCAGCGCCACCATGGCCAACCTCGGCAAGGCGGTGAACGAGGCCGTCGCCCTCGGCGCGAAGTACGTCTCCAACAGCTACGGCGGCAGCGAGTCCTCGTCCGACACCTCGTACGACTCCTCGTACTTCAACCACCCCGGCGTCGCCATCACCGTCTCCGCCGGCGACAGCGGCTACGGCGCCGAATACCCGGCCGCCTCCCGCTACGTCACCTCCGTCGGCGGTACGGCCCTGAAGACCTCCTCCACCACCCGCGGCTGGACCGAGACCGTCTGGAAGACCTCCAGCACCGAGGGCACCGGCTCCGGCTGCTCCTCCTACGACACCAAGCCGAGCTGGCAGACCGACACCGGCTGCGCCAAGCGCACGATCTCGGACGTCTCGGCCGTCGCCGACCCCGCCACCGGCGTCTCGGTCTACGACTCCTACGGCGTCACCGCCGGCTGGTACACCTTCGGCGGTACGAGCGCCTCCGCGCCCATCATCGCCGCCGTCTACGCCCTCGCCGGCACCCCGTCGTCCTCGTCCTACCCGGCCTCCTTCCCCTACACGAAGGCCGGCACCTCCGCTTTGAACGACGTGACCAGCGGCAACAACGGCAGCTGCACCACCGCCTACCTGTGCACCGCCCAGTCGGGCTACGACGGCCCGACCGGCTGGGGCACCCCGGAGGGAGTCTCCGCCTTCACGGGCTGACTCTCCGTCACCAGCGAGCGAGCCGCGGCCGGTATGGGTCGCGGCTCGTCCGCGTGCGCGGGTTACCCTTCACCCGGAGAACATCGGCGCGACCACTCACCCGACCAGCCGTCAGAACCGGCCCAGGTCACAGAAGGGGTCAACGACTGAACCACACACAGGTTCCGCTCAGGCCTCATTGCCCGGCGTGACCTGCCGTGATACACAGAGTGACCGAGCGTGCTTTTCGTACGAAACCCGCCAGGCAATGACGCCAAGTCGACATACGACCGCGGCATTGTCGGCGAGAATGAGCCTGACCTCTGCACACCCGGCAGAGGGAACTGCGGAACTACCCACCAGGGGCGGTGACTTACATGCTCTTTGCGGCCGACAAGGGAGACATCAACACCATCATCGGCGGGATCGCTCCGGACTGGGGCCCCTTCGGCAGCCTGGGCAACGAGGCCAAGGTCATGATCGAGGTCGTCATGGCGGTGGCCATCCTGCTCTGCCTGGGCATCGCGGTCTGGGGCGCGGCCAAGCAGCGCATCGGCGCGACCGCCCTGCGGGACACCTTCAGCGCGGAGCAGGGCAAGGGCCTCATCATCGCCGGCCTCACCGGCGTATTCATCATCGGCTCCCTGGGCACGCTCTTCACCATCGTGTACGGCATGGCCGTCTAGCAGACGTTCCCTCCTCCCCCACCCGCCCGTCGTGCTCCCCGGCCGAGGTTGCGTTTCCCTGATGTCGAGTCACCACACCGCGCCCGCGCGGCATCCAGCACGGCTACCGTCGTATGTCTACGAGGTGGAGAGGGCGTACGCGGCATGAGTCTCGGAGACGAGGGGCAGACCCGGACCCGCCTGCCGGACGGCGGCAGCGACGTGTACGGGGGCGCGCGGCGAGGTGGCCGCGGGTCGTCCCGAAGCCTGGTCACGGTGGTCGGCGTGGTGGTCCTCCTCATCGCCGCGATCGCCTTCGCGAACCGCGGAGGAGACGATTCCTCTTCGAGCGCCGGCACCACGGACAAGCCGAACAGCGCACCGACGACGGCAACCGGGACGAAGCCGGTGCAGGGCAGAACGAACGGAATCCCAGTCGGCTTCGCCCACAACCAGCAGGGGGCGCAGAGCGCGGCGGCGAACTACGCGACGGTACTGGTCTCCGCCGAGATCCTGAAGCCTGCCCGGCGCACCGAGATCGTTCAGCAGGTCTTCGTCGCCAACAAGCAGGCAGCCCTTCAGCAGCAGCTGGGCAAGGCCTACTCCAAGGACTTCCTGAGCAAGATCGGACTGGACCAGAACGGCAACGCGGCCGCGGGCAGCACCTACGTCTCGCGGACCGTGCCCATCGGCACCAAGACCCCGGCCTACTCGGACACCACGGCCACCGCCGAGGTCTGGTGCACCGGGCTGTACGGCACAGCCGGCCAGAACTCGACGAACCCTGTCACCAGCGACTGGTTCACCATGACCCTTCAGCTGCGCTGGACGAACGGCGACTGGAAGGTCGAGAGCTTCTCCCAGAAGGACGGCCCGGCCCCCGTCCCCGGGGACGCCAAGGCGTCCAGCGCCGACGAGATGGCCAAGGCCGTCGAGGAGTACGGAGGCTTCACCTATGCCCGGTAGCCCGCGCCGCGCACTCAAAGTCACCGCCGTCCTCACAGCCGTACAGACCGCGGCCGTCCTGTTGGCCACCCGAGCCGCCGCGGCGCCTTCTCCGTCTCCATCGGCTTCGGACGACAAGTGCGACCTCATCGTCGGCCCCGCCAAGCAGTACTGCGAGCGAGGCAACGGGGACAAGGGCACCACCGGCACCAACACCCCTGGCCTCACCTCGACCCTCGACCCTCTGGCCTCGCTCGCTCAGGGCTGCGCCAAAGCCGCCTCCTGGACCATCGACAAGCTCAGTGAGGCCGTCAAGGAGACCGCGACCGTCGACTTCACGAACCAGAAGTTCCTCCAGCAGTACGCGGTCGTCTTCGCGGCGTCGACGATCCTCACCCTCGTGCTGTGGCTCCTGGCCGTGGCCAAGCGGGCCGTCAGGGGTGTTCCGCTCACGACGGCCATCTCGGAGGCCGTCGGCTTCCTCTGGCTGACGGTCCTGGCGTCGGCGTTCACGCCCCTGATCCTCTACACCGTCGTATCGGCGGCCGACGGCGTCACCGACGTCCTGGCGAAGGCCACCGGCGACCAGACCGACGTGTTCTTCGGCACCTTCTCCGGCGCCCTCAACAAGGGCACCGACATCGGCGGCGGCCCCATCATGCTGATCGTCGTGTCCCTGGTCAGCATCCTCGCCGCCGGCGTCCTCTGGCTGGAGCTGGTCATCAGAGCGGCGCTCCTCTACGTCGGCGCCCTCCTCGGCACCGTCGTCTACGCCGGCCTCGTCGACAAGAACCTCTGGGGCCACGTCCGCCGCTGGGCGGGCATCATGATCGCCGTCATCCTGGTCAAGCCGATCATCGTGATAGTGCTGGGCCTCGCCGGCGCGCTCTCCTCCGCCAACGGCCCCGACTCCTTCTCCGCCGTCGTCTCCGGCCTCGCCATCATCCTGCTGGCCATCTTCGCCAGCGCGATGATCTACCGCTTCGTCCCCGGCTTCGGCGACGAGATCGCCAGCGGCCGCAACAACCGCATCATGCAGGGCGCCGAAGGCAAGGCGGCGGCCGTCATCAGCTCCCCGGCGACCATGGTCGCGCAGGGCATCAAGACCCACAGCACCCGGGCCAACGACAACGGAGGCGGCGGCCAGTCGTCCTCCGGCGGCGGCTCCCGCCCGGCCAACCCGGTCAGCGGTGGCGTGGCCGCCCACAGCACCCGCACCCCGACCGGTGGCGGCGGCGGAACTGTCCCCTCCGCCGCACCCGCACCCCGTTCGGCGAGCCCGGTGAACACCCCGCATGCCAGCACCCGCAACAGCAGTACCAACCGCACGGGAGGTGAAGGGCGTTGACGACCGAGTCCCACCTGTCCCATCCGGTCACGCCCCGCCGTACGTATCTCATCGGCCGCGCCCGGCCGAACGCGATCGTCGGCCGGAACCGCGAGTCCGGCGAGATCGCGCTGATCATCGTGGGCGCGTTCCTCGGCATGATGTGCGGGCTCCTCGTCCCCGTTCTCTCCCTGCGCATCGTGCTGCTGACGGGCTTCCCGCTGCTCGCGCTCGCGGCGGTCTACGTGCCGTACAAGCACCGCACGTTCTACAAGTGGTTCGAGATCAACCGCAGTTACAAGCGCACCCTGAAGCAGGGCACCGTCTACCGCTCCGGCGTCATGGAGGCCGGCACGCGCCTCGACGGCCGCGAGATCGAGATCGGCCCACCGCCGGGCATCGGCCGCATCAACTGGCTCGCCGCCCCCTTCGGGCCCGACGAGATCGCCGTACTGCTGCACGCGGACCGCAGGACCGTCACCGCCGCCATCGAGATCGAGGGCCCCGGCGTCGGCCTGCGCGACTCCGAGGACCAGGAAGCCCTCGTCGACCGCTTCGGCACCCTGCTCAAGCACGTCGCCAACGGCGACGGCTTCGTCACCCGCCTGCAGATGCTCGCCCGCACCCTCCCCGCCGACCCCGACGCCCACGCCAAGGACGTCGCCGTCCGCGGCGACGAGAAGGCCCCGGGCTGGCTGCAGCAGTCGTACGACCAGCTCCAGTCCATGGTGTCGACCAGCAGCGAGCAGCACCGCGCCTACCTGGTCGCCTGCATGCACTACACCCGCGAACTGGCCGCCGAGGCCCAGGCGATGGCCCGGGCGGCCCGCCCGCACAACGGCCGCAAGGTCGACCGGGACGCGGGCCTGGCGGTCGTCATGGCCCGCGAGCTCACGGACATCTGCTCGCGCCTGCAGGAGGCCGACATCCGCGTCCGACAGCCCCTCGGCCAGGGCCGCCTCGCCTCCCTCATCCACTCCATGTACGACCCCGACCACCCCATCGACCACATCCAGGCGATGACCAAGCGCAACGCCTGGCCCGCCGAACTCGACGCCATGGAGCCGACGTACCTCCAGGCGAAGACCCGGGAGTCCTCCACCCGCGCCCCCTGGTGCCACGCCACCGCCTGGGTGAAGGAGTGGCCGATGACCCCGGTGGGCGTCAACTTCCTGGCCCCGCTGCTGGTCCACACCCCGGACGTCATCCGTACGGTCGCCGTCACGATGGACCTCGAACCCACCGAGGTCGCCATCGAACGCATGCTGACGGAGAAGACCAACGACGAGGCGGAGGCGAGCCGCGCCGCCAAGATGAACCGCACCGTCGACCCCCGTGACGTGGCCGCCCACACCCGCCTCGACCAGCGCGGCGAGGACCTCGCCAGCGGCGCCGCCGGCGTCAACCTGGTCGGCTACATCACCGTCTCCTCCCGCTCTCCCGAGGCCCTGGCCCGCGACAAACGGACCATCCGCGCCTCGGCCGGAAAGTCGTACCTGAAGCTGGAGTGGTGCGATCGCGAGCACCACCGTGCCTTCGTGAACACGCTTCCGTTCGCCACCGGCATTCGAAGGTAGGGGCTGATTCGCCGATGCGGGATCCGCTGTCCGTCCTCACCGACGCCTTCACGTCCTTCCTCTTCGGGAAGGTCGAGACGACCCGCCTGCCCGTGCGCACGTCCACCGGCCAGGCCCAGGCCGTCTACCTGCCGACGGCCGCCCCCGGCCTCGGCGACTCGGGCGTGATCATCGGCCGCGAGGTCTACTCCGGCAAGGGCTACATCTACGACCCCTTCCAGCTCTACGGCCAGCAGCTCCCCGCCCCGCACTGGCTCGTCCTCGGCGAGTCCGGCAACGGCAAGTCGGCCCTGGAGAAGACGTACGTCCTTCGGCAGCTGCGCTTCCGGGACCGCCAGGTCGTCGTCCTCGACGCCCAGGGCGAGGACGGCGTCGGCGAGTGGAACCTCATCGCGGAAGAGCTGGGGATAACTCCCATCCGCCTGGACCCGATGGCCGCCCTCGACCACGGCATCCGGCTCAACCCCCTCGACCCCTCGATCACGACCACCGGTCAGCTCGCGCTGCTCCGGACGATCATCGAGGTCGCGATGGGCCACGGCCTGGACGAACGCTCCGGCTTCGCCCTCAAGGTCGCGCACGCCTACGTCAACGAGACGATCGTCGAACGCCAGCCGATCCTCACGGACATCGTCGAGCAGCTACGGCACCCGGAGCCGGAGTCGGCCGAGGCGATGAACGTCGACATAGAGGACGTACGGGCGTGGGGCCTGGACGTGGCGCTGGTGCTGGACCGGCTCGTCGACGGCGACCTGCGCGGCATGTTCGACGGCCCGACGACGGTCGGCATCGACCTGGACGCGCCGCTGATCGTCTTCGACCTGTCCCACATCGACCGCAACTCCATCGCCATGCCGATCCTGATGGCGATCGTCGGCGTGTGGCTGGAGCACACCTGGATCCGCCCCGACCGCAAGAAACGCGTCTTCCTGGTCGAGGAGGCCTGGCACATCATCAGCAGCCCGTTCGTGGCGCAGCTGTTCCAGCGGCTGCTGAAGTTCGGGCGCCGGCTGGGTCTGTCGTTCGTGGCGGTCGTCCACCACCTGTCCGACGTCGTCGACGGCGCGGCCGCCAAGGAGGCCGCCGCGATCCTGAAGATGGCGTCGACCCGCACGATCTACGCCCAGAAAGCCGACGAGGCCCGCTCGACGGGCCGGGTCCTGGGCCTGCCCCGCTGGGCGGTGGAGATCATCCCCACCCTCACCCCCGGTATCGCGGTCTGGGACGTCAACGGCAACGTCCAGGTGGTCAAACACCTCGTCACCGAGACGGAACGGCCTCTCGTCTTCACGGACCGCGCGATGACGGAGTCCTCCAGGGACCTGGCCGACGACGCCCTGCGCGCCGCCGAGCTGGAGGCGGAGGAGCGGGCGGCGGCCTTCGTGGAACAGCACCTGAGCGACTTCGACGGCTCGTCCGAATCGACGGTGGCGTAGCGGGAGGCGGACGTGGTCAGACCGGACGACAGGCGACGACGGGACGACCGGGAGAGCCAGGGCGGCATCCCCGACGGCCTGTTGGTCGGCCTGCTCGCCTTCCTCCTCGGCATGACCCTGCTGGTGTGGTCGGCCACGGGGCTGGCGGGCCTGTTCGCCCGGGGCTCCTGGCCGCACGGCGTGACCTTCACCCGTACGCCCCTCGCCATGCGCCACCTCATCGGCCACCCGCACGACATCACCGGCGCCTGGCCGGACACCCCCCACACCCAGCTCTCCGGGTACGGGCTGTTCTGGGGCCTGTTCATCGGTCAGCTGATGGTGCTGTTCGTACTGACCGTGTTCCTCATGGGCACGGTGGCCAGATGGCGGGCCGGGCGTACGAGGCGACGCCTCGAGCGGTTGGCGGCACTCGAGAGGCCCACGACGGCGGTCACCGTACCGGAGCCCGAGCCGGAGGCCCGGCCACTGCCCCGGCCGGCGGAGATCCACGAGGTGCCGGTCCCCCGGGCCGAGCCCCTCCTGCCCCAGCCGACAGAAGTGCTGCAGCACCCCACCGTCCCCCTGGTCCACTACGGCCCGCCCGCGAGCCGCCAGGCGGCGGCCACGCAGGCCGTACGGGACGCCGAGGGCCCCGCCGTGGTCGTCACGTCCAACCCCACCGTGTGGCAGGACACCAAGGACGCCCGGGCCAAGCTGGGCCCCGTCCACCTCTACGACCCCACCCACCTGTGCGACACCCCGGCCCGCCTCCACTGGTCCCCCACGGCGGGCTGCGAGGAGAAGCAGACGGCGACGGAGAGGGCGGCCGCGATATTGGCCCCCATCCGCCCCACGGCCAAGCTGGACGAGGCCCTGTCGGCCACCGCGGAAACGCTCCTGCGGACCTACCTGCACGCCGCCGCGGTGGACGGCCGCACCATCCGCCACGTCCACCGCTGGTCCCAGGGCACCCAGGTCCAGGACGCGGTCCGCATCCTCCGTACCAACCCCAAGGCGTCCCCCGGCTCCGCGGGCGAACTCGAGGCCGCGCTCACCGCCCACCCCGAACGCCGGGACATGGCCCAGGAACTGACGAGCCGAGCCCTGTCGGCCCTCTTCACGGTGAACATCCGCGAGGCCTGCACCCCCAACCGAACCGACGCCCTCGCCTTGGATTCCTTCGTCCACGAAGGGGGCACGCTTTATGTAGTGGGGGAATCCATCGAGGACCCCAGGACCAATCCAGGCGCGATGCCTCTCCTGACGGCCCTCGTCTCCAGCGTGGTCGAGCGTGGCCGGCGCATGGCCGAACGGTCATCCTCCGGTCGCCTCGACCCACCACTGACGCTCGTCCTCGACGACGTGGCCGCCGTGGCCCCGCTGCCCCAGTTGCCGGAGCTGCTGGCCGCCGGAGCGGACCGTGGCCTGCCGACGCTGGCCCTCCTCCGCTCCCGGGAGCAGGGCCGCGCCCGCTGGCCGCATGACGAACTGCCGGTCTAGCCGATCAGACCGCCTCACGCTCCTCGCGCTCCAGGGCGAACTCCAGCTCCAACTGCCCCGGAGCCGCCGTCAACGGCACGGTCACACCGGTGGGCGCGAAGCCGACCTTCCGGTACAGCCGCTGGGCCCGCCCGTTCTCCTCGTGCACGATGAGCCGCACCCGCTCGGCGCCCTGCGCCCAGGCCCAGTCAAGACCGGCCTCGAACAGCACCTCGGTCAGCCCGATGCCACGGTGCTCGGGCCGCACGAACACGCCGACGACATGCCCCTGCCGCCGCTCGATCGGAAACCCGGCCCAGTCGGTGGACCCGGCCTCCTCCATCAGCACGGTGAGCGTCCCGACCCATTCGCCGTCCGGCCCCTCGGCAATGATCTGCTGCGCTCCGGACGCACCCTCGGCCCCGCCGGCCGCCCGCTCCTGCCAGAAGGCATCCGACCTGGCCGCGGCCTGCTCGTAGGTCTCGAGGAAGGCGAGGTGCGCGACGGGATCCTGAAGAGACGCAAGCCGCAGCGCCTTCACCTCACGCCACTCGTCGGCGCGTATGGAACGGACTTTGTAGGTCATGTCAGTAACGGTAGCCGAACGCAGAAAACCCCCGGACCGGTATCCCCGGCCGGGGGTTTTCTCAAAATTTGTTCGGCGGCGTCCTACTCTCCCACAGGGTCCCCCCTGCAGTACCATCGGCGCTGTAAGGCTTAGCTTCCGGGTTCGGAATGTAACCGGGCGTTTCCCTCACGCTATAACCACCGAAACACTATGAAGTTAGACCGGAAAAAACACGGTCGTTGCCTCAGAACTAACACAGTGGACGCGAGCAACTGAGGACAAGCCCTCGGCCTATTAGTACCGGTCACCTCCACACGTTACCGTGCTTCCAGATCCGGCCTATCAACCCAGTCGTCTACTGGGAGCCTTACCCCATCAAGTGGGTGGGAGTCCTCATCTCGAAGCAGGCTTCCCGCTTAGATGCTTTCAGCGGTTATCCCTCCCGAACGTAGCCAACCAGCCATGCCCTTGGCAGAACAACTGGCACACCAGAGGTTCGTCCGTCCCGGTCCTCTCGTACTAGGGACAGCCCTTCTCAAGACTCCTACGCGCACAGCGGATAGGGACCGAACTGTCTCACGACGTTCTAAACCCAGCTCGCGTACCGCTTTAATGGGCGAACAGCCCAACCCTTGGGACCGACTCCAGCCCCAGGATGCGACGAGCCGACATCGAGGTGCCAAACCATCCCGTCGATATGGACTCTTGGGGAAGATCAGCCTGTTATCCCCGGGGTACCTTTTATCCGTTGAGCGACGGCGCTTCCACAAGCCACCGCCGGATCACTAGTCCCGACTTTCGTCCCTGCTCGACCCGTCGGTCTCACAGTCAAGCTCCCTTGTGCACTTACACTCAACACCTGATTGCCAACCAGGCTGAGGGAACCTTTGGGCGCCTCCGTTACTCTTTAGGAGGCAACCGCCCCAGTTAAACTACCCATCAGACACTGTCCCTGATCCGGATCACGGACCCAGGTTAGACATCCAGCACGACCAGACTGGTATTTCAACGACGACTCCCCCTGAACTGGCGTCCAGAGTTCACAGTCTCCCAGCTATCCTACACAAGCCGAACCGAACACCAATATCAAACTGTAGTAAAGGTCCCGGGGTCTTTCCGTCCTGCTGCGCGAAACGAGCATCTTTACTCGTAGTGCAATTTCACCGGGCCTATGGTTGAGACAGTCGAGAAGTCGTTACGCCATTCGTGCAGGTCGGAACTTACCCGACAAGGAATTTCGCTACCTTAGGATGGTTATAGTTACCACCGCCGTTTACTGGCGCTTAAGTTCTCAGCTTCGCCACACCGAAATGTGACTAACCGGTCCCCTTAACGTTCCAGCACCGGGCAGGCGTCAGTCCGTATACATCGCCTTACGGCTTCGCACGGACCTGTGTTTTTAGTAAACAGTCGCTTCTCGCTGGTCTCTGCGGCCACCCCCAGCTCGAGGAGCAAGTCCTCTCACCAAGCGTGGCCCCCCTTCTCCCGAAGTTACGGGGGCATTTTGCCGAGTTCCTTAACCATAGTTCACCCGAACGCCTCGGTATTCTCTACCTGACCACCTGAGTCGGTTTAGGGTACGGGCCGCCATGAAACTCGCTAGAGGCTTTTCTCGACAGCATAGGATCATCCACTTCACCACAATCGGCTCGGCATCAGGTCTCAGACACATGAGCGGCGGATTTGCCTACCACTCGTCCTACACCCTTACCCCGGGACAACCACCGCCCGGGATGGACTACCTTCCTGCGTCACCCCATCACTCACCTACTAACCGCTTGGTTCGGCGGCTCCACCACTCCCCTTTGCCCGAAGGCTCCGGGGCGGCTTCACGGCCTTAGCATCACGATGCTCGATGTTTGACGCTTCACAGCGGGTACCGGAATATCAACCGGTTATCCATCGACTACGCCTGTCGGCCTCGCCTTAGGTCCCGACTTACCCTGGGCAGATCAGCTTGACCCAGGAACCCTTAGTCAATCGGCGCACACGTTTCCCACGTGTGAATCGCTACTCATGCCTGCATTCTCACTCGTCAACCGTCCACAACTCGCTTACGCGGCTGCTTCACCCGGCAGACGACGCTCCCCTACCCATCACAGCGGGCGTTGGCCCTCATGCTGCAATGACACGACTTCGGCGGTACGCTTGAGCCCCGCTACATTGTCGGCGCGGAATCACTAGACCAGTGAGCTATTACGCACTCTTTCAAGGGTGGCTGCTTCTAAGCCAACCTCCTGGTTGTCTCTGCGACTCCACATCCTTTCCCACTTAGCGTACGCTTAGGGGCCTTAGTCGATGCTCTGGGCTGTTTCCCTCTCGACCATGGAGCTTATCCCCCACAGTCTCACTGCCGCGCTCTCACTTACCGGCATTCGGAGTTTGGCTAAGGTCAGTAACCCGGTAGGGCCCATCGCCTATCCAGTGCTCTACCTCCGGCAAGAAACACACGACGCTGCACCTAAATGCATTTCGGGGAGAACCAGCTATCACGGAGTTTGATTGGCCTTTCACCCCTAACCACAGGTCATCCCCCAGGTTTTCAACCCTGGTGGGTTCGGTCCTCCACGAAGTCTTACCTCCGCTTCAACCTGCCCATGGCTAGATCACTCCGCTTCGGGTCTTGAGCGTGCTACTAAAATCGCCCTGTTCGGACTCGCTTTCGCTACGGCTTCCCCACCCGGGTTAACCTCGCAACACACCGCAAACTCGCAGGCTCATTCTTCAAAAGGCACGCAGTCACGAGAATGAAGACAAGTCTTCATTCCGACGCTCCCACGGCTTGTAGGCACACGGTTTCAGGTACTATTTCACTCCGCTCCCGCGGTACTTTTCACCATTCCCTCACGGTACTATCCGCTATCGGTCACCAGGGAATATTTAGGCTTAGCGGGTGGTCCCGCCAGATTCACACGGGATTTCTCGGGCCCCGTGCTACTTGGGTGTCTCTCAAACGAGCCGCTGACGTTTCGACTACGGGGGTCTTACCCTCTACGCCGGACCTTTCGCATGTCCTTCGCCTACATCAACGGTTTCTGACTCGTCCTGTTGCCGGCAGACAACAGAAGAGAGATCCCACAACCCCGCATGCGCAACCCCTGCCGGGTCTCACACGCATACGGTTTGGCCTCATCCGGTTTCGCTCGCCACTACTCCCGGAATCACGGTTGTTTTCTCTTCCTGCGGGTACTGAGATGTTTCACTTCCCCGCGTTCCCTCCACTTGCCCTATGTGTTCAGGCAAGGGTGACAGCCCATGACGACTGCCGGGTTTCCCCATTCGGACACCCCCGGATCAAAGCCTGGTTGACGACTCCCCGGGGCCTATCGTGGCCTCCCACGTCCTTCATCGGTTCCTGGTGCCAAGGCATCCACCGTGCGCCCTTAAAAACTTGGCCACAGATGCTCGCGTCCACTGTGCAGTTCTCAAACAACGACCAGCCACCCATCACCCCGAGCTTCCACTCGAGTTCACTGGGGCCGGCGACTGAGGAAAACCATTCCCTCAGACACCCAACAGCGTGCCCGACACCCTCGCCGCTCTCCTCAACGTTCCACGCTCTTACGAGCAGTACTAGAAGGAGAAGACGGTCAAGTGTGCCGAGTAGTCAACGTTCCACCCATGAGCAACCAGCATCAGGCGTTCGCTGATGTTCTGGCCTCTGACCGAGCGAGCCCGGTAAGAAGTGCTCCTTAGAAAGGAGGTGATCCAGCCGCACCTTCCGGTACGGCTACCTTGTTACGACTTCGTCCCAATCGCCAGTCCCACCTTCGACAGCTCCCTCCCACAAGGGGTTGGGCCACCGGCTTCGGGTGTTACCGACTTTCGTGACGTGACGGGCGGTGTGTACAAGGCCCGGGAACGTATTCACCGCAGCAATGCTGATCTGCGATTACTAGCGACTCCGACTTCATGGGGTCGAGTTGCAGACCCCAATCCGAACTGAGACCGGCTTTTTGAGATTCGCTCCACCTCACGGTATCGCAGCTCATTGTACCGGCCATTGTAGCACGTGTGCAGCCCAAGACATAAGGGGCATGATGACTTGACGTCGTCCCCACCTTCCTCCGAGTTGACCCCGGCGGTCTCCTGTGAGTCCCCATCACCCCGAAGGGCATGCTGGCAACACAGAACAAGGGTTGCGCTCGTTGCGGGACTTAACCCAACATCTCACGACACGAGCTGACGACAGCCATGCACCACCTGTACACCGACCACAAGGGGGGCACTATCTCTAATGCTTTCCGGTGTATGTCAAGCCTTGGTAAGGTTCTTCGCGTTGCGTCGAATTAAGCCACATGCTCCGCCGCTTGTGCGGGCCCCCGTCAATTCCTTTGAGTTTTAGCCTTGCGGCCGTACTCCCCAGGCGGGGAACTTAATGCGTTAGCTGCGGCACCGACGACGTGGAATGTCGCCAACACCTAGTTCCCACCGTTTACGGCGTGGACTACCAGGGTATCTAATCCTGTTCGCTCCCCACGCTTTCGCTCCTCAGCGTCAGTAATGGCCCAGAGATCCGCCTTCGCCACCGGTGTTCCTCCTGATATCTGCGCATTTCACCGCTACACCAGGAATTCCGATCTCCCCTACCACACTCTAGCTAGCCCGTATCGACTGCAGACCCGAGGTTAAGCCTCGGGCTTTCACAATCGACGTGACAAGCCGCCTACGAGCTCTTTACGCCCAATAATTCCGGACAACGCTTGCGCCCTACGTATTACCGCGGCTGCTGGCACGTAGTTAGCCGGCGCTTCTTCTGCAGGTACCGTCACTTTCGCTTCTTCCCTGCTGAAAGAGGTTTACAACCCGAAGGCCGTCATCCCTCACGCGGCGTCGCTGCATCAGGCTTTCGCCCATTGTGCAATATTCCCCACTGCTGCCTCCCGTAGGAGTCTGGGCCGTGTCTCAGTCCCAGTGTGGCCGGTCGCCCTCTCAGGCCGGCTACCCGTCGTCGCCTTGGTGAGCCATTACCTCACCAACAAGCTGATAGGCCGCGGGCTCATCCTTCACCGCCGGAGCTTTTAACCCTCACAGATGCCTGCGAGAGTGTTATCCGGTATTAGACCCCGTTTCCAGGGCTTGTCCCAGAGTGAAGGGCAGATTGCCCACGTGTTACTCACCCGTTCGCCACTAATCCCCACCGAAGTGGTTCATCGTTCGACTTGCATGTGTTAAGCACGCCGCCAGCGTTCGTCCTGAGCCAGGATCAAACTCTCCGTGAATGTTTTCCCGTAATCGGGATGAACACCACGAGAGCGGAACAGTCAGGCGGAATGAGCCCGACCGTTCACAGCGTCCTCGCTGTGTTTTCTTCAAAGGAACCTCGCCACCAGGAAATCCCGGTGTCGGGGTATCAACATATCTGGCGTTGACTTTTGGCACGCTGTTGAGTTCTCAAGGAACGGTCGCTTCCTTCGTACTCACCCTCTCGGGCTTTCCTCCGGGCGCTTCCCTTCGGTCTTGCGTTTCCGACTCTATCAGATCCTTTCGGCGTCTGATTCCCAGTCAGAGGGGGTTGCCTTCCCGGCTGTTGGGCCGTTCCGACGTCTCAAACCTTAGCGGATCCTCTCGGCGATTCCCAATCGGGCCGCTGAGATCCAAATCGAATTGAATTCGGGCACGCCGAAATCAACCCGGTTGGGAGATCGTGCTGATGGTTTGGGTTGCCGCTGCTGCGGCGGAGGTGTTGCCGAAGAACCGTTACGGCCCCGTGGCAACCCGAAGAACTTTACGGATCCTGGGAGAGCCTGTCAAGCACCCGCTGTCAAGATCTTTTAGTCCAGGTCGGTGAGGCGTCCGCTGGCATCCGGCTGGGCGTGTTCCACCCTACGGAGCAGGCGGGTGAGGACCTCACCCAGGGCGGTGCGCTCCTCGGCCGAGAGGTCCTGGAGCAGGTCGTCCTCGAAGACCGTCGCAAGTCGCATCGCCTCCAGCCACTTCTCGCGGCCCTCCCCCGTCAGCTCGACGATGACGCGGACCCGGTTGGACTCGTCCCGTTCCCGGGTCACCAGTCCCTCGGTGACCATGCGGTCGATCCGGTGGGTCATCGCGGCCGGCGTCAGGCCGAGGCGCTTGGCCAGGTCGCTGGGGCCCATGCGGTAGGGAGCGCCGGAGAGGACGAGAGCCTTGAGGACCTCCCACTCGGCGTTGCTGATGCCGAGGGCGGCGGTCTGCCGACCGTAGGCGACGTTCATACGGCGGTTCAGCCGGGACAGTGCCGAGACGATCTTCTCGACCTGGGGGTCGAGGTCCCGGAACTCTCGCTGGTACGCGGCGATCTGCTCTTCGAGTGTCGGCTCCGTGGCGCCGGGGGGCTCGGCCATGTGGGCAGTATCCCACGCCCCTCCTTTGCCTCGAAGTCCTTCACTATGTAATCTTCAGTATCGAACTTTAGCTTTGAAGTCTTCACTCCTAAGCTCTTCGGAGCGGGACTTCCATCAGATGAGAGAGGTGAACGTGACCAGGGCGATGGGTGCAGCGATGCGCCGGATCCACGTGGGCAACGCACTCAGCGCGTTCGGGCTCGGCTTCACCGTCCCCTACCTGTACGTCTATGTGGCGCAGGTACGAGGGCTCGGTGCCATGACGGCGGGGCTGGTCCTCGCCGTGTTCGCCGTGGCCGCGCTGATCGTGCTGCCGTTCGCCGGACGGGCCATCGTCCGGCGCGGTCCGCTTCCGGTCCTGATCGCCGCCCTGGTCACCGCCGCCGTCGGATCGCTGGGGCTGGGGCTGGCGGGCACCGCGGCGACCGTGCTCCTGGCGGCCGCCGCGCTCGGGGCCGGGCAGGCTGTGATGCAGCCGGCGCTCGCGACGATGATCGTGGACGTCTCCACCGCCGACACCCGCTCGCGCGCCTTCGCCACGCAGTTCTTCCTGCAGAACCTCGGGCTCGGCGTCGGTGGGCTCATCGGCGGTCATCTTGTGGACGCTACGCGCGTCGACTCCTTCACCCTGCTGTTCTCCATCGAGGCGGCGATGTTCCTGGTGCTGGTGGGGGTGATGGCGACGGTGCGGATGCCGCGCGCGCCGCGCATCAAGGGCGCGCCCGCGTCGGCGGACCGGGGCAGCTGGAAGCAGCTGCTCGGCAACCGGGCCATGGTGCAGCTGTCCGTACTGGGTTTTGTGTTGTTCTTCGCCTGTTACGGCCAGTTCGAGTCAGGGCTGAGCGCGTACGGCGTCGAGGCGGCCGGGATCTCCACGTCCGCGCTCGGAACCGCGCTGGCCGCCAACACCCTGATGATCGTCGTCGCGCAGTTCGCCGTGCTGAAGTTCGTCGAGCGTCGGCGTCGGTCCCGGGTGATCGCCGCCGTCGGGCTGATCTGGGCCGTGGCGTGGGTCGTGGCTGGGTACGCCGGGCTCGGGCACGGCAGCCGGGAGATGGCCACGGCCGCCTTCGTGTCGACGTACGCCCTGTTCGGGCTCGGGGAGGCGATGTTGTCGCCGACGGTCGCTCCGCTGGTCGCCGACTTGGCGCCGACGGGGATGGCGGGACAGTACAACTCGGCGTTCGCCCTGGTGAAGCAGCTCGCGCTGGCCGTGGGGCCGGCGGTGGGCGGACCGATGGGGGCCTCGCTGCACGCGCCGTACGTCGTGACGTTCCTTCTTTTCTCTCTGGGTATCACCGTCCTCGCGCTGCGGCTCGGGCGGCGGCTGACCGCCGTACAGGACCAGCCGTGGCCGGCGCGGAGCCGGAGCCGGGTGGTCGCCCGGGGCGGGACGTCCACGGGAGCCGTGGCCGCGGAGGCGTGAGCCGGCGTCACCGGCGCCGGGCGGCCGTCAGGGCGCGCCCTTCGGCAGGACGAATTCGCACCATACGGCCTTGCCGCCGCCCGGTGTCCGGCGCGAGCCCCAGTTCGAGGCGATCGTCGCGACGATGGCGATGCCCCGGCCCGACTCGTCGCCCGGTTCGGCACGGCGGCGGCGCGGCAGGTGGTCGTCGCCGTCCGTCACCTCGATGATCAGGCGGCGGTCGGTGCGCCGCAGGCGCAGGCGCATGGGCGGGGTGCCGTGCTGCAGGGAGTTGGCGACCAGCTCGCTCGCCGCGAGGACGCCGAGGTCGTGCAGGTCGGCCGGGAAGCGCCAGCTGGTCAGGACGCCGGAGGCGAAGGCACGCGCGCGGGGGGCCGCTTCGACGCCGCCGAGGAGTTCCAGGGCGGCGTTGCGGAACAGCTCGCTGTCGGGGCCGGTGCGGGCCGGGTGCTGGAGGACCAGGACCGCCACGTCGTCGTCGTGGTCGGCGGTGACCCCGGCCGAGCGGACCAGGCGGTCGCAGACCACCTGGGGGGTGCCCGTCGCACCGGACAGGGCGGCTTCCAGGGCCTCGATGCCCTCGTCGAGGTCGGCGTCGCGGCGCTCCACCAGCCCGTCCGTGTAGAGCACGGCCGTGGAGCCGGGGCCGAGCGGGACGGAGCCGGAGGCGTGCATCCAGCCGCCCGTGCCGAGGGGCGGGCCGGTCGGCTCGTCGGCGCGCTGGACGGCGCCGGTCTCGTCGCGGACCAGGATGGGGAGGTGGCCGGCGGAGGCGTACACCAGCCGGCCCTCGTTCGGGTCGTGGATGGCGTAGACGCAGGTGGCGATCTGGTTGGCGTCGATCTCCGCGGCGAGGCCGTCGAGGAGCTGCAGGACCTCGTGCGGGGGCAGGTCCAGGCGGGCGTAGGCGCGCACCGCCGTACGGAGTTGGCCCATGACGGCGGCGGCGCGGACGCCCCGGCCCATGACGTCGCCGATGACCAGGGCCGTGCGGCCGCCGCCGAGGGTGATGACGTCGTACCAGTCGCCGCCGACCGCGGCCTCCGTGCCGCCGGGGTGGTAGGTGGCGGCGATGCGCAGGTCGTCGGGCTGTTCGAGCTCCTGGGGGAGGAGGGAGCGCTGGAGGGTGACCGCGGTCTCGCGCTGGCGGCGTTCGCTGGCGCGGAGGCGTTCAGCGGCCTCGGCGTGGTCGGTGACGTCGGTGGCGAAGACGAGCACGCCAGCGTGGTCGGCTTCCGTGACCGGGGTGCAGGTGAACGTGTAGGAGCGGCCGTCGGGGGCCTTGCGGGACTTGAGGGTGCGGGGCTTGCCGCTGCGCAGCACCTGGTCGAGGAGCGGGAGCAGGCCCAGTTCGGCGAGTTCGGGGAGGGACTCGCGGGTGGGCTCGCCGAGGGGGCGCAGGCCGAAGGCGGTCACGTAGGAGTCGTTGATGTAGGCGACCCGGTGGTCGTGTCCGTGCACCAGGGCCACCAGGGCGGGGACGCGGTCGAGGACCTCGCGCACGGGGAGTTCGTCCACGGCGGGCAGGTACGGGGCCTGTTGGGTCAGTTGTTCGGCGCGGGCCGAGGGGACGGAGCCCGCGCCGTCGGCCGGGCGGTCCGGGGCGACCGTGTGGTCGGTCCGCGCTGCCGCGCGGCGCTGCGTTCCGGGGAGCCGGGCGCTCCAGCGCGTGAAGTTCACGAATCCTTGCCGAGCCTCTTGGGTTCGAAGGGTGAGCGGACGCTCGCCCTGGGGCGGGGATCAGTCTGGCAGGTGGCCTACCGGGGCGACATCCGTCAGACGCCCACCCGGTCCGTGGAGTTCCTGGGTCCGGTCAGGACGACCCCTTCGGGTCGTCCGCCGGATCGCCAGGAGGCTTTCCACCGGCCGCGAGTTCGAACTCCGCTCGGGGATGTTCGAGCGAGCCGAGCGAGACGATCTCCCGTTTGAAGAGGCCCGAGAGGGTCCATTCCGCGAGGACACGGGCCTTGCGGTTGAAGGTGGGGACCCTGCTCAGGTGGTAGACGCGGTGCATGAACCAGGCAGGGTAGCCCTTCAGCTTGCGCCCGTAGACGTGTGCCACGCCCTTGTGCAGACCGAGTGAGGCCACCGAGCCGGCGTACGCGTGGGAGTACGTCTCCAGTTCCTCGCCGCGCAGCGAGTGCGCGATGTTGTCGCCGAGGACCCTGGCCTGGCGGACGGCGTGCTGGGCGTTGGGGGCGGTCTCCCTGCCGGGTTCCGCGGCCGTGACGTCGGGGACGGCCGCCGCGTCGCCGGCCGCCCAAGCGTGCGTGGCGCCGTCGATCGTCAGCTGGGGGGTGCATTTCAGCCGTCCTCGCGCGGTGAGCGGGAGGTCGGTGGCGGCGAGCAGCGGGCTGGGTCTGACGCCTGCCGTCCAGACGATCGTGCGGGTCGGGAAGCGGGCTCCGTCGCTGAGTACGGCGATGCGGTCGGCGCAGGACTCCAGGCGTGTGTTCAGCCGTACGTCGATGTTGCGGCGGCGCAGTTCGGTGACCGTGTAGCGGCCCATCTCCTCGCCGACCTCGGGCAGGATGCGGTCCGAGGCCTCGACGAGGATCCACTTCATGTCCTCGGCCTGGACGTTGTGGTAGTAGCGCGCGGTGTAGCGGGCCATGTCCTCCAGCTCGGCGAGCGCCTCGACGCCTGCGAAGCCGCCGCCGACGAAGACGAAGGTGAGGGCCGCGTCGCGGATCTCCGGGTCGCGGGTGGAGGAGGCGATGTCCATCTGCTCGATGACGTGGTTGCGCAGGCCGATGGCCTCCTCGACCGACTTGAAACCGACGGCGTGCTCGGCGAGGCCGGGGATGGGCAGCGTGCGGGAGATCGAGCCGGGCGCGAGGACGAGTTCGTCGTACGACAGCTGCTCGGCGCCCGTGCCCTCCTCCTCGGTGGCCAGGGTGGTGAGGGTGGCGGTGCGTTTGGCGTGGTCGATGGAGCGGACCTCGCCGACGACGACGTGGCAGTGGTCCAGGACGCGGCGCAGCGGGACGACGACGTGCCGCGGGGAGATGGCGCCGGCCGCCGCCTCGGGAAGGAACGGCTGATAGGTCATGTACGGGTCGGGAGTGACGACCGTGATCTCGGCCTCGCCCCGGGCGAGTTCCCGTTTCAGTCTGCGCTGCAGACGCAGGGCCGTGTACATCCCGACGTAGCCGCCGCCGACAACGAGAATGCGCGCACGTTCCTTCACCATCCCATGACGCACCCAGCTCTTGAGTTTGTCCACAGCCTCGACAATTTGTGTGACCGCGGGCCGGGGATCTCCGGAGTTGGCCGAATTGCCGGAGTGCCCGGAAGGAGCGCAGGTCAGTGGGTGTGCGCCGGGGGCGCCCGAGGGGTGCAATCGGGACGTATACGACTCGTGCCCCGATCGGGGGGCGCTCCGTGCGGAACCTGCCCCTTCTGAATTGACCCCCTCTCAACTATGTTCGTGTGTCGACGGGGTGTAGGGGGATGCGCTTCATCGGATCGGAAGTCCGCGACGGGCGGGCCGACGGTCCTGCTCCTTCGCACGCTCCGGCTTTCAGTGGCGGGGAGAGTCTCCGGGGGGAGACGTCATTACCGGGGGAACGCTTATGCATGTTCAGGACTCTCATTGGTCGTCCGCGTCCGCACTCGCGGCCGGCGGCATGATGAGCGCGGCGGCGGGCAACGGACGCGGGGACCAGACGCGTACGACGCCGCTGCGCGTGGACGCACAGCGCAATCTGGAGCACGTGCTGCGTGCGGCGCGCGAGGTCTTCGGCGAGCTGGGGTACGGCGCGCCGATGGAGGACGTGGCGCGGCGCGCGCGGGTGGGTGTGGGGACCGTCTACCGGCGGTTCCCGAGCAAGGACGTCCTGGTGCGGCGGATAGCCGAGGAGGAGACCTCCCGGCTGACCGACCAGGCCCGGGCGGCGCTCGGGCAGGAGGACGAGCCGTGGTCGGCGCTGTCGCGCTTCCTGCGGACGTCCGTGGCGTCGGGTGCCGGCCGGTTGCTGCCGCCCCATGTGCTGCGGGTCGGCGTCGCCGAGGAACGCGACGGCAGGACCGTGTTCGACGAGGCGCGGGTGCCGCAGCAGCGGATGCAGCCGGGCGCCGGTGAACTGCGGCTGGTTCCCGAGAGCGGTTCCTCGGGGAGGGTCGGGGACGACGACGCGGGCGCCTCGGCGCTGCTCGAGGTCGTGGGTCAGCTGGTGGAGCGGGCCCGGGCCGCGGGTGAGCTGCGGGCCGACGTGTCGGTGTCCGACGTACTGCTGGTGATCGCCACCGCCGCGCCCTCGTTGCCGGATGCGGCGCAGCAGGCCGCGGCGTCCGCGCGGCTGCTGGACATCCTGCTGGAGGGGCTGCGGTCCCGGCCGGTGTGACGGTCGCGGGTGGGCGAGCCGCCCGGCTGTCGGCCGGGTCGGGTTCCCACCCGCGCCATCCGTCGGCAGCCGGAGGTGTTTCGGTCGGTCGGCGCGGTCGCGGGTGGCGGTCGCGGGTGGCGGGTCAATTCGCCAGCACCGGCGACTCACTCGAAAAGGTGACTCCGGGGCGTGGGCGCCCTGCGGCCCGCGCCTCCCGCGAGCGCCGACACTCCGCACGGGACATACCGAACCAATCGGCCATCCCGACCAACTGCCGCCCCGCAGAGATCAATTGAGGCTTCCCCGAACGGGTGAAAGCTAGTACTGGTACGCGGCAACTCCCCACGGACGAGTGGAAGGACCACTCGGCAGGGGTCCTGACCAAAAGCCAATATGGCACTCTGACCCGGTGTTCGGGACCGGTAGGGCAGGCGGCGGGGGCTTTCCGCGATGAGCGTTGACGGGCGGGACGAGTCACTCGGCGACGGTGACCCGGAAGACGGCGCCACGCCACAGGTACCGCTCCAGGGGGGACGCCCCTCCATCCCGGCTCAGGCCGGGGAGCCCGTCGAGGGAAGCGTCCCGGCCCAGCGCGACCGGCGGCAGGACAGCGGCGTCCTGCCGCCGCCGAGGGACCTGCCCCCTTCCGACGCCGATCTGATCGAGCGGATGCGTACGGGCGACGACAGCGCCTACGAGGCGCTGTACCGGCGTCACGCCGACGCCGTGCGCCGCTACGCCCGCACCTGCTGCCGCGACGGCCACACCGCCGACGACCTGACCGCCGAGGTCTTCGCCCGCATGCTGCAGGCGGTGCGCAGGGGGCACGGCCCCGAGCACGCCGTACGCCCGTACCTGCTCACCTGCGTCCGGCGCGTGGCCGCCGGCTGGACCAAGTCCGCCAGGCGTGAGCACCTCGTCGACGACTTCGCGGTGTTCGCCGCGCAGGCGGCACGTTCGTCCGAGGCCGCCGACCAGGACACCCTGGATCTCGGTGCCGACGTGCGCGCCATGCACGAGGCCGAGCAGTCCATGGCGATGCGGGCCTTCCGGTCGCTGCCCGAGCGCTGGCAGGCCGTGCTGTGGCACACCGAGGTCGAGGACGAGTCGCCCAGCGAGGTCGCCACGCTCTTCGGGCTGGACGCCAACGGCACGCGCGTGCTCGCCTCCCGCGCCCGCGAGGGCCTCAAGCAGGCCTATCTGCAGGCGCACGTCAGCGCCACCCTCGTGGCCGACGAGGAGTGCGCCCGCTACGCCGACCGGCTCGGCGCCTACGCGCGCGGCGGCCTGCGCACCCGTGCGGAGCGCGGGCTGCGCAAGCACCTGGAGGAGTGCGCCAAGTGCCGGCTGGCCGCCGGTCAGATCAAGGAGGTCGCCGGCGGCATCCCGGCCGTCGTGCCGGTCGCGGTCATCGGCTGGTTCGGCGCCGCCGGGTACGCCAAGGCGCTCGGCCTCGTCGCCGGTTCGGCCGCCGGAGCCGGTGCGGCGGGCGCGGGCGCGGCCGCGGCGGCCGGCGGCGGCTCGTCCGGCGGAGCGGGCGCGGGTGCCGGAGCGGCCGCCTCGGAGGGACTGGGCGCGCCGGTGAAGGCCGGCATCGCGGCCGGCGTCGTCGCCGTGGCCGCCGCCGCGGTGGCCCTCGCCCTCGTCGGCGACGACAGCCCCGTCAGAAAGCCCGACGCCAAGCCGCCCGTCTCCTCGCCGGTCGTAGGGCAGCAGTCGCCGAAGCCCCCGACAAAGCGGCCCGAGCCGCAGCCCCCGGCGATCGTGCCCGCGCACGCGCCCACGCCCGCGCCGACCCCGCCACCCCGGCCGACCCCCACGCCGACGCCGACGCCCACACCCCCACCGGCGCCGGCGCCGAAGCCCAAGCCGACGCCGACGCCGATGCCGACGTCCGCGCCGAAGCCCACGCTCACCCCCACCCCCGTAACGACCCCGCCTCCGCCGCCAGCCCCGGCCGTCTACGAGTGGAGCGAGCTCGCCTACGACGTCAGCGGCGACGGCACCGGGCCCGAGATGCGGATCGGCCGGAGCAGCTGGGTGTGGCAGCGCTACGGCCTGTCCGTCGACGACAAGCGGTACACCCACGGGGTGAGCGTGCACGGCCACTCCTCCGTCACGATCGACCTCAACCGCAGCTGCACCGCCTACGACGCCCTGGTCGGCATCGACGACATGGCCCTGGGGCTCGGCAAGGTCTACTTCTCCGTCTACGCCGACGGCACCCGGCTGTGGCGGTCGGGCCTGGTGGAAGCCGGTGAGCCGGCGGTTCCGGTGCATGTGAACCTCGCCGGGCACCGGACCGTGCGGCTGGTCGTCGAGCCGCGCGACGGCTTCGACGCGCTCACACTCGCGGACTGGGCCGAGTCGAGGTTCACCTGCTCCTAGGGCCTGTCGGCCGCCGTACCGCGCAGGGCCTCGTCGAGGTCGGCGAACAGTTCATCGGGAGCCAGAGCGGCGCCCGCGGCGTACTCCGTCTCCCACCGCCGGTCGCCCAGCGCGGCGCGGGTGGCCGCCTCCGCGCGCTCGGCCTCGGCGCCCTCCGGGGCCAGGCGGGGATGACCGCCCCGCAGCCGGTCGGCGGCCGCCAGCAGACGGGCCACGCGCGCGTGGTCGCCGAGGTCGGACAGCACGGCCGCCGTGCCGTCCAGGAGCGTCGCCGTGACCGCGTCGGCACAGCGCCGCTCCACCGACTCCCGGACGGTGTCGACCAGTTTCGCCAGTCCCAGCCGCGGACCGGACTCGACGACCGTCACCCTCGCGTCGACCGCGTCCAGCATCACCATGAACTGCGGGGGCGGCGAACCCCGTTGGGTCTCCGCCCGGGCCGCCTCGCACAGTTCGCGCGCGCGGACCGTGTCCTTGTCGTCCAGGGCGAGATGGGCCCGCATGAGCAGGACGAACGCCCGGGAGTCGGCCACGCCGTAACGGTCGGCGGCTTCCGACGCCTCGTCCAGCGCCCGCACCGCACCCGGCCGGTCGCCGGCCCGGTAGGCGAACTCCGCGAGCCGGGCGATCAGGAACGGCGTCTCCGCGTACGCGCCCACCTCGTAGGCCAGGCGCAGCGCCTCCTCGTACTCGCCCTTGGCCTCCTCGTACCGGGCCCGTGCCATGGCCGCCTCGCCGGCCGCACTGCACACCTGGGCCCGCATCCACCGGTCACCGACGCGCCGGCTGATCGCCCGCAGCTCGGCGAGGTCCTCGTCGACGCCCTTCATCCCGCCCGGCGAGTCGACCGCCATGTGGGTGCGGAACATCAGGGCCACGCCGACCGCCCAGTCGTCGCCGTGGGCGCGGCAGTTGGCCACGGTGACGTTCATGGCGGCACGCACCTCCTCCCAGCTGCTCAGGACGAACGCGGTCACCGGCCAGACGAGCCCGGGGAAGCGGGCCGACTCCGGGCCGCCCGGCTCGAAGAACGCCCGCACCGCGGTGACGTACGCGTGCTTGTCCGGGGTGACGTCCATCGGCTCGGCGTCCGACTTGAGGAAGAGGTGGAGCATCCGGAGGTTCATCCGGAGGGTGTGCAGGGGGCCCGGCTCCTCGCCGCCCTGGGCGGCCAGGCAGGCGTCCGCGGGGTCGACCGAGGTGTCGTACGGGTCCACGCCCGCGCCCAGGCGCACGGCCCGGTCGACCCAACTCGTCGCCTCGTGGCGGTAGTTGCGCAGCCACCAGAACCAGCCCATGGCCAGGGTGAGGGCGCCCGCCTCCTCCTCGGCGCCGGAGGCCAGGGCGCGGTCGAGGGCGGCACGGATGTTGTCCAGCTCGGTCTCCAGGCGGGATATCCACGGGAGCTGGCCGGCCGAGCGCAGGCGCGGCTCGGCCTCCGTGACGAGCGCGCGCACCCACGCGCGGTGCCGGCGCTCGGCCTCGGCGCGCTGTTCGGGGACCTCGGCGGCGCGCTCGGTGGCGTACTCGTGGATGGTCTCCAGCATGCGGTAGCGCATGGTGCCGGAGCCGCTGTCCTCGCACGGGTTCGCGTACGGGGAGGCCACGATCAGGGACTTGTCGACGAGCGCGCCGACCAGGTCGGCCGCGGGGCCGGTGCACACGGCCTCCGCCGCCTCCAGGTCCCAGCCGCCGGCGAACACGGAGACCTCGCGCAGGACCGTCCGCTCCCGCTCGTCGAGCAGGTCCCAGGACCAGTCGACGACCGCGCGCAGGGTCTGCTGGCGGGGCAGGACCGTGCGGCTTCCGGAGGTGAGGAGGCGGAAGCGGTCGTCCAGGCGGTCGGCGATCTGCCTCGGGGTGAGCAGCCTCAGCCGGGCCGCGGCCAGTTCGATGGCGAGCGGCAGGCCATCCAGGCGGCGGCAGATCTCCTCGACGGCGGCCCGGTCGCCGAGCGCGGCGTCCGCGTCGGGGCGGACGGCGGACGCGCGCTCCTCGAACAGGCGCCGCGCCTGGTCGGGGACGAGGGGCTCGACCGGGCGCACCGACTCGCCGGGGACGCCCAGGGGTTCGCGGCTGGTGGCGAGGATCGTGAGCCCGGGGCAGTGGGTGAGCAGCGTCTCGGCGAGGGCGGCCGCCGCTTCGATGACATGTTCGCAGTTGTCAAGGATCAAGAGTTCGCTGCGCGGGGCGCAGTACTCGACGAGCAGGGCGAGCGGGTCGTCCTGCGGGGCCGTCAGCTCGGCGGTCATCAGCACGGTCTCGCGCAGACCGAGCGCGCTGACCACCGCTCCCGGCACCGCCTCCGGGCGGTCGAGCGGTGCCAGTTCGACCAGCCACGCCTGCGGAAGCCCGGCGGCGGCCTCCTCGGCGAGGCGGGTCTTTCCCGAGCCGCCCGGTCCGGTGAGGGTGACCAGACGTGCCCTGTGCAATTCGGAACGGATGGCGTCGAGCTCCGGTTCCCGGCCCACGAAAGAGGTAAGCCGCGGACGCAGGTTGCCGCTACGGGTGGGGGGTTGAGGGCGGCCGGGTGGCAACGGTGGCTCGGGACGGGCCTGGATCTGCGGTGCCGCGAGGAGTTCGGCGTGCAGGGCGCGGAGCCCGGGGCCCGGGTCGGTGCCGAGGTCTTCGGCCAGGGCCCGGCGGGTGGACTCGTACGCGGCGAGGGCGTCGGCCGTGCGGCCCGTGTCGCGCAGGGCGCGGATGAGGAGGGCGTGCAGCGGTTCGTCGTACGGGTGGGCGGCGGTGAGTTCCCTCAGCCGCGGTACGGCGGTGTGGGCGCGGCCCAGACGCAGGTCCGCGTCGACGCGGGCACGGGTCGCCTCCAGGTGGAGGGCGTCGGGGCGGGTGGCGGCGGTGCGGTCGGGGAGGTCGGCGAGGGCGGGGCCGCGCCACAGGGCGAGGGCCTCGTCGAGGACGTCGGCAGCGGTGCCGGCGTCGTTGCGGGCCAGGGCCGCGGTGCCCCGGTGGACCAGGTCCTCGAAGACGTACAGGTCGACGTCGTGCTCGGTGGCCGTGAGCCGGTAGCCGCCGGGGGCGGAGGTCACGGCGTCCTTGCCGAGGGCGCGGCGCAGACGGCCGACCAGGGCCTGGAGGGCGGCCGGGGCGTCGTGCGGAGCGGCGTCCGTCCACACCTCGCCGATCAGGGCGTCGGGTGTGGCCACCCGGCCGGGGCGCAGGGCCAGCGCGGTCAGCAGGGCGCGCAGACGGGGGCCGGGGACGGGCACGACGATGCCGCGCTCGTCCTCGGCCTGGGTGACGCCCAGAATCTTGTACCGCACCGGATCATTGTCGCCGTCGGGCAGGGGCGGGTCACGGCGTTTGAGGGGCGGGGGGTGTCGGACAGGAGTAGGCCACGGACCCCGTCTCACCGGACCGGGCGCGGAAGGCGCCTTGCCCGGTGCCGACACGAAGCACGCCGCACCTGGGACCGGCACGGGATGCGCCATGCCAGGGACGGACCTGAAGGGTGTGCTTCGCCACCGGGTCGGACCCGGAACGTCCTGCCAGGCCCGGCTCCGAAGGACGTCTCGCCCACCGAATCGGGCACGGAAGGCGTCCAGCCCGTGACAGGCAACGCGCACGACTCACGAGGGCGGTCGTGAACAAACCCCGCAATCGCGCCTCACGCGACCCCAGGTCGTGAACAAACCCCGCAATCGCGCCTCACGCGACCCCAGGTCGTGAACAGACCCCGCAATCGCGCCTCACGCGACCCCCGCCCCGCCTCCCGAGGCCAGGGCGCCTCGCTTCGGGTGGATGCCCGCGGGGACCGCGCGTTGGCGGGCCGGGGTGCCTGTCCAGCAGGTGCCTCGGCGGGCGAGGAGGCGGCGTAGCCACAGTTCGAGGGAGACCAGATCGGCCAGGCCGTCGAGGGGCAGCGGCTCGCCCTCCGCCGCCGCGCGCAGCGCCTTGCGGACGACGCGGGCCTCCACCAGGCCGGCCTCCGCGAGGAGGGGGGTGCCGAACAGGGCCATCAGGGAGTCCGCGGAGACTCTCAGGCCGGTGCGGGCCGCGACCGCCGCCGGGGCGTGGGAGGGGGCGCCCCAGCCGGGCGGGAGGTCGCGTACACCGGCGCCCTCCAGGACCGTGCGGAGGATGGCCGCTCGGGCGCCCGGCTGAACGCGCAGCGCCTCGGGCAGGGCGCGGCAGGCGCGGACGACCTGGTTGTCGAGGAAGGGCGCGTGCAGGCGTTGGGAGCGGATCTCCGCCGCCTGCTCCAGGACGCGGATGTCGGCGGCCTGGCGGGCCAGCGCGGCACGCGCGCGGTGGTCGCCGGGGCGCTGGCCGGGGCCGATGCCCGAGCGGCTCGTCGACGCCTGCAGGCGAACCGATACTTCAGCCAGCGCCTCGCCGGTCAGCCAGCGTGCGGCAGGGCCCGGTCTGGCCCAGGTGAGGGCGGCCAGGGACGCTCCGACGGCCCCTCCGGGCTCGTCGAAGCGGCGTTGCAGGAGGCGTTCGGCGAGCAGTTCCAGGCCCGCCCCGTACGGGGTGCGGGCCAGCCGGCGGGCCGCGCCGTACACGCGCGCGGGGACGAACACCGAGCCGTCCGCCTTGGCGAGCGCGGCGACGGGGCGCACGAGATGCCGGCGCTTGCGGTCCATCAGGAGGTCGGCCAGGCGGGCCGGGTGGGCGTCCAGGACCTGGCGGGCGCCGTAGCCGGTGAGGTGGTCGGCGCTGCCGGACGCCAGACGGACCCGGTGCCTCGCGGCGGTCACCAGGGACTGGCCAGGCTCGTCGGTCAGGGGGCCGTCCAGGTCGGCGTACGGCAGGGTCTCCTCGCCGCCGGTCACGACCACGTGGTGCAGACGGGGGTTGGCCGCGAGGCTGCCCGCGCGTTCCAGTTCCGCCTCGCGGCCGCCGACGGCCAGGTCGTTGAAGGTCACCGCCAGGAGGCGTTCGCCGGCGCCCGTGCCGTGCCCGAGGACGGTACCCGGCATGCCCGGCAGGCCCGCGGCGAGCAGGGCGAGCGTCCCCGACGCCGGGCCGCCGGAGAGGTCCGCGCCGATCCCGGCGACCGGCATCCCGCGCGCGGCGCGGCGTTCGGCGGGGCCCATGCCGGGGACGGGGCCGGGGTCTATGTCGGCGCCCGGGACGTGCCGCGGCGCAGACAGACGCGCGCGTACCGCCTCCACCAGCGCGTCGCGTACGGCGTCCACCGCGCTGTCGGGGTCGGCCGAGGGCGCCGCCACGGCGAGGGAGGCGACCGGCTCGTAGCCGGCGATCTCGCGTGCGCCGGTGCGCAGGATCAGCGCGTGCCCCGGCGGAATGCGCCGTACGCCGTCGTACGGGGTGGAGTCGTGCAGCGCGGCCGGGACGTCCGGGGCGGCGAGGAGGGCCGCCAGATGGCCGAAGTCGAGGTTGGCCTCGATGAGGTCGGCGAGGGGGAGCGCGGCGGTCGCGTAGGCCGTGCCACCCGCCCACGGGGTGTGGAAGACCGGGCGGGCACCTGCCAGATCGCCGCAGACGGTGATGCGGCGGCCCACCTGGACGATGGCCGTGTAGCTGCCCGGCCAGGCCGTGAGATGACGCAGTGCGCCCCCGCGCGCGGCGAACAGCGCGACGCGCAGCTCTTCGTCGGAGGCGCCGCAGGTGCCCAGGACCGCGATCCGGGTCTGCGGGTCGGCGCGGACCACCCGCACCTCGTCGGGGCGCCAGTCGCCGACCGCCCACAGTGGGTCGGGGTCGCCCCACAGGAGTTGGGAGCCGACCGGGTGCACGGTCTCGCCGTCGCTTCCGGTGGCCCCCGCGGTACCGATGCCGGCGGTCGCCGGGGCGGTGCTGCTCCATCCCACCAACCACCGCATCGACGCCTCCACGGACTGTGGACAACCAGTGCACCGCACGAACCGGTTCACCATGCTGCCATGAAGAACGCGCGGTGGAAGGGCCGTGGAGCGGCTTGTGATCCCCGGAACGCGCCGGGACGCTCCCCCGCACGAGGGTGATCCGGCGGCCCGGACACCCCTGCCTACCAGGGGGACTGCGACGTGAATGCGCCCCCGCTGTGCGCCCCGAAAACGCCGTTCGCGCCCTCAAGTGCCATGGTGGGAGCGGTAATCGCCATGTGAACGCGGGGTCGATTTTCAGCCAAATTGGTGACGCGGGGACAGGTGTGGACACGCTCTGTACATGGTTCGCACACCGTCAACTCCTGCGCGCAGCCCGGGAGACGGAGTCCGCCTCCCGGACCGTTCCGCCACCCGCGGGGATGGAGGTGGCGGTGTCCCCCAGCCCACTGGATCCAGTACAGCGGGCCGACCCACGCACGGCCCATGGAACCGCTCCCCCGGTGGCCGGAGAAGAGCGCACGGGCGGGCGCACGGCCACACAGCCGGAGCACGGCGCAACTGCGCGTATCGGACCCGTACTTCAGTACGGACCACAATCCCGCCATCCGGAACAATGCCCCTTAACGCTTGGGATGCGGCGAACTACGCTGGGTTTACGAATGCCGCGTGGTTATGCCAGCGCGGCAGCCGTCTGTGTCGAGGGGTGGCGCATGTCCAGGGAGCAACGCGGGCCGAACGAAAAACTCGGCGCCGTTCTCGCCCTCGCGGGAATCAGCAACGCAGGCCTCGCGCGTCGCGTCAACGACCTTGGCGCACAGCGTGGTCTGACACTTCGCTACGACAAGACGTCGGTGGCGCGCTGGGTGTCGAAGGGCATGGTGCCGCAGGGTGCCGCGCCCCACCTCATCGCGGCCGCGATCGGCCAGAAGCTCGGCCGCCCGGTGCCGCTCCACGAGATCGGTCTGGCGGACGCGGATCCCGCACCCGAAGTGGGCCTCGCCTTCCCCAGGGACGTAGGACAGGCGGTGCGGTCGGCGACCGAGCTGTACCGCCTCGACCTCGCCGGGCGCCGGGCCGGCTCCGGCGGCATCTGGCAGTCGCTGGCCGGATCGTTCGCAGTAAGCGCGTACGCGACGCCCGCCTCACGGTGGCTGATAACACCGGCCGACAGTTCGGTGGCGCGCGAGGCGAACTCCGCGGAGGGCTCGGGCGCACCGCTCAA
Organism: Streptomyces sp. SLBN-31; assembly: GCF_006715395.1. NCBI lineage: Bacteria > Bacillati > Actinomycetota > Actinomycetes > Kitasatosporales > Streptomycetaceae > Streptomyces > Streptomyces sp. SLBN-31. Next base: position 509,317 of record NZ_VFNC01000003.1, read on the forward strand.
AGTCGGCCACAGCGACGTGCAGAAGTTGCGGGAGGCCGCCGAGGACGCCAGGCGCTGGGACTCCAAGTACGGAGGCGGCGACTGGCGTTCGTCCATGGTGCCCGAGTGCTTACGGGTGGAGGCGGCGCCGCTGCTGCTCGGCTCGTACTCGGACGAGGTGGGCAGAGCGCTGTTCGGCGCCTCGGCGGAGCTCACGCGGCTCGCCGGGTGGATGGCGTTCGACACCGGGCAGCAGGAGGCCGCGCAGCGGTACTACATCCAGGCGCTGCGGCTCGCCCGGGCCGCCGCCGACGTGCCCCTCGGGGGCTACGTGCTGGCATCGATGTCGCTCCAGGCGACCTACCGCGGCTTCGGCGACGAGGGCGTCGATCTCGCGCAGGCCGCGCTGGAGCGCAACCGCGGACTGGCCACGGCCCGCACCATGAGCTTCTTCCGGCTCGTCGAGGCACGGGCACACGCGCGTGCGGGAGACGCGCAGGCGGCGGGCGCGGCCCTGAAGGCGGCGGAGGGCTGGCTGGAGCGGTCACGGGAGGGCGACAACGACCCCTCGTGGCTGGGCTTCTACTCCTACGACCGGTTCGCCGCGGACGCCGCCGAGTGCTACCGCGACCTGAAGGCGCCACGTCAGGTACGGCGCTTCACCGAGCAGGCGCTGTCGAAGCCAACGGAGGAGTTCGTGCGCTCGCACGGGCTGCGGCTCGTCGTCTCGGCGGTGGCCGAGCTGGAGTCGGGCAACCTCGACGCGTGCTGCGAGCAGGGGGTGCGGGCGGTGGAGGTCGCCGGGCGCATCTCGTCGGCGCGCACCACGGAGTACGTGAAGGATCTGCTGCACCGGCTGGAGCCGTACGGGGACGAGCCGAGGGTGGTGGAGTTGCGGGAGCGGGCCCGCCCGCTGCTGATGACGCCGGCGTGAGGGGTGCCCGGCGGGCTTCTGCCGGGTTCGTGCCGGCTTGCGGGTGCGGGTGCGTCGTGGCTTGTCGCGCCCACGCCGCGGAGCCGCACATCGGTACGGCCCCGCGCCCCTGAGCGGCATGCGCCCGCACCACGTTTGAGGGCACTGTCAGTGGCGCAGTGCACTATCGAGGTGGGAGGTGGTGCAGGTGCGTGCCGAGGTCGCGTACGACTGTGACGTGCTCGTGATCGGTGGGGGGATCGTCGGGCTGTCCACCGCGTATGCGATCACGCGGGCCGCGCCGGGCACCCGGGTGACCGTGCTGGAGAAGGAGGGCGGCCCGGCCCGGCACCAGACGGGGCGCAACAGCGGGGTCATCCACAGCGGGATCTACTACCGGCCCGGGTCGCTGAAGGCGCGGTACGCGGTGCGGGGCGCCGCGGAGATGGTGAAGTTCTGCGCGGAGTACGGCATCGCGCACGCCGTCACCGGAAAGCTGATCGTGGCCACCGACAAGGCCGAGCTGCCGCGCCTGCACGCGCTGGTGCAGCGCGGCCGGGAGAACGGCATTCCGGTCCGTGAGCTGGGCGCCCCGCAGATCGCCGAGTACGAGCCGGAGGTGCGGGGGCTGGCGGCCATACACGTCGGCACGACGGGCGTGTGCGACTTCGTCGGCGTGGCCCGGCAGCTGGCGCACGGCTCCGGAGCGGAGATCCGGTACGGCGCCCGGGTGGAGCGGATCGACCGGCGGGCCGGGCTGGGGGTCGCCGTGCGCACCCGGACCGGCGACGTCGTCCGCGCGCGGGTGCTGGTGAACTGCGCCGGGCTGTACTGCGACGAGGTGGCCCGGATGACCGGGGACGACCCGGAGATGCGGATCGTGCCGTTCCGGGGCGAGTACTACGAGCTGGCCCGGCCCGAGCTGGTGCGGGGGCTGGTGTACCCGGTGCCGGACCCGGCGTTCCCGTTCCTCGGGGTGCACCTCACACGCGGGATCGACGGGGGCGTGCACATCGGGCCGAACGCGGTGCCGGCGCTGGCCCGGGAGGGCTACGGCTGGGGCGTCGTACGGCCGCGGGAGCTGGCGGGCACGCTAGCGTGGCCCGGGTCCTGGCAGCTGGCCCGGCGGCACTGGCGGTACGGGGCGGGAGAGCTGCGCCGGTCGGTGTCCACAGCGGCGTTCACGACGGCGGTGCGCAGGCTGCTGCCTGCGGTGACGGCGGACGACCTGGTGCCGACGGCCGCCGGTGTGCGGGCGCAGGCGGTGCTGCGGGACGGGTCACTGGTGGACGACTTCATGATCAAGGAGGGGCCGCGGGCGGTGCACGTGCTGAACGCGCCCTCACCGGCGGCCACCGCCTCGCTGCCGATCGGCCGGGAGGTGGCCAGGAGGGCGCTGACGATGCTGGGCTCGGTGTGAGGACGCAGCGGCCCGGGTGAGGAGGGGCGGTCCGGACGGGTGGCCGTCCCCGTAAAATCGACCCCACTGTGTCTGACTCCCACAATGCCCCCGAAGCCCCCCGGCCCGCCGCTCCCGCCTCCGCGGAGCCCGCCGGGCGACCCGCGCACGTCCCCGGTGTCTCCGTCCGGCACACCAGGGCCAAGGGGGAGCCCCGCTTCCCGGACGGGCCCAGGGCCGACCCCGCCGGTTCGCACTTCGAGCGGCGGATCCGGAGCTTCCAGCCGCGGCGCAGCCGGGTGACCGCGGGGCAGGCGGACGCGCTGCAGCGGCTGTGGCCCAAGTGGGGGCTGGACATCGACGGACAGCGTGTCATCGACCTCGCGGAGCTCTTCGGCAACGACAACCCCGTCGTCCTGGAGATCGGCTTCGGGATGGGAGAGGCCACCGCGCAGATGGCCTCCGCCGATCCAGGCACGAACATCCTCGCCGTCGACGTGCACACCCCCGGCCAGGGCAACCTGCTCAACCTCGCCGACCAGAACGGACTGTCCAACGTCCGGGTCGGCAACGGCGACGCCATCATCCTGCTGCGCGAGATGCTCACGCCCGACGCGCTGGACGGGCTGCGCGTGTACTTCCCCGACCCCTGGCCGAAGAAGCGCCACCACAAGCGGCGGCTGATCCAGCCGGAGTTCCTCGACCTCGTCGCCACCCGGATCAGACCGGGCGGGATCGTGCACTGCGCGACGGACTGGGAGCCGTACGCCGAACAGATGCTCGAAGTCCTCACCGCGCATCCGGAATTCGAGAACACGCGGTCCGACGGCGGTTTCTCGCCCCGTCCGGACTTCCGGCCGCTGACCCGGTTCGAGGGCCAGGGACTGGACAAGGGACATGTCGTGAACGACCTGCTCTTCCGTCGCGTACAGCACCACAACCAGCTCCCCACAGACGCCTGAGGCTCCCGCGGTCAACGCGATACGCCATCGCGGGCGGCGCCTTCGCTCGTTAGGGTCAATGCCGTGGCCACCTTTCCCCCGTACCCGACATACCCGCCGCAGCCGCCGCACCCCGGTGGTCCGGCGGGCAGGGCGCTCGGGCACGCGCACTGGTGGCAGCGCAGGGGGGTGCGCTACGGGGCGCTCAGCACGCTGCTCGCGCTCTCCGGGCTCGTCATCCTCGCCCTGGTGCGCCAACAGACCGGCACCGAGGGATTCCTGGTCGGGCTGGGCCTCGCCGTACTGCCCGTACCGCTGCTCATAGCCGCCTTCCGGTGGCTCGACCGGGTCGCCCCCGGCCCCTGGCGGAACCTGCTGTTCTCCTTCGCCTGGGGGGCTTGCGCGGCGGCGCTGATAGCGATCGTCGCCAACAGTTTCGCGACCAGATGGATAGCGACGGCGACCGCGGACCCGTCGAGCGCCGACACCCTCGGCGCGACCGTGATAGCGCCGGTCGTCGAGGAGTCCGCCAAGGCCGCCGCCGTCCTGCTCGTCTTCCTCTTCCGCAGACGGGACTTCACGGGCATCGTCGACGGGGTGGTGATAGCCGGCATCACCGCGACCGGCTTCGCGTTCACCGAGAACATCCTCTACCTGGGCACCGCCTTCGGCACCGACCAGCTCACCGGCGACCGGGGCATCGCCTCCGTGACGGCGGCGACGTTCTTCGTACGCGTCATCATGTCGCCGTTCGCGCACCCCCTCTTCACCGTCCTGACCGGCATCGGCTTCGGCCTCGCCGCGACGGCGGCCGACCGGCAGCACGCCCGGCGCGTCCTGGTCCCGCTGTGCGGCCTGCTGCTCGCGATGGGCATGCACGCCATGTGGAACGGCTCGTCCACGTTCGGCGAGTTCGGGTTCTTCGCCGTGTACGCCGTCTTCATGGTGCCCGCGTTCGGACTGCTGACCTGGCTGGTCATCTGGACGCGGCAGCGTGAGCTGCGCACCGTCCGCGAGGAACTGCCCGCGTACGCCGCCGCGGGCTGGCTGACGCCGGCCGAGCCGTTCGCGCTGGGCTCGATGCGGGCGCGGCGGCTGGCCCGCGACTACGCCGCCCACCACTTCGGCAAGCCGGCCGCGCGGACGGTCCTGCAGTACGAGGCGTACGCCACGTCGCTGGCGTTCCTGCGGCACCGGGGGCGCCGGGGGCGGGCGGGCGCCGACTTCTCCGTACGGGAGCGGGAGTTGCTGGCCGAGCTGTGGAACCGGCGGGAGATCGCGGGACCGGCGCTGGGGTACGCGGCGCGGGCGACGGCCCCGCCGGTGCCGGTGATGGCACCGCCGTGGCCGATGCCCGGGACGTACGGCGCGTACGGCCACCCCGGGTACCCGGCAGGGCCGTATCCCGCGTACAACCCGTACCAGTCGTAGAAGGCGCGAAGGACACGGCACCGCCGGCCCGCCCCGGCGGCCCGGTCAGGCCGATGCCTCCGTCAGGCGGGTGATCTCCGCGTCCGTCAGGGTCAGGTTCGCCACGTCCAGCAGGGCCGGGAGCTGTTCCGGGGTGCGGGCCGAGGCGATCGGGGCGGCCACCGTCGGTTGGGCCGCGAGCCAGGCCAGGGCGACCGTGGCGACGGGTGCGCCGTGCGCCTCGGCGACCTCGTCCAGGGCCGCCAGCACCTTCCGGCCGCGCTCGGTCCGCAGGTGCTTTCCGGCGCCCGCGGCCCGCGCGCCCTCGACCGTCGTACCGGGCCGGTACTTGCCGGTGAGGAAGCCGGAGGCCAGGGCGTAGTACGGGACGGTGGCCAGGCCCTGGCGGGAGGCGAGGTCCCGCAGGGGACCCTCGTAGGTGTCGCGGGAGACCAGGTTGTAGTGCGGCTGGAGGGCGACGTACTTGGCCAGGCCCTCTCGGTCGGAGAACTCCAGGGACTCGGCGAGGCGCTCGGCGGAGATGTTGGACGCGGCGATCGCCCGCACCTTGCCCGCCCGCACCAGCTCGTCCAGCGCGCCGATGATCTCCTCGACGGGCGTCTCCGTCTTGTCGAAGTGGGTGTAGTAGAGGTCGATGCGGTCGGTGCCGAGGCGGCGCAGCGAGGCCTCCGCGGCGGCCTTGATGTTGGCGGCCGACAGGCCCGGGAACTCGGGGTGCTGGCTGACCTTCGTCGCGACCACGACGTCGTCGCGGTTGCCGCGCGCCGCCATCCACCTGCCGATGATCGTCTCGGACTCGCCGCCGCTGTTGCCCTCGACCCAGGCGGAGTAGGAGTCGGCGGTGTCGACGAAGTTGCCGCCCACCGCCGTGTAGGCGTCCAGGACGGCGAAGGAGGTGGCCTCGTCGGCCGTCCAGCCGAAGACGTTGCCGCCGAGGGAGAGCGGGAAGACCTCGAGGCCGGAGTTGCCGAGCTTGCGAAGAGAAGTCATGTCCTACGTCAACGAAGACCCCGCAGAGCGGTCTTCCGGAACGGCCGCAAACTTCCCGTAAACAATCGGAGGCAGCCGTTCCGGGGACGTGCGGACCGTCAGGGGTTGAGGCCCTTGCCGCGCAGCCACGTCATCGGGTCGATCCCGGTGGCCTGGCCGTCCGGGTGGACCTCGAGGTGCAGGTGCGGGCCGGTCACGTTGCCGGTGGCGCCGACGCGGCCGATGACGTCACCGGTGGCGACCTTCTGGCCGACCTTGACGCTGATCGACGACTGGTGGCAGAACCACAGCTCGGTGCCGTCGTCGAGGGTGAGGATCGTGCGGTAGCCGTACGATCCGGCCCAGCCGGCCTCGGTGATGGTGCCGCTGTGGATGGCCTTGATGAGCGTGCCCGTGGGGGCGGCGAAGTCGAGACCCGTGTGGTAGCCGGAGGACCACATGGAGCCGGCCTGGCCGAAGGTGCCGGTGATCGTGTACGACCCGACCGGCAGTTTGAACTGCTTGGCCAGCTCGGCCAGCCGCGCCTGCTCTTCCTTCTTCTTGGCCTCGGCCTCGGCCTTCTGCTTGGCGTCGGCGGCCTTGGCGGCGGCGTCCTGCTCCGCCTTGGCCGCGGCGGCGTCGACCTGCTTGGCGAAGGACGCCTCGGTGACCGCCTGGGCCTTGCTGTCGACCTGGACCTGCTGTGCCTCGGCCTGGGCCATGATCCGGTCGCGCAGCGCCTCGCCCGCGTCCCTGGCGCCCTGCGCGGTGTCCTCGGTGGTCACGCCGACGCTGCTGAGCGCCGTGGCGGAACCCTTCGGGGCCTCGTCATCGCCGAACACATGGCTCACGGAGGCCAGGTCGGGCATCGAGATGGAGACCGGGGGCTTGCCGGTGTTGGCGCTGGCCATGCCGCCCGCACCGACGGCGGCTATGACGCCGACGCCGAGAACCGTGGAGCTGCGGGCCAGCCCGCCGCCGCGCTGCTTGGCCACGCGGTGCTTGCCCCGTACCGGGCGTACGGACTCCGCGGTGGGATTCCACTCCTCCCACTGGCCCTCGTCGGTGCGGGGGGCGAAGCCGAAGGGCTCGGTGCTCGGCACGAACGGCGCTGCCGGGGCAGGCGGGTTGGACGCCACGTGGGCGTGCTCCTTTCCTTCCTTCTCGCCTACCGGGTTAGCTGACGGGTTCGGAGCAGGAAGGTCTCCTACGCGCGTATACCGGCCGTGGGTCCACGGTGGCATCCGCGCGATTCACCCCAGGGTGGTGGTTCCCCGGTTCCCTTGCGGGATTCGGCGCGTGAGCACGGAGCCGCCTCTTGTGACGGCTGGGACGACCGCGCTGCGTTATCGTACGTTAATAGACCCGGGGTGTGGATTCCAAGCAGTTCGGCTTGATCATTAACGTTTCCGGGCTGGACGTACAGGTCCATGACCGGCGAAAAACGGGCGAGTTGACCCCTTCTCAGGATCTTCACGACCACTGACGGTCCGTCAGTTGTTATGCGGAGGGCGGCCATCCCATCACCTGGCGTGACGTCGTACGGCGAGCATCGCCATGTCGTCCGTCGCGCCGTCCCCGGTGTGCCGGTGCACCTCCCGGGCGAGGGTGGCGATCAGCCCGGCGGGATCGGCGAAGAGACGGCCCTCCAGACTCGCCGCGGATCCACTGGCGAGGATCGTGCCCCCGCGCGAGTAGAGCGGGGCGGGGACGGCGGGCGAGCCGTGAGGGCGATGGGGGGAAACACCGAGGGCCGGAACCCGTTTCCGGATTCCGGCCCTCGGCCTTCAGTAGCGGGGACAGGATTTGAACCTGCGACCTCTGGGTTATGAGCCCAGCGAGCTACCGAGCTGCTCCACCCCGCGTCGTTGTGACTCCAGTGTACGCCATCCGCGGGACGCCCAGCACCAGGGTTTCGATCCGGCCCCTTCGCCTGGGGTTCTCAGCCGCCCAGCAGATGGGTGTTCGGCGCCTTGGCCGCTGCCTCGTGCTCCTCCAGCAGGACGACGTCCACCCCGGCCGCCGCCAGCAGTCCGTTCCCGTCGGCCTCCTCGACGAAGGTGTCCGGCTCGCGCCAGGCGGTCACCACCCGCCGTACCCCGGCCTCCAGGATCAGCCGGGAACACGGCTTCGGCCGGGACGCGCGCCGCGCGCAGGGCTCCAGGCTGCTGTAGACGGTCGCGTCCGCCAGCCGCGGATCGGCCGGATCGATCTTCGCGAGCGCCGCCTCCTCGGCGTGCACCGTGGGGTCGCCGGCCTCGCGCGAATGGCCGCGGGCGAGTTCCGTGCCGTCGGCGGAGACGACGAGCGCCCCGACGCTGAAGGCCGTCCGTGAGGGCGGGCACTGGGCCGCCAGCGCGCAGGCCAGCCGCAGCCAGTGGTGGTCGGCGGCGGACGGGACCGGGCCCGTGCCGGGTGCGGTGGGCTCGTAGCGCATCAGCACCACGTCCTCGATACGGCGGCTCTCCACCAGTCTGAGCCGGCCGCCCTGGTAGCCGCCCGGCCCGAAGAGCCGGGGCGCCTTCTCGTCGCCGACGAACACCGGGGCCAGCACCAGCTGCAGCTCGTCCGCGAGCCCCTGGAGCAGCAGCTGCGTGTGGATGGTGCCGCCGCCCTCGACCATCAGGCGCTCGACGCCTCGTACGTCGTGCAGGTGCTCCAGGAGGCGGCGCCAGTCGAGGCCGGGGCCCAGGGGGACGACGACGTCGGCGAGGCCGAGGGCGACGGCCCGGTGTGCGCCCTCGTCGGTCGTGTAGAGCACCTTCTCGCCGCCGGTGTGCCAGAACTTCGCCGTCGGGTCGAGGTCACCGGAGCCGCTGACGGTGACCTTGAGGGGGTACTCCGGCTTCCCCTCGGCCGTGCGGGCGGCGCGCCGCTCGGGTGAGTTGACCAGCAGGCGCGGGTTGTCGGCGCGGATCGTGCCGGCGCCGACCAGGATGGCGTCCACGGACGCCCGTACCTCGTCCACCCGGTCGAAGTCTGCCGGGGACGAGAGCAGCAGCCGCTCGGGGCCGGTGTCGTCGAGGTAGCCGTCGAGGGAGACGGCGGCGGACAGCAGGACGTGGGGGTACGGCATCGGGCGTGCTCGCTCTCGGAGGCCGGGGATGCTGGGTAAGGGGGCGCTTGGCAAAGAGGATGCTTGGCAAAGGGGACTCTTGGTTAAAGTTTGAAACAAACCTACACTGGTCGTATGACGACTCGCTGGCTCACCGGCAAGGAGCAGCGCGCCTGGCGCGCGTACATCGCGGCGACGCACCTCCTGGAGGACGCGATCGACCGCCAGCTCCAGCAGGACGCCGGCATGCCCCATCTCTACTACTCCATCCTGGCCAACCTCTCCGAGGCGCCGGAACGCAAGCTGCGGATGACCGATCTCGCCGAGAAGTCGAAGATCACGCGCAGCAGGCTGACATACGCCGTGACGCGACTGGAGAAGGACGGGCTGATCCGGCGCGAGGACTGCCAGTGGGACAAGCGGAGCAGCTTCGCGGCCCTCACCGACGAGGGGATGGCGGTTCTGGAGCGCACGGCGCCGGGGCATGTGGAGACCGTACGGGCGGCGGTGTTCGACCATCTCTCCGAGGAGCAGGTGGAGCGGCTGGAGGAGATCAGCTCCGCGATCGTGCGCGCGCTGGAGGGCGCGGAGACGCCGCGGCCGACCTCCGACGAGGTGCCGTGGCGGCGGCGGTCGTCGCCGTGCTCGGGCTCGGGCTCGTCGTGAGGACACTCTCGTGAACTTCCCCGCGTGAGCCGGGTCGCAAATCTGTTGCTTCAAATTTAAAGCACGGGTAGGGTTCCAGCCGTGGATCTGCTTCAAATCTGAAGCAGCACTCCGCACGGTCCTGCACCCGGACACAGGAGAACCCCCATGCCCGACTTCCCCGCCGCCACGCCGCGCTCCCGCGTCCGGGTACCGCTGCGCTTCGACGACGGCTACAGCGTCGACGCCGAACTCGTCACCTTCCACGGCCTGGTCGACGGCCAGGAACACGTCGCCGTCGTCCTCGGCGACCCCGTCCCCGGCACCGTCCCGCTGGTCCGCCTGCACTCCGAGTGCCTGACCGGCGACGTCTTCGGCTCCGCCCGCTGCGACTGCGGTCCGCAGCTGCGGGAGGCGGTGGAGCGCATCGCGGCCCGTGGCGGCGTCCTGCTCTACCTCCGCCAGGAGGGCCGTGGCATCGGCCTCTACAACAAGCTCGACGCGTACGCCCTGCAGGACCAGGGCCTCGACACCTACGAGGCGAACGCCGCCCTGGGCCTGCCCGAGGACGCCCGCGACTACACGGCCGCCGCCCAGATGCTGCGCTCGCTCGGCGTCACCGAACTGGACCTGCTGTCCAACAACCCCGACAAGGCAGGGCAGTTGCGCGACCTGGGCATCACGGTCCACGACCGGGTCCCGACCGGCGTCTTCACCACCGCCCACAACGTCCGCTACCTGCGCGCGAAGGTCCTCCAGACCCAGCACACGCTCCCCCTGGGCGAACTGACGGAACTCAGCGCGGGCTGAGGACGCGCCGGCCGTCCAGGGCCGTAACCGGGCGTCGTATGCCCAGCAGGCCCGAGCCGCGGGTTTCGCCGGCGCCGCCCCGGCCCTCGTCGGCGACCCGCGCCCGCAGCCCCGCTTCAGCCGGACGAGCCGGACCGTGACGCGGGCCGAGCCGCCGCGCTTCGCCGTGTTGGTGGGGGCCCCGGCGACCACGAAGTAGGCGGTACCCCGACGGCGGCCGGGGCCCGCGGCCCGTCCTGCGCCCGCCCCTCCACCTCCACCTACCGGCCAGGGCGCCGTAGAAGCAGTCGGCGACCGTCCAGCGCAGGTCGGTGGAGGTGCCGGGTTCGCGGAGTGCCGTGCGGATGCGCTCGCGCAGCTTCCCGGTGAGCGGCCGGTACGCCGTCGGGCTCCTCTGCCCGGTCCAGCCGGCCGTCATGGCCCGCTTGGCGTCGGCGATCCGCCGCCGGAGCAGCACGGTCCCGGGCAGCAGCCAGGCGCCGCCCCCGGCGATCGTGCCGACGAACCGTCCACGCCCGAACCATCGCGGCCGGTCAGCCGCCGACCGCGGGTTTCACCAACCTTCTTCCACGCCCGCATTGGGACTTCTCGCGCCCAAATTCCCAGCCGATTGCGGGAGTTGACATACTCTCCTCCCGGAGAAGGGCCGTCCGCCGCCGGCCCGTGGGCCCACCGGCCGGCCGGGTCGGCGAATCGACGCCCCGTCACGTGCGCGTTCTCCGCAGCCATCCGAGTCGACACAGGTCCGGGATCCCTTGATGACCACACACAGTGACAGACGCGGGCACGCGTCCCGCCTCCACCGTCCGGCCCTGCTCGCCGCTGTCGCCGCACTGGCCGCCGCGGGCGCGACGACCGTGCCGGTGACGGCGGCGGCAGCCGACGCCTCCGGCCGCCCGGCACCCTCGCTGGAGCGGGCCTTCACCGCCGCCGCCGACGCGTACCACGTGCCGCGCCAGGTGCTGCTGGCCGTGTCGTACCAGGAGTCCGCCTGGGACACCCGCCCCGGGCAGCACAGCACGGACGGCGGCTACGGCCCGATGCACCTGACGGACGTCACCCCCGCCATGCTGGCCGCGGGCCCCGCGGGAGCCGCCGGACGCGGCGATCTGGCGTACATGGCCGCCGACCCCGCACTGCACACGCTTCGGGCCGCCGCGAAACTGACGGGCCTGTCCGCCGAGAGCCTGCGCACCGACCCGGCCGCCAACATCCGCGGCGGCGCGGCCCTGCTCGCCGACTACCAGAGGAAGACGACCGGCAGCGCGTCCACCGACCCCGGCAACTGGTACGGGGCCGTGGCCCGTTACAGCCAGTCCTCGCAGCGCCAGGGCGCCGCGGCCTTCGCCGACCGCGTCTTCGCCTCCATACGAAAGGGCGCCGCCCGCACCACCTCCGACGGCCGGCGCATGAGCCTGGCGGCCGACAGCGGTGTCCGCCCCGCGACCGGCCAACTGGCCGCCCTGCACCTGAAGTCGGCGGCCGTCACGGACGTCGAGTGCCCGCCCACCCTGGACTGCGCCTTCGTCCCGGCGGCGGCCTCCAACGGCCAGGTCTCGAACCGCCCCGCGAACGGCATCAGGATCGACACCATCGTCATCCACGACACCGAGAGCTCCTACGACGCCGCCATCAGGACCGCCCAGGCGGCGGGCGGCGCCGCCGCGCACTACGTGATGCGCTCCGCCGACGGCGCGGTGACGCAGATGGTGCCCACGAAGGACCTCGCCTTCCACGCGGGCAACTACACGACCAACATGCACTCGATCGGCATCGAGCACGAGGGCTACGCCGCGCACGGCGCGACCTGGTACACCGAGGCCCAGTACGAGGCCACGGCCGAACTGGTCGAGTACCTCGCCGCCCGGTACGACATCCCGCTGGACCGCGAGCACGTCATCGGCCACGACAACGTCGCCGGGCCGAAGTCGTCCCTCGTCTCCGGCATGCACTGGGACCCGGGCCCGTCCTGGGACTGGAACCACTTCATGAACCTGCTCGGCGTCCACACCCGCGCGCACGGCGTCGGCCCGGTCGGCTCGGTGGTCACCATCGCGCCCCGGTTCGAGGACAACCTGCAGACCGTCCAGATCTGCCCCGCCGACGACCCGACCGGCGCCACCACCGCCTGCACGGAGACCCCGCAGCCGTCGAACTTCGTCTACCTGCGCACCGCGCCCGACGACTCGGCGCCCCTCTTCGGCGACCAGGCCGTCCACCCGGGCACGGCCGGCACCGACCGGATCAACGACTGGGGCAGCACCGCGGCGGCCGGCCAGCAGTTCGTGGTCGCGGGCCAGGACGGCGACTGGACCGCGATCTGGTACAGCGGCGCGAAGGTGTGGTTCTACAACCCGCACGGCTGCAACACCGCGCCCGCCCACGGCGTTCAGGTGATCGGCGCGGCCGGCACCTCACCGGTCGCGGTGTACGGCTCCGGCTACCCGGACGCCGCCGAGTACCCCTCGGGCCTGTCCCCCTCGACGCAGGCCCCGCTGAGCATGTACACGATCCCCGCAGGCCAGGCCTACGTGGCGACCGAGCCGCCGTCCGCCACGCAGGACTTCTTCCCGTCCAGCGGCACGGTCGTCACCGGCGCCAAGTCGATGTACACCATCCAGTACAACCACCGGGTCGCCCTGGTCTACGCCGGGGACGTCACGGCGGCCGCGGGATGACCCCCGGCTGACCCGTACAGCACACGAAAGCCCCAGGTCGTGATCTTTCCGACCTGGGGCTTCTGCGTAGGCCCTGTGGGACTCGAACCCACAACCAATGGATTAAAAGTCCACTGCTCTGCCAATTGAGCTAAGGGCCCTCGGCGATGTTGCCTCCCCGAGCATAGCCGGACACGGCCGTGTCTCCGATCGGGTATCGGGGACACGGCCGTGCCGTGGCGCGCGGGGACGCCGGGAGTGTTACGGATCCACCTTTTGCGCACCGCCCGCGCTGCCCGCGCGCGCCGCCTCACGGGCCTGTGTGCGGGCGTGGGACGGGTTGAGGAACCAGTGCCGGGCCGACGCCGCCCACCACGCGGCCGCGAAGCCGAGGACCACCAGGACGGCGACGGGCGCGTAGTTGAAGGTCTCCGAGGTGACCGGGGAGACCTGGGGCAGCATGAACAGGACCGTGATGACACCGACCCACACCACCGACACCCAGCCGATCAGCGTCGACCAGCGGCCCAGGTGCCACGGTCCCCGCTCGAAGGCGTCCCCCTTGCGCACCCGCAGCAGCGTCGGGATGACGTAGGCGATGTAGAGGCCGATGACCGCGATCGACGTCACCGCCGCGTACGCCGTGACATTGATCAGGTACGGCAGCCCCAGCACCAGCGCCCCCACCGCCGCCAGCCACACGGCCGCTACGGGCGTCCGGGTGCGCGGGCTGACGGTGTGCCAGACACGGGAGAAGGGAAGCGCGCCGTCGCGCGAAAAGGCGTAGATCATACGGCTGTTGGCGGTCACGGACGCCATCCCGCAGAACAGCTGCGCCCCGATCACGACCAGGAGCAGCAGCTTCCCGGCCGTCGCCCCCAGCGCGTCCAGCAGGATCTGGGCCGGCGGCGCACCCGTCGCGGACCCGAGCTCCTTGTCGTAGGACTGGATGGCGAAGGTGAAGCCGAGGAGCAGGACGAAGCCCGCGATCCACGACGTCCAGATCGACTGCACGATGCCCTTCGGGCCCGCGGTGGACGCGTCGTGGGTCTCCTCCGTCATATGGGCGGAGGCGTCGTAGCCGGTGAAGGTGTACTGGGCCATCAGCAGGCCCAGCAACACGACGTACACCCCGCTGCCCCAGCCCGTGTTGTTGACGAACTTCCCGAACACGAAGGAAGCCGACTGGTGATGGTCGGGTACGAAGGCCAGCGCGCCGACGATCACGCCGACGCCCAGCACGTGCCACCACACGCTGATGTCGTTGAGCAGGGCGACGATCTTCACGCCGAAGGTGTTCAGCAGGCCGTGCAGCAGCAGGATCGCGGCGAACAGCAGGACCGTCCGCCCCTTCGTCACCTCGAAGCCGAACTGCAGGTTCAGGTACGCGCCGAGGAAGGAGGCGGCACCGAAGTCGATGCCGGCCGTCACCGCCACCTGGCCCAGCACGTTGAACCAGCCCGTGAACCACGCCCAGGCGGCGGCGGTGCGCGGTGGCGCGAGCCGGTGCGCCCAGAAGTACAGGCCGGCCGAGGTCGGGTAGGCCGAACAGATCTCGGCCATCGACAGCCCCACGAACAGCGTCATCAGGCCCACGGCCACCCAACCCCAGGTGATCACCGCCGGACCACCCGTGTTCATGCCGAAGGCGTAGAGGGTCAGGCAGCCCGACAGGACCGAGATGATCGTGAAGGAGACCGCGTAGTTGCTGAACGCCGACATCCGGCGGGCAAGGACCTGCGTGTAGCCGAGCTGGGCAAGCCGCTCTTCGTCGGAAAGGCCCGACTGCCCGCTCGCTATGGCGTCATCTGTCATGCCCCCAGCGATTCCCTCGGCAGAGGCGTGACATGCGTCACAAGATAGGTGCTTTGGCCAAAAGTTTTCCGTGGCCGGTAAGCGCCCTGCGAACGCGGGAGGGCCCGTACGACCGAAGTCGTACGGGCCCTCGTTCAGCTCACTCGGTGTCAGCCGTTGCGCTTCCAGCGCGGCTTGTCATCCCGGCGCCCGAAGGAACCGGTGCCACGGTGGTCGTCACGGCGACCGTAGGGGCGGTCGTGGCCGCCGGAGCGGAAGCCCGGGCGGTCGTCACGGCGGTCGCGGTTGAACGGACGGTCGCTGCCACGGTGACCGCCGCGGTCGTCCCGGCGCTCGAAGGAACGGCCGGCCGGACGGTCGTCACGGCGGAAGCCGCCGCGCTCGTTGTCCCGGCGCTCGAAGGAGCGGCCGGCCGGGCGGTCGTCACGACGCTCGAAGGAACGACCACCACGGTCGTCACGACGCTCGTCACGGCGGAAGCCGCCACGGTCACCGCGGTCGTTGTCCCGGCGCTCGAAGGAGCGGCCGGCCGGGCGGTCGTCACGGCGCTCGAAGGAACGCCCACCACGGTCGTCACGACGCTCGTCACGGCGGAAGCCGCCACGGTCACCGCGGTCGTTGTCCCGGCGCTCGAAGGAGCGGCCACCACGGTCGTCACGACGCTCGAAGGAACGACCACCACGGTCGTCACGGCGGAAGCCGCCACGGTCACCGCGGTCGTTGTCCCGGCGCTCACGACGCTCGTACGACGGGGCCGGCTCCGCGCGCTCGACGTCCTGCGCGACCGGCTGCTCCGGCACGGACGCCTCGGTCACGGTCCCGGCGGCCTCGGTGACCGCCGCCTGCGCCTCGGCCACCGCCGTCTCGGGGTCCTCTCCGCGCTCGCGGGCGACCCGGGCGACGAGCCGGTCGGCCTCCTCGCGCAGCTCGGTCGCGCGCCGCTGCGCCCGCTCCAGCTGCTTGGTGAGGTGGGCGACCTCGCGCTCCGCCAGCTGAGCCGCGTTGGCCGCGGACTCGGACTGGACCTCGGTCATCGAACGGGCGCCGGTGATCTCGGCGACCTCGGGCTCGAAGGCCGTCCCGGAGTTGATGATGTGACGCCCGGCGTCGACGCCCGCGTCCTCCATCAGGCGGAAGATCTGGCGGCGCTGGTGCGGCAGCGACAGGGACACGACCGTACCGGTGCGGCCGGCACGAGCGGTACGCCCGGCGCGGTGCAGGTAGTCCTTGTGGTCGCCGGCCGGGTCCACGTTCAGGACGAGGTCGATGCCGTCGACGTGGATGCCGCGGGCGGCGACGTCGGTGGCGACGAGCGCGTTGACGTAACCGTCCTTGAAGTCGGCCAGCGTGCGGGTGCGCGCGCCCTGGGTCATGCCGCCGTGCAGCGCGTCGGCCTTCACGCCCGCCTCGCGCAGCTGCTCGGCGATGCGGTCCGCGCCCAGCTGGGTGCGGACGAAGATGATGGTGCGGCCCTTGCGGGAGGCGATGGCCGCGGTGACCGGCGCCTTGTCCTTGGGCTTCACGATCAGGATGTGGTGCGACATGGTCGTGACGTTGCCCTGGGCGCTGTCGACCTCGTGCGTGACCGGCTCGCTCAGGTAGCGCTTGACCAGGGTGGAGATCTCGTTCTCCATCGTGGCCGAGAACAGCATCCGCTGGCCGCCGGCCGGGATCTGGTCGAGCAGTTCGGTGACCTCGGGCAGGAAGCCCAGGTCCGACATCTGGTCGGCCTCGTCGAGGACGGCGACCTCGACGTTCTCCAGGGAGCAGGCGCCGCGGTTGATGATGTCTCGCAGCCGGCCCGGGGTGGCGACGAGGATGTCGACGCCGCGCTCCAGGGCGTAGATCTGGTTGCCCATCGACGTACCGCCGCAGACGACCTTCATCTTGAGGCCGAGGACGTCGCCGTAGGGCTGGAGGGCGTCCGCGACCTGCATCGCGAGCTCACGGGTCGGGGTGAGGATGACGGCGCGCGGCTTGTGCTTCTCGGTGCGGCCACCGGCGAGACGCGCCATGGTCGGCAGACCGAAGGAGAGGGTCTTGCCGGAGCCGGTGCGGCCACGGCCGAGGATGTCCTTGCCGGCCAGGGCGTCCGGGATGGTCGCGGCCTGGATCGGGAAGGGGGTGGTCACGCCGTTCTGGGCGAGCTTGCGCACGACGCCCTCGGGGAGGCCGAGGTCCGAGAAGGTGACCTCGACGGCGTCCTCGGTGCCCTCGTTCTCGGGCACGACGACGTGATCAGTACTGGAAATGGACATGCGTATGCGAAACCTTCCGGAGTCTCGTCGGCACGCGCCCGTCAACTCCGTGATTCGCAATACGACCGCCTCTATGCGGTCAGCCACGGCAAGGGAGAGAACGCGCCACACGGCGCTCTCTGCAATGGCGCCGGGCAATGGGATCAAACGATCTACCACCATACGCACCCACCAGCCCCCAGGGCAAACCGAACCCCACGGACGTAGGCGACATCACACTCCCGCCCCGCCGCGCGCTCTACACCGGTGCCCCCGCCGTCGGCGCGGGCTCCCGCTGCGCCAGCTGTGGCCCCGGGTCCGGGTGCGCCGACGAGGACGGCTCGGCCGACGGCGGGGGTTCGGGGGCGGAGGACGTCGGCTGCTCGGTCGGCGTGGGCGGCTGCGGGTCGGTGTGCGTGGGGGTGGGCGTCGCCCGCGTCGGCGTGGGAGCGCCGGGCCGGTCGGTCCTGCCCGCCCCGCCCCGCGCGGGCGCGGAGGCGGTCGCACCGGCGGACGGCGAGGCCGAGGGGGAGTCGGACTTCCCACCGTGCTTGCCCTTGCCCTTCCTGCCCGGGTGCTTGCCGTCGGCCGCCGCTCCCAGCCCCCATCCGCCGCCGGAGATCGCCGTGCCCCCGTCGGGTGCCTCGCCGCCGTGCGGCCCCGCCGAGTGCGAGGGCCTCGCGCCGTCGCCCCCCGCGTCCTCACCCACGCTCATGCAGCCGGCGGCGGTGGCGACGGCCATGACGGTGGCGGCCAGACGGACGGGTACGTACATGGGGCGCACGGGAAGCCACCTCTCAGGCGGGAAAGACGTCAACATGCCCAACTCCCGCCGCCCACGGGAGGACACGCGCCCCGCCCGGCACGGCGCTACCGTGGCCGCGCACCGACCGTCCGAAAACGGCGCCCAAGGAGAACGTCTCATGCAGATCGCGGCCGCACGGAAGATCACCACGTTCCTGATGTTCGAGGGCGACGCGGAGAACGCGATGAACTTCTACGTCTCGCTCTTCGACGACGCCGAGATCGTCGGCCTCACCCGCTACGGCGCCGACGGCCCCGGCAAGGAGGGAAGCGTGCAGCACGCCACCTTCTCCCTCGCCGGCACGCAGTTCATGTGCATCGACAGCCCCGCCCACCACGAGTTCACCTTCACGCCCGCGGCCTCCCTGTTCGTGCAGTGCGAGGACGAGGCCGAGCTCGACCGGCTGCACGCGGCCCTCTCCGAAGGGGGCGGCGAGCTCATGCCGCCGGGCGACTACGGCTTCAGCCGGAAGTTCACCTGGGTCAACGACCGCTTCGGCGTCTCCTGGCAACTGAACCTGCCCGCCTGAGCCCCCAAGCTCCGCCACGGGCGCCCCGTCCCCGACAATGGGCCTGTGCTGGAGATGACACGCGAATCGTTCGAGGAACTCGTCAGCCAGGCCCTGGACCGGATCCCGTCCGAACTGACCCGGGTCATGGACAACGTCGCCGTGTTCGTCGAGGACGAACCTCCAGCCGACGACCCCGAGCTCCTGGGCCTGTACGAGGGAACCCCGCTCACCGACCGCGGCGAGTGGTACGCGGGGGTCCTGCCCGACCGCATCTCGATCTACATGGGCCCGACCCTGCGCCACTGCGAGACACGGGAGGACGTGGTCCACGAGGTCGCCGTGACCGTGATCCACGAGATCGCGCACCACTTCGGGATCGACGACGCGCGCCTGCACGAACTGGGCTGGGGCTGAGCCGCGCGTCCGCGAACTCCTCACGCGGGCCCGCATATCGACGCCCGGACTTGGGCATACGGGACCAATGGCCCGCGTCCCCGCCGTTGCCGTGACCGTCGTGAACCGCATACGGAAGTCCCCGCACATCCTGAACCGCCGCCAGCGCCGCACCCGTCGCCCGACCCCGTCCCTCGAACTGGTCCAGCAGCCGCGCCCCTGGGTCCGCGCCCTCGGACTCGTCGCCGTCGTGCTGCTGGGCGCCTGGCTGGGACTGCTGATCGTCGGCAACGTCCGGGTGCCGGTCGGGCCGATGAACACGACGATGACCCTGCGGCCGTCCCTGTCCGGCGGCACGAAGATCAACGTCTCGCCGCTCGGCGCCCTCGAACTCAACACCCACCACGCGCCCGTCCGCCTCGACGTCAACGTCGACCAGCTCGACGCGGCCCGCGCCCAGGCCCTGGTCGACCATCCCGAACGGCTCTCCGGCCTCCAGGACGAGGTCGTCCACGACGTCGAACACGGCACCCTCGACCTGGCCCTGCGCTCCTGCGTCGCGGTGGTCGCCGGCGCCTCGGCCCTGGGCCTCGCCGTCTACCGCCGCCCCCGCCGGGCCCTCGCCGCCGGCGGCACCGCCCTCGCCCTGCTGATGGCCTCCGGCGCGTCCGCGTACGCCACCTGGAACCCGGACTCGGTCCTCGAACCGAAGTACTCGGGCCTGCTCTCCTCGGCCCCCTCGCTCGTCGGCAACGCCCGCAACATCGTCACCGAGTTCGACGTCTACCAGAAGGAGCTGGCCCGCCTGGTGACGAACGTGACCAAGCTGTACGACGTCACCTCCACCCTCCCCGCCTACCAGCCGGACCCGACCACCATCCGGGTCCTGCACGTCTCGGACATCCACCTCAACCCGGCGAGCTGGAAGATCATCGCGTCGCTCGTGCGGCAGTACAGGGTGAACGTCATCGTCGACACCGGCGACACCATGGACCACGGCACGGCGGCCGAGAACGGCTTCCTGGACCCGATCGCGAACCTGGGAGCGCCGTACGTCTGGGTCCGCGGCAACCACGACTCCCATGTCACCCAGCGCTACCTGGAGCGCATGAAGAACGTCCACGTCCTCGACGAGGGCCGCGCCGAGACGGTCGCCGGACTGCGTTTCGCGGGCCTGGGCGACCCGCAGTTCACCCCCGACCGCTCCACGGTGACGGGTGCCGCCCAGTCGGAGGAACTGGCGGGGGCGCAGCTGGCCTCGGCCCTCGACGACCAGAAGGCGGCCGGCACCCCGGTCGACGTCGCGATGATCCACGAGCCCTCCGCCGCCCGCGAGGTCGACGGCACGGTCCCGCTGGTCCTCTGCGGCCATCTGCACCACGAGGGCGACGAGATCCTGAAGTACGGCACCCGGCTGCGGATGGAGGGCTCCACCGGCGGCAGCGGCCTGCGCGCCCTCGAGCACAAATACCCCGCGCCCATCGAGGCCTCGGTCCTCTACTTCGACCGCGACACCCGCCGCCTGCAGGCCTGGGACTCGATCAAACTGGGCGGTCTGGGCGAGACGACGGCCGAGGTCACCCGGCACCTGCCCAAGGAGAACCGGCCCGGAGCGACCCCCTCCCCGTCCGGCTCGTCCACGCCCGGCACCCCCTCGCCCTCTCCCTCGGGCTCGTAAACCGTTTTGGCGATAGGTCCCGGCATCCCATATGCTTCTCACGTCCCCGACGCGCCGCAAGGCGCCCAGGCGGGCCGATAGCCCTCATCGTCTAGCGGCCTAGGACGCCGCCCTTTCAAGGCGGTAGCACGGGTTCGAATCCCGTTGGGGGCACGCAAAACGGTGTGCGACACTAGGTTCACTGGTTCGCACAACAGCAAGGTCCTGTGGAGCAGTTTGGAGTGCTCGCCACCCTGTCAAGGTGGAGGCCGCGGGTTCAAATCCCGTCAGGACCGCCAAGGCCTCGCAAGAGGCCTTGATGGCTGGGTAGCTCAGTTGGTACGAGCGATCGCCTGAAAAGCGATAGGTCGCCGGTTCGACCCCGGCCCCAGCCACAACCAAGGCCCCGATCCTCGGATCGGGGCCTCGTTGTATGCCCGGCCACCCACCCCGGTACAAATCGTTCGCCACGGATTTCCCGGGGATGAGATCCTGGATCGCGTATGTCTACGCACCCTGCCCCCGATGCCCCGGCCCTCGGCACCCTCGCCTCCCGCCTGACCGAGCTGTCCCTGCGCGACGCGCACCGGCTCGGGCGCAGGCTCGAAGGCGCGCGCAAGATCCGTAAGCCGGAGGCCCGTGCCGCCGTGCTCGGCGAGATCGAGGCGGAGGTCGCCCGGGCCGAGGAGCGCATCCGCGGGCGGCGAGGTCGCGTGCCCGCGATCACCTACCCCGAGCAGCTGCCGGTCAGCCAGAAGAAGGACGTCATCGCGGAGGCCATCCGCGACCACCAGGTCGTCATCGTGGCCGGTGAGACCGGGTCCGGCAAGACGACCCAGATCCCGAAGATCTGCCTGGAACTGGGCCGGGGCGTGCGCGGCATGATCGGCCACACCCAGCCCCGTCGTATCGCCGCGCGCACGGTCGCGGAGCGGGTGGCGGAGGAGATGGACACCCCCCTCGGCGAGGCCGTCGGCTGGAAGGTCCGCTTCACCGACCAGGTCAACCCGGACGCCACCTTCATCAAGCTGATGACGGACGGCATCCTGCTCGCCGAGATCCAGACCGACCGCGAGCTGCGCGCCTACGACACGATCATCATCGACGAGGCCCACGAGCGGTCCCTCAACATCGACTTCCTGCTCGGGTATCTCGCCCAGCTGCTGCCCAAGCGGCCCGACCTGAAGGTCGTCATCACCTCGGCGACCATCGACCCCGAGCGTTTCTCCCGGCACTTCGGCGACGCTCCGATCATCGAGGTCAGCGGGCGGACTTATCCGGTGGAGGTGCGCTACCGCCCTCTGCTGGAGGAGGACTCCGAGGACGCCGACCGGGACCAGATCACCGCGATCACGGACGCCGTCGAGGAGCTGATGGGCGAGGGGAAGGGCGACATCCTGGTATTCCTCTCCGGTGAGCGGGAGATCCGGGACACGGCGGACGCGCTCACGAAGAAGCAGTACCGCTTCACCGAGGTTCTGCCGCTCTACGCCCGGCTCTCGCACGCCGAGCAGCACCGCGTCTTCCAGCAGCACACCGGGCGCAGGATCGTTCTGGCGACCAACGTCGCCGAGACGTCCCTGACGGTCCCCGGCATCAAGTACGTCATCGACCCGGGCTTCGCCCGGATCAGCCGCTACAGCCACCGCACCAAGGTGCAGCGGCTGCCCATCGAACCGATCAGCCAGGCCAGCGCCAACCAGCGCAAGGGGCGCTGCGGTCGTACCAGCGACGGCATCTGCATCCGGCTGTACTCCGAGGACGACTTCCTCGCCCGCCCGGAGTTCACGGACGCGGAGATCCTCCGTACGAACCTCGCCTCCGTCATCCTGCAGATGACCGCGGCCGGCCTCGGCGACATCGAGAAGTTCCCCTTCATCGATCCGCCGGACCACCGCAACATCCGCGACGGTGTGCAGCTGCTGCAGGAGCTGGGGGCGCTCGACGCGGCCGAGAAGGACCCGCGCAAGCGGCTGACGCAGACCGGCCGCAAGCTCGCCCAGCTGCCCGTCGACCCCCGGCTGGCACGGATGGTCCTGGAGGCCGACAAGAACGGCTGTGTCCGCGAGGTCATGGTCATAGCCGCGGCGCTGTCCATCCAGGACCCGCGCGAACGGCCCGCGGACAAGCAGGCGCAGGCCGACCAGCAGCACGCCCGCTTCAAGGACGAGACCAGCGACTTCCTGGCCTACCTCAACCTCTGGCGGTACATCCGCGAACAGCAGAAGGAGCGGGGCTCCAGCTCCTTCCGCCGGATGTGCAAGCAGGAGTATCTGAACTTCCTGCGCATCCGCGAATGGCAGGACATCTACTCCCAACTGCGCACCGTCGCCAAGCAGATGGGCATCCACCTCAACGAGGACGACGCCCCCGGCGACCGCGTCCACGTCTCGCTGCTGGCCGGTCTGCTCTCGCACATCGGCATGAAGGACGTCAAGGACGGCGCGAAGAACGAGTACCTGGGCGCCCGCAACGCCAAGTTCGCGATCTTCCCCGGTTCGGCGCTGTTCAAGAAGCCGCCGCGGTTCGTGATGTCGGCGGAACTGGTGGAGACCTCGCGCCTGTGGGCCCGCGTCAACGCGAAGATCGAGCCCGAGTGGGTCGAACCCCTCGCCGGCCACCTCCTCAAGCGCACCTACAGCGAACCGCACTGGGAGAAGGACCAGGCGGCCGTCATGGCGTACGAGAAGGTCACGCTCTACGGCGTCCCGATCATCGCCCAGCGCAAGGTGAACTACGGCCGTATCGACCCCGAGGCCTCCCGCGAGCTGTTCATCCGCAACGCTCTCGTCGAGGGCGACTGGCGCACCCACCACAAGTTCTTCGCCGACAACCGCAGGCTGCTGAGCGAGGTGGAGGAGCTCGAACACCGCGCCCGGCGCCGGGACATCGTCGTCGACGACGAGACGCTCTTCGACTTCTACGACGCCCGGGTGCCCGAACACGTGGTCTCCGGCGCCCACTTCGACTCCTGGTGGAAGCGCAAGCGGCACGAGCAGCCGGAGTACCTGGACTTCGAGCGCGAGATGCTCATCCGGGAGTCGGCGGAGGCGGTCACCAAGGCCGACTACCCGGACTCCTGGCGGCAGGGCGGCCTGAAGTTCCGGGTGACGTACCAGTTCGAGCCGGGCGCGGACGCGGACGGTGTGACGGTCCACATCCCGCTGCATGTCCTCAACCAGGTCGAGGACGAGGGATTCGACTGGCAGATCCCGGGCCTGAGGGAGGAGTTGGTGACGGAGCTGATCCGCTCCCTGCCGAAGCCGATCCGCCGCCACTACGTGCCGGCCCCGAACTTCGCCAAGAGGTTCCTGGACGCGGCCGTACCCCTCCAGGAGCCGCTGACGACGACCATGGCGCGCGAGCTGAGGCGCATGGTCGGTGTCCCCTTCACCGCCGAGGACTTCGACTGGTCGAGGGTGCCGGACCATCTGCGCGTCACCTTCCGGATCGTGGACGAACGGCGTCGCAAACTGGCCGAGGACAAGGACCTGGAGGTGCTGCGGCTGCGACTGCGGCCCAAGGCACGCCAGGCCCTGTCCCAGGCGGCCGCGGCGACGGCGGAGCGTACCGGCGGGGAGTCGCTGGAACGCTCCGGCCTGACCGACTGGACGATCGGCTCCCTCACCCGCGTCTTCGAGACGCGCCGCGCCGGGCAGCCGGTGAAGGCGTTCCCGGCGCTGGTCGACGACGGCGACACCGTCTCCGTACGCCTCTTCGACACGGAGGCGGAGCAGGCGGAGGCGATGTGGAAGGGCACGCGCCGCCTCATCCTGCGCAACATCCCGGTGAACCCGGCGAAGTTCGCGTCCGAGAAGCTGACGAACGCCCAGAAGCTCGCCCTGTCCGCCAATCCGCACGGCTCCATCCAGGCCCTCTTCGACGACTGCGCGATGGCCGCGGCCGACAAGCTGATCCGGGACTTCGGGGGGCCGGTGTGGGACGAGGAGTCGTACCGGAAGCTGTACGAGAAGGTCCGCGCCGAGATCGTGGACACCACGGTCCGCACCGTGGGCCAGGTGCAGCAGGTGCTGGCCGCCTGGCAGGCCTGTGAGCGCCGTCTGAAGGCCGTCCGCAGTCCGGTCCTGCTGCCGAACCTGCAGGACGTACGCGCCCAGCTGGACGCCCTCGTGAAGCCCGGCTTCGTCACCGAGGCCGGTCTGCGCCGCCTTCCCGATCTGATGCGGTATCTGGTCGCCGCGGACCGCCGCCTCCAGCAGATGCCGACCAACGTCCAGCGCGACACCACGCGCATGGAGAAGGTCCACGAGATGCGGGACGAGTACGCCTGGCTTCTGGAGCAGCTGCCCCAGGGCCGCCCGGTGCCGTCCTCCGTCACCGACATCCGCTGGATGCTGGAGGAGCTCCGGGTCAGCTATTTCGCGCACGCGTTGGGCACGGCGTACCCGATCTCGGACAAGCGGATCGTGAAGGCGATCGACGCGGCCGCACCGTAATCGGCTACGTACGGAGGGTGAGTTCGACCAGGGGGCTCACCCTCCTGTACAGTCTCTTCTCGCAGCGCAACGCACGAATAGCGCCGCGAAACCTGGTCCTGTGGAGCAGTTTGGAGTGCTCGCCACCCTGTCAAGGTGGAGGCCGCGGGTTCAAATCCCGTCAGGACCGCAGTGAAGAAGGAAGGGCCCGCACCCTACGGGGGTTGCGGGCCCTTCTTCATGCCCCGCCAACTCGCCACCCTGTAGCCCGGATCTTCGGATCCGGGCTCTTTTGCACTTTCGGTTCCGTGTTCACACAGACCCCCCGGCGCCCCACGCCGTCTTGACGGCGTCTTCATCCGTCGGTACCCAGAAACCAGGGCCCTTTCCCCGTGGGTCCTGGAGGTGGCGTATGGCGGCTTCGGTGAGGCATGAGACGCGAGCCCTGCTCCGTGCGCATCTGTCGGCCGCCTCGTCGTACCGCCATCTGACCCGTCACTGCCCGATCTGCCACCACCTGCAGCGGCTGGCGATGGACTCCGCGCCGAGGGCCGCGGAAGCGCCGGACGCGGTGGCCGGGGAAGAGACTCCCGCCGGTGCGTGAGCGCGTGCTTCGCCCAACACCCGTACGCCCGGGGGACGCTGGAGCGTCCGCCTCCTTTAGCGCACTCGCGGCGGCAGCAACAAGCGGCGCGCCGTGTGACGGGTGTCACCGCATGAGTTTCTGAAACCGAGGTACTTACACCTCACCTACAACAGGTCAATTTAATATGTGCAATTGCACCACCCTGGGCGGGTCCCCCCGAGGCCGCCCACAGGAGATCCGACAGCCCTCCCCAGACTCCGACAAGCCCGCTCACAGGGCCGGCCGGGAGATCGGACCGCGCGCACAAAAAAGATCGCGCTGGACCCGGCGGAGTCCAGCGCGATCGACGACGCACCCTGTTGCTTGCTCGAAAAGTCCCGATGGGCTTGGGCGTGGGTCCTGTTGGGGCAGAACCCGCGTCGCTTGGAGCTAGGGTTCGGGCAACTCGGCGCAGTTTGGGGACCTGCCGGTTTGCCCTGTTATGGAGTTGTCAGGCCTCGCTGCGCTGCTGGGGGATGCCCGCGAGCAGAGCACGGACCTCCGCCTCGCGGTAGCGGCGGTGCCCGCCGAGCGTACGGATCGAAGTGAGCTTTCCGGCCTTCGCCCACCGCGTGACCGTCTTGGGGTCGACGCGGAACATGGTGGCGACCTCAGCCGGGGTCAGCAGCGGCTCGGCATCAGGGGTGCGAGCGGTCATGAGCGGCCTCCTCGGGAGAACCGAACCTTCTCGGTTCTTTCCTCTAAATTCTGCACCTTGACCCGCGTTGCCCGAAATGGTGGACGCGGGTCGAGTCGGTTATAGGACGAACGGCTTGTCCTCGGCACTACAACTACACCATCTGTCCAGCCGCGTCGGCCAAACCGATGGAATTGCCCTCCAGGTGTTCATCAGCGACGGAACCCGATGGACCATGCCATAGCGGACAGTCACGCCACTGTGACGATCAGTCACAGGACGATCAGGAGTCACCAGACCCCCCAAAGCGTGCAATGCGGACGGAGTCCTCCCCGGACTCCTTGTCCTATTTTGGCATGAGGAGGGGCAAGCGACGCAAGGGCCGGGAACGTGCGGTCCGTCACGCTCGACACATAAGCCCGGATCGGGCCGTACGTCCGATGTTGACGACACCTCAGTAACCTCGGTGCGAGGACGAAACCCCAAAACGGGCGATTCGTCAAACGCCAGTTCGTTACCTAAGGCGGCGCTAGTTCGCCGACCGCCGGTCCCTGACGGACCGCCAACGCTCCACCAGCCGCGCGTACGCCTCCCCCGCGGCCGCCCCGTCCCCGCGACGCAGCGCCTCGATGCCCTCGGCCACGTCGGCCGCCGAGTGGTCGTCCTCCAGCTCGCCGGCCGGCAGGGTGTGCACCAGGCCTCCGTAGTCCAGTTCCACCAGCGAGCGGGGGTGGAACTCCTCCAGCCAGCGCCCCACGTCCAGCAGACCGTCGATGAGCGGCCCCTCGTCGAAGGCCTCCTTCAGCGCCCGCAGGGCCCGCGCCACGCGCCGCCGGGCCTGCACCATCGGCGTGCGGTAGCGCAGCATCGGCGGGATGTCGCCGGAGCCCTTGTCGAAGCGCCGCTCCTCGTCGGCGACCAGCACGAACCAGTGCAGCGGCACCTGCCAGGTCCCCGTGCGGATCCAGGGCCGCGCGTCCGGGTTGCGCACCAGCCAGCGCTCGTAGTCCTGGGTCGCCTGCCGTCGTACGACCTCCGGCAGCACCGCGTCCAGGACCGGTGCGGGCAGTTCCCCGGCCAGCTCCTGCAGCGCCTGCCAGCCGCGCAGCCGGGTGCGCCACGGGCACACGCACACCACGCCGTCCACCTCCAGCACGAACGCGTCGCTGCTCTCGTGCACCGGCACCGGGACGGGCGGGGTGGGCAGCAGGTCGGCGAGGGAGCGGCGCAGTTCGTCCTGGTACGAGGGTCGGTCGGGGCGGCTGGCGTAGCGGGCCCAGTGGCCGCGCTCGGGCTCGGGGAAGGCGGCCAGCGGTTCGTAGACGCGCAGATACGTCGCGTACGGGACGATCACCGAGGACACCTTGGGCACGCCTGCTCCCTCCCCCGCCCACCACCGGGAAAACCTGCGGAACCCGCCACGAATCCACGGGAAATCCATGCAAATCGTCGCACGGGCCCTCCCGTGGGGTGAGTGATCCCCACCACTGCCCCGATGGCGGTCCCCGCAGGCTCTACCCTCGTCCTCACAGGCCCCGCCACCCGTACGGGAGCCCAGTCCACCCGCCGCTCTTTACCTCAGGAGTCACCACAGTGACCGACGTGACCGGCGCACCTGCTGATGTACTGCACACCCTGTTCCACTCGGACCAGGGCGGACATGAGCAAGTCGTGCTCTGCCAGGACCGTGCCAGCGGTCTGAAGGCCGTCATCGCCATCCACTCCACCGCCCTGGGCCCGGCCCTCGGCGGCACGCGTTTCTACCCCTACGCCACCGAGGCGGAGGCCGTCGCCGACGCGCTGAACCTCGCGCGCGGGATGTCGTACAAGAACGCCATGGCCGGTCTCGACCACGGCGGCGGCAAGGCCGTGATCATCGGCGATCCGGAGCGCGACAAGACCGAGGAGCTGCTGCTCGCCTACGGGCGGATGGTCGCCTCCCTCGGCGGCCGGTACGTCACCGCCTGCGACGTCGGCACCTATGTCGCCGACATGGACGTCGTCGCCCGCGAGTGCCGCTGGACCACGGGCCGCTCGCCCGAGAACGGCGGCGCCGGCGACTCCTCCGTGCTGACCGCCTACGGCGTCTACCAGGGCATGCGGGCCAGCGCCCAGCACCTGTGGGGCGACCCCTCGCTGCGCGGCCGCAAGGTCGGCATCGCGGGCGTCGGCAAGGTCGGCCACCACCTGGTGCGGCACCTGCGCGACGAGGGCGCCGAGGTCGTGATCACGGACGTCCGCGAAGAGGCCGTGGGGCGGATCCTGGCGGCCCATCCGGAGGGCGTGACGGCCGTCGCCGACACCGCCACCCTGATCCGGGTCCAGGACCTGGACATCTACGCCCCGTGCGCGCTCGGCGGAGCCCTGAACGACGACACCGTGCCGGCGCTCACCGCCAAGGTGGTCTGCGGGGCGGCCAACAACCAGCTCGCCCATCCGGGCGTGGAGAAGGACCTCGCCGACCGCGCGATCCTCTACGCGCCGGACTACGTGGTGAACGCCGGCGGTGTCATCCAGGTCGCCGACGAGCTGCACGGCTTCGACTTCGAGCGGTGCAGGGCGAAGGCGGCGAAGATCTTCGACACCACGCTCGCCATATTCGCTCGTGCGAAGACGGACGGGATTCCGCCGGCCGCCGCGGCCGACCGGATCGCGGAACAGCGGATGCACGAGGCCACCACGAAGCGGGCGCTCTGACGTTTGGCCGGTACCCGTCGGCGGGCACTTAGAGAGAACTCTCACGTTCGTCGGCGGGTCGGCCGCCGAGAAGTGGTTAAAATCGCGATTGACCAGCGAGGACAGGGCGCCTCGAGGGTCCTGGGCACACGCTGCCCCTGCGGGCGACGTACCGTATGGGCGTGGGCTCAGGTACCGTGGAAGCCCTACGGACCGGCCTCTCCACGGAGAGTCCGTTCCAGATCATGAACGCGTGTCAGACTCTGGGGCCGTCGAGCCCCGTCGTTGAGGGGGTCGAGCCATGGGGCGCGGCCGGGCCAAGGCCAAGCAGACGAAGGTCGCCCGCCAGCTGAAGTACAACAGCGGCGGGACTGACCTCTCACGCCTGGCCGAGGAGCTGGGCGCATCGTCGACATCGAATCAGTCACCCAACGGTGACCATTTCGAGGACGATGGGCAGGACGACGACGACCTGTACTCACGTTATGCCGACCTCTATGAGGACGACGACGACGAGGACGAGGGCGGAAACCCTTCACAACAGCGTCGCGGCGCTTGACGTTGCATTGAGCACCTACCCGGTCGGTGACCTCGGTCACCGACCGGGTTCTGTGCTGCCCGCCTCGGATCAGCCGGCGTAGTCCCCGACGAGGGCGGCACCGGTGGTGTGCTCGCCCCGCTCGGTGATCTCGCCCGCGACCCACGCCTCGACACCCCGGTCCGCCAGTGTGGCCAGCGCCACGTCCGTGGACTCCTCGGGCACGATCGCGATCATGCCGACGCCCATGTTGAGCGTCTTCTCCAGCTCCAGCCGCTCGACCTGCCCCGTCTTTCCGACCAGGTCGAAGATCGGGGCCGGGGTCCAGGTGGAGCGGTCCACGATCGCGTGCAGGCCGTCCGGGATCACCCGGGCCAGGTTGGCGGCGAGCCCGCCACCGGTGACGTGGCTGAACGCGTGCACGTCCGTGGTGCGCGTCAGGGCCAGGCAGTCCAGGGAGTAGATCCTGGTCGGCTCCAGCAGTTCCTCGCCGAGGGTGCGGCCGAGTTCCTCGACCCGCGCCTCCAGGGACAGGCCCGCCTGGTTCAGCAGGACGTGCCGGACGAGCGAGTACCCGTTCGAGTGAAGCCCGGAGGCGGCCATGGCGATGACCGTGTCGCCCGTACGGATGCGATCCGCGCCCAGCAGCCGGTCGGCCTCCACGACGCCCGTACCGGCTCCGGCGACGTCGAAGTCGTCCTCGCCGAGCAGACCCGGGTGTTCGGCCGTCTCGCCGCCCACCAGGGCGCACCCGGCCAGCACACAGCCCTCCGCGATGCCCTTGACGATCGCGGCGACCCGCTCGGGGTGGACCTTGCCCACGCAGATGTAGTCGGTCATGAACAGCGGCTCGGCACCGCACACCACGATGTCGTCCATGACCATCGCGACCAGGTCGTGGCCGATGGTGTCGTACACGCCCAGCTGACGGGCGATGTCGACCTTCGTGCCCACGCCGTCGGTGGCGGAGGCGAGCAGCGGGCGCTCGTAGTTCTTCAGGGCGGAGGCGTCGAAGAGGCCGGCGAAGCCGCCGAGGCCGCCGAGGACCTCGGGGCGCTGCGTCTTCTTCACCCACTCCTTCATGAGCTCCACGGCGCGGTCGCCCGCTTCGATGTCGACGCCCGCGGCTGCGTAGCTGGCACCAGTTGTCTCAGACATGGCAGTAGAGAACTTTCGTGTCGTACGGCAGGTGTTTCGGGCGGTCTACGGGCGACGGATGGCGTCGGCCGCGGCCGTGGCGGCGGGCCCTGCGGCCAGCTCGGTCTCCAGGAGCTGCTTGCCGAGCAGCTCGGGGTCGGGGAGTTCCATGGGGTACTCGCCGTCGAAGCAGGCGCGGCACAGGTTCGGCTTGGCGATCGTCGTCGCCTCGATCATGCCGTCGATGGAGATGTACGCCAGGGAGTCGGCGCCCAGCGAGGTGCCGATCTCCTCGATCGTCATGCCGTTGGCGATGAGCTCCGCGCGCGTGGCGAAGTCGATGCCGAAGAAGCAGGGCCACTTCACGGGCGGCGAGGAGATCCGGATGTGGACCTCGGCCGCGCCCGCCTCGCGGAGCATCCGCACCAGGGCGCGCTGGGTGTTGCCGCGCACGATCGAGTCGTCGACGACGACCAGGCGCTTGCCCTTGATGACTTCCTTCAGCGGGTTCAGCTTCAGGCGGATGCCGAGCTGCCGGATGGTCTGCGAGGGCTGGATGAAGGTCCGGCCGACATAGGCGTTCTTGACCAGGCCGGCACCGAAGGGAATGCCGGAGGCCTCCGCGTAGCCGATGGCCGCGGGCGTTCCGGACTCCGGGGTCGCTATGACCAGATCGGCCTCGACCGGGGCCTCCTTCGCCAGCCTGCGGCCCATCTCCACGCGGGAGAGGTACACGTTCCGGCCGGCGATGTCGGTGTCCGGGCGGGCCAGGTACACGTACTCGAAGACACAGCCCTTGGGCTTCGCTTCCGCGAATCGAGAGGTGCGCAGGCCGTTCTCGTCGATGGCGACGAACTCGCCCGGCTCGATCTCACGGACGTAGCTGGCGCCGCAGATGTCGAGGGCGGCGGACTCGGAGGCGACCACCCAGCCGCGCTCCAGGCGGCCGAGGACCAGCGGGCGGATGCCCTGCGGGTCGCGGGCGGCGTAGAGGGTGTGCTCGTCCATGAAGACGAGGGAGAAGGCGCCGCGCACCTTGGGCAGCACCGTGTGGGCCGCCTCCTCGATGGTCAGCGGCTTGCCGTCCGCGTCCTCCTGGGCGGCGAGCAGCGCCGTCAGCAGGTCGGTGTCGTTGGTGGCCGCCACGCGCGGGGCGCGGCCGCCCTCCTTCTTCGGCAGGTCGGCGACCATCTCGGCGAGCTGCGCCGTGTTGACCAGGTTGCCGTTGTGGCCGAGCGCGATCGAGCCGTGCGCGGTGGCGCGGAACGTCGGCTGGGCGTTCTCCCACACGGAGGCGCCGGTGGTCGAGTAGCGGGCGTGTCCGACCGCGATGTGACCCTGGAGCGAACCGAGAGAGGTCTCGTCGAAGACCTGGGAGACCAGGCCCATGTCCTTGAAGACGAGGATCTGGGAGCCGTTGCTGACCGCGATACCCGCGGATTCCTGGCCCCGATGCTGGAGGGCGTAGAGCCCGAAGTAAGTGAGCTTGGCGACCTCTTCGCCCGGAGCCCAGACTCCGAAGACGCCGCAGGCGTCCTGGGGGCCTTTCTCACCGGGGAGCAGATCATGATTGAGTCGACCGTCACCACGTGGCACGCCACCGAGTGTAGGCGAGATCGACCACTGGTCCGAATTGGGGTTACTCGTCAGTAGTGGATCACTGCCGGGCGACGGCCCGGACCGTCATGCCGTTTGCGCTGGTCAGCGTGAGGGTGTCGTGATCGACCCGGTAGCGGACCGTGTGCTCGAACAGGCCCAGCAGGGCCCGTTCGGTCTGCATGAGTGAGGCGTCGCACATCATTCGGGTGGTCATCGGTCGCCCGAGCGTGATGTGTCCGGCGCGTACGGTCGCCGCGGCGTTGACGTGGTTGCAGCCCAGCCGGCCGGCCGCCTTGTGGGTCTTGGCGTCGAAGGCGAGGTACGGGCTGCCGTGCGCGGCGGTGGTCGTGCCGTTCACGGTGATGTCCTTCACGCGCCAGTCGAGGCCGGTGACGGGCCGCTCGACGGCAACCGAGCCGCTGCCGCCGTCCGCCTTCTCGCTGCCGCACGCCACCACGAGCGGCACGACTGTCAGGACGGCGAGGGTGAGTCGCTGTTTGTCCATGGGGATGGGACGGGTGGGACCGGCACCCGGTTCCGGCTCAGCTCATCACGGGCAGCAGCCCGCCGAGGTCCGCCCGCTCCCCGCTCGCGCTGACCTTGGCGTCCTCCAGCGCGTCCTTCCAGGCCAGCCGCCCCGTAGCCAGCCGGATCCAGGTCAGCGGGTCGGTCTCGACGACGCTCGGCGGGGTGCCGCGGGTGTGCCGGGGCCCCTCGACGCACTGCACCACGGCGTACGGCGGTACGCGCACCTCGGTGGAACCGCCGGGCGCCTTCGCGGCGAGGGCGTCCGCGAGCAGCCGGGTGCAGGCGGCGAGCGCCTGCCGGTCGCAGGGCACCTGGAGCCCCGGCACCGCGGCGTTCAGGTCGTCGGTGTGGACGACGAGTTCCACGGTGCGGGTGACCAGCAGGTCGGCGAGGGTGATGGCGCCGGTGCGGAAGGCGAGGACGCGGCCGTCGGGCGTCCCGGCGAGCGGGCCGGCCAGGCGCTCGGCGACGGCGGTCAGGGAGGCGTCCGCGTCGGAGTCGCGCCCGGCGATCTCATGGGCGGCCTCGGACAGCAGCGAGGCGTTCGCGGCGGTGCCGAACACCCAGTCCAGCACGGTGATCTCCGCCGTGGCCGGCTCGGGCCGGTCGACGAGACGGGGGACGACGTCGACACACATGCCGACGTGCGCGACCAGTTCCCGCACGGACCAGTCGCCGAGCCGGGTGGGCAGGGCTAGCTGCTCGGGGCCGAGCGTGCGGACGGCTTCGCGGACGTGGTCGAACTGTGCCGCCACGGCCTTGCGGACCTTGGCGGAGTCGTACGTACGGGCGCGTTTCCTGGCCGGTGACATGGGGTCAGCCTAGAGCGGCCGGGAAGCTGGCCGGTCACGCCGAAGGCCCCGTCCGTTCGTCACGGACGGGGCCTTCGGCGTCGTACGGGCGGCTACTTCAGCAGCGCGGGGATGGTCTCCTCGTGCGCCCGGCGCAGCTCCTCCAGGGAGAGCTCGAACTCGCCCTGGAGCTCCACCGACTCGCCGTCGACGACACCGATGCGGGTCACGGGCAGACCGCGGGCGCCGCACATGTCGTTGAAGCGGAGCTCCTCGGAGCGCGGCACGGCGACGACCGCGCGTCCCGCCGACTCGGAGAAGAGGAAGGTGAACGCGTCCAGGCCGTCCGGTACGACCAGACGCGCGCCCTTGCCGCCGAGCAGCGCCGACTCCACGACCGCCTGGATCAGACCGCCGTCGGACAGGTCGTGCGCCGAGTCGATCATGCCGTCGCGGCTGGCGGAGATCAGGATCTCGCCGAGCAGCCGCTCCCGCTCCAGGTCGACCTTGGGCGGCAGACCGCCGAGGTGGTCGTGGACGACCTGCGACCAGGCCGATCCGCCGAACTCCTCACGGGTGTCGCCGAGGAGGTACAGCAGCTGGCCCTCCTCCTGGAAGGCGACCGGGGTGCGCCGGGCCACGTCGTCGATCACACCGAGGACCGCGACGACCGGGGTCGGGTGGATGGCGGCCTCGCCCGTCTGGTTGTAGAGCGAGACGTTGCCGCCGGTCACCGGGGTACCGAGCTGCAGGCAGCCGTCGGCGAGACCACGGATGGCCTCGGCGAACTGCCACATCACGGCCGGGTCCTCGGGCGAGCCGAAGTTCAGGCAGTCGGAGACGGCGAGCGGCTTGGCGCCGGTGGTGGCGACGTTGCGGTACGCCTCCGCCAGCGCCAGCTGGGCGCCGGTGTACGGGTCGAGCTTGGCGTACCGGCCATTGCCGTCGGTCGCGATGGCGACGCCGAGGCCGGACTCCTCGTCGATGCGGATCATGCCGGAGTCCTCCGGCTGGGCCAGCACCGTGTTGCCCTGCACGAAGTGGTCGTACTGCGAGGTGATCCACTTCTTCGAGGCCTGGTTGGGAGAGGCCACCAGCTTCAGGACCTGGTCCTTCAGCTCCTCGGACGTCGTCGGCCGAGGCAGCTTGCCGGCGTCGTCGGCCTGCAGCGCGTCCTGCCAGGACGGGCGGGCGTAGGGGCGCTCGTAGACCGGGCCGTCGTGGGCGACGGTGCGCGGGTCGACGTCGACGATCTTGCCGCCGTGCCAGTAGATCTCCAGGCGGTCGCCGTCGGTCACCTCACCGATGACGGTGGCGATGACGTCCCACTTCTCGCAGATCTCCAGGAACCGCTCGACCTTCTCCGGCTCCACGACCGCGCACATGCGCTCCTGCGACTCGCTCATGAGGATCTCCTCGGGCGAGAGCGTGGAGTCGCGCAGCGGTACGTCGTCCAGGGTGACCCGCATGCCGCCGGAGCCGTTGGAGGCCAGCTCGGAGGTGGCGCAGGACAGACCGGCGGCGCCGAGGTCCTGGATGCCGACGACCAGCTTCTCCTTGAAGGCCTCCAGGGTGCACTCGATGAGGAGCTTCTCCTGGAAGGGGTCGCCGACCTGGACGGCGGGGCGCTTGGACGGCTTGGCGTCGTCGAAGGTCTCGGAGGCCAGGATCGAGGCGCCGCCGATGCCGTCGCCGCCGGTCCGGGCCCCGTAGAGGATGACCTTGTTGCCGGCGCCGGACGCCTTCGCGAGGTGGATGTCCTCGTGCCGCATCACACCGATGGCACCGGCGTTGACCAGCGGGTTGCCCTGGTAGCAGGCGTCGAAGACGACCTCGCCGCCGATGTTGGGCAGGCCCAGGCAGTTGCCGTAGCCGCCGATGCCCGCGACGACACCCGGCAGCACGCGCTTGGTGTCGGGGTGGTCGGCCGCGCCGAAACGCAGCGGGTCCACGACCGCGACCGGACGGGCGCCCATCGCGATGATGTCGCGGACGATGCCGCCGACACCGGTGGCCGCGCCCTGGTAGGGCTCGACGTACGACGGGTGGTTGTGCGACTCGACCTTGAAGGTGACCGCGTAGCCCTGGCCGACGTCGACGACGCCGGCGTTCTCGCCGATGCCGACGAGCAGCGCGTCGGACTGCGGGGCCTTCTCGCCGAACTGGCGCAGGTGGACCTTGCTGCTCTTGTACGAGCAGTGCTCGGACCACATGACGGAGTACATGGCGAGCTCGGCACCGGTGGGCCGGCGGCCGAGGATCTCGACGACCCGCTCGTACTCGTCCTTCTTCAGGCCGAGTTCGGCCCAGGGCAGCTCGACGTCGGGGGTCGCGGCCGCGTTCTCGACCGTGTCCAGAGGCGTCCTGCTCATGCGTTGACCAGCTTCTTGAGGATCGAGGTGAAGAAGGGGAGGCCGTCGGTGCGGCCCGTGCCGATCAGCGGCTCGGTGGCGTGCTCGGGGTGCGGCATCAGGCCGACGACGTTCCCGGCCTCGTTGGTGATGCCCGCGATGTCGCGGAGCGAGCCGTTCGGATTGAAGTCCACGTACCGGAAGGCGACGCGGCCCTCGGCCTCGAGCTTGTCGAGGGTGTACTCGTCGGCGACGTACCGGCCGTCCATGTTCTTCAGCGGGATGTGGATCTCCTGGCCCGCCTCGTAGTCCACGGTCCAGGCCGTCTCCGCGTTCTCCACCCGCAGCTTCTGGTCGCGGCAGATGAAGTGCAGGTGGTCGTTGCCGAGCATGCCACCCGGCAGGAGGTGGGCCTCGGTGAGGATCTGGAAGCCGTTGCAGATGCCGAGGACCGGCAGCCCGGCCTTCGCCTGCTCGATGACCGTCTCCATCACGGGCGAGAAGCGGGAGATGGCGCCGGCCCGCAGATAGTCGCCGTAGGAGAAACCACCGGGGAGGACCACCGCGTCCACCTGGTGGAGGTCCTTGTCCTTGTGCCAGAGGGCGACCGGTTCGGAGCCCGCGAGGCGGATCGCGCGCTGGGTGTCCCGGTCGTCCAGGCTGCCCGGGAAAGTGACGACGCCAATACGAGCGGTCACTTCACGGCCTCCGCGACTTCCTCGACCCGCACGGTGAAGTTCTCGATCACGGTGTTGGCCAGGAAGGATTCGGCGAGATCGTGGATGCGGGCGAGCGCGGCCTCGTCGACCGGGCCGTCAACTTCCAGTTCGAATCGCTTTCCCTGACGTACATCGGAGATGCCTTCGAAACCCAGTCGCGGCAGTGCGCGCTGGACCGCCTGGCCCTGGGGGTCGAGGATCTCCGGCTTGAGCATGACGTCGACTACGACGCGTGCCACTGGCACTCCCGATGGTGTGGTGCTGAGCAGGTTCCTGAAGGTGTCTCCGACAGGCTTCTTCAGACTACCGGCACAAAATTTCTACGCGCGTCGACTTGTAGGAATCTACGTGACCACGGTCACGATCGGCCTCTCGGCGTCCTGTTCACCAAAATTTCCCGGATCCGCGCCCGGTACCTATTGCGCTCGGACACGCCAAAGGATTTAGTCGGGCTTCACAATGCTTTGCCGGGCACTGTACAAATAATTTGGCACGTGCCGAATGAAGGGACCGATATTCGTGGCGCAGAAGGTCGTGGTCACTCTCTTTGACGACATCGACGGCTCGGAAGCGGCGGAAACGATCGCCTTCGGACTCGACGGCAAGTCGTACGAGATCGACCTGAATCAAGCCAATGCCGAGAAACTGCGTAAGGCGCTCGAGCCCTACGTGGAGGCCGGCCGCAAGCGGTCGAAGTCGGGCAAGGCCTACCGGCAGACCGAGGTCGCCCCCGACCCCGCCGCCGTCCGCGCCTGGGCGCAGGCCAACAAGATGGACGTCCCGGCCCGCGGGCGCATCCCCAAGAAGGTCTACGAGGCGTTCGGCGAGGCCCAGTAGCGCAGGGACCGGCCCCCGACCGACGGCCGGTCAGCCGCCCCTCGGGAGAACCGACTTGCGCTGCACCCCTCCGGGTCGGCTAGAGTCTGGAGCACGCCGAGGGGCAAGGCCGAAAGGCCCACCTCACGGAGTACATGCGGGTGTAGTTCAGTAGCAGAACATCCCCCTTCCAGGGGGAAGGCGCAGTGTGCAATTCCTGTCACCCGCTCTGCACCGCCGGTCCGGACCACTGTTGTGGATCAGGTAGGCTGGTGCTCGTGCCGATCGGTGGGAGCCGGTCGGAGGCAATGCGGACGTAGCTCAGTTGGTAGAGCGCAACCTTGCCAAGGTTGAGGTCGCGAGTTCGAGCCTCGTCGTCCGCTCTGGAAACAAGCCCCCCGGCTTCGGCCGAGGGGCTTTTTCATGTCCGCGTCCCCACAAGGCCGTCTCCGTCTGACATTTGTCACGCCGAGCAATGACAGCGCGCACTGCTGACCGGCCCCCGGCGCCGGGACGCTGGGGACATGGACACGAACGAACACGTGATTGAGGTCACTGACCTGCGGCGTGTGTACGGGGGCGGGTTCGAGGCGGTGCGCGGAATCACCTTTTCCGTGGACCGCGGCGAGATCTTCGCGCTGCTCGGCACCAACGGCGCGGGCAAGACGTCGACGGTGGAACTGCTGGAGGGGCTCGCGCGGCCGGCCGGCGGCCGGGTGCGGGTGCTCGGGCACGACCCGCACCGGGAACGGGCCGCCGTACGGCCCCGCACGGGCGTGATGCTGCAGGAGGGCGGGTTCCCGTCCGAGCTGACCGTCGCCGAGACCGCGCGGATGTGGGCAGGGTGCGTGAGCGGGGCGCGGCCGGAGGCCGAGGCGCTGGAGCTGGTCGGGCTCGCGGGGCGGACCGGCGTACGCGTCAAGCAGTTGTCCGGGGGTGAGCGGCGGCGCCTGGATCTGGCGCTCGCGCTGCTCGGCCGGCCCGAGGTCCTGTTCCTGGACGAGCCGACGACCGGCCTGGACGCCGAAGGGCGCCGGGACACCTGGGAGTTGGTACGGGCACTGCGCGAGACGGGCACGACGGTGCTGCTGACCACGCACTACCTGGAGGAGGCCGAGGGTCTCGCCGACCGGCTGGCCATCCTCCACGAGGGGCGCATCGCGACGAGCGGCACGCCCGCCGAGGTGACGGCCGCGCAGCCCGGCCGCATCTCCTTCCGGCTGCCC
Source organism: Streptomyces sp. SLBN-31 (assembly GCF_006715395.1). Lineage (NCBI taxonomy): Bacteria > Bacillati > Actinomycetota > Actinomycetes > Kitasatosporales > Streptomycetaceae > Streptomyces > Streptomyces sp. SLBN-31. Next base: position 547,613 of record NZ_VFNC01000003.1, read on the forward strand.
GACGGCTACTTCCTGGGTGACCTGCCGCCGCTCGGCGAGCTGGGCGTGTGCGGGCACGAACTGGAGGGCGGGGTCGTACGGCTGCGGACCCGGGAGCTGCAGCGGGCGGCCACCGCGCTGCTGGTGTGGGCCCAGCGGGAGCGGGTGGAGCTGCCGGGGCTCGACGTGCGGTCGGCCTCGCTGGAGGAGGCGTTCCTCGGGATCGCCCGGGAGCGGGAGGTGACGGCGTGAGCGCGCTCGCCCTCGCTCCGGCCGGGCGACGGCTGCGCGCCCTGGCGCGGGCGGAACTGACCCTGCTGGGACGCAACCGCAGTGCGGTGACCACGGCTCTGCTGGCGCCGCTCGCGCTGCCGTTCAGCGTCCGGCCCGTGCTGGACCAGATGGATCTCAAGGGGACCGGGCTGAACGCCGGCACGGTGATGCTGACGGCGGCGATCGGCTTCTCGTTCCTGTTCTCCGTCTACACCGGCCTGGTGAGCGCCTTCGTCGCCCGCCGTGAGGAACTCGTCCTCAAACGCCTGCGGACCGGCGAACTCGGCGACACCGAGATCCTCCTCGGCACCGCCCTGCCCGCCGCATGCCTCGGCCTGGCCCAGTCGCTGGTGCTGACGCTCGGCTGCGTGCTGTTCCTCGACGCGGGGGCACCGCGGGCGCCGTATCTGACCGTGCTCGGCCTCCTCGTGGGTCTGATGCTGTGCGCCGCGCTGGCCGCGCTCACCGCCTCCTTCACCCGGACCGCGGAGAGCGCCCAGATCACCGCTTTGCCGTTGGTGCTGGTCTCGATGATGGGTTCGGGCATCACGGTCCCGGTCCAGGCGCTGCCCGACCGGCTCGCCTCCGTGTGCGCGCTGCTGCCGCTGTCCCCCGTGATCCGGCTGGTGAGCGGCGGGTTCACCGGACGGCTGAGCGCCGCCGAAGCACTGGCCTCCGCGGCGGTCGCACTGGCCTGGCTCGTGGCCGCGGTGTTTGCTGTACGGCGGTGGTTCCGGTGGGAGCCCCGGCGTTGACGGACGGGGGAGCGGTGCTCGGGCGGATACGGGGATGGCAGCGGCGCCACTGGCGGGAGCGGAGCAAGGCCGAGCGGGTCGAGCTGCAGAGCGTGATCACCTGGTACGTCACGACCTGGCTCTTCTCCGTCTCCTGGCTCGGGCTGCCCCTGGTGGGCGCGCTGGCACGGCGGCCCGCGCCACTGGCCGTCGGCTGCCTGCTGCTCCTCGTCGGCGCCCTGCAGTGCGTCGAGGCCAACCGGCGCACCCGGCCCGTGCTCGACCACTACCTGGGCCGGGCCGCCCTTGCGCCCCACGCGCTGCGCCCCGCCGCCGTGCTGCTCTCCCTGGCGCTGGCCCTGACGCTGGTGCTGGCGTCGCTGGACGGCGCCGACCCGGTGGCCGTCCGGCTCTTCGCCGGCGCCGCGCTGCTGCCCTTCGGGCTGCTGTACGGACTGGTGGCGCCCATCGGGGTGTTCGTGCGCCGGTCCGCCGTGCTCGCCGTCGTGCTGATGGCCGCCTTCGGCGCGTTCGACCACGAGCCCGCCGGGATTCTCATGATCGGGGTCATGACCGTCTTCGGCGCGCTCTTCTCGCTGCTCGCCTGCCGCTGCGGTGCCTGGACCCTGTCCGTGCTGTGGGAGGCCGAGCGGGCCCGCGAGGTCGAGGCCCGGCTCGCCGTCGCCGAGGAGCGGCTGCGGTTCGGGCGCGACCTGCACGACGTGGTGGGACGGAACCTGGCCGTCATTGCGCTCAAGAGCGAACTGGCCGTGCAGTTGGCGCGGCGCGGACGGCCCGAGGCGGTCGAGCAGATGATCGAGGTGCAGCGGATCGCCCAGGAGTCGCAGCGGGAGGTGCGGGAGGTCGTCCGGGGATACCGGAAGGCCGACCTGGGGATCGAACTCGCGGGCGCGCAAGGGGTGTTGAGTGCTGCCGGGATCGAGTGCGAGGTGCGCGGAGCGGCCGCCGAGCTGGCTCCCGAGGTGCAGTCCGCGCTCGGCTGGGTCGTGCGCGAGGCGACGACGAACGTGCTGCGGCACGGCGACACCAGACGGTGCGCGGTCGTCCTGACGGTGGAGGAAGGACGTGTGGTGCTGACCGTGGAGAACGACGGGGCCTCGGCTCCCGCGGGCGCGGGCGGCTCGGGGCTGGCGGGGCTGCGGGAGCGGCTGTCGGCGGTGGGCGGGACCCTGGAGGCCGGCCGGGTCGCAGGAGACCTGTTCCGGGTGGTGGCCGAAGTGCCCGTGCAGGTGAGCGAGGTCACGGCATGACCGGTCCCGTGCGGCTGCTGCTGGCCGACGACGAGCATCTGATCCGGGGTGCGCTGGTCGCGCTGCTCGGGCTGGAGGACGACCTCGTGGTCGTCGCCGAGGCGGCGAGCGGGCCGGAGGCGCTGGCGATGGCGAGGGCGCACGAACCGGACGTGGCCGTGCTGGACCTTCAGATGCCGGGCGCCGACGGTGTGAAGGTCGCCACATCCCTGCGGACCGAACTGCCCGGCTGCCGGGTGCTGATCGTGACCGGTCACGGGCGGCCCGGGCATCTCAAGCGGGCCCTCGCTGCGGGGGTGCGCGGGTTCGTCCCCAAGACGGTGAGCGCCCAGCGCCTCGCCGAGATCATCCGGACCGTGCACTCCGGACAGCGCTACGTCGACCCCGAGTTGGCCGCCGACGCCATCGCCGCCGGGGACTCCCCGCTGACCACGCGGGAGGCCGAGGTGCTGGAACTGGCCGCCGACGGGGCGCCCGTCGCGGAGATCGCCGAGCGAGCCGCGCTGTCGCAGGGGACCGTGCGGAACTATCTCTCGTCGGCGGTCTCGAAGCTCGGTGCGGAGAACCGGCACGCGGCCGTGCGACTCGCACGGGAGCGAGGTTGGGTATAGTTGGCGTCGCGCCACGGCGCACTGCGGACGTAGCTCAGTTGGTAGAGCGCAACCTTGCCAAGGTTGAGGTCGCGAGTTCGAGCCTCGTCGTCCGCTCCACTGCGAAGGCCCCGGTCGAGTCGACCGGGGCCTTCGTCATGGGGTCAGCTCCAGCTGGTGCCCGTCAGACGCTCGTAGGCCTCGATGTACTTCGCCCGCGTCGCGTCCACGACCTGCTGCGGCAGCGGCGGCGGAGGCTGCTCGCTCCTGCGGTCCCAGCCGGACTCCGGCGAGGTCAGCCAGTCCCGCACGAACTGCTTGTCGTACGACGGCTGCGCGCGCCCCGGCTGCCACTGGTCGGCCGGCCAGAACCGGGAGGAGTCCGGGGTGAGGATCTCGTCGGCGAGGACCAGGTTGTCGCCGTCGAAGCCGAACTCGAACTTGGTGTCCGCGAGGATGATGCCGCGGTCGCGGGCGATGTCCCGGCCGCGACCGTAGACGGCGAGGGTGGCCTGGCGCAGCTGGGCCGCGGTGTCGGCGCCGACGCGGCGGGCGACCTCCTCGTACGAGACGTTCTCGTCGTGCTCGCCGACCTCGGCCTTGGTGGCCGGGGTGAAGATCGGGGCGGGCAGCTCGCTGCCGTCGACCAGGCCCTCGGGGAGGGCGAGGCCGCAGACCGTGCGGGAGTCGTTGTACTCCAGCAGACCCGAGCCGGTCAGGTAGCCGCGGGCGACCGCCTCCACCGGGACCATCCGCAGCGACTTGCACACGAGCGTCCGGCCGGCCCAGTCGGCGGGGGCGCCGGCCGGCAGTTCGGTGCTCAGCACGTGGTTGGGGATCAGATCGGCGATCTGGTCGAACCACCACAGGGACAGCTGGGTCAGCACCCGGCCCTTGTCGGTGATTTCCGTCGGCAGCACCCAGTCGAAGGCGGAGATGCGGTCACTGGCGACCATCACGAGGTCACCGGCCTCGTTCTGGTAGAGCTCGCGCACCTTGCCGGTGTGGAGGTGAACCAGGCCCGGAACCTGAAGCGGCTCGGGCTTTTCTACGAATCCGGACACGGTTCCTCCCCGTAGTTCTGTCCTATGGCTCGATTCTCCCGTATGCCGGGGATCGCCCAGGGGGTGGGGTGTGCTCTGGAGGGGCGGTGACGTGGGCGTACGTGAGCTCAGTCACGTTTGCAGATGCGGTCCAGGAGATTGGCGGTGGCGCGCTGGACCCGCTGGTCGACGTGGCCCGGACGGTCCAGGGCGGGCGACCAGGCGAAGGTCCCGGACGCGAACACCAGGGCGCCGGAGGGGGCGCGGTAGAGCGAGGTCTCCTGGTGGCGCAGGACGCCCTCGGATTCGGTGTACGGGGAGTGCGCCAGCAGGATGCGGTCCTCGTGGTCGGGCAGCGGGGTGCGCGGGAAGTAGCGGTCGGCCTCGCCCGCGACCAGGCCCTGGATCGGGTCGCCCTCGTGCGCGCCGGTCGCCTCCCACAGCCAGTGGTCGGCGTTGCGGACGATCAGGGGATGGGGTTCGGGGACCCGGCCCGCGTACTGGATGCCGACCACCTGCTGCTCGGGGCGGTCGATCTCCCGCCACAGGACGGGTTTGCCGGGGCCCTTGCGTTTTCGGCAGGTCAGCAGGCGGTCGGGCACCCCGGACGGGGACGGCCCGAGCTCCACCTGCCAGTACATGGTGTTGGCGGACAGGAAGACCAGGGACGTGCCGTTCTCGCGGGCGATCTCGACGGTGCGGCGCATGTTCGCCGACCAGTACTCGTCGTGCCCGGGGAAGACCAGGCCCCGGTAGCGGGTGGGGTCGACATGGCCCGCATGCAGGTCGCGGGCGTCGGCATAGGCGAGGTCGTAGCCGTAGCGCTCGGCGAAGCGGATGAAGTCGTAGGCGTGGCCCACGTGAAGGGGGAGGCCGGCGCCGGCGTAGGGGCGGTCGAAGGAGACGGTCGTGGCCGCGTCGGACTCGCCGAGGAGACGGCCCTGCTCGTCCCAGGCGTGGTACAGGCTGGCGCCGGTGTGGCCGTCCTCCGGGTAGAGGTTGTACGCCTGCCAGGTCACGTCGGGCAGGAGGAGGAGCAGGTCGGCGGGGTGGTCGTCGCGGACCGTGAAGGGGATGTGGGAGCGGTAGCCGTCGAGGGTGGTCAGGACGGCCACGTACGCCCCGATGCTCCAGTGGCTCGGGATCTGCAGCCGCCACGACAGCCACCAGTGGTGGCAGGAGACTGTGCGGTCGGCGGTGAGCGGCGGGGGCTGCACTATGCCGGAGAGACGGGGGCTGGTGGTGATCTTGGCCGCGCCGTCGCCGCCGTAGTGGCCGATGCGGTAGATGTCCACGGCGAACTCCTGCGGCGGGTCGACCGTGATGTGGAAGTCGACGGCCTGGCCCGGGGCGACCGCGCCGGTGGAGATGAAGCCCTTGATCTGGCGGTGCACGTCGTCGGCGGAGCGTGGGCCGCCGGCGCTCCGGGGGCCCGGGACCCGATGGGTGCCGGGCGTCGGGGGGTGGGCCTGGCCGTCCACGTACCAGGGGACGACCTGCCCGGTGTCGTCGAAGTAGGTGACGTTTCCGCGCAGCCAGGGGACGGGGCCCTGGCCGAAGGGATCGGTGACGGCGTGTGCCAGCGCTCCGGACTCCCAGCGGCGGATCTGCTCCGATCGCTTCCGTTCCATGATCGCTCCCCTCCCTCGTGCCCCCGTGGTCGCGTGTCCTGTGCCGCAAGCCCTTGCCATGTGCCCGATCGGTCCCAGCACATCACATTACGCACGCAGGTGGTCACAGTTCGTTGCGAATTGGCCGAAAGTGGAACAGCCCGTTCCGGTACGGCGGGGAGGGCGGGGTCAGACGAGCCGCACGGGTTTCTCCGGGCGTATGCCGGACTCCCGCAGCCAGGCCCGCAGGGGGGCGGGGTCGCCGTCCTCCACGAGGCTGAGGACCCGGGGGGTGAGGTCGGCGGCCCGGTCGCCGTCGATGAGGAGGGTGGGGCCGTCCAGCCAGTCCAGGCCCGGGGTCGCGCCGGCGGTGTCCATCGCGGCGCAGCAGACCATCGCGGTCACGTGGTCGGTGAGCAGTTCGCGGGCCGTGCGGGGCGGCTGGAGCGGGAAGAGGGGCAGTGCCGTGTCGTCCCAGGGCGCGAGGTCGGCGGCGGTGGGCCGGGGAGCGGGGGCGGCCTCTTCCCGGGCGAGCTGGGCGGTGAGGGCCGCGGCGAGGGCGGCCGCGCGTTCGTTCTCGACCTCGGCATCGTCCTCACCCTCGGGGGGCACGGGAGATCTGGGCGCGGTTCCCCCGCTCTCCGACGGGATGGGGACCGGGACCGGGGGTGTCGACAGGTGGGCCAGGACCCTGGTCAGGGTGGGGCCGTCCGGGGCCGGGGCCGCGGGGTTCGTGGAGCGGGTGACGCCGAGGGTGTCCAGCACCCGGTGCAGGCGGGCCGCGTCCGTGCGCCACTTGCGGTCCACGACCTCCTCCGGGTACTCCTGCCAGTCCACCGGGGACCAGTCCGGGCCGGTCTCCGCGGGGCCGCCGTGGAAGAGCCGGGCGGCGAGAAGGGAGACGGCCTCGTCGACCGCGCCGGGCTCCTCCAGCAGGTCGCAGGCCGGCCGCTCACCCAGACGGGAGGCGAACCCCTCGGCCAGGCGGTCACGGCGGGACAGCTCCGTCAAGGCCGCCACCACCCCCGCGTCCAGCCGGGACGGCCAGCGGCCCATCCGCCACGCGGGCAGCGCCACGCGGGTCAGGAGGCGGTCCCAGCCCGCATAGGCCAGGCCCACCTGTTCCTGGGCGACGATGCGCAGGCCGTAGTCGACGGCCTGTGCGCGCTCCGCCGCCGCGGCCGCAACGCCGCGCTCCATCAGCGCCGCGTGCTCCCGGCAGCTGCGGAGCAGCAGCCGGGCGACCGCGCCGAGTCCGGCGCAGACACCTCGGGTCAGCGGGCAGCGGTTGGGTGTGGAGGCGACGGCCACCGCGGCGTCCAGCCCGCGCACGAAGCGGCGGGCGGCTGCTATGTCGGGGTGGGCGGAGGGGCCGGTACCGGCGACCACCGGGGCGAGGACCGCGCGCAGTTCGCCGACCCGCATCCACCACAGGAACGGCGAGCCGATGACCAGGACGGGGGCCGTGGCCGCCCGGCGGTGCGCGGTGCGCGCCCCGGCTATCTCGTCGCGGTTCTCGTGCTCGGGCGGGCCGTGGGAGGGATGGGTGCGGTCCTCCAGCCAGCTGTCGCAGTCCGGGGTGAGCGCTATCGCGGAGGGGGCCGGCACGTCCAGGCGGTCGGCGAGGTCCCGCACCATCCGGTACAGGTCCGGCGCCGAGTCCTCGGAGACGGGGACGGTCGGGGTCACGGCGGGGCGGGCCCGGGCGACGACCAGGGCGATGACTGCGGCGGCGAGCAGCACGAGGACGGCGACGGGGGTCACCGCCCAGCGGACGGCGTGCCAGAACGGGCCCACGAGATGGCCCGTGGAGTCGCCGGCGAGCAGGATCACGGCGACCGCAGCGGGCAGCAGCGCCACGGCCAGCGCGCGGCTGCGGATGCGCAGCACGGCGAGAGCCCTCGAGCGCGCGGCCTGCGCGCCCGCTTCCACACCCATGCCGGTACCGGTCACCACCGGATCTCACCCCCTCGCCAGCTGTCCTGAATGCCCTGCTGTCCTGGCTTTGGTCACTCCCCCACTGTGGCACCCGACACCGACATCGCAATGCCGGTGGGCCAAGTGCCGGAAAGCTTGCGCCGCACCCTAGTTGGGCCCTCGGCCCCCGTCAGCCGGATGGGGGAGCGGTCACTCGATGGAATGGCTTTGGTCAGAGGTGGATGACGGATAGCGACGATCAGGCCCCTGTTCTTGACTCAGATTCGATGAACGCCGGTGGCAGAACGACGCAGGCCCCGCATCCGAAGACGGACGCGGGGCCGGCGGGGTTCACCCGGGCACACGGGCATACGGGCGTCAGGTGCCCGCCGCCCCGGCCGCGATGTCGGTGCGGTGCTGGGAGCCGTCCAGGTGGATGCGGGAGACCGCCCTGTACGCGCGCTCGCGGGCCTTGGCGAGGTCCTTGCCGGTCGCCGTGACGGACAGGACCCGGCCGCCGGCGCTGACGACCGCGTCGCCGTCGCGCCTGGTGCCGGCGTGCAGGACGTACGCGTGCGGGGCGTCCTCGGCGGCCACCTCGTCGAGGCCGGTGATCGGGTCGCCGGTGCGCGGGGTGCCGGGGTAGTTGTGCGAGGCGACGACCACGGTGACCGCGGCGTCGTCGCTCCAGCGCAGGGGTTCCAGGTCGGCGAGGGTGCCGTTCGCCGCGGCCAGCAGGACGCCGGCCAGCGGCGTCTTCAGGCGGGCCAGGACCACCTGGGTCTCCGGGTCGCCGAAGCGGGCGTTGAACTCGATGACCCGGACGCCGCGGGAGGTGATCGCCAGGCCCGCGTAGAGGAGGCCGGAGAAGGGGGTGCCGCGGCGGCGCATCTCGTCGACGGTCGGCTGCAGGACCGTCTGCAGCACTTCCTCGACCAGCTTCGGGTCGGCCCACGGGAGCGGGGAGTACGCGCCCATGCCGCCGGTGTTGGGGCCCTCGTCGCCGTCGAGGGCGCGCTTGAAGTCCTGGGCGGGCTGGAGCGGGAGGACCGTCTGCCCGTCGGTGACGGCGAAGAGGGAGACCTCGGGGCCGTCCAGGTACTCCTCGATGACGACGCGCTCGCAGGAGTTGGCGTGGGCGCGGGCCGCGTCGAGGTCGGAGGTGACGACGACGCCCTTGCCGGCGGCGAGGCCGTCGTCCTTGACGACGTACGGAGCGCCGAAGGCGTCGAGGGCGGCGTCGACCTCGTCCGGGGCCGTGCAGACGTAGGAGCGGGCCGTGGGGACGCCGGCCCCCGCCATCACGTCCTTCGCGAAGGCCTTGGAGCCCTCGATCTGCGCGGCCTCCTGGGAGGGGCCGAAGACCGGGATGCCCGCCTCGCGCACGGCGTCGGCGACCCCGGCGACGAGCGGGGCCTCCGGGCCCACCACCACGAGGTCGGCGCCGAGCCGTTCGGCCAGGGCGGACACCGCTTTGCCGTCGAGGGCGTCGACCTCGTGCAGCTCGGCCACCTCGGCGATGCCGGCGTTGCCGGGGGCGCAGTGCAGGGCGGTGACGTCGGGATCGTGGGAGAGGGAGTGGCACAGGGCGTGTTCGCGGGCGCCGCTACCGATGACGAGGACCTTCACGGGGGTCAGCCTAACGGGGTTTTTGTGCGGGGTTCCGAGGGGCCGGGCCTTGGCGAGCTGTACTTTCCTCCAAGTCGGGCCCGGCCGCGGTGGGATTCGCCGCCGGCCGCTACTCGTTCGTGAACTCCTCGACCACCGTCGCCCCCAGCTCCCGCACGATCAGCTCGCGGCCGGACAGGGCCGACTCGTTGAGGTCGGGGTCGTCGTCCTCGGGGATGTCGTCCTCGATGGAGACCGGGGGCGGGGGCTCCGGAGCGGTGGGCCGGGCCGCCGGGGACGGACTCGGGCCCGGGCCCGGTGAGAAGGACGCGGAAGGGGCGGTCGGCGCGGACTGGGCGGGCGCCGGGCGCTGGGCGGTGGCGGTACCGCCGTAGCCGCCCGCCCCACCGCCGCCGTAGGCAACCGGGCCGGCGCCGGCGGGGCCACCGCCGCCGCCCGCGCCGTAGCCGCCGCCGAAGCCGGAGGGCCCGGTGGGGCCGCCCGACGGCGGCGGGCCGGAGCCGCCGCTCGGGTCGACGACCGGCTCGATCTTCCACTGGACGTTGAACTGCTCGGCCAGCGCGGCCTTCAGGACGTCCTCGCTGCCGCTGCTGACGAAGTTGTCGCGGGCGCCGGCGTTGACGAAGCCGAGTTGCAGGGTGGTGCCGTCGAAGCCGGCCACCTGGGCGTTCTGGCTGAGCAGGATCCAGGTGAAGCGGCGGCGGTTCTTGACCGCTTCGAGGATGTTCGGCCAGAGCATGCGGGGGTCGAGCCCGCCGCTCGGCGGGGCGTAGCCCTGGGCCGCCGGGTCGGGCGCGGGGGCCGCGGCCGGAGCCGGCGCCTGGGCGCCGGGCGTGGCCGCCGGGGGCTGTCCGGCACCGCCGCCCGCCGGGGCCGCCGTGGGCCAGCCACCGGGCCGGCGGCCGCCGCCCGCGGAGGCGGCGGTGGGCCAGGCGCCGGGGGCGGAGGCGGCGGCAGGAGCCGGAGCGGCCGCAGCCGGCATGGGCGGCGGCGAGGACTGGGGCTGAGGCGCCGGCTCCGGTGCCTGCTGAGGCTGGGGCGCCGCGGGGGACGGCACGGCGGGGCCCGCCTGCCCGGGAGCACCCGCTCCCGCTCCAGGGCCCGGCCCCGCGGCGCCGGGCGCGCCCGAAGCCCGTACCGCCGCACGGGCCGCGGCGGGGCCCCCACCGGGCTGCACGGGGGCGCCTACGGGCGTTCCAGGGCCTGCGGGGCCGCCGGGACCCCCTGGGCCGCCCTGGCCGCCCGGCGCCGCTCCCGCGTGCGCCTCGGGGCCCGGGGCGTAGCCCGCCGTGGGCAGTGCGCCGCCGGCCGAGAAGTTCACGCCCCGCTCCAGGCGGTCGAGGCGGGCCATCACCGCCCGCTCGTCCCCGTACGCGGCTGGCAGCAGCACGCGCGCGCAGATCAGCTCCAGCTGGAGGCGGGGCGAGTTGGCGCCGCGCATCTCGGTCAGGCCCTCGTTGACCAGGTCGGCGGCGCGGCTGAGCTCGGCGGCGCCGAATGTGCTCGCCTGTGCCTGCATCCGCTCGATGACGTCGACGGGGGCGTCGATGAGGCCCTTCTCGGCGGCGTCCGGCACGGCAGCGAGGATGACCAGGTCGCGCAGCCGCTCCAGCAGGTCGGCGACGAAGCGGCGCGGGTCGTTGCCGCCCTCGATGACACGGTCCACGACCTCGAAGGCGGCGGCGCCGTCACCGGTGGCGAAGGCCTCGACGACGGAGTCGAGGAGCGAGCCGTCCGTGTAGCCGAGGAGGGAGGTGGCCATGGCGTATGTCACACCATCCTCCCGCGCTCCGGCGAGCAGCTGGTCCATGACCGACATGGAGTCACGCACGGAGCCCTGACCGGCCCGGACGACGAGCGGCAGGACGCCGTCCTCGACGGGGATGTCCTCCTTGCCGCACACCTCACCGAGGTAGTCGCGCAGGGTCCCCGGCGGCACCAGCCGGAACGGATAGTGATGGGTTCGGGAGCGGATCGTCCCGATGACCTTCTCGGGCTCGGTCGTGGCGAAGATGAACTTGAGGTGCTCCGGGGGCTCCTCGACGACCTTCAGCAGCGCGTTGAAGCCCGCCGACGTGACCATGTGCGCCTCGTCGATGATGTAGATCTTGTAGCGACTGGCGGCGGGGCCGAAGAAGGCCTTCTCGCGCAGTTCACGGGCGTCGTCCACACCACCGTGCGAGGCCGCGTCGATCTCGATGACGTCGATGGAGCCGGGGCCGTTGCGCGCCAGGTCGCGGCAGGACTGGCACTCGCCGCACGGGGTGGGCGTGGGGCCCTGCTCGCAGTTCAGACAGCGCGCCAGGATGCGGGCGCTCGTCGTCTTGCCGCAGCCGCGCGGACCGCTGAACAGGTACGCGTGATTGACCCGGTTGTTGCGCAGCGCCTGCTGCAACGGGTCGGTGACATGCTCCTGCCCGATGACCTCGGCGAACGACTCCGGGCGATAGCGGCGGTACAGCGCGAGAGACGACACGCCTACGAGGTTATAGGCGCCCACTGACAAGCCGACCCGCTCGGGAACGCAAGCGCCCCCCACGCACCCGCCAGAGCCGACCTACCCTTGCTGCCTTCCGGCCCTGGGGGAGTTCAGTCAGATAGCGCCGCGTGAGGGGCTGCGCACAGGCTACCTGATCCGAGGGGGTGGGAACGAGTTCGCGAGCACTCCTCTCGGTCATGTAATGTTTCCGGCGGAGGATTCGCCTAGAGGCCTAGGGCGCACGCTTGGAAAGCGTGTTGGGGGCAACCCCTCACGAGTTCGAATCTCGTATCCTCCGCCGGCCCAGAGGCCCGGACCGCGTCAGCGGTCCGGGCCTCTGGCGTTTCGCCCGGCCCCAAGGGCCGTCGTTCCTCACGTACCGCCCGGCTGGCACCGGGGGCACCACACCGTGCCCCGGCCTCCCACGCGCGTGCGCCGCAGCGGGGTGCCGCAGCGCGGGCAGTGGGGGTCGGGGGCGTCGCGGTGGCCGGTGAGCCAGGAGGTGCGGGGCGGGACGCGGCCGGTCGGGACGGCGGCGCGCAGGGTGCGGCGCATCTGGGTGTGGAGGTGGCGGCGGTCGGCCTCGGTGAGGTCGCTCACAGAAGCCGTGGGGCGCAGGCCGGCCCGCCACAGGATCTCGTCGGCCAGCAGGTTGCCCAGGCCCGCCAGGACGGACTGGTCGGTCAGCGCCGTCTTGACGCTTCCGCGGCGGGAGGCCAGCGCCGCCTCGAACGCCCCGCGGTCCACCGTCAGCGCGTCCGGGCCCAGTCCCGCCAGCAGCCGGGCCGTCTCCGCGTCGTCGTGCGCCAGCCACAGGCCCCGGAGCTTGCGCTGGTCCCGGTAGCGCAGCTCGCGGTCGCGGGGCAGCGTGAACAGGACCCGGTCGTGAGGGTCCGGGTCGTCGTCCGGGCGGGCGCACACCAGCAGGCCGGTCATGCCGAAGTGGAGCAGCACGGTGGGGCCGCCGGTGTGCGCGAGCAGCCACTTGCCGTGCCGTTCCGGCTTGGTGAACCGGCGGCCCTCCAGCGCGTCGCGCAGGCCGCGCGCGCTCACCCCGTGCAGCACGCCTGCGTCCCGTACCTGGACGCGCCGGATCGTCCTGCCCTCGGCGCAGGACTCCAGCACCTTCCGGAATCCCTCGACGTCCGGCAGTTCGGGCATGGCGGCCTCCCGGCGGCAGGGGGTACCGGGTACCCCCCACGCCGGGCTGCCACCCGTGTCAGCGCCGGTGCGGCTCCCGCACCACCGCGACCTCGCCGGCCGGTACGGCGACGGTGTCGCCCACGGGCTTGCCGGTGAGCAGTTCGACCGCTCCCGGCGCGACGGGGACCGTCGCGTCCGCCGTGCCGTGGTTGATCAGGAACAGGTAGTCGGCCTCCGGCCCGCGCCGCAGCACCGCCTCGACTCCGGCGGGAGCCGTGCGGACGGCCGTCACACCCGCCTCCGCGCGGACGCGGTCCAGCAGGTCCGCCAGGGTCGCCGGGTCGGGCCGCGTGGACAGGTACCAGGCGCTGCCGGTGCCGTGCGCGTTGCGGGTCACCGCCGGGACTCCGGCCAGCGGGCCCGTCGTGTACGACGTCACCGCCTCCGCGCCCTCCAGCCGTACCCGCTCCGACCACAGGGTGCCGGTGCCGCCGTCGCTCAGGGCCACCGTCTGCCCGGGCAGCAGCGGGAACAGCTCGTCGGTCCGCACGCCGAGTGCCTCGCGGAACGCTCCCGGGTAACCGCCCAGCCGTACATGGCAGTTCGCGTCGACCATGCCGCTGTGGAAGCCGACGGCGAGGGTGCCGCCGCGCTCCGCGAACGCGGTGAGGTTGGCCGCGCCCTCGTCGTCGACGAGGTAGAGGCTGGGGGCCAGCACGAGCCGGTACGGCGACAGGTCGGCGTCCGGGCGTACGAAGTCCACGGCCACGCCCGCGCGCCACAGCGGCTCGTACCAGTCCCGCACCAGGTCCTGGTAGTGCAGTTCGCCGCTCGGCTGCGAGGGCAGTTCCATGGCCCAGCGGGCGTTCCAGTCCCAGACCACGGCCACCTCGGCCGGCGTGGTGCTGCCGCGCACCTCCGCGAGCGCCCGCAGGTCCGCGCCGAGCTGCACGACGTCCCGCCAGATCTGGCTGTCGGTGCCGGCGTGCGGGAGCATCGCCGAGTGCCACTGCTCGGCGCCCGCCTTGGCGGCCCGCCACTGGAAGTAGGCGATGCCGTCGGCGCCGCGGGCGACGTGGGCGAGGGCGTTGCGGCGCAACTCCCCCGCCGTCTTGGCCCGGTTGACGGGCTGCCAGTTGACCGCGCCCGTGGAGTGCTCCATCAGCAGCCAGGGGCCGCCGGCCAGGGAGCGGACCAGGTCGCCGCTGAGCGCGATGTCGATCTCGGACTCGGGGTCGGCGGACTGGAGGTAGTGGTCGTTGGAGACGATGTCCAGCTCCGGTGCCCAGCGCCAGTAGTCGAGGGCGTCGAAGTTGTACATCACCATGAAGTTGGTGGTGGCCGGGGTGTCCGGGGCCGCCTCGCGCAGGACGTCGCGCTCCGCCTCGTACAGCGAGAGCAGGGCGTCGCTGCAGAAGCGGCGCCAGTCCAGCCGGTGGGTGGGGTTGGGGACCGCGCCGGTCGCGCGCGGGGGCAGGATCTGGTCCCAGTCGTAGTACCACTGGCTCCAGAAGGTGGTGCCCCAGGCGTTGTTGAGGGCGTCCAGGCTCGCGTAGCGGTCCTGGAGCCAGGCGCGGAACGCCTCCGCGCTGGTGTCGCAGAAGCACTCGGCGTTGTGGCAGCCGTACTCGTTGTGGACGTGCCACATCACGACCGCCGGGTGGTCCGCGTACCGCCGGGCCAGCTCGCCGACCATGCGCAGGGCCGCCTCCCGGTAGGCCGGGCTGCTCGGGCAGAACGTCTGGCGGCTGCCGTACGACAGCCTGCGGCCGTCCCCGTCCACCGGCAGGGCGTCCGGGTGGGCGACGAAGAACCAGGCGGGCGGGGCCGCGGTCGGGGTCGCGAGGTCGGCGGCGATGCCGTGGGCGTGCAGCAGGTCGAGGACGCGGTCGAGGCGGGAGAAGTCGTAGGTGCCCTCGGAGGGTTCCAGCAGCGCCCAGGAGAAGATGTTGACGCTGACCATGGTGACCCCGGCCTCGGCCATCAGCCGCATGTCCTCGGCCCAGACCTCCTCGGGCCACTGCTCGGGGTTGTAGTCGCCGCCGTAGGCGATGCCCGGGACGTTCAGGGCGCGGGTCATCGGGCACCTCCGGAGAGCAGTCGGCGCGTGGTGCTGACGCCCCACTCGTCCAGGGAGAGCAGCCGGTCGCTGGAGGCCATCAGGCCGCCGGTCGCCTCCACGTGGGCCGCCCAGCGCTCGCGGGTCTCCACGGCGGGGCGGGCCATCAGGCAGTCGGGGTCGTTGGTCCACAGCCGGCCGTGCTGCCACTGGCGGCCCACGCCGGTGAACTCGGCCGGGTCCTGGCCGGGCTGGCTGTAGTCGTCGGCCTCGGGGCGGCGGTGCGGGGCCGTGTCGGGGCTGACCCGCATCGCGTCGAACAGGCCGATGGAGGGCAGGATCGGCGCCCCGCAGCCCAGCAGGTAGGCGTCGGCGCCGATCGCCTCGCGGATCAGGCGGATGCCGTCGCGGTACGCGGTCAGGGCGTCGACGTCCTCGTGCCGCACGCCGTCCAGCGCGCCCGCGTAGAGGAAGTCGACCTTGAAGTAGTCGTAGCCCTCGGAGCGCAGCGTGCGGAAGACGTCCGCCAGGTACGCCGCGGCCTCGGGGTGGGTGGTGTCCAGCACCCGCAGGTCGTGGCCCCAGTTGCGGCCGGCGTGCGTGAAGCCGCCGTCGGCGGAGCGGACCAGCCAGTCGGGGTGCTCGGTGGCCAGGTCGCTCGCCGGGTCCACCAGGAAGGGGGCCGTCCAGATGCCGGCCCGGCGGCCGCGCGCCCGGATGGCGTCCGCGATGCCCTCGCGGGAGCGGAAGCGGCCGGAGAGGGTGAGCCAGTCGCCGAGGGCCTTCTGGTAGCCGTCGTCGATCTGG
The DNA here is from genome assembly GCF_006715395.1 of Streptomyces sp. SLBN-31. Lineage (NCBI taxonomy): Bacteria > Bacillati > Actinomycetota > Actinomycetes > Kitasatosporales > Streptomycetaceae > Streptomyces > Streptomyces sp. SLBN-31. The sequence goes on from NZ_VFNC01000003.1 coordinate 563,147, forward strand.
ACCACGTCGATGGGCAGGTCGAGGGTGTCCATCGCACGGAGGTTCTCGTGGATGTCGTCCTCGGTGACGTTCGTGAAGTACTCGTACCAGGAGCACCAGACGGTGGGGGCCGGCCGCGGCGGCTCCAGGCCGAGGCTGTCGGCCCAACCGCCCAGCACGTCCTGGATGCCGGTGCCCGTCCACTCCTTCACCGGGCCGTCGGCGACGACCTCCGCGAGGCCGTCCGTCACCGTCAGGCGGATGGACGGGACCTCGCCGGTGGGGTCGACGGCCGCCCACAGCCGGGTCGGTGAGCCGTCGCCGGGGTCGAGCGCCAGCAGCCCCTCGCCCTGGAAGCCGCCCTCCGGGACGGTGACGCCGGGGCGGTAACAGACGGTCGCCCAGTTGTCGTTGGTCGGGCGGTACGGCCGGTCACCGGGGGCGTAGGCCCCGCTGGGGCTCCAGGACTGCCAACCCTCCTCGTGGACCCGGGCGTTGAGCGGGTCCACGGGGAGAGAGGCGACGGGGGTGAAGGGGTGGTGCACGGGGGTCTCTTTCACAAAGGGGGCGTCAGCCCTTGTTGGCGCCCAGGGTGAGGCCGCTGACGAACTGCCGTTGCAGGACGAAGTACACGATCAGGGTGGGGATCGCGGTGAGCAGGGCGCCGGCGGCGACGAGGTTGGGGTCGGTGAAGTACTGCCCGGAGAGGTTGTTCAACGCGCTGGTGATCGGCATGTTCTCGCCGGTGGAGATCAGCACGATGGCCCAGAAGAAGTCGTTGTAGATCCAGATGGACAGCAACGTCGCCAGGGCGGCCATGGCCGGCTTGCACAGCGGGAGCACGATCTGCCAGTACTGGCGCCACACCGACGCGCCGTCCACCAGGGCGGCCTCGGTCAGCTCGTGCGGCAGCATCCGCATGTAGTTGGACAGCACGAAGGCGCAGAACCCGGACTGGAACGCGACATGGATCAGCACCAGGCCGAGCGCGGAGTCGTACAGCTTGCCGCTGGCCGTGACGCCGGGCAGGTCGATGAGCAGGTACATCCGGTACAGCGGGGTGATGATGACCTGCTGGGGCAGCAGGTTGCCGGCGGTGAAGACCAGCAGCAGCGCGATGTTGAGGCGGAAGTCGAATCGGCTGACGTAGAACGCGACCATCGACGACAGCAGCAGGGTCAGCAGCACGGCCGGCACCGCGATGATCAGCGTGTTGCCGAAGTAGTGCAGCATGTCCGACTGCTCGAAGGCGTTCTTGAAGTTGTCGAACGTCAGCTTGTCCGGCCAGGACACATAGCCCTTGTCGCTGGTCTCCGAATACGGCCGCAGCGCGGCGAAGATCGCCCACACCAGGGGGGCGAGCCAGGCCAGCGAGGTGGTGACGAGGAAGACGTGCAGCAGGATCCGGGCCGGGCGGACGGGGGTGCGCTGTTTGGTGACGACAGCCGTGCTCATGCGCGCCGCTCCTTCCGGAAGGTCGCGATCAGGTAGGGGATGATGACCGCGAGGGAGATCACCAGCAGGACGACGGCGATCGCGGAGCCGTAACCGATGCGGCTGGACTCGCCGATGATGTTGTTGGTGATCAGGATCGACAGCAACTCGGTGCCCTGGGCGCCCTTGTTGAAGACGAAGACCAGGTCGAAGGCGCGCAGCGCCTCGATGATCGTGACCACCAGGACGACGGTGTTGGTGGGGCGCAGCGTGGGGAAGATGACGTTCTTGAACGTCTGCCACTCGTTCGCCCCGTCAAGGGAGGAGGCCTCGCGCAGGGAGGGGTCGACGCCCTTCAGGCCGGCGAGGTAGAGGATCATCATGTAGCCGGTGTGCCGCCAGGACGCGGCGACCAGCACGGCCCACAGGTTCAGGTGCGGGTCGCCGATCCAGTCGATGTAGTGGCCGGGCTTGTTGGCCCCGATGAGGCTGTTGATCAGGCCGGTGTCGGGGTTGTAGACCAGCTGCCACACGAAGCCGGTGACCGCGAGGGAGACCACGACCGGCAGGAAGTAGGCGGTCTGGTAGACCCGGGAGAAGCGGATCTTCTTGTCCAGCTGGACGGCCAGGAACAGGCCCATCGGCGTGGGGATGAGGATGAGCACGACGAACCAGATGATGTTGTGCTCGACCGCGGGCCAGAACTGCGGGTTGTCGCTGAAGAGTTGTTTGAAGTTGTCGAGGCCCACCCATTTGATGGAGTCGAAGCCGATGCCGTCCCAGCTGGTGAAGGCCAGGAAGATCGACGCGATGGCGGTGACCCAGACCAGGGCCACGTGGAGGACCGTCGGCACGCCCGCCATGAAGGCGAGCGTGACGCGGTCGCGGCGGGTCAGCAGGCGCTTGTGGCCCCGCGGGACCCGCTTGTCGACAGGCGCGGGGCCCGGAGACGGCTGGGGGGCCGTCTCCGGGCTCGTGGTGGTGATGTCGGCGCTCATCAGGACGCGAAGATCGTCTTCTTCTGGCGTTCGATCGAGGCCAGCAGGCTGTCGACGCCCTTGGGGTTCTGCAGGAACTTCTGCAGCGAGGGCTGCATCACCGTGGAGGTGAAGTCCGGCCGGGAGTCGCGGTCCATGAACTGCGTCAGGCTCTTGGCGTTGGAGATCATCTCGAACGCCTTCTTCTGCAGCGGCGAGTAGGAGGCGGTGGAGGCCTTGTTGGAGGCGGCCACCACGCTCGGGTCGCCCTTGAGGTAGAGCTCCTCCGCGCCCGGGGTGCCCAGGTACTCCATCAGCTTGAGCATGCCCGCCTTGTTCTTGGGCGCCTTGGAGACCATGAAGCCGTCGGTGGGTGCCTCCACGGTGTCCTGCCCGTGGGCGGAGTTGATCTCCGGGAAGGCGAAGAAGTCCAGGTCGTCGAGGTCGGCCTTGTTGGTGAACTGCTGGGCCACGAAGGTGCCAAGCAGGTACATGCCGGCCTTCTTCGACACCAGGGTCTGGGCGGCGTCCTGCCAGGTGCGGCCCATGAAGCCGTCCTGGTGGTAGGGCAGCAGCTCGGCCCAGTGGTCGAAGACGGCCTTGACCTTGGCGTCGGTCCAGGCGGCCTTGCCCGCCATCAGCTCGACGTGGAAGTCGTAGCCGTTCAGGCGGAAGTTGATCTGGTCGAAGGTGCCCATCGCCGGCCAGGCGTCCTTGTCACCGAAGGCGATCGGGACCAGGCCGTCCTTCTTCATCTTCTTGCACAGGGCGACCAACTCGTCCCACGTGGTGGGGACCTGGTAGCCCTTCGCCTGGAAGACGCTCTTGCGGTAGAAGATCGCCCACGGGTACGTGGTCATCGGCACGAAGTAGTACTTGCCGTCCTCGCCCTTGCTGAGCTTCTTCATGGCGTCGGGGAAGTTGCCCCCGATCTTGTCCCACACGTCGTCGATCGGGGAGGCGAGGCCCTTCTTGGCGAAGAACTGCATCCGGTAGCCCGCGAACCACTTGAACACGTCGTCCGGCGTGCCCTGGAGGTAGGAGTTGATCTGCTCCTGGAAGGTGTTGTGGTCCTTGGTGTTGACGTCGACCGTGATGCCCGACTGCTTCTTGAAGGCGTCGTAGACGGCCGCGTACGCCTTCTTCGGCACCGCATCCGAGTCGTTGGAACCGACGCTGACGGTCTTGGAATCCGACCCGCTGCTGCTGCTGCCACACGCGCTCAGCAGCGGAATACCGGCACCCGCGAGCAGCGCGGCACCGCCCACGCCGCGCAGCACACTGCGCCGGCTGGTGGAGGGAAGAGAGAGACCCGAGGGGGAGAGGTCCATGTACGGCTCCTGAAGGCAGGGTTCGGCCACAACTGCGCCATGTCGAAACAAGTCGAAACCGACCAGAAATCAACTCGACCGAACATCGTGGCGGTAATAACAGCGTCATGTCCGCTCATGGGTCAATAGCTGCCCAAGAGCTTTGTGGAAACGTGACCGACACGTTTTTGATCGATCTCGTCCGGGTGGTCGGACAGAGTCGCCGCGAGATGGGGGTAATTGCCGGTTTTGCACCGGGGTCCGACCGGAGTCCGACGAGGGTCCGACAGGGATCAGCCGAGGATCCGCACGGTCCTGGAGACGGTGACCTGGTCGATGTCGGAGGTCCTGACCGTGGCCTTCAGGGTCCAGGTTCCGGCGATGGGGAGGGTCAGGGAGTTCGTCCCCCAGTAGCCGCCGAGGTTCTTCAGCCGCGCGTCGACCGGGCCGATCCTCTGGGCGGGGAGCGTGAGGGAGAGCCGCAGTTCGGGGACGGTGGAGATGCCGCCGTCGGGACCGAAGACGACCGCCTGCACGGAGTTGTCGCCGACCCGTGCGGGGTCGAGGGTGATCTGCACCTTGCCCTGGCCGCCGGGGGTGCCGACATCGAACGGGATCATGATCACGGACGTGGCCGGCAGCCCGCCGGCCGTCGCCGGCGCCTGCTGCGCCTCCGCGGCGGCCCGGCCCGGCAGGGTGCCGGTGAGCACCGTGGTGACCACCAGCACGACCACGCCCACGGTGACTTCGGCGAGGACGGAGCGGCGCAGTCCCCGGCGGTGGGCGGCGGACTCCGCCGGACCGGCGGGGGGCCGCGCCGACGGGTCCCCGGCGGACGGTTGCGCCGGGAGGCGGCCTTCGGCGAGGTCGTCCGACGCGGGCAGCGACGGACCGCCGCCGACCGGCTCCGGCACCCGTTCCCGTACGACCGCCCCGGCCGGCTCCCTGACGAGCCGCGCCGTCCACTGCCGGGAGAGCCACGCCAGGGCCAGCAGCAGCACGACGGCGGCCAGTTTGGCGAGCAGCAGACGACCGTACGTCGTCCCCGTGAGCGCGTTCAGGGAGCCGAGGCCGCGCCAGGACTGGTAGACGCCGGTGACCACCAGGACGGTCACACAGGCCGGGGCGAGACGGGAGAAGCGGGCCACCGCGGCCGGAGCGAGCTCGGTGCGGTGCAGCAGGACCAGCAGCGCCGTGAGGCCGCCCAGCCAGACGGCCATGGCCAGCAGATGCAGCACCGAGGACGCCATGGCCAGGGGCACCTGGATGCCGGCCGAGGCGTGCTCGGCGGCGGCCCAGGTCAGCGCGAGCGCGACGGCCAGGACGGTGAGGGCGGCGAGGGGCATGGTGGTGAGCGCGGCGAGGGGCAGGCGGGCGGAGCTCGGAACGGGGCGCGACGTGGCCCCGCGAGCGGCCTCAGGCCCGGCGTTCGCCCGCCGGGCGTCCGCCAGGACGGAGGGACGCCGTTCGCCCTCGTACGGGCCGTTCTGCGCGTCGGCCGGTCCCGCGTCCTCGGCGGCCGGTGGACCCCCGTCGGTCTCGTGCGGCGCCTCCTGGGCCTCCGACGGGCCCGGGGTGGCCTCGGAAGCCGGGTGCGGAGCCCTTGCCCCGGGCGCACCGTCCCCGCCCCTCGCCGCCGACAGCCACGACCACGCCGGACGTTTGCGGAGTGACACGAAGACACCGGCGACGATCAGCAGCAGCGCCAGCCGGACCAGCAGCGCCAGCCCCGGCCGGCCCATCAGGGTCCGGGTGAGCGCCCCGGCGTCGAAGGCCGCCGCCGGGCCCGCCCCGGCCTCGTACGGGGCGCGGAGGGCCAGCAGGAACAGGCTGGTGCCCAGCAGGGTCCACCAGCCCGTCACCAGGGGTTTGCGCAGGGGGGCGGGGTCCGCCGGGCGGCACAGGACGACGAAGGCCGCGGTGCCGACGAGCAGGGCCGCGGCCAGGTAGGCGAGATAGCGGGCGATGTTGTACAGGCCGGCGGTGGCCGGGTTCTCGACCGGGCCGGAGTCCACCCTGGCGACCGTCGCCGAGGGTTTGCCGACCGAGAAGGTGAACGCGCCCGACACCGGGTGGCTGTCCGCCGACACCGCCCGCCAGGCCACCACGTACGTACCGCGCGCGAGGTCGGCGGGGAGCGTCACGCGGGCGGTGTCCGAGCCGCCGGGCCCGTGCTCGGCCCGCCCCGTGGGGACGCGCTTGTTGTGGGGGTCCAGGACGCGGAAGGAGTCGTCGAGCAGGCCGACGGACTCGGTGAAGGTCAGCGTGATCCGGCGGGGCGCCGACTTCAGGACGCTTCCGTCCTCGGGGTCGGTGGACTTCAGGGCCGCGTGGGCCGACGCCGGGCCGGCTCCGCCGAGGACCAGCAGTACCAGCAGGGCGCCCAGCAGCAGCGTTCCCCGCGCTCCCGTGCGCCCGCCGGTTCCCCGCAGCCGCCGTCCGCCGCGCGCACCCTCACACCTCACGTCGTCTCTCCGTCGTCGGACTCGCCGCCTTCCGGTTACGTACGGACGGAAACCGCCGTGTGCTCAGCACCCTCACCACGTCGGCCGCGCCGACACCCCGCCGTCCGTCACCAGGTCGTGTCCCGTGACCCAGGACGCCAGCCGTGAGGCGAGGAACACGCAGGCGTCCCCCACGTCCTCCGGCCGTCCCAGCCGCCCGAGCGGTACCGCCGCCCGCCAGCGCGCCACCCCCTCGGGCCAGGCCTCGGCCAGCCCCTCCCGGTCGATCAGCCCGGGCGAGACGGTGTTGACGCGGATGCCGTACGCCCCGTACTCCAGGGCCGCCGACCGCGCGTGCATGACGACGGCCGCCTTGGAGGCGCTGTAGTGGGCGTGCGCGGGGGCCGGCTGCCGTCCCTCGATGGACGCGATGTGGGTGACCGAACCGCCACCGCCCGCCCGCATGACCTCCGCCGCGGCCTGCGTGCACGCGAAGACACTCGACAGGTTGGCGTCCACGACCGCACGCCACTCGCCCGCCGTCATCCCGGGCAGCTCCTGGACGGGCTGCACCCCCGCGTTGTTGACCAGGGCGTCCAGCCGGCCGCCCCACTCGGCCGCCTCGCCCACCACCCGGCGGCACACGTCCTCGTCGGTGAGGTCGCCCCGCACCACGACGGCCCGACCGCCCGACCGCCCGATCCGGTCGGCCACCTCACGCGCCGCCTCCACGGCCGTACGGCAGTGGACGGCGACCGCGGCCCCCTCCTCGGCGAACCTCAGCGCGATGCCGCGGCCGATGCCGCCGCCCGCGCCGGTGACCAGGGCGACCTGTCCTTCGAGGAGGCTCATGGGCGGGACAGTTCCAGGATCTGGGCCGCCCGGTCGGGATACCGCGCCGTCAGTCGGCCCGCGTCGCCGTGCTCGTACCCCTCGTAGGTGAAGCCGGGGGCCATCGTGCAGCCGAAGAACGTCCACGCGCCCAGCGTCCGGCCGCCCATCCAGGTGCCGGCGGGCACGGTCAGCTGGGGGTGCTGGCCGCCCAGGACGTCCGGGCCGAGGACGGCCGTGGACGAGGTGCCGTCGGGCGCGAGGAGCAGCAGTTCGAGCGGGTCGCCGAGGTAGAAGTGCCAGATCTCGTCGGTCGGCAGGCGGTGCAGGGCGGAGTGGTCGCCGGGGGTCAGCAGGGCGACGATCGCCGTGCCCTCGGGTCGTCCGTCGGCCCGTTCGGGCCCCGCCCAGGTGGCGCGGAACAGGCCGCCCTCGCGGGGGATGGGCTCCAGTGCGTAGTGCGCGATCAGGGCTTCCGGGGTCACCGGCGTCGCCGGCTTCGGCTGGCTCACCTGCCGCACGCTACTCCCCCTCCGGAAGAGCGAGTTGGGTCGTCCTCGCCGGCCGTACAACCATTCGTGTGCCTTGTGTGTCCAGTGGGACGTCCGTTGCCCGGGCAGAGCCCTGGCCAGACTCAGTCGAGGAGTCCCGTTGCGCAGAGCAGCCCTGGTGGCGACCGTGCTCACCGCGTCCGCCGCCGTCACGCTCACCCCGGTCACGGCGTCCGCCACGGCCCCCTACAAGGGCGCCAACACGGCGGCCGTGCAGGACGACTTCAACGGCGACGGGTACCGGGACCTGGCGGTCGGGGCACCCAACGCGTCCAACGGCAGCGTGGACGAGGCCGGTTCGGTCGTCGTGCTGTACGGCTCGGCGTCGTCGGTGAGCAGCACCCGGCGGACCGTGGTCAACCAGGCGACGACCGGTGTCCCCGGCAGCCCGGAGGACGCCGACAACTTCGGCGCCACCGTCACCAGCGCCGACCTGGACCGCGACGGATACGCCGACCTGATCGTCGGCGCGCCCCACGAGACCGTCGGCAGCGACTACTCGCGCGGCTCGGTGACCGTCGTCTGGGGCGGGCCGAACGGGCTCGCGGGCGGCAGCAGCATCCCGGTCCCCTCCGGCTACGGGGAGGGCAGGTCGTACTGCCGCTTCGGACTGTCCCTGGCCACGGGCGACATGAACGGCGACGGCGCACCCGAGCTGAGCGTCGGCTCGGACTGCGAGGGTGCCACGTACACCGGCCCCTTCACGCGCACCGGGAAGGCCGCCCAGACCGTCCGGGACACGTTCTACGGCGAGACCCGCGGCGTCGTGATGGGCGACGTCGACGGCGACGGGAAGGCCGAGCAGTTCTGGCTGCCCGGGCCCACCGACGGCGACCTGCGCGGCCCTGTCTACCTCCAGCACGGCGGAAAGCCCGGAGAGCCCAACCCGACCTCGGTCCACACCGAACTCCCCTACGCCGACGGCCACGCGGGCGTCGTCGGCGACATCAACGGCGACGGCTACGGCGACCTCGTCACCGGCGTCTCCACCGACGACTCCATGTCCGGCGGCCCGGTCGGCTGGGCGCACCGCGGCGGCGAGATCCAGGTCCTGTACGGCAGCGCGCAGGGCATCACCGCGGACCAGAAGCCGAAGGTCTTCCAGCAGGACACCGCGGGCGTGCCCGGCACCGCCGAGGACGGCGACATGTTCGGCCAGTCGATCAGCATCGGGGACGTCGACGGCGACAAGTACGCCGACGTCCTGGTCGGCTCCCCCGGCGAGGGCGTCGGCACCCACGCGGCGGCCGGCACCGCGGTCCTGCTGCGCGGTTCCGCCTCCGGCCTGACCACCGCCGGGGCGGCCGGCTACACCCAGGACACGGCCGGTGTGCCCGGGACCGCCGAGACCGGCGACTGGTTCGGCACGGCCGTCCACCTCACGGACCTGAACAAGGACGGCAAGCTGGAAACCGTCGTGGGAGCGCCCACCGAGAACAGCGACGGCTGCGTGTGGATCGCCCGCGGTTCCTCCGCCGGCCCCGTCCTGAGCGGTTCGGTCAACATCTGCGGCAAGAGCGCGGGCATCACCGTCCACGGCGTCAAGGGCTACTTCGGGGCGGCGCTCGCGGGCACTCACGTGGAGCTCTGACCGCCACGGAGGCATGATCGGGGTCATGGACGTCACCCTTCACCTCGCCCAGGACCCCGAGGCCGACGAACTCCTCGGGCGCTCCCCGCTCGCCGCGCTGGTCGGCATGCTGCTGGACCAGCAGGTCCCGATGGAGTGGGCGTTCAAGGGACCCCGCACCATCGCCGACCGGCTCGGCGCCGACGACCTGGACGCGCACGAGATCGCCGCGCAGGACCCGGAGGCGTTCGTCGCGCTGCTCTCCGAGAAGCCGGCCGTGCACCGTTACCCGGGCTCCATGGCCAAGCGGATCCAGCAGCTGTGCCAGTACCTCGTCGAGCACTACGACGGCAACGCCGAGCTCGTCTGGAAGGGCGTCCCCGACGGCCGCGAGCTGCTGCGCCGCCTGCAGGAGCTGCCCGGCTTCGGCAGGCAGAAGGCGCAGATCTTCCTGGCGCTGCTCGGCAAGCAGCTGGGCGTGCGGCCCGAGGGGTGGCAGGAGGCCGCCGGATCCTACGGCGAGGCGGAGTCCTTCCGCTCGGTCGCCGACATCACCGGCCCGGATTCCCTGGCCAGGGTCCGCGCACACAAGCAGGAGATGAAGGCGGCGGCGAAGGCGGCCAAGAAGCAGGGGTAGGGCCTGCCGCTTGGATCAGGTCGGCCGCAGGAGACGGTGCGTCGCGGCCGAGCCCAGCGGGATCCGGGAGGGAAGTCGACGCGACGGGGGCCGGCCCTGCGGTCGATCCTGCTGCTCGCCCTGTGGATCGGCATCGGCCGGCTCATCCGCGGGATCCCCAGACCCTGGCCGGGGCCTCCGACAACGAGATGCCGGCCAGCGGCCGGCAGATCTTCCTCGGCGCCCTCGCCTTCGTCGCCGGGATCGTATCCGCATCCCGGGCCGCGCCCGACAGGTGCCGCGCACGCTCCGGCCGCGCCTTGTGCTCCGAACGGGCGTATCCGGCACCCGGCGTGCTGAACAGCGGGCGGGTCGGGGGGAGAGGATCCCCGTGACCACCGCACGAAGCCGCCCGCGCTGCCGCTCCTGGCTGCGGGCCCTCGTGCTGCTGCTCGCGCTCCTGGTCCCCCAGGAGGCCTGCCCGGTGCCGTCCGCGGAGCCGCAGGCCGTGAGCGTCGAGTACGACGTCATGGAGGCGGCGGCGCTGCCTCCCCTCCTCCGCTCGGTCCAGCGCCCGGCCGTGCCCCCGCGGCCGGCGCCGCTGTCGCCCCCGGCACCCGACGGGCCCGCGGCGCCCTCCGGGAGCCTCCCGGCGCGCGCCCCGCTTCTCCTGCGCACCGTGGTCCTGCGCTGCTGACAGACCCCGCCCCCACGCAAGGTCAGTCACGACGCGAGGAAGTCAGTCATGCCCAACGACCCGTACGCGATCCTCCGCGCCCTGCTGCGCGCCGAGGCCGCCCGCAGCGCGCCGAAGCCGGACGCGCGGAAACCGCAGCCGAAGCGGCCCCAGGAGGAACGGGGCCGCTGACCGGTCGGCGGAGGCGGGCTACCGCCTCCGCCGTGCCGTGCCGAAGAGCGAGCGGGTGATCTCGCGGCCGATCTGCGTACCGACCGACCGGGCCAGGGACTTGAACATGCCGCTGCCGACGACCTGTTCGACCACGCCCGGCCGCGGCTTCGCCATCGGCGCCCTGGCGGCGTCCTTCATCTCGTCGGGCCCCTTGGCCCCGGCGGGCCGGTCCGAGGTCAGCTTCTCGTACGCCGATTCCCTGTCCACAGCCTGTGCGTAACGCCCGTACAGCGGCGAGGAACGCACCGCGGCGTCCAGGTCGGGGCCCTCGACCGGTCCCATCAGCGACTCGGGCGCGCGCAGCCGGGTGGCGGCCACCGGCGTCGGGGCGCCCTTCTCGCCGAGCACGGTGACCACGGCCTCGCCGGTCCCCAGGCCCGTGAGCAGCTCCTCCAGGTCGTAGGCACTGTTCGGGAAGGTCTTCACCGTCGCCTTGAGGGCCTTGTGGTCGTCCGGCGTGAACGCCCGCAGGGCGTGCTGGACACGGTTGCCGAGCTGGGCTAGGACGTCGGACGGTACGTCCTTCGGGGTCTGGGTGACGAAGAAGACGCCGACTCCTTTCGAGCGAATCAGCCGGACGGTCTGCGTGATCGCGTCGAGGAACGCCTTGGAGGCGTCGTCGAAGAGCAGGTGCGCCTCGTCGAAGAAGAACACCAGGCCCGGCTTCTCCACGTCCCCGACCTCCGGCAGGTCGTGGAAGAGGTCGGCGAGCAGCCACATCAGGAAGGTCGAGAACAGCTGCGGACGGTCCTGTACGGCGGCCAGTTCGAGGACGGAGACGATGCCCCGCCCGTCGGCCGCGGTGCGCAGGAACTCGCCGGTGTCGAACTCCGGCTCCCCGAAGAAGTCGGCCATCCCCTGCGCCTCGAAGGCGGTCAGCGAACGCAGGATGACGCCGGCCGTGGCGGCCGACAGTCCGCCGATGCCCTTGAGCTCCGCCCTGCCCTCGTCGGAGGTGAGGAAGGCGACGACCGCGCGCAGGTCCTTCAGGTCGACCAGGTCCAGGCCCTTGTGGTCGGCGTAGTGGAAGATCAGGCCGAGGGACTGCTCCTGGGTCTGGTTGAGCTGGAGCACCTTGGCGAGCAGCACCGGGCCGAAGCTGGTGACCGTGGCCCGGACCGGGATGCCGTGCCCGATCCCGCCCAGGGCGTAGAACTCGGCGGGGAAGCCGGTGGGCGTCCACTCCTGGTGGACCTCCGCGGCCCGCGCCCCGACCTTGTCGTTCGGCTGCCCGGCGGCCGAGATCCCGGACAGGTCGCCCTTGATGTCGGCGAGGAAGACCGGGACGCCCTGCGCCGACAGCTGCTCGGCGACCAGCTGGAGCGTCTTGGTCTTTCCGGTGCCGGTGGCGCCCGCGACCAGGCCGTGGCGGTTGAGCACGGTCAGCGGGATGCGGATCTGCGCGTCCGGCAGGCACTCCCCGCCCCACATCAGGGCGCCCAGATCCAGGGCCGGGCCGGTGAAGGCGTACCCGGAGGCGATCTCCAGAGCCTCTCGCGGCAAGGCGCGGGCGCTTCCCGGAGCCTCGGAGGCGGTTGCCGGTGGCATGGTCTCTCGATCGCTCATGTCAGACCCTCTGTTCCCGGTTCGGCCCGTTTTGCGGCATCTTTTCCAGCGTCGCACTCCGTCTCCATGGCTGCGCCCGGAAGGTCTTGACCGGTAGGCTTTCCGTGTGATCTTCAAGCGCATCGGAAACGGCCGGCCGTACCCCGACCACGGCCGGGAAAGCACCCGGCAGTGGGCGGACGTCGCGCCGCGCCCGGTCCGCCTCGATCAGCTCGTGACGACCAAGGGACAGCTCGACCTGGAAACGCTCCTGGCCGAGGACTCGACCTTCTACGGCGACCTGTTCGCCCACGTCGTCAAGTGGCAGGGCGACCTCTACCTGGAGGACGGCCTGCACCGCGCGGTGCGGGCGGCGCTGCAGCAGCGCCAGGTGCTGCACGCGCGCGTGCTGGAACTGGACTGACACGCCCGGGATCGAGGACGGTCGGTAAAGGCTTGGCCCTTTCGGGTTCACCTGCGCGGCGTCGAATGATCATCTAGTAGGCATCGCCGCTCAGGCGCACTACGCTGCGCTCATGAGCATGCTGACTCCCCCCGGCATGGGTGGTAAGTACCGGATCAAGGGAGACAAGTACCCCCGGATGCGCCCTCGCCGGAGGCGCGGCAGGCTCGTGCTCGCCGCCACGGCCTCCGTCGTCACGCTCGGCGTGCTCGGCTGGGGCACGCTCCAGCTCGTCGACGTCTTCACCGGCGGCGGCAAGAAGGCCTCGGCGGCCGGCCCCAAGGCGGACTGCTCCACGCGGGTGAGCGCAAGCGCGTCCGCCGCGGCCGCCGCGAAGGTGCCGAAGCCCGCACAGATCACCGTGAACGTCTACAACGCCACCCCGCGCGGCGGGCTGGCCAAGGACACCGCGGACGAGCTCAAGAAGCGCGGCTTCAAGATCGGCGACGTGGGCAACGCGGCCAAGGAGTTCGACAAGAAGGTCAAGGGCACCGGGATACTGCTGGGCCCGGCGTCGTCCCTGAACACCTCGCTGCCCGTGCTGGGGACCCAGCTGGCCGGCGCCGAGCGCCGCACGGACGCCTCCCGCAAGGGAGCCGACGTCGATCTGATCATCGGCACGGGATTCACGTCGCTCACGAAGCAGGCGGACGCGGCCAAGGCGCTGGCCGCGCTGGGCAAGCCGGTGCCGGCGCCCACGTCTTCGAAGAAGAACTGCTGAGACGCCTACGCGCCGTAGGGGTGCGGTGGTGCGGTGGTGCGGCGGCCACCGGCCTGACGTGGCCGGTCGCGCAGTTCCCCGCACCCCTGACTGCGTTGCGGGCAGCCGCTATTCGGCGGCGCCATAGAGGCGGTCTCCCGCGTCGCCCAGGCCCGGCACGATGTAGCCGTGCTCGTTCAGGTGGTCGTCGATCGCCGCCGTCACCACCGTCACCGGCGTGCCAGCCAGCTCCCGCTCCATGAGCTCGACGCCCTCGGGGGCCGCCAGCAGCACGACCGCGGTCACGTCGTCGGCACCGCGCTTGATCAGCTCCTGGATGGCCGCGACCAGCGTCCCGCCCGTCGCCAGCATCGGGTCGAGGACGTAGACCTGGCGTCCGGAGAGGTCTTCCGGCATCCGCGAGGCGTACGTCGAGGCCTGCAGGGTCTCCTCGTTGCGGATCATCCCCAGGAAGCCCACCTCGGCGGTCGGCAGCAGCCGGACCATGCCGTCCAGCATGCCGAGGCCCGCCCGCAGGATGGGGACGACCAGCGGACGCGGACGGGAGAGCTTGACGCCGGTGGTCCGGGCGACCGGCGTCTGGATGTCGATCGCCTCGGTGCGCACGTCGCGCGTGGCCTCGTAGGCGAGCAGGGTGACCAGCTCGTCGGCGAGACGGCGGAAGGTCGCGGAGTCGGTGCGCTGGTCGCGCAGGGTGGTGAGCTTGTGGGCGACCAGGGGGTGGTCGACGACGTGGAGACGCATGGCCTAACAGTAACCGCGCCCGGGGAACGCTCGCTCTGGCATCAAACCGCCCATCGGAGGGAAAGTGGGAGGGACGTAAACGGGGTGGTGAACCAATGCCTGAGCCTGAGTCCCGAGCGGACACGTCACAGCAGGAGACCGACACCGAGCGCAGGCGGCGCAGGGCCCGGTTCCTGCGCGAGCTCGCCGAGGCCCGCGAGCTCCGGGACCGGGTGCAGCCCCGGCGCGCCAAGGCCGCCCGCTTGCGGCACGCCATGCGCATGCGGACGTTCCGCTGGTGACCGGGGGCCGTCGCCGGAGCCGAGTGGGGCAACCGGGTGCATGCGCCTCACGATTGCCGCGTACGATCCCGCTGGTGGTCGATCAAAACGAGCGGACACAGGGAGCCGAAGACGTCCCCTGAGCGTCTTGTTTCTGCCACGATTCCGAGTGGGCGGGGCTCGGAGCCGAGCTCTCCCCGCCCGAACCTCCGCCGGGGGGACCCCCAACCGGCACACCTATGACCAGTGGGAGAGTCACGGTGTACTTCGCCGCACTGCTCGCGCGCACCGAAGACGGGTGGGAAGCGAGCGACACAGAACTCCTCGACAATGTGGAGACGCTGTCGGATCTGGCCGACCTCGCCCGCGAAGCCGCGGCCGAGGACGACACGGTGCTCGTGCTGATCGAGCAGGAGGACGCCTGGTTCGGCGTCGTCCGCATCGACGGCGAGGACGACCCCCGTATCTACGTCTCGGACGCCGCCGCCGCTGCCCGCAGCAGTTACGGCGAGATCCTGCTCACCGACGAACTGCTCGGGAGGGAGCCCGGCGACGACGGCCCCGACCTCGACGCCCTCGATCTCGACGGGACCGAGGACGGCGAGGACGAGGACGACGACGCAGACGAGGTGAGCGGGTCCGCCGAGGCGGTGCCGCACAGCCCCGTCGGCGACGTCGAGATCCTCGACGACCTCGGCGTCGGCGCCAAGGAGCTGCGCTCCCTGGACGAGGACGCCCTGACCACCATCGCCGAGGCCCTGGGAGCCTCGGAGGTCCTGGAGACCGTCCGCTGACGGCGACCGACCCCGTACGTGACCGTTGGCGGGCCGCGATGCGGCTCGCCCTGGACGAGGCCGGGCGGGCCGGCGCCGACGTCCCCGTGGGCGCGGTCGTGCTGGGCCCGGACGGCACGACGGTGATCGGCGGCGGGCACAACGAACGCGAGGCCACGGCGGACCCGACCGCGCACGCCGAGGTCCTGGCGATCCGGCGGGCCGCCGCCGGCCTCGGCCAGTGGCGGCTGTCCGGCTGCACGCTCGTCGTCACCCTGGAGCCGTGCACGATGTGCGCGGGCGCGATCGTGCAGTCCCGCGTGGACCGGGTCGTCTACGGCGCCCGTGACGAGAAGGCCGGCGCGGCCGGTTCCGTCTGGGACGTCGTCCGCGACCGCCGGCTCAACCACCGCCCCGAGGTGATCGAGGGCGTGCTCGGCGAGGAGTGCGCCAGGCTGCTCACCGACTTCTTCCGGGCCCGCTGAGAGCCCCCGAATATCGATTTCAAAGCACGGGCCACTGTGCTGTAAGGTCTCCCTCGGTAGCGTGTCCGAGCGGCCGAAGGAGCTCGCCTCGAAAGCGAGTGTGGCGCAAGTCACCGAGGGTTCAAATCCCTCCGCTACCGCTTGAGAAGGGCCCCGTCGAAAGACGGGGCCCTTTGTGCGTCCGGAGGCCGATCGCAGGACGGGGGAGACGGCTTCGAGGGATGAGCCGTCTCCCCCGGCGGGGACCGGACCCTCAAGTGCGCTGCGCCGACGGGGGAGAGCGGCGGTGCGCACCCCGCAGTGGGGTTCGGTCCCGAGCCCGGGATTCCTGCCAGATCCTTCGGGCTCGATTCCATCCTGCTCCTCGCGGGGGCCGCGCGGATCCGGCAAAGGCCCCGGGCATGCGGGCCGTTGGTCCTTAAAGTCCGTGTGAAGTTACACTCACCGGCGGCAACAGGGGTCCCTAGCAGCACATCAGTCACAGGGGAGGCCGCGATGGCGGTGAACGCGAAGAAGATCGCCGTCTATGTGCTCGTGGTCTTCGCGCTCTACGTGATCATCACGGACCCGGCCAAGGCCGCCGACTACGTCCAGATAGCGTTCGAGGGCATCTCGGACGCCGCCAAGGCCATCGGTGACTTCTTCACCTGGCTCGCCGACGGCGCCAAGTGACCGATCGGCACGACTCAGGAGCGCACATGATCCGCCACCTCGTCCTCTTCAAGCTCGACGAGGGCGTCGAGCGCGACGACCCGCGCGTCGTGGCGGGCGTCGAGGCCTTCCGCTCGCTGGAGGGGAAGATCCCCGAGATCCGCTTCTGGGAGCTGGGCTGGAACCTCAGCGACCGGCCCATCGCCTACGACTTCGCCATCAACTCCGGCTTCGACGACCCGGACGCGCTGCGCCGCTACGTGGAGCACCCCGACCACCAGGCCGGCACGGCCCTGTGGAGGGAGTTCGCCACCTGGGTGATCGCCGACTACGAGTACTGAGCCGGTAGGCCCAGCGAGCCACCCTCATACGGAGCCCTCCGCCGGTACGGCGGGGGGCTTCCGCGCGTCAACACGGGATAACACGGAGTTATGCGGTGCTTGCACACAGTGCACATGTCTTGTGATGCTATGACCGCTTTTGATGGATGAGTTGACCGATGAAGACCGTTTGAAGAGGTGGCGTTGACCGTGTCGGCCAGTACTGCGCCTCCCCAGGAGGTCACGGAAGTAGCGCCGGCCGCTCCGCAGCGCAGCCGCGGCGCCGACACCCGGGCCCTCACCCAGGTGCTCTTCGCCGAGCTCAAGGAACTCAGCCCGGGCACGCCCGAGCACAACCGGGTGCGCGGGGCGCTGATCGAGGCCAACCTCCCGCTCGTGCGCTACGCGGCCGCCCGCTTCCGCTCCCGCAACGAGCCGATGGAGGACGTGGTCCAGGTCGGCACCATCGGGCTCATCAACGCCATCGACCGCTTCGACCCGGACCGCGGCGTGCAGTTCCCGACCTTCGCGATGCCGACGGTCATCGGCGAGATCAAGCGGTACTTCCGGGACAACGTACGGACGGTCCACGTACCGCGCCGGCTGCACGAGCTGTGGGTGCAGGTCAGCAGCGCCACCGAGGACCTGACGACCTCCTTCGGGCGCACCCCGACCACCGCGGAGATCGCCGAGCGGCTGCGGATCTCCGAGGACGAGGTGCTGTCCTGCATCGAGGCCGGCCGCTCCTACCACGCGACCTCGCTGGAGGCCGCCCAGGAGGGCGACGGGCTGCCGGGACTGCTGGACCGGCTCGGCTACGAGGACCCGGCGCTGGACGGCGTGGAGCACCGCGACCTGGTCCGCCATCTCCTCGTCCAGCTCCCGGAACGCGAACAGCGAATCCTTCTGCTGCGCTACTACAGCAATCTCACCCAGTCACAGATCAGCGCGGAACTCGGCGTCTCTCAGATGCACGTCTCGCGGCTACTCGCGCGTAGTTTCCAGCGGCTGCGTTCCGCGAATCGGATCGAGGCATAAGAGGCGCACGGGAGCACACGCGAGAACACGGCGGATCATCGCAGTTCGCATGCAGGATCGAGCCGTAACCGGCGCGAGCGAATCGCTCATCGGCGCTCTTCCCGACAGTTCTGCGCAGAAAAACGCTCAGACCCCCTCTTTCCAGGGCCGATTCGCATCTGTTCTGTCGACATGTCACTACAGCGTGTTGCCGACATGTGACATTCTTCCTGCAGAGCGTTTGCCGTGGCTTCGGCTCCGGTATTCAGGTGAAGGCTGAACTCCTCGCCACGAGGCGGGGGTCGGCCGCGACCGTCCCGCGACCCAGAGGGGGTGGCATGTCCGCAGAACAGGGCAGCTCGAAGGTGCTCACGCTCACGAAGAGCGAGTCCGCGCCCGACGCCGTGCTCGACGACGTCCCGGTTCTGGAGGCCCTGCCGGCTCCGGCTCTCCCGGCCTCGTCCGAGTCCATCGACACCCGCACCCTGTCCCGCTCCCTGTTCCTGCGGCTCGCCGCCCTGGACGAGAACAGCCCCGAGCGCGCCTACGTCCGGGACACGCTCATCGAGCTCAACCTCCCGCTCGTGCGGTACGCGGCGGCCCGCTTCCGCTCCCGCAACGAGCCGATGGAGGACATCGTCCAGGTCGGCACCATCGGCCTGATCAAGGCGATCGACCGCTTCGACTGCGAACGGGGCGTGGAGTTCCCGACTTTCGCGATGCCGACGGTCGTCGGCGAGATCAAGCGGTTCTTCCGCGACACCTCGTGGTCGGTGCGCGTCCCGCGCCGTCTGCAGGAGCTGCGCCTGGCCCTCACCAAGGCCAGCGACGAGCTCTCGCAGAAGCTGGACCGCTCCCCGACCGTGCCCGAACTGGCCGCCGTGCTGGGCGTGTCCGAGGAGGACGTGGTCGACGGCCTGGCGGTGGGCAACGCCTACACCGCGTCCTCGCTGGACTCGCCGGCCCCGGAGGACGACGGCGGCGAGGGCTCGCTGGCCGACCGGCTCGGCTACGAGGACAGCGCGCTGGAGGGCGTCGAGTACCGCGAGTCGCTCAAGCCGCTGCTGGCCAAACTTCCGCCCCGTGAGCGGCAGATCATCATGCTCCGTTTCTTCGCGAACATGACCCAGTCGCAGATCGGCGAGGAGGTCGGCATCTCCCAGATGCACGTCTCCCGGCTGCTGACCCGGACGCTGGCCCAGCTGCGCGAGGGCCTCATCTCGGACTGATCCTCCCGCGGGGGTTCCTCTTTGACGGAGCGTCAGCCACCATGGCGCGATGCTTCGTGGGACTCCTGGGTCGACGTGGACATCCGGCCGTCGAGGCGCCCTGATCGGCGCGTCGGCGGCCGTCGTCTGCCTCGGCGCGGCACTGGCCGCGTGCGGGGCCGGCGGCGGAAGCGGGGGTTACGTCGCGACCGGAGCGGTGGGCGGCACGCCCTCGGCCACGGCGATGGCGCCGACGGGGAGTGTGACGCTGGTCCCGCTGGACGGACCGCGCCGGGAGAGCGGGGCACCGCCGACCGCCGACCGCAAGGCCCCTGCCGCGAAGGCGACTTCGCCCGGCGCCACGACCATGACCACGGCCACGGCGTCCGGGGCGGGCGGCAGTCCGTCGCGGGACACGGCCGACCCGGGCCGTACGACCGCCGCTCCGCCCTCTCCCGGGGCGACTTCGCGTCCTGCGGGCCCCGCCGTGCTGACCTGGTCCGATCCGAGCCGAGCGGCCACCGACAAACGCTGGTGCGAGGACGTGACCCTGACCTTTGCCAACTCCGGCGGCACCGCCGTGCGTTCGGGCACGGTGACCTTCGGGACGCACGTCATCGGCGCGCTCGGCCTCGACTGGGGGACCGTCACCTCGGACGTGGCGCTGCCGGCGCCGATCGGGGCCGGGGCACGCCGGGAGAAGACCTGGACGGTGTGCGTCGACGCCTGGCGCGTGCCGCTGGGCATGCACATCGAGACGCGGGACGTCACCGTCCGGTGGAAGTGAGCTGTCGTACCGCTTACATGAGGGCGAGCCAGGCCACGGCGGCCACGACCGCCACGGCGACGACGATGCCGACGATGAGCCCGATGCGGGGGCCCGCCGGGGCGGCGGCCTGCTGCTGTCGGCCCTGCGGCCCCTCGTCCACGAACGCGCGGAACATCTGGGTGCTGCCGGCGGGGTCGTAGTTGCCCTGGGGGTTCTGGGGGTTTGCCATAGCCCGAGACCCTAGCGAATCCGCGGTTGTGGCCCAAGTGGGGGGCCGGGCCCCGGAAGGACGAGCCCCACCTGCGCGTTTACGTTCGTAATACTTGCCTTTGCCAAGTTTTTATGCCGCTCGGCACCCAATATGTTTGCCTTCAGCAACCAACAACTCTTATGGTTGCCCTAAGCAACGAATGCGGGAGGTGTCATGGCCGAGCGGGCGCAGTACGAGGAGCTGATGCGTCAGTTCAGCGCGTTCGGCGCCGTGAAGCGGGAGCTCGGGCGCATCTTGCCGTCCGACTGCCCGAGCGGCAGCGCCGCCGTGCTGACCCTGCTGGGCCGCTTCGGCGACATGCGCATGAGCAGGCTCGCCGAGCTGCTCGCCGTGGACATGTCGGTCACCAGCCGCCATGTCGCCCACCTCGCCGAGCGCGGCTGGATCGACCGCTCCCCCGACCCGACGGACAAGCGGTCCCGGATCGTGCACCTGACGCCGAAGGGCCGGGCCCAGCTGGAGCTGCTCTCCGAGCGGACCACACAGCTGCTGGCCGACTGCCTGAGCGACTGGAGCGACGAGGAGGTCGCCCAGCTCACGCGGCTCATGGCGCGGCTGCGCGCCAGCTTCGACGACAGCCGCGTCGCCGTGCCGCCCCGGCTGCCGCCGCCCGCACTCGAACTAGAAGCGACCACCCGTACACCCGCGAACACGTAAGAAAAGGAAGCCCATGGCAACGACCACACCAGCCGGTGTGCGGGCTCATGCCAAGCACGGGGGAGGCTCCGCCGAGCACGGCCCGATGACGCACCGGCAGATCATGGAGGCGCTCTCCGGTCTGCTGCTCGGCATGTTCGTGGCGATCCTGTCGTCGACGATCGTCTCCAACGCCCTGCCGCACATCATCAGCGACCTCGGCGGCGGCCAGTCCGCCTACACCTGGGTCGTCACCGCCGCCCTGCTGTCGATGACCGCGGCCACTCCCCTGTGGGGCAAGCTCGCCGACCTCTACAGCAAGAAGGCCCTCGTCCAGATAGCCCTGGTCATCTACGTCCTGGGCTCCATGGCGGCCGGCCTGTCGCAGAACTCCGGCATGCTGATCGCCTGCCGTGTCGTCCAGGGCATCGGCGTCGGCGGTCTGTCGGCCCTCGCCCAGATCGTCATGGCCGCGATGATCTCGCCGCGTGAGCGCGGCCGTTACTCCGGCTACCTCGGCGCCACCTTCGCCGTCGCCACCGTCGGCGGCCCGCTGCTCGGCGGCGTCATCACCGACACCTCGTGGCTGGGCTGGCGCTGGTGCTTCTACGTCGGCGTCCCCTTCGCCGTCATCGCGTTGATCGTCCTGCAGAAGACCCTGCACCTGCCCGTGGTCAAGCGGGAGGTCAAGGTCGACTGGGGCGGCGCCACCGCCATCGCCGCCGCCGTCTCGCTGCTGCTGGTCTGGGTCACCTTCGCCGGTGACAAGTACGACTGGCTGTCGTGGCAGACGTACAGCATGGTCGGCGGTTCGATCCTGCTCGGCGCGCTCTTCGTGCTGATCGAGTCCAGGGCGAGCGAGCCGATCATCCCGCTGCGCCTGTTCCGCAACCGCACCATCACGCTGGCGTCCCTGGCCTCGATGTTCGTCGGCATCGCGATGTTCGCGGGCACGGTGTTCTTCAGCCAGTACTTCCAGCTGGCCCGCGACAAGTCCCCGACGATGTCCGGCGTGCTGACCATCCCGATGATCGGCGGACTGTTCGTCTCCTCGACCGTCTCCGGGCAGTTCATCACCCGCACCGGCCGCTGGAAGGCCTGGCTGGTCAGCGGTGGCGTCCTGGTGACCGCCGGACTGGGCCTGCTCGGCACCATCCGGTACGACACGGCCTACTGGAAGATGTCGATCTTCATGGCACTGCTGGGTCTAGGCATCGGCATGATGATGCAGAACCTGGTGCTGTGCACGCAGAACCAGGTCGACCCGAGCGACCTCGGCTCGGCCAGCTCCACGGTCACCTTCTTCCGTTCCCTCGGCGGCGCGGTCGGCGTCTCCGCCCTCGGCGCGGTCATGGCCCACCGGATCACCCACTACGTCAAGGACGGCGTCGCCGCTCTCGACCCGCAGTACCGGGCCGCGCTGGCCGGCTCCAGCTCGTCCACGGACACCATTCCGGACATGGACAAGCTGCCGGCGCCCATCCGCACCCTCATGGAGAGCGCCTACGGGCACGGCATCGCCGACGTCTTCATGATCGCCGGCGCCCTCGCGGCCATCGCGTTCTTCATCACCCTGTTCATCAAGGAGGTCCCGCTGCGGACCAAGGGCGCCCTGGCGCAGGCGGCGAGCGGGACGGAGACCCCGGCCGACGCGGAGGCCGCCCCGGCCACCGCCGAGGCTCCCGCCCAGACCCCTGCCGCCGAGCACGTCCCGAGCTGGGCCGTGGCCTCCGACCCGGAGGCCACCGACGACGGCACGCGGCGGCTCGCCGCCGTGGCGACCATCGCCCGCCCCGAGGAGCCGGCCGGCTCCGGCGGCATCCCGGTGCGCGGCTTCGTGCGCGGCAACGAGAGCGCGCCCGTCCCGCAGGCCGCCGTCACCCTGATCTCGCTGGCCGGGCGACAGCTGGGCCGGTCGGTGACGCAGGCCGACGGTTCCTACGCGGTCGATGCGCCGAGCGTCGGCTCCTACGTCCTGATCGCCTCCGCCGACGGGTTCCAGCCGCAGGCCTCCACCGTCGTGGTGAACGGCGAGCCGGTCTCGTACGACGTCCTGCTCAGCGGCACCAGCGGGCTGAGCGGTGTGGTGCGGGCCGCCGACGGCGCGCTGCCCGTCAAGGACGCGATGGTCATCGTGACCGATGTGCGCGGGGATCTGCTGGCCACCGGCAACACCGGTGAGCAGGGCGAGTTCTCCTTCGCGGAGCTGGTGCCTGGTGCCGTGACCGTCGCGGTGAACGCCGCCGGGTTCCGGCCGCGCGCGCTGCCCGTCGAGGTCGGCGGCACCGGGGTCACCCGGATCGAGATCGACCTGGACTCCGGGGCCCAGCTCCAGGGCGTCGTCCGGGCGCCGCACGGACCGCTGGCCGACGCACGGGTCACCCTCGTGGACGCGGCCGGCAACGTGGTCGGCACCGCCACCACCGGGTCGGACGGGGCGTACGCCTTCACCGACCTGAACAGCGGCGAGTACACGGTCATCGCGACGGGCTACCCGCCGGTCGCCACCGCGCTCACCGTGAACGGCCGTGGCGTCGACGACCACGACATCGAACTGGCCCACCCGGCCGAATAGTTCGACAACCCCGGCCCGTGGCTGACGGTGTGCGTACTCCGAGCGGAGGTGCGCGGCCGGTGCCACGGGCCGGTTTCTTTGAGACCACTTTGCACCGCAGGGAGAAAACGGGATGGGACTAAGCGCGAGGATCCGGACACGGGACGGATGGGCCGTGTCGCACGCGGTCGTCACGGTGACCGACATGACCGGCACGCAGGTGCTGCGCGCCGAGGCGGACGCCGAGGGGGCCGTGCGGGACACGACGACGCTGGCCCCCGGGCCGTACGTCGTGATCGTCACCGCCGTCGGGTACGCGCCCACCGCCTCCACGGCGATCGTCACCGCGAGCGGCCGGGCCGAGCTGGGCCCGGTGACGCTGGCACGGCAGGGCGGCACCGAGCTGCCGCCGCCCGGACCGTGGACCGTGGACCCGGCGCACTCGTCCGTGGCCGCGGTCGCCCAGCACCTGGGCATCTCCAGCGTCCGCGGACGCTTCACCGACTTCTCGGCGCGGCTCGAGATCGCCCCGGACGAGGTGGAGAAGTCGAGCGTGGAGGCCGTGATCCGGGCCGCGTCCATCGACACGGGCAACGGCATGCGCGACGACCACCTGCGCTCACCCGACTTCCTGAACGTGGAGCGGTTCCCGGAGATCACCTACCGGTCCACGGGTCTGATGGCGGCCGGTTCGGACCGGTGGACGGTGCACGGGGAACTGACGCTCCACGGAGTCGTCCGGCCGGTCGACCTGGACCTGGCCTACCTGGGCACGGGCGCCGACCCGTGGGGCGGCACGCGGGCCGCCTTCCGCGCCACGACCGAGCTGCGGCGCGAGGACTTCGCCATGAACTACAACCAGGTCGTCCAGGCGGGGATCGCGGCGATCGGTGCGACACTGAAGGTGGAACTGGACGTCCAGGCGGTACAGGGGGAGTCGCTCCCGCAAGGGTAGGCACGCGGGGGACAGGCTGAGCGCGAGCCGGACGCCTAGGCTGGCGGCATGGCACCGAACATCGCTACGAACACGTCCGTCTCCCGCGACGAGTTGCTGGACTTCGTACGGCCCCGGCATCGCGCGATCCTGCTGACGCGGCGGGCCGACGGCAGCCCGCAGGCCTCGCCGTTGACCTGTGGTGTGGACGACTCGGGGAGGATCGTCGTCTCGACGTACCCCGAGCGGGCCAAGACGCGCAACGCCAAGCGGGACGAGCGGGTCAGCCTCGTCGTGCTGAGCGACGACTGGAACGGGCCTTGGGTCCAGGTCGACGGCACCGCCGAGGTCATCGACGCGCCGGAGTCCGTGGAGCCCCTGGTGGAGTACTACCGCAACATCGCCGGCGAGCACCCGGACTGGGACGAGTACCGGGAGGCCATGCTGAAGCAGGGCAAGTCGATCATCCGGGTCACCCCGGAGCGGTGGGGCCCGGTCGCGACCGGCGGCTTCCCGGCCCGACTGGCCTCGCCGGACGCCTAGGGCCACATTCCTCTAGGACCCGGCGCGTTCCACCATCGCCTCGATTCCCGCCACCAGCAGGTCCAGGGCGAAGGTGAAGTCGCGGTCCCTCATCTCCTCCACCGTGTCACCGCCGCGGGCCGCCATGATCTCCTCGTTCTCCTTGACGATCTCGGCGGCCTCCGGGGAGCGCGTCACCGCGCTCATCGCGTGCCGGAAGTACTCGTCCTGGGTCATGCCGGCGGTGGCGCAGCGGGCGATGAAGTGGCCCTCGATGGTGCCGAAGCCGTACACGAACTGGAAGACGGCGGAGATCGCGCCCGTGAGGCCCGGGACGGGCAGGCCCGTCTTGCGGATCACCTGCTGGACGACCCGCGAGAAGGCGAGGGAGTTCGGGCCGATGTTCAGGAACGTTCCGGCCAGCGGGGACAGCCAGGGGTGGCGGACCAGGAGCGCGCGGTACTCCGTTGCCAGCGTGCGCAGTTGGTCCCGCCAGTCCTCCGCGGCCTCCGGGTCGGGCAGGATCAGCTCGCCGAAGGCCGCGTCGAGGGCGAGTTCGAGGAGGTCGTCCTTGGTGTCCACATACCAGTAGACGGACATCGCGGTGACGTTCAGCTCCGCGGCCAGCCGGCGCATCGAGAACTTGGCCAGCCCCTCGGCGTCCAGGAGACGGACGGTGGCCTCGGTGATGCGGTCGCGGTCCAGGCCGGACGGCTGGCCGCCGCGACCGCCCCGGCGCACCTTGCCCTCCAGCCAGACGCTGGTCCGCGCCGCACGCTCAGCCGCCTTCACCATGGCGCACCTTCCTAGCCCTGTCCGACCCCACTGATCATGATGCTAGGCGGCGGCCGGCCTTCGGGCGTGCGGGGAACTGCGCGATCATCCCCACACAACCGGCAGCCGCACGACGGCCCTGTCACCCGCGTCAGTGGGCGACAACCATCTCCGAGTCTGCCCGCTGAGCCCGCCGCAGCAACGCCGCCGCCACGAACCCGCCAAGCAGTACGGCCACGGCCCCCACCAACTGCCCGGTCCGCAGCCCTTCCGCCAGCCCTGCGGAGGAACCGAGCACGGCCCCGAGGACCGCGACCCCCAGCCCGTTCCCGAACTCCGCCAGCGTCCCGTTGATCCCGGCCCCCACCCCCGCCTTCTCCGGCGGGATCGAGCTCATGATCGCGTGCGCCATGGCGGGGTTGGCGATCGCGCAGCCCGCACCGATCAGCAGCAGCCCCGCCAGGGTCCCGGCGTAACCCCCGCCGTCCAGTACGGCGATGGCGACCAGGCCGCCCGCCATCAGCACCATCCCCGACGCGATGGACACCGGCGTGCCGAGCCTGCCCGCGCACTTCGCCGACAGTCCCGAGAAGTTGAGCGCGACGACGGTGAGCGCGAGCGGCGCCGTACGCAGGCCCGCTTCGAGGGGGCCGTATCCGAGGACGAGTTGCAGATGCTGGGTGAGCAGGAAGAGCGCCCCGCCCATGCCGAAGGTGATCAGCACCGCTCCGGTGACCGCCCCGGTGAACCGGCGGTCGCGGAAGAAGTGCGGGTCGAGCATGGGATGCGGGATCCGGCTCTCCCAGGACGCGAACGCGCCCAGGAACAGGACCGCGACGGCCGCCGTCGACAGCACCCGGCCGGACGTCCACCCGTGCCCGGGACCGGAGATGATCGCGAACACCAGCGAGGCCGTGCCGATCGTGGAGAGCAGCGCGCCGACCAGGTCGGGGCGGTCGCCCCGGGGGTTCCTGGACTCCGGTACCAGGACCATGACGGCCACCAGGCCGAGCGCCACCACCGGCAGGTTGACCAGGAAGATCGCTCCCCACCAGAAGTGGTCGAGCAGGAAACCGCCGAGCAGCGGCCCCGCCGCGAAGCCCAGCGCGTTGACCGCCGCCCAGATGCCGATCGCCCTGGGCTGCTCCTCGGGCGTGAAGATCTGCATGGCGACGGCGAGAGTGGTGGTCAGCAGCAGCGCGCCGCCCACGCCCATGCCCGCCCGCGCCGCGATCAGCGGGCCGGTGCCGTCCGCCAGGCCGGCGGCCAGCGAGCCGATGCCGAACAGGACCAGGCCGACGATCAGCATCTTCTTGCGGCCGTAGCGGTCCGCCGCGCTGCCTGCCGTGAGCAGCAGGCCGGACTGGACGAGCGAGTACGCGTTGATCATCCACTGGATGTCGGAGGTCTCCGCGCCCAGTTCCCGGGTCAGGGAGGGGATGGCCACGTTCAGGACGGTGTTGTCGAGCAGCACGGTCAGCTGCGCGAGACAGATGACGCCGAGGATCAGCCAGCGCTGGGGGTGGCCCTGGGCACCCTGGGAAACGGACATGCTGTACACCGTATAGCCGTAGCTATACGGTGTACAGCGATGTTTTGGTCAGCCGCTCGGGTCAGCTGCTCGCCTTCTGCGTCAGGTCGTAGAAGGTGGCCGAACCCACCGTCACCTTCTTGAAGGTTTTCTCGACCCAGGAGGTGATCTGCGAGGACGTACCGCTGCTGCTGCCGCCCATGCCGCCGCCGGTGCCCGACGAGATGAAGTAGTGGATCTTCCCTTCCTTCACGTACTTCTGGAACTGGGCCGGCGTCGGGGACGGGTCGGTGCCGTTGAAGCCGCCGATCGCCATTACCGGGTCACCGGTGGAGAGCTGGTAACTCGCCGCGTTCTGGGCCCCGATGGCCGCCGCGACCCAGGTGTACTTCGAGGAGTCGGTCTCCAGCAGCTTCTTGGCCTGCGCGGAGACGCTCGCGCCGTTCAGCAGGCCGCCGACGCCACCGCCGCCGCCCATGCCGCCGCCGCCGACCGTCCGGCCGCCGCCCGGGAAGCCGTTGCCGTTCTGCTGGTTCTGGCCCGGCATTCCGCCACCGGGGAAGCCGTTCCCGTTCTGCTGACCCTGTTGACCTTGCTGGCCCTGTTGGCCCTGCTGGTTCTGCTGGTTCTGCTGGCCCGGCATGCCACCGCCGCCGAAGCCGCCCCGCATGCCGCCACCGCCGCCGGGGCCGCCGCCCATCATGCTCGCGCCGGCCGGGCCGGCCGTCACGATGGAACCGGTGTGGCCCGTCTGCAGGGTGCTGAGGGTGTACGCCGTCGGGCCGGCCAGCGAGGCCACCAGGCCCACGGCCGCCGCCCCGAGGGCGAGTCGGCGGCTGACGCGGCCCGCGAAGATCAGGCCGAGCGCGGCGGTCAGACCGCCGACGAGGATCAGGTACTTCAGCCAGGGGAGGTAGGTGGAGGTGCGGTTGAGCAGGACGTAGCTCCAGACCGCGCTCGCCACGACCGCGCCCGCGAGGGTGAGCGAGGCCCACATCTCCCTCCGCTTCTCCCACAGGATCCCGGCGCCCATGCCGATCACGGCCGCCATGTAGGGGGCGAGGGCCACGGTGTAGTACTGATGGAAGATGCCCGCCATGTAACTGAAGACGATCGTGGTCATCAGCAGCGAACCGCCCCAGACCAGGAACGAGGCCCGGGACACGGAGGTCCGCTTCAGTTTCCGCGTCGCCACCAGACCGCCGGCCAGCAGGATCAGCGCGGCCGGGAGCAGCCAGGAGATCTGGCCGCCGACCTCGGAGTTGAACATGCGGTTCCAGCCGGTGGCGCCCCACATGCCGGTGCCGCCGCCTCCGCCACCGCCGCCGACGCTGCCGGTCTCGTCGCCGCTGAGGCGGCCGAGTCCGTTGTAGCCGAAGGTCAGCTCCAGGAAGCTGTTGTTCTGCGAACCGCCGATGTACGGGCGGGAGGCCGCCGGCCACAGTTCGACGATCGCCACCCACCAGCCGCCCGAGACCACCAACGCTGCCGTGGCGGCGGCCAGTTGACCGAAGCGCTTCTTCAGCGACACCGGCGCGCAGACCGCGTACACGATCGCCAGCGGCGGCAGGATCAGGAAGGCCTGCAGGGTCTTGGCGAGGAACGCGAAGCCGATCGCGACACCGGCCCACAGCAGCCACTTCGTCCGGCCGTCCTCGACACCGCGGACCACGAAGTAGCAGGCGAGCGCCATCAGCAGCGCCAGCATGGCGTCCGGGTTGTTGAACCGGAACATCAGCGCCGCGACGGGAGTGAGCGCGAGCACCGCGCCCGCGATCAGACCGGCCCCGGGGCTGAACCGGCGGCGTACGGCCGCGTACACGACGGCGACCGCGCCGACGCCCATCAGGACCTCGGGGACCAGGATCGCCCAGGAGTTCAGACCGAAGATCCGCACCGACAGCTCCATGGGCCACAGGGAGGCCGGGGGCTTGTCGACGGTGATGGCGTTGCTCGCGTCCAGCGACCCGAAGAAGAAGGCCTTCCAGGACTTGCTGCCGGCCTGGACGGCCGCGGAGTAGAAGGAGTTGGCCCAGCCGGAGGCGCTCAGGTTGTAGAGGTAGAGCAGGCCGGTGGCGAGGAGCAGGCCCCAGAAGGCCGGACGGGCCCAGCGAGGATCCTCGGGGCGGCCCCGCCACAGTCCGCGGACGAAGGGCTGCTTCGGCTCGCCGGCCCCGGGGGCTGGGACGGCCGGCGGTGTCACGGGCTGCCGCACGGCCGACGGCGTCTCCTGCACGGCCGTCGTCGCTTCCGGCTCCCAGGAGGAGGGACCGGGGTTGCCTTCCCGGTGGGTCGGCCGGTGGTCATGGATGGTCATCGTCAGTCCCTCGGATCGGTGTCGGTCGGACGCACCGGCTGCAGATGCATGGTGGCGTCCTCCCATCTGCGGTCCGCGACTTCACCGGCGCGGAAGCGGGTGGTCTGGTAGGGGTTCGGCGGCGCGATCGGACGCTGCGGCAGCGGCTGGTACGGCTGCCGCCGACTCTGCGGGTACGGGACCGTCGCGTACGTCGGTGAGGACGCGCCCTGCTCCGGCGTGTGCGAGGCCACCACGGTGGACGCGCGGTCCTCGCGCCGGTCGGAGAACACCCAGGCGCGGAAGAGCAGGAAGCGCAGCACGGTTGCGGCGAGGTTGGCCGCGATCAGCACCGCCAGTTCGGTCGAGTGCGCCGGGTCGCTGCTCGCCGCGTTCAGGGCGGCGAGCGAGCCACTGGTCAGGGCGAGGCCGATACCGAAGACGACGAGCCCCTGCGCCTGGTGGCGGACGGCGCCGCCCCGGCCGCGCACCCCGAAGGTCAGGCGCCGGTTGGCCGCCGTGTTCGCGACAGCGGAGACCAGCAGCGCGAGCGCGTTGGCGACCTGAGAGCCGGAGAAGGTCCGGAAGCCGCTGTAGAGCAGCAGGTAGAAGAGGGTCGACAGACCGCCGATGACACAGAACCCGACGAGCTGGCGGGCCAGCCCCTTCGGCACGTCCTCGACGTCACGGTCGCGCGGGTCGTCCCCGAAGGGCCTGGCCAGCCGGTCCAGCGGCAGGGCGCCCGTGGCCAGGGCCTTGCCCACCCGCCACACGCCCTTGAGGTCGTCGGTCGCCGTCTTCACGATGTGCACGGTGGAGTCGGGGTCGTCGACCCAGTCGACGGGGACCTCGTGGATGCGCAGACCCGCGCGCTCGGCGAGCACCAGCATCTCGGTGTCGAAGAACCAGCCGGTGTCCTCCACCAGCGGCAGCAGCGCCTGCGCGACATCGCGCCGGATCGCCTTGAACCCGCACTGCGCGTCCGAGAAGCGGGCCTGCAGCGAGCCGCGCAGGATCAGGTTGTACGTGCGGCTGATGAACTCCCGCTTGGGGCCGCGTACCACCCGGGAGGAGCGGGCGAGCCTCGATCCGATCGCCAGGTCGGAGTGGCCCGAGATCAGCGGGGCCACCAGCGGGAGCAGGGCGTTGAGGTCGGTGGACAGGTCCACGTCCATGTAGGCGAGGATCGGCGCGTCCGAGGCGGACCACACCGTCCGCAGGGCCCGGCCCCGTCCCTTCTGCTCCAGGCGGAAGTTGAGGACCTCGGGAATCTCCGCCTCCAGCCGCGCCGCCACCAGCGGGGTGGTGTCCGTGGACGCGTTGTCCGCGATCGTGATGCGGAAGGCGTACGGGAACGTGCGCTTGAGGTGCTCGTGCAGTCTGAGCACACACGGCTGGAGGTCCTTCTCCTCGTTGTAGACGGGGATCACTACGTCCAGGACAGGCGTACCGGCGTCGCCGGCCGGGAGGTGCTCCCGCGCCGGCAGGGTGCCGGGAGAAGAGTCGCTTCGCATGGAAACGACTGTGGTCAAGTGCCCTGTTGCACCCATGTGCCGGCACTGTGCTGCGCCTGTGAGTGCGATTGCCAGTTCGTTTCGGGGGCCGGGCGGGGGGCCGCCGGGGCAAGAGCCGGCAAATGCACGGTGAACACGGTCCGTCCGGGAGCACTGTCCACGGTCACGGCACCGCCGTGCGCGGTCGCGACGGCCTGGACGATGGCGAGCCCGAGCCCGGTGGAACCCGTGGCGCGGGAACGCGCCGAGTCGCCTCGCGCGAACCTCTCGAAGACGTGCGGCAGCAACTCGGGGGAGATTCCCTGCCCGTTGTCCTCGACGTCCACGCACATCCACGGCCCGCGCCGCTGCACGCGCGCGGTGATGGTCGTCCCCGCGGGGGTGTGCTTACGGGCGTTGCCGAGCAGGTTGACCAGCACCTGCTGGATGCGTGCCGCGTCCGCCGACACCAGGGCCGGCTCGTCGGGCAGGTCCAGGCGCCAGTTGTGGTCCATGCCGGCCGCGCGGGAGTCGCTGACGGTGTCGACGACCAGCGGGATGAGGTCGGTGTGCTCGAACTGGAGCGGTCTGCCCGCGTCGAGCCGGGCGAGGAGGAGGAGATCCTCGACGAGCAGCGTCATCCGGCCCGCCTCGGACTCGATACGGCCGAGGGAGTGCCGGGTGTCGGGCCCGATCTGCTCCCGGCCGCGCCGGGTCAGCTCCGCGTATCCCCGGATGGAGGCGAGAGGCGTCCTGAGCTCGTGGCTGGCGTCGGCGACGAACTGCCGTACCCGCATCTCGCTCTGCTGGCGTGCGTGCAGGGCGCCGTGGACGTGGTCCAGCATCCGGTTGAGGGCCGCGCCCACCTGGCCGACCTCGGTGTGCGGGTCGGTCTCCGACTCCGGCACCCGCTCGCTGAGGTTCACCTCGCCGGTGTGCAGGGGCAGTTCGGACACCCGCGTCGCGGTCACGGCGACCCGGCGCAGGGGGCGGGTGGCGACACCGACGAGCACGTATCCGGCGATGACGGCAGCGCCGAGGCCGGCGACGGTGACGCTGACTTCCACGAGGATGAGGGTGTTGATGGTGCTGTCGGGCACCTTGGTGGGGACGGCGACGTAGTAGCTGCCCCGGTCACCGGTGACGTACTGGACGCGATAGGTGCCCAGCCCGCTGATCTCGACGGTGTGGATCTTGCCGTCCTTCGAGACCGTTTCCAGCGAGCTGCGGCCCGCAGCACTCAGGGAGTTGGCGACCATCCCGCTGAGGTCGGTGCTGGTGCTGGACCGCTTGCCGTACTTGGCGTCGGTGATGTGCCCCTTCTTGACCGAGGCGACGACCGTGCCCGCCGGCTGGGGGCCGTGCTTGACGAAATCACTCAGGTCGAGGGTCTGGTCGCCGGTGGTCGGAGTCTTCCCGCCGAGGGGCGAACTGCCCGTGCCGGGGAACGCACCGTTCTTGTCGGGGGCCGAGCTGTTCTTGTCGGCGCCCGTGCCGCCGAGCGGCCCACCGAAGCCCTTCGCCCGCCCGGCGACCTGGACCAGCTCCTGATCCAGCTGGCCGTACAGATGCGACCGCAGCGCCAGCGTCGTCACCGTGCCGATCACCGCGCACACCACCGCGATCAGCACGACGGACGCGACGACGAGCCGCGCCCGCAGGGTGCGCGGCTTGCCGGCACGTCGCTTCTGCGCACGCGGTCGTCGTCGCCCGCTCATGACGCGGCGGGCTTGATCAGGTAACCGGCCCCACGCCGGGTGTGGATCATCGGCTCCCGGCCCGCGTCGATCTTCCGTCGCAGGTACGAGATGTAGAGCTCGACCACGTTGGCCTGCCCGCCGAAGTCGTACGACCAGACCCGGTCGAGGATCTGCGCCTTGCTGAGCACCCGCCGGGGATTGCGCATCAGGAACCGCAGCAGCTCGAACTCGGTCGCGGTGAGGTGGATGGAGTCGCCGGCCCGCGACACCTCGTGGCTGTCCTCGTCCAGCGTCAGGTCACCGACGACCAGCACGGAGTCCGAGCGGCGGTCGGCCGCACCCGAGCGGCGGATGAGCCCGCGCAGCCGGGCGACGACCTCCTCCAGGCTGAACGGCTTGGTGACGTAGTCGTCGCCACCGGCGGTGAGCCCGGCGATACGGTCCTCGACCGCGTCCTTGGCGGTCAGGAACAGCACCGGCACATCCGGCAGCTCGCGCCGCAGCCGGCCGAGGACGGTCAGCCCGTCCATGTCCGGAAGCATCATGTCGAGAACGACGGCGTCGGGCCGGAACTCCCGCGCGGTCTGGACGGCACCCGTGCCATCCCCCGCACTCCGTATCTGCCATCCCTCGTAGCGAAGGGCCATGGACAGCAGCTCGGTGATCGACAGTTCGTCGTCCACCACAAGCACCCGGACGGGGCTCCCGTCCGGCCTCAGCAGTTCGGTGCGCCCCTGGGGCGAGGTCGTGGTCATGGTGGACACACTGTCGGGATCCTCTGAGAGAGCCCTTTCGACAACCTGTGATTTCCCTAAGAAACGCACAGGCACCTCTCAGGGAACCCCTGGGAAGCTCTTTCCCCGCAGTGACGGGGGGAGCGGCCCCATCATCGGCCACACCCTGGTCATCGGCGTGTAAAGGCTTGCTGTGCACGGCCTGAGGGACGCCCCCCGGCGCTGTCACAACCCGAACAGCCGGGCCCCGTTGTCATGGCACACGGCCCTCAGCCACCCGTCACCCAACCCCAGCCGCTCCAGGGCCCGCAGCTGCTCGATGTACGGGTACGGGATGTTGGGGAAGTCGGTCCCGAGCAGGACGCGGTCGCCGAGGTCCGCCAACCGGGGAAGTGCCCGCCGCGGGAACGGCGCCAGCCCCTCGGCGAAGTCCGTGAACGCCATCGTCGTGTCCAGCCGCACCTGCCCGTACCGCTCGGCCAGGCCGAGGAAGTCCTCGTACTCCGGCATGCCCATGTGCGCGATCACCAGCCGCAGACCGGGATGCCGGGCCAGCACGCGCGCGATCGGCTCGGGTCCGGTGTACTTGCCGGGTGCCGGCCCTGACCCGCAGTGGATCACCACGGGCGTACCCGCCTCCGCGAGCAACCCCCAAGCGCCGTCGAGGAGTTCGCTCGCCGGGTCGTACGCCCCCACCTGCACGTGCGCTTTGAACACCCGCGCCCCGGCTTCGAGCGCCTCGCGGACGTACTCCTCGACGCCCGCTTCCGGGAAGAGGGTCGAGGTGTGCAGACAGTCCGGTGTTCGCCCGGCGAAGTCGACGGCCCAGCTGTTGAGCCAGCGCGCCATGCCCGGCTTGTGCGGGTAGAGCATGGCCGTGAAGGCGCGTGCCCCGAACTCCCTGATGAGCGCGACCCGTTCCTCTTCCTCCTTCCGGTACGTGATCGGCCACTCCAGCCCGCCGGTCAACGGCCCGAGCGAGTCGAAGTAACCCCAGACCTTCCGCAGCACCTGCTCCGGCATGAAGTGCGTGTGGACGTCGACGATCCCCGGCAGCCCGAGCCGCCGCCAGAACCGCCGGACCTGCTCGGGCTCGGTGTCCGTCCGCGTCGGTGTCCCAGTCATGCGCCCTCTCGAAACCGTGACCGCGCCCGCCGTCGGCCACGCACGGCGAACCCCCCAACGATCACCCTCGCACCACGACCGCGTCCACCTCCCTACGGAAAAGGGCCCCTCAGAACAGCCCGTCCTGAACCCCGGCCGCCTCCCTGGACTCCCTCACCGGAACGGTCAGCCCGCGCTCCTCCCCGGCCGGCACGATCTCCCACCCCGTCATCAGCCGGGTGTCCAGCACCACCACCCCCCGCGCCGTGTCGAGGTGCAGATCCGGCCCGGCGGCGGCGACCAGCTCCCCGCTCACCCACCCGCCGCCGACCAGTTCACTCACCTCTCCGACGGCACCCGGCAGCCCGTCCAGCCCGAACACCCCGACGTGGTCGACGACTCGGCAGGGCTGCCGCTCCAGCGACTCGGGCCACCCGGCCAGCCCCACGGCCCGCGCGTGCAACGCCTCCACCTCGGCCGCCCGCTCGGCCGCCGACGCGGGCAGCCGGGACCGCACGGCACGCTTCTCGGCGTACGGAATCCGGTCCGGCACCCGCAGCGCGGCCCGCAGCAACTCCTCACTGCGCCGCGCGGCCATCAGCGGACCGAGCCCCAGCCAGCTGAAGCAGACCGCCCCCTGCTCAAGCAGCCGCGCGCTGCCCCGCTCCTCGGCGGTGATCCCGACCTTGACCATGCCGGGACCGAACCAGGCCAGATATACGCGGTACGGCCGCGGGTCGTCCGCGATCGTGTCGGCGGCCACGGAGTGCGCCCGGTCCAGCCGCGCACACTCCTCGCACCGCGCCCCCGTACTCCGCCCGGGCACGACCGCCCGCACCGGACACCCATGCCCCCGCGCTCCCACACACGTCCGCACACCCCCGTCCGCAACCCCGAAGGCCACCCGTTTCCCCCAGGTCAGCGCACTGCGCCGCCCGCCGTCCCACACCAGCACAGGACCGCCCGCCGACCACCGCAGCCCCGTGCACTTCCACGCCTGTGCCATCACTCACGAGAGTAGAAGCCCCCACTGACAACGCGACCCGAACCGACGAGCACGCGCGGCCCGCGCGTACCGCCCGCGCTCAGCGCTTCAGGGCCCGGTACCGCTTCAGCAGGGCCGTGATGCGCTCGCTGTTCGCCTCGCCGTTGAGCTCGGCGAGCAGGTCGTCGGGGCAGAGTTCGTAGAGGTCGCCCCACCAGCGGCGTCCGCGGTTGTCCCAGATCCGGTAGCCACCGGGCACCCCTCTGGCGACGTAACGCCTCCTACTCACCGGCTTCCTCCTCCTTCCGCTGAGGCACCATGGGGGGGAACGGCCCGCACAGGGGTGCGGCTGGCCGCACCCCCGCTCCGGTAGGGGACCCCATGGTGGGGGCCGACGGTCGGCGGCATCGTAGAACGAGGACGGAAACCTTCGAGGACGGAGACCCTTCATGAAGCCGCAGCAGCACGGCGAGCCGGTACCCCACGAGGTCCGTACGGCCCAGGAGGTGCCCGAGAGCGAGCTCATCCCGCTTCTCATCGCCTGGGACCAGGCCCACCCCGACGCCCAGGACCCCGAGTGGCGCCACGTCCTGGACGAGCTCGCCCACCCGCGCACCACGCGTGCCTTCCACCGCCTGGCGGACACCAAGGCTTGAGCGGCCCCGACCCGCCACCAGGGCGTCACTCCTCTTCCGGCGCTCCCGCCTCGCACAACTGCTCTCCGATCTCGTCCGCCCACCCCTGGGCCCACCGGCGCAGCTCTTCGATCGCGGCCGTGTCGAGGCCGTGGACGGCGAAGTCGGTGTCGTCGACCCAGTCCGTGCCGGTGAGGCGCATGTGGAGGTCGGTGAGGTCGAAGGTGTCACGGGCGTGACGGCGCCCGAGTTCCTCGAGCTCGGGAAGGCTCCACCAGTGCGCGGCGGCCCGGACGCCGACCAGATCCCCGACCAGGCCACGCTCGGCCAGCGCCCGGACCTTGATGCCGACGGCATCCTCAAGGGACAGGGCGAGGCCGTGCCCGGTCCGCACCGGCGCCCGCCACAGAACCTCCTTGGCCACGCCCACTTCGCACTCCTCCCCGCTCTCCGGTTCGGTGACGACCAGCCGCGCGGACAGCGGACCCGTCCCCCACACCCGGGCCTGCCACCCCGCTCCCACAGTCCCGCCCGAAGCACGGTCACGATCCGCCCCATGTCCTCGGCGTGCTCCGTGGCGACTTCCAGTTCCCGGCCGGGGCACCGGATCAGGCCGTGCGCGTGGAGGGCGTGATCGCCCGCGAGCGCGAGACGGTACGGAGTGCCCGCGGCGAGGACGCCATCGCGCACATCGGCGAGCAGCCGGCGTCGCGGCTCGGAGACGGGGGGCACGGCAGCCATCCCCCGAGTATCACCGTCCCGGACGTGGCCGGCCTTTGTCAGTGGGGGCCGCTAGCGTGCGACCGCCATCGAGGACAGGGCTTTGGGGAGAGACTGTGGGAGCCAAGACGGGGTTGCTCGTGTGCGCCGACGGAGACGTGCCGGGCCTGCTGCGACGGGTGGGAGCGGCGGACCCGGCACGGACGTCCGGTCTGATGCGGCGCCTGTATCCCGGCTGCGACTTCGAACCGCGCGGGGACGCGGAACTCGGGGACGGCGTGTATCCGCCCAAGGGCACGGCGTATGCCGCCTGCTGGCCGGGCGTCGATGTCGTCGGCGACCAGCGAGTGATGATCGACTCCCGTCCCGGTTCCCGGAGCACCTGGTAGCGGCGAGCGCCGGCCGTCGGCTCGTCTGCACGCGATGCACAGTGTCGTCGACTGGCTGGCGTTCGCCGTGTGGGAGGACGGCCGGCTGCTGCGCTCGCTGAGCGTGTCCCCGGACAGCGGGATCATCGAGAACATCGGCGAACCGCTCCCCTTCGAGCGGCCGTACTGGGCCGGGGAGTGTCCCGCCGACGTCGTCCCCTGGCCCGACGAGGACGAGGAGCCGTACCCGCTCCCCTTCCATCCACTGGAACTCGGCGAGGACGCGCTGCGCGCACTGTGCGGGTTCGTCATGGAAGGCAAGCCCGAGCCCGACGACGTCGACGCGAGCCGCATCAGGCTGCACGGCTTCCGCGTACGGGATGCGCACGCCCCGGACGGCACGCCGGCCGAGCGGCACTGGTCCTAGGGCAGGCCCAGCCACCAGGGCACGTCCAGGCTGTCGGCCGGAATGACCGTGGCCCTCGAGAGGATCCCCTCGTCGAGGGCCCGCACGAGGACGCGCAACTCACGTGCGCTCTTCTTGGGCAGTGCGTGCAGCACGGCTTCGAGTTGTGCGCGGAAGCCTGCGCCGTGGCACCCGCACTCGGGGATGCCGCAGTCGGGACCGGCGAGCGGGTCCACGAGCTGCCTCAGCGGGCCATGGGCGAGGGCGTTCCAGTGCCAGAAGGCCTCTTCGGTGGCCTCGGGCCAGAAGCGGGTCCGCTCCAGCCGGCGCAGGTCGGCCACGCAGGATCCCGAAAGACGGTCGATGGACGGGTACCGGCGCGGCCGCTGACGGCGGACGGGCAGGTCGCCCCGCAGGGCGGACGGGCGCCTACGCGGCATCGCCCCTTCGGTTGTCGGTCATGGCCGCAAACTACAGAACCGACCGCCGACCGGCCAACGGTATTGAGATCGACTCGGGCCACCGATCAGGGGATGATCCCGCACATGACGAAGGTGGCGGGCCAGGACGCCGACGACGGCCACGCGTGGGCCGAGCGTCTGGGATGGGCCTACGGCCTGACGGCACCCGATGCCGTCGACCGTGCCGCCGCTCTCGTCCGGCTGGACGACGCCCGCGCCACGGTCCGAAGGACACGTGTCCACCTCAACGAGACCCGGCGTCTGACCGCGGGTCTGGGACACGAGGAGCAGGATCGGGAGCCGGCGCTCCTGACCGCACGCGCGGCCCACGACGATGCCTTGAGTCGTTGCCTGCCGGAAGCACTGTGGAAAAGGCCGTTCTTCGAGGGGATCAGCACATGGGTGGGGCTGCCCTTCGCGCTGCATTTCCTGGAGTGGGAGGCCCGGTATCCACAGGAGTGGACACAGCACGCCAAGGCATGGGGGACGAAGGAGGGCCTCATACGGGACCTGGCGGCCGACGACCACGACGAAGCGGTCGGCACCAGACTCGTCGACCTCGTCCCGATCTCGCCGTCCAGCGCGCCTACCGATGCAAGGACCGTGAGTACGTGCGGGTGGCCCGGGCCGTGGACGGAGACGACCTGCGCGACAGACTCGCCAGGGCCCACCACTCGGACAACCCGTGGGCACGACTGCACGCCGGTTATGTCCTCTGGCTCCTCGACCACCCCGAAACCCCCAACACCCGCCACGTCTGGCGAACATGGCTGGCCGACGAAACGACGAATGCCTCTCCGGGATGATCCCGAAGGGGCTGCGACCTGCATGCACTCAGGGGGACTCGAACTCGGTACTGGGTACTGCGGGTTGTGTGGCCCCTGGCGCACCACGACATACGCCGGACTGAACGGCGGGCTTCGTGACTGCGCAGAAACGCAAGAGGCCCCGCATCTCTGCGGGGCCTCTCACCTGTGTGCACTCGGCAGGATTCGAACCTGCAACCTTCTGATCCGTAGTCAGATGCTCTATCCGTTAAGCTACGAGTGCTTGTTTTGTTTTTTCGCCGGTCCCGGTCCTTTCGGCCCGCTCGCGGCGACAGGAAGAACATTACATGACTGCCGCCGCCATGTGAAATCCGTTTGCCGTACCCCTTGTGAGCTGCGGAAACAGGCCCAAGTGGGGGTCTGGGGCGGGGCCGGGAACGACGAAGCCCCGGTCCGTCGGACCGGGGCTTCGGTGATCACTGGTGATCAGGGCGGAGGCGGAGGGATTTGAACCCTCGATGGGCTTTAAGGCCCAAACCGCATTAGCAGTGCGGCGCCATAGACCGGACTAGGCGACGCCTCCAGCACAGCCGCCCGCGCGAGCGCGAGTGGTGCGTGCAGATGATGACACAGTCGAGCGTGCTGTCACCAATCGGCCTCCACGGTACTAGGCAGTCGGGTCGCAGGGCAAAGGGGTTGCCCGGCGCGCGGCGGCGCGGGCGGCGGGGAGCGCAACGTCGTGCGCCGAACCGCGTTAGTCAGGTCATGTCCCAGGTCATCGTCCGTACCCGCCGCCGGCCCCTCGCCCGGCTCGTGCTCGCCCTCGGCGCACTCGGCGCCGCCTCCTCCCTCACCCCAGCCGTCGCCCACGCCGACGCCGACCACCTCACCGTCACGGTGCGGCACGCGGGCGGCGGCAGGGACGGGACCTTCCAGCTGTACTGCCACCCCGACGCCGGGGACCACCCCGACGCGGCGGGCGCCTGTGCGGCCCTCGATCGCGGCAGCCGGTGGGGCAGGGAGACCTTCGCCCCCGTACCCCAGGGCAGCATCTGCACCATGCAGTACGGCGGCCCCGCGACCGCGCACGTCACCGGCGTCTGGGCGGGGCGGCCCGTCAACGCGACGTACAGCCGCGACGACGGGTGCGAGATCGCCCGCTGGGACCGGATGGTGCCGCTGCTGCCGGACCTGCGGCCACAAGGCCGTCCGTAAGGGGACGTTTCTCCGCCGGCCGCGGCGGCCGCGGCGTTCGTCGCTTGGCGGAAACCACGGCTCCGTAAAGTCGCCCAGGCCACGCCGGGGACCGGAAGATACGGTCACATGTTCTGCTTCACTTCCTCGTGCGACCTCCCTCTCATCCGGCGCCGCGGGCGCAACCGGTGCCCGTAGACTCCCCCGCGTGACACGCCGCGGGCCGGTTGGCAAGATGGCCCGAGCGGTCGGCAAGGTGCGGTAACAGGGAGGAAGCGTCTCGTGAGCAGCAGGCCATCCCGAGGCGCTGCTCGCCTCGCAGCCATACTCGACGCGCTTCCCGATGCGTTGGTGCTGGTCAACGCCAACGGGACCGTCGTCAACGCCAACACCATCGCCCTGGAGGCCTTCGAGGCGCCGGGGACGGCTCTGGTGGGCCGGGGGCTGCTGGACCTGCTGCCGCAGTTCGACTCCAAGCTCATCCCCGGGTCCATGCGACGGCCCGATCACATGGACCCGCGCGGGCGGACCAAGCCGACCCGGATGATCGCCCGGCGGACCGACGGCAGCGAGTTCCCCGTCGAGGTGACCAGCGCCAACCTGGAGAACGGACAGCAGGCGTACGACGGTTACGGCTACAGCGGCGACGAGCTGCTGATGCTCGTCGTGCGCGACCTGACCGGCACCGTGGACACCGAGGCCGAGCTGGCCCGGTCGCAGCGGCAGACCGAGATGATCCTGCGGGCCGCGGCCGAGGGGGTCGTGGGCACGGACACCGACGGGCGGATCGTGCTCGTCAACCCGGCCGCCGCCCAGATACTGGGTTACCGGGCGAGCGATCTCGGCGGCAAGGAGCTGCACACCCTCGTCCTGCACTCGCGTGCCGACGGGTCCCCCTTCCCGTACGACGAGTCCCCGCTCGCCGACACCCTGCGCTCCGGGCGCAAGCACCGGGTGCGCGGGCAGGTGCTGTTCGCCAAGAACGGGGACCCCGTCGCCGTCGACCTCACCACCGCGCCCGTGCGCGACGGCGACCAGCTCGTCGGCGCCGTGATGACCTTCACCGACCGGCGGCCCTACGACGCCCTCGCGGACGAGAAGGCCGCGCTGGAGAAGCGGCACGCCGAGGAACTGGAGCGGATCGAGGAGGAGCACGCCTCGGAGCTCACCGCCCTGCGGCAGAAGCACCTCGACGAACTCGAGGACCTGCAGGAGCAGCACGAGGAGGAGCTCGCAGCCGGCGAGGAGCGGTACGCCTCGCTCGGCGAGCGGGAGAAGGACCGGTACGAGGCTCTCGCCGGGCGGCACGAGCAGCTGCTGACGCTGCTGGGGCGCTCGCTGCGGGGGCCCCTGGACGAGCTGCGGCGGGAGCTGGCCGCGCTCGCCGCCGACGACGCCGGGCAGCTGTGGCCCGAGGCCAACCAGGTGCTGCACCACCTGTCCGCCGGGTACTCACGGATCACGACGCTGATCGACAGCGTCCTCGGATACCAGCGCCTCGACGCCGGCAGTGAGCAGATCACCCGTACGAAGGTCATGCTCGACGCCGTCGTCGCGGCCGGTGTCGACGGTGCCGTCGAGCTGATCGGGCCCGGACGCGTGCAGTTCGCCGTGCACGCGCCGCCCATCGAGGCCG
This sequence comes from Streptomyces sp. SLBN-31, assembly GCF_006715395.1. Lineage (NCBI taxonomy): Bacteria > Bacillati > Actinomycetota > Actinomycetes > Kitasatosporales > Streptomycetaceae > Streptomyces > Streptomyces sp. SLBN-31. Next base: position 604,446 of record NZ_VFNC01000003.1, read on the forward strand.
AGGTCGACCCGCAGCGGCTCGCGGGCGCCCTCGCGCACCTCGTCGCCGACGTCGCCGGAGTCGACGCGACCGGCAACGCGCCCGTCTCCGCGGGCGGCTACATGGACAACACCGTCGTCGTCGCCGCGGCTCAGCGCGGCGAGGTCGTACGGATCGAGGTGCGCGGGCCGTACGCCGGGGGAGACCCGGTGCACGAGCCGATCGTGCGGGGGATCGTGCGCGCCCACGGCGGTGTGCTGCAGACCCACGAAGTGCCGGGGATGAGCGGCAGCGCCTTCGTGCTGGAGGTGCCCATCGGGGGTGGGGCCGGGGCCGTGGTGGCCGAGGCCCCCGTCGAGGCGCCCGTCGCGGACGACACCTCCGGCGGCGGACGGCGGCGGGCCCGGCGCTCCTCCGTCGACGCCTTCCTGGACAGCGAGGTCACGGGCGAGAGCGGGGAGGCCGCCACCGCCGACGCGGAGGCCGGTGTGCCCACCGGGCGGCGCAGGCGGCGGGCTGTCGAGGAGTCGGCCGCCGCCGCGGCCTCGGGTGCCCTCGAGGTGTCCGGCGGCACCGGGCGGCGGCGCGGGCGGCCGGCCGAGACCGCCGGTGACGGCGTCAGCGAGGGTGCCGTCGTCATGGCCGCCGAGCACGCCGCGGGAACCGCCGCCGTCGGTACGGGCCTGGGCGGCACCGTTCCGCCGCAGGGCGTGCCCGCGCCGGGCGGGCGCCGCGCACGACACGGCGGCGGGGCACAACAGGCGCTGCCCGCGGCGCTGCCCGCGGCGCTGCCCGCGGCTCCCGCGCCGACTGGTGAACCGGTTCCGGGTGACCAGTCCGGCGAGCCCGTTGCCGCCGAGAACGCCCAGCCGACCGGGCGCCGCCGACGTGCCCTGGCCGCCGCGAACGAGCGTGCCGCCGCGCAGGAGGCCGGCCCCCGCACGGTGTTCGCCCTGCCCCCGGCGGAGGCGGACCGGACGCCCGACGGTGCGGTGGCTGCCGCGCCGGCGCCGGGGCAGCCCCAGATCCCCGGACAGACCCAGGTACCCGGACAGGCCCAGCCCCAGATCCCCGGACAGACCCAGGTACCCGGACAGGCCCAGCCTCAGGTTCCCGGTCCGCAGCCGCAGCTTCCCGGCCAGAGCGGTCAGGGCGGTCAGGGCGGTCCGGACGTCGCGGGTGACGCCCTGATCGACGACGGCCGGCACGACGCCGTACCGCACGACCAGTCCGGCGACCACACCCCGCCCCAGCCGCACCCCACAAACGCTCCGACGGGCCGCCGTCGCCGTGCCGTGGCACAGCCCGCGCAGGGAGTGCCGGCGCAGGAGGCCGCCGCCGAGCAAGGCGGCCCGGCGGCCGGCGTGCCGATGCCGGGTCAGCCGATGCAGCCGGTTCCGCCGGGACAGCCCGTGCCTTCGGGACAAGCCGTTGTGCCCGGGCAGCAGCCGCAGGTCCAGCAGGCCGTGGCCCAGCAGCCCGTGGCCGTGCCCGCGCAGGGCGCTCTGCCGGGCGGCGTGCAGATGGCGCCGGGCCAGCCGATCCCGGTGCAGGGTGTTCCCGGCCGGCCAGTACCCGCACACGGCGTACCGGTGGCCCCCGGCCAGCCCGACGCCGCCCAGGCCCTTCCCGGACAGCCGGCGCAGGCACACCCCGGGCAGCCCGCCCAGGCGCTCCCCGGCCAGCCGGCTCCCGTCCCGGCGGCGAACGCCGCTCAGACGCCGGGCGCCCCCATCCCGAACCCTGCGGCGAACGCGGCGAACGCGGCGACCCCGCTCGCGCCCGGGCAGCCGGGCCGGCCCGCGCCCGCCCAGGCCGTCGCCCCGCCCCACCCGGCACCGGGCACCCAGGCCACACCCGTGCCTCCGGGCACCCCCCTGCCCCCCAACGTCTCCACGCCCCCCGGCACCCCGATCCCCGGCCAGCCCCTGCCGGCCGAGGCACCCCCCGGCGCCGCCCCCGCCGCGCCCGTGCCACCCCACGGCGCCGCCACCCCCGTACCCCCACAGCCCGGGCAGCCCGCGACGCCCACTCCACCCCCCGGCCTCCAGCCCCCCACCGAGCCCACAACCACGGCGACCGGCGCGGGACAGGCGGCGCCCGGAGGGCGCGGTGTCGCTCAGCCGCTGTCCGCCGACGCGGCCGTCCCCGTCGACCCCAACTCGACGCAGGGGCGGGCGATCAGCGTGCGGACCCTGGGGCAAGGGGTGCCGTTCACGCGGCAGGCCGCGCAGGTCCAGCAGCCGACGGCGACTCCCGCGCCGCACAGCCCCGGGGGTTCCGGCCGGCGCCGCAAGCTGGGGACGCGGCCCGACGCCGCAGCGGGCGAGCAGGCCGCCGCGCAGCCACAGTCCGCGCCCCAGCCGCAGCCCTCCCTGGCCGGGCAGTCCCGGCTCGCGCAGGCGACCGAGGGCACCGGACGGTCGTACGCCATAGGGGCGCCGGACGAGAACGCCGCCGAAGGACCTGAGCCGCTGGACGGGCCGGGCGGGGCCGTCGAGGTCGCCGACCCGCCGCGGCCGCAGCCGCTGGACGACGAGCTGCCGCCGGAGCCGCTGGACAACCCGCGCCGGCTGCTGGTGTGGCCCGCGCCGGACGTGACGACCCAGCAGGCGCTCAGCGACCGCGGCTACCGGCCCGTCATCGTGCACTCGCGCGAGGAGGTCGACGCGCAGATCGCCGCCTTCCCGGCCGCGCTGTTCGTGGACCCGCTGACCGGGCCGATCACGCGGACGGCGCTGCAGTCGCTGCGGCAGGCGGCCGTCGCCGCCGAGGTGCCGGTCATGGTGACCGCGGGGCTCGGGCAGGCGACGCGCGAGGCGGCCTACGGCGCCGACCCCGCCGTACTGCTGAAGGCGCTCGCGCCCCGGGACAGCGAGCAGCATCCGCCGCGGGTGCTGCTCATCGAGGAGCACGCCGAGATCGCGCTCGCCCTGACCGCGACGCTGGAGCGGCGCGGGATGCAGGTGGCGCGGGCCGCGAGTGACGCGGACGCGGTGACGCTGGCGGGGCAGCTCAGGCCCAACCTGGTCGTGATGGACCTGATGCAGGTGCACCGCCGACAGGCCGGGATCATCGACTGGCTGCGCGCGAACGGCCAGCTCAACCGCACCCCGCTCGTCGTCTACACCGCCGCCGTCGACCAGGCCGACCTGCCCAGGCTGGCGTCGGGGGAGACCGTCCTCTTCCTCGCCGAGCGGTCGACCAGTGACGAGGTGCAGGCCAGGATCGTGGACCTGCTGGCCCGAATCGGCACCAACTAGCGCCTGGCGGCGGTCACTTCGCCACCAGCCGTCGTGCCGCCTCCCGCACGGAGGCGCGCAGGCGGTCGCGGTCGGTCGCCTCGGCGCCGACGAGGATGCGCCTCATCTGCGGGACGACCGCGGCCCAGTTGGCCACGGCGATCAGCAGGAACAGCAGGTCGCGGGGCGGGATGGCGTCGGTGACGACACCGCGCGCCTGGCCGTCCTCCAGGACGGCGACCTTGCGGCGGTAGTGCTCCTGGCGTTCGGCCTCGTCGGGGAGCTCGGCGGTGGCGCCGTACTCCAGGCCCTCCCAGAAGAGCAGGCGCAGCACCTCGGGGTGCTCCTCGTGGTAGTCCATCAGGCGGTCGATCCAGGCCTCGACGTCGTCCGGGTCGACGGGGACGGCGACGGCCAGGTCGAGCATGACCTTGCCCAGCACTTGTGTGAACAGCTCGGCCTTGTTGCCGAAGTAGGCGTAGATCAACTGCTTGTTGGCCTTGGCCTCGGCCGCGATGCGGTCGATGCGGGCGCCCGCGATGCCGTGCCGGGCGAACTCGGCGACCGCCGCCTCGAAGATCCGGGCCCTGGTGGCCTCGGGGTCCCTCACTGCTGCCATGAGGACAGGGTAGCGGGCAAGTAACCAACCGTTTGGTTGACAGGGAATCGAACGGCGTCCCAGACTGTTCTCCATTCCAACCAACCAGTTAGTTGCTAGAGCTGGCTCGAAGGAGTCCCTCCGCCCATGTCGTCCACAACAACCGCCACCCGAGCCCGCGCCACAGCCCCTCGCCGCCCCGCCGACGGCCTGGCCGGCCGCCTGCTGCTCCCCCTCATCGCGCTGTGCACCGCCGTCACGGCCGCCAACATCTACCTCGCGGCCCCGCTGCTCCCGCTCATCGCCCGCGACTTCGGCTCGACCCCGTCCGCGGTGGCCTGGATCGCCTCGGTCGCGCAGTTCGGCTACGCGGCCGGCCTGCTCTTCTTCGCGCCGCTCGGCGACAGCGTCAGCCGGCGCCGCCTGGTGGCCGTCCTGTCGGTCGTCACCACGGCGGCCCTGATCGCCGGCGCCACGGCCGCGGGAACCACCGCGCTCGCCGCGGCCGTCCTGGTCGCCTCCGCGGCCACCGTGGTCCCGCAGCTCCTGGTCCCGCTCGTCGCTCAGCGCGCTCCCGCCGACCGGCGCGCCCGCCATGTCGCGGCCGTCATCGCGGGCCTGTTCACCGGAATCGTCGCGGCCCGGGTGCTCGGCGGGCTTGTCGGGCAGACCTTCGGCTGGCGGACGGTGTTCGTCGGCGCGGCGGTGCTGACGGCCGTGCTGGGCCTGGCCACCGCGGCCGTCCTGCCCACGGAGAACCGCAACCGTCAGGGCTCGCTGTTCGCCGGACTGCTGGCCATGCCCTCGGTGGTCCGCCGCTCGCCCGACCTGTGGCGCGCCTGCGTGCGGCAGGCGGGGATGTACGGCGCCTGGAGCGCGCTGTGGACCTCGCTCGCCCTGCTGCTGACGGGCGGTTCCTACGGCTACTCCACCGCCACCGCCGGCCTGTTCGGCCTCTTCGGACTCGCGGCCAGCGTGGTGGCGCCCCTGGCGGGCGGACTGGTGGACCGTTTCGGCGCCGCCAGGGTCGTACGGTCCGCGTATCTCCTCGCGGCCGTCTCCGTCCCCCTCTTCTGGCTGGGCGGGCAGGTGCTCGTGGCCCTGTTCGCGGCGGCGATCGCCATCCACGCGGCCCTGGTCGCCTCCCACGTCGCCAACCAGACCCTGGCCCTGACGACGACCTCGACCCCGGCCACCGCCAACAGCGCCTACGTGGTCGCGGGCTTCGCGGGCGGCGCCAGCGCCTCGGCCCTCGCGGGCCTCGCCTTCAGCCACTGGGGCTGGGGCGGGGTGTGCGCGGTGGCGGGGGTGTGGCTGCTGCTGGGCTGGAGCACGACGGCCGTACGACGGTGACCACGACGGCCGTACGACGATGACGGCGGCGGTCGCGGCGGTCGGTCGACGGCGACCGGCACCGCCGGTGCGCGCCGGGCGGGGCTCCTCGGGAGCCCGCCCGGCGCGTCCGTGCGTCAGAGCCGGGTGACGTCCAGGTCTCCCTCGGCGTACCGCCTGCGCAGCACCTTCTTGTCGAACTTGCCCACGCTCGTCTTCGGCACCGCCTCGACGATCGACCAGCGCTCCGGGAGCTGCCACTTGGCGATCTTGCAGGCGTCGGACGCGAGGAAGGCGCGCAGGGTCTCGAAGTCGGCGGTGGAGCCCTCCTTCAACACGACTGTGGCGAGCGGGCGTTCGCCCCACTTCTCGTCCGGTACGGCGACCACGGCGGCCTCGGTGACGTCCGGGTGGGACATCAGCGCGTTCTCCAGCTCGACCGAGGAGATCCACTCGCCGCCGGACTTGATGACGTCCTTGGCGCGGTCGGTGAGGGTGAGGAAGCCGTCGGCGGAGATGGTGCCGACGTCGCCGGTCTTCAGCCAGCCGTCCTCGCTGAACTTGTCGGCGGGGCGCAGGGCTTCGGCGTCCAGGCCGTTGTAGTAGGCGCCGGCGATCCAGGGGCCGCGCACCTCCAGCTCACCGGCCGACTCGCCGTCCCAGGGAAGGCGTTCGCCGCCGGGGCCGGTGAGGCGGGCCTCGACGGAGGCGGGGAAGCGGCCCTGGGTGAGGCGGTAGGCGAACTCCCCCTCGGTGCCGACCGCGTGGGCCGGCGGGCGGGCGACCGTGCCCAGCGGGGAGGTCTCCGTCATGCCCCAGGCGTGGCAGACCCGCATGCCCAGCTCGTCGAAGGCCTTCATGAGGGAAGGCGGGCAGGCCGAGCCACCGATGGTGACCTGGACGAGGGAGGACACGTCCCGCGGCTTGGCGGTCAGTTCGGCGAGCAGCCCCTGCCAGATGGTGGGGACGGCGGCCGCGTGGGTCGGCTTCTCGCCCTCGATCATCTCGGCGAGGGGCGCGGGCTGCAGGAAGCGGTCCGGCATCAGCATGTTGACGCCGGTCATGAACGTCGCGTGCGGCAGACCCCAGGCGTTGACGTGGAACTGCGGGACCACGACCAATGAGGTGTCCTGGTCGGTCAGCCCCATGGATTGGGTCATGTTGACCTGCATCGAGTGCAGGTAGATGGACCGGTGGCTGTAGACCACGCCCTTGGGGTCGCCCGTGGTGCCGGAGGTGTAGCACATGGAGGCGGCCGTGCGTTCGTCGAGCTCCGGCCAGTCGTAGGTCCGCGGCCGGTCCGCGAGAAGCTCCTCGTACTCGTGCACCCGGGCGTGCGCACCGGCGAGCACGGACCGGTCGCCGGGACCGGAGACCACGATGTGCTCGAGCGTCGGCAGCTTGTCCAGCAGCGGCGCGAGCAGCGGCAGCAGCGAACCGTTGACGACGACGACCTTGTCGGCCGCGTGGTTGACGATCCAGACCAGCTGCTCGGGCGGCAGCCGGAGGTTCAGAGTGTGCAGGACCGCGCCCATGGAGGGGATCGCGAAGTACGCCTCGACGTGCTCTGCGTTGTTCCACATGAGGGTCGCCACACGGTCGTCGCCCGCCACTCCGAGCTCGTCGCGCAGGGCGTGCGCCAGCTGCGCCGCGCGCTCTCCGATTTCGGCGAAGGAGCGGCGGTGCGGTTCGCCCTCCCCGGTCCAGGTGATCACCTGTGAGGTGCCGTGGACCCGTGACCCGTGGGTCAGGATCCTCGAGATCAGCAGCGGTACGTCCTGCATGGTGCTCAGCACGGCGTCCTCCCGGGGCGACATTGCCTACGCGGTAGTAGGGGCTCGCGCTGATTCTGCGCACATACCGAGCGGTATGTCACTAGCTGCCGGTGATCGATCAGGTCACGGTGGCGGAAACCGACCCGATCGCGGGAACCGCGCTACCGCACCAGGCCCAGCTCGGGATCCTCGCGGAGCTTGCCGAGCGCGCGCGAGACCGCCGACTTCACGGTCCCCACGGACACCCCGAGCACCTCGGCCGTCTGGACCTCGCTGAGGTCCTCGTAGTACCTGAGGACGACCATCGCCCGCTGCCGGTCGGGAAGCCTCATGATCGCCCGCCACATCGCGTCGTGCAGCGCCTGCTGCTCGGCCGGGTCGTCGCCGCCGGGCACCGGCTCCGGCTCGGGCAGCTCCTCGCACACGAACTCGTCGACCTTGCGCTTGCGCCACTGCGAGGTGCGCGTGTTCACCAGGGCCCGGCGCACGTAGCCGTCCAGCGCCCGGTGGTCCTCGATCCGCTCCCAGGCGACGTACGTCTTGGTGAGCGCGGTCTGCAGCAGGTCCTCCGCGTCGCTCGGGTTCGCGGTGAGCGACCGGGCGGTGCGCAGCAGCACCGGCTGCCGGGCCCTGACGTACGACGAGAACGACGGGTACGGCAGAGTCTGCGTCGCCGGGCCGGCGGCGGTCGAAGCGCTGGTGCAGACGGGTGTGGTCATGGCTCCACGCTATGAGCGGGTGCACCGTGCGCTCATCGGCCGCAGGTCCCGAAGCCGGGTCCGCCTCAGGTTGTAGGGGTGGGGCCGGCTGCACCTCCTGAAGGTGGACGAGCGGATGAGGGCCACTGCGGGATGACCCCTGCGGGTTGGCCGCGGGAGCGGTGCGGAACTCAGCCGTCCGCGGTCAGGACCAGGCCGGACGTCGGAACGCCGGTACCCGCGGTGACCAGCACCCTTCCCGCGTCCGGCACCCGGTTCACGGCCGTCCCGCGCAGCTGCCGTACGCCCTCCGCTATGCCGTTCATCCCGTGGAGGTAGGCCTCCCCGAGCTGTCCCCCGTGCGTGTTGATCGGCAACACCTCCCGGGCGACGAAATCGGCCGCCTCACCCCTCCCGCAGAACCCGAACTCCTCCAGCTGCATCAGGACGAACGGCGTGAAGTGGTCGTACAGGATCGCCACGTCCACATCGGCCGGCGTCAGCCCGGAGGTGCGCCACAGCTGCCGCGCGACCACGCCCATCTCCGGCAGGCCGGTCAGGTCGTCGCGGTAGAAGCTCGTCATCTGCTCCTGGCCGCGCCCCGCGCCCTGGGCGGCCGCCGCGATGACCGCGGGCCGGTTCGGCAGGTCGCGGGCGCGCTCCACGGACGTGACGACGACCGCCTGACCGCCGTCGGTCTCCTGACAGCAGTCCAGGAGTCTGAGCGGCTCGACGATCCAGCGCGAGGCGGCGTGGTCGGCGAGGGTGATCGGACGGCCGTGGAAGTACGCCGCCGGGTTCGTCGCCGCGTACTTCCGGTCGACCACGGCCACCTGCCCGAACGCCTCCGGCGTCAGCCCGTGCACGTGCAGATAGCGCTGGGCCGCCATCGCCACCCAGGACGCCGGGGTGAGCAGCCCGAACGGCAGCGCCCAGCCGAGCGCCACGCCCTCCGCAGAGGGTTCGCGGTGCTGGACTCCAGAGCCGAACCTGCGGCCCGAGCGCTCATTGAACGCCCGGTAGCAGACGACCACCTCGGCCACGCCGGCGGCGACGGCGAGCGCCGCCTGCTGGACCGTCGCGCAGGCCGCCCCGCCGCCGTAGTGGACGCGGGAGAAGAAGGACAGCTCGCCGATCCCGGCCGCCTGGGCGACGGTGATCTCCGGGTTGGTGTCCATCGTGAAGGTGACCATGCCGTCGACGTCGGCGGGGCTCAGCCCGGCGTCGTCGAGCGCGGCCCGCACGGCCTCCACGGCCAGCCGCAGCTCACTGCGGCCCGAGTCCTTGGAGAACTCCGTGGCGCCGATGCCGACGATCGCCGCGCGGCCGCCGAGGGTGTCGCGGGTGCGCGCGCTCATCCGGCACCTCCGGAGGGCGCCCCGGGCGGCACGGTCACCATCACCGTGCCCGTGACATGGTCGCCGATGCCGTTCGCGCCGACCACCCGGACCGTCACCGTGTCGCCGTCGACGTGTTCGACCGTCCCCGTCAGCACCATGGTGTCGCCGGGGTGGTTGGGCGCGCCGAGCCGGATGGCGACCCGGCGGAGCACGGCCCTCGGGCCGAAGTGGTCGGTGATGTAGCGGCCGACCAGGCCGTTGGTGGTCAGGATGTTCATGAAGATGTCGGGGGAGCCCTTGCGCCGGGCCAGTTCGGCGTCGTGGTGCACGTCCTGGTAGTCGCGGGAGGCGATGGCGCCGGCCACGATCAGGGTGCGGGTGATGGGGATTGCCAGCGGCGGGAGCTTCTCACCGGCCCGCAGGGCGGTCTCCTGCCTCATACGGTCTCCTGCCTCATACGGTCTCCTCCAGGGCGCGGAAGACGGGCAGTGTCAATTCCTCGTCGTAGGAGTGGAATTCGAGCCGGACCGGCAGGCCCGTGCGCACCTTGTCGCAGGGCGGTCCGACGACGTTGCTGATCATGCGGACGCCTTCGGCGAGTTCGACGAGGGCGACGGCGTATGGGGGATCGAAGGCCGGGAAGGACGGGTGGTGCATGACCACGTAGGAGTAGACCGTCCCCTCGCCGCTCGCCTCGACCGTGTCCCAGTCCGGGCAGCCGCAGTGGTTGCAGCCGGGCAGCCAGGGGAAGCGGAGCGTGCCGCAGCCGGTGCAGCGCTGGATGAGCAGGCGGTGTTCGGCGACTCCTTCCCAGAAGCCGGCGTTGTCGCGGTTGACGACCGGGCGGGGGCGGGGCGGCGGCTTGCGGGGGCGCGGCGCGGGGGCGTACTTCAGGACCCGGAAGCGGTGGGTGCCGACGAGGTCGCGGCCCACGCGGACGTTCGTGCGCGTCGTGACGAAGTACCCCGTGCCCAGCTTGGTCGTCTTCCGGTCCGACACCGACTCGATCACCGAGTCGAAGGTGACCTCGTCGCCGGGGCGCAGCGGCCGCAGGTACTCCTGCTCGCAGTCGGTGGCGACGATCGAGGTGCAGCCGGCCTCGTCGAGCAGCGCGCTGAGCTCGTCGTACGCCTGGGAGTGGCCGCCGTGACCGGAGAGGCCGCCCATGATCCAGGCCTGGAGCATGGTGGGCGGTGCCACGGCGTCCGGACCCGTGTACGCGGGGTTCGTGTCGCCCATCGCCTCGCACCAGTGCCGGATCATGGGCAGGTTGACGGGGTCCTTGCCCTTACCGGCGACGGTGGCGGCCCGTCCCTCGTAGGCCTTCAGCCGTGCGCCCAGCTCGTCCTCGCCCACTGTCGCCCCCTCGCTGCCAGAGAGGTTTCTGACTGTCCGTCAGATCTGATGCGGTGTCAAGGTCGCTTCCCCGCATACGGAACGCCTGCGCGGCGGCGCCGAAGCACCGCCGCGCAGACATGTCACCCCCTCCCACAGAGCACACCACCGGACCTTCCCCCGACCCCTCCCGGGGCCTTCCCCCGGACCCTCCCCTTCCCTTCCCTGGACCCTCCCCTTCCCCTCCCCGGGCGGTCCCCAGCCCCTCCCCAGCCCAGCCCGATCCCTCCCCGGACCCTCCCCGGACCCTCCCCCGGTCAGAGCCGGAGGCTCACCACAAATGGCCGAAGCGGATGGCGACGTCCTCGTTCCCCTGCTCAATGCCCGTGAACGCGGAGCCGTTGACCTGCGCGGTGTTGCTCTGGTTCGAGGCTCCGGAGCCGACCGCGTTCTGCTGCGTGGTGGACGAGTTGCCGTTGTTGTCGTGGCCGACGCCACTGCCGACGGCGCTCGCCACGCCCGCGTTCGATCCGTCGTCCGCGAAGGCGCCGTTGTCCGCCGCCGCGACGCCCGCGAACAGAGCGGCTGCCAGCGGCAGGGCGGAGACGGCGGCGATGACGCGGGCGGTACGGATGCTTGCCATTTCTTCCTCCAGAACCCGGCTTCCTTGCCGGAAGTACGTCAGGTACGTCAAGTACGGCTACTGCCAGGGGAGTTGGCCGACCGCCCCGGCGGTTGTGCACGACGTCGCGAGACCAGACTTGCCCACCGAATCCCCGACGAACCACCCCGGAAGCACCGATTCCCACTCAAGTGCTACAACAAGTCGATAAACCCCTTTCGCCACTTCGAAGGCGCAGGTCGGCGTAGTACGGGCACTTCCGACCCATGGCACATAAGGGATGAAGCGTTACGGCAGTTTTCCGGCCAATCCGCCGGCCTTCGGCGCGTCGAGCCCGACTCCCTTCCCTTTTTCGAACGTACGTACGAACATGGAGGCATGGCCACCACCGACCGGCAGGCCACGACGCTGGCCCTCGCACACGCCCTGTCAGCCGCCGAGCGCGGACTGGCCGTCATCCCCCTGTCCCGCACGAAACTTCCGGCCCTGCGCTCCCCCCACCGCGACGACCCCGCCCCCACGCCCTGCCACGGCGAGTGCGGCCGCCTCGGCCACGGCGTGTACGACGCCTCGGCCGACCCGGCGCGCATCCGCGAACTGTTCGCCGCGGCCCCCTGGGCGACGGGCTACGGCATCGCCTGCGGCCTGCCGCCCCACCACCTGATCGGCATCGACCTCGACACCAAATGCGGCACCGATTCCTCGGCGGCCCTGCGCGAACTGGCCCTGCGCCACCTCTTCACGATCCCCGACACCGTCGTCGTGCTCACCCCCAGCGGTGGCCGCCACCTCTGGCTGACCGGACCGCCCGACACCGCCGTCCCCAACTCCGCCGGCCGCCTGGCCCCCGGCATCGACATCCGAGGCGCCGGTGGCTACCTCGTCGGCCCCGGCTCGCGCACCGACCACGGCCTCTACACGGCCGCTCCCGGCACCGCCCACCTCGCCCCGGCCGCCTGCCCGCCGGCCCTGCTACGGCTGCTCCTGCCGCCTCCGCGCCCCACCCATCCCTCCACCCACCCCTCGGCCGGCGACCACGGGCAGGGCCTGGTGCAGTTCGTCCTCGCCGCCCACGAGGGCCAGCGCAACACCCGCCTGTTCTGGGCCGCCTGCCGCGCCTACGAGAACGGCATCGGCCCCGCCCTCGTCGCCCCCCTGGTCGACGCGGCGCTCGACACCGGCCTGTCCGAACGCGAGGCCCGCGCGACGATCGCGTCGGCGGCCCGGATGACGGGGCATCGGGCCTGACACGACGGCTCGTCCGCACCTCTGGGCCGGCCCGGAAACACCTCGTCCGCTTCTCCGGGCAGCCCGGAAACACCTCGTCCGGACCTCTCGGACGGCAGGGAAACACCTCGTCCGGACTTCTGGGCGGCACGAAAAACACAAGGACCTCGATGCACCACCGCCCTACAGTGCGGACCATGTCGCTGACCCGCGTGATCCTCGCTTCCGGCCACTCCGTCGACCTCACCGAGCTGCGGATGTCGTCGACGTACGGCGGCCTGCTCGAGGGCTACCCCTGCAAGCCGGTCAACGACATCCGCATCAAGGGACTGCTGCACACCGCCGAACGTGCCTTCCCCAACGGCCCGATGCACTTCGTCACGCCTCCGCGCGAGTACCCCGACCAGTACGCGGGCGCCTTCGGCCCGGTGGAGATCCTGCCGCCGGTGGCCTGCGTCGGGTACTTCCGCTCCGGCCCCCTCGACCCCGCGCACGACCCGGTCCTGTACCGCTCGGGACTCACGGTCGTCTGGTTCCAGCCGACGACCCAGGTCCCGTACGAGTGCGAGGCGGCGACGGAACTGCGAGAACTGGACTGGGCGGGGCTGGCCCGGGACTACGAGCTCTGACGCACCCGCGCGAACGCGAGGCCGAGGCCGAGGCGAAACAGGCCCGGGACTACGAGCTCAGACGCACCTTGTCGACGCGCCAGGCGATCATCCCGGTGGCGCCTCGGCCACCCCGTACGTCGATCCTGGTCCCGGCGGCCTTCAGCGCGAAGCGCACGGAGACCGGGACGCCGTCGCAGGAAACCCGCGCGACGGGCGCCGTGCGGGCCGGCACGAAGCCGACCTCGACGGTGCCCCGGCCCGCGCACGCCACGGTGACGCGATAACCGTTGCCCTTGGGCAGGCCGAGCTCGTCCTGTGCCCCCTCCGACGCTCGGTCCAGCCCGGACACCAGCGGGGCGCCACCCGAGATCCCGGCGAGGCCCGCCCGGGCCGCCGCCGCGAACCGCTGCTCCCCCTGGGCGGCCGTGGACTTCGAACGCCCGGGCGCGGACCCGGAGCCCTCAGGAGCGGCACCCGAACTGCACGCTGTCACGAGCAGAGCCGGTACGAGCGCGAGGGCGCAGGTCAGAACGGCGAGACGCGGATGCTCGGTTGTCATGCCCTGCAAGACAGCGGGGACGGCGGAACCGTTCCCGCCGCTCGCTCACGGCATCGGCCGACTCCTCGCCCGCCTGCGTTCGGCGATCTCCTGTGCGGCCACTCCGAAGCAGGCCAGGGACACGGCGAGCGCAGCGGCCTTGGCCCATGACTCGTCCAGCCAGAGATGTGACCCCGCGGCGGCCCCGCCCAGGGGGACCAGCCCCAGCCCGAACCGCATCCCGCGACGCGCCCACGGCGATCCCGCTCGCCCGGCCGTCGCCCGTTCGTCAGTCATGCCCAAATCAATACCACCACGCCGCCAACCCCCTGACCCCACCGATGAGAGGCCGGCGTGGAATCCGTCTTACCGAGAGCAGCGACGAGGCGGCCAGGGGGTCGCCGTACAAGGAGGGACCACGATGGCGCGGTATCTGATCTCGTTCGACGACGGATCGATGGACTTCCCCGAGGAGGACTTCCCGGCGGTCGCCGAGGCGTCCCACCGGGTGGTCAAGGAGGCCAAGGAGGCAGGCGTCCGGATCTTCGGTGCCGGAATCGAGCGTCAGCGGGCGAGCATCGTGGCCACCGACGGCACGGTCACGGACGGGCCGTTCCCCGAGACCAAGGCGGTCGTCGGCGGCTGCTCGATCATCGAGGTCCCGACGCGCGAGGACGCGCTGAGGTGGGCCGCGAAGATCGCCGAGGCGTGCCGGTGCGCACAGGAGGTACGCGAGATCATGCACGACCCCGACAGCTGAGCCACCGGCGTTCGCCGAGGTTCAAGGGCGTGATCTGTGCCGCCGTCAGTTCGATCACTAGCCTGGACGTCCACCAGCGTCGGCGCACAGACCGGGGGAATCCGCATGATCGAGCTTGGCGTCTTGTTCGGCCTTCTCGTGGCCGGGGCAGCGGCGTTGATCTTCGTGCTCTTGAGACGAGGGAACAGCGGAACGCAGAACGTCGACGGGCTCCTCATCGAGCAGGCGCGGCGGGAACAGGCGCACAACGACCGAGTGACCTACAACGCGGGTGCGGTGGACCGTACCGTGCCGACCTTGCGCGACCACGATCGACCCTAGCCGGACACAAAAACGGCCCCCGATCGGAAACTCCGGTCGGGGGCCGTTGTCACTGCTGACTTGGCGTCGGCGGGTCAGGCCCACCACAACGACCAGTGCGTCCGCAGCGGCAAGCTCTCCGCGTACTCGGGGAAGGGCATCGGCGGATCATCGACGATGTTGTCGGCGGTCGACAACACATGCTCCAGAGCCAGGAGCTCCGCGTGTGCCGCGTTCCGCGGCGGGCGGGCAACGGAGACGAACAACTCGCCTGCCATTCCGTGGCGTCAGCTAATTAGTCCCGCTTGGGCCAGATCGGGCCCTGATCAGTCCAAATGACGCCCTTGTTGCGGCACAGGCAGAAGGGGTGGCCGATCGGGTCGGTGTAGACCTGCCAGCCGTAGCCGTTCGGGCCGACGAAGTCCTGCCTCAGCGTCGCGCCGAGGTCGAGGACGCGGCGCTGCTCGGACTCGATCTCGTCCACTTCGAAGTCGAGGTGGAACTGCTTGGGGTGCTCGCTGTCGGGCCACTGCGGAGCGCGGTAGTCGTCCACCCGGATGAATGCCAGCTCGATCTCGCCGAACTGGATGCCGGCCCAGTCCTCGGAGCTGCCTTCCTTGATCGGACGGCTCGTCACCTCGGAGTAGAAAGCTGCCAGCTTCATCGTGTCCGGGCAGTCGATAATGAAATCGGTGAGTCGCAGCATCCTGCGATCTTGTCACGAGCTCACACCGCCTGAGTTGCCTCGAGACGAAGAGGTCCGTGCCCCACCCGTGCCCGATCGTGCGGGAAACCGCGGGGAGTCGCGGGCGCGGGCGGCAACGCGCAGCACAACGGCCTCTGACCGCCTTACCTGGTCAGAGGCCGTTCACCTGCGGAGGCGGTGGGATTTGAGCATCGAGCCCTTCTCGGTGAAGGGCTGCCGGTCGGCAGGGGACGCAGGGTCAGCGGCAGGGCGCACAAGGATGGTTCGGACTCCGCCGTCGGCACCGTCGACCAAGACAGGTCAAGGACCAGTGATCGCCTTGATCGTGTACGGGTACGACTCTTGCTGCCACGTGGTCGTGAACACGGCCGTCGGACGCGCTGCGACCTGTGGCACGCGGCCGTCCGTCGTGAGCGTCTTCGCGCTGCCGAAGGTGCCGGAGCGGCTGATCAGCCGGGCGGTGGCCTTCGTGACGCTGTACGGCGGAGTTGAGATGGCCGTGGTGGTCTGCGACACCAGCATGCCGTCGCCGTCGTCGTCCAGGGCGAGGTCGGGGCGGTCGCCGGCGCCCAGCGACGTGATGGCGCCGAGGGTGCCGCCGGCAGAGAGTTTGCGGCCGTACAGCTCGCGCTTGCCGGCGTTGTTACGTACCCACACGATCATCGAGTCGCCGTCCAGGTCCGTCCCGAGGGTGTGGTGGAAGTCCACGTTCTCCGTGGATGTCGAGATACGCAGCGGGTTCGACAGCGTGCCGGTGTGGCTCCAGCGCGAGGCCCAGACCTGCGAGCGGTCGCCGCCGCCGGAGTGGTAGCTGATCACCGCGTCGCCGTCCCGGTCCACGCCGACCCGAACCATGCCGAAGCCGCCGTATGCCGCGATCGGCGTGGTGAGCACCTTCGCCGCGGAGATCGAGGTCGCGGTCATCCGCTTGGCCACGACCTCGGAGCCGCGTACCCAGGCGACCACGAACTGACCATTGCGGTCCACGCCGATGGCCGGCGGCTCCGCCGAGCCCGAGCCGAGTGTGTGCACCGCGCCGAGCGTGCCGTCGAGCTTCAGCCGACGGGCCACCGCGTACCAGCTGCCGTCGCGGATCTCCGTCCACGCCACCATCGAGCTGCCGCCGGGCGTCACGGCGACCGAGGGCGTGGTTGCGGGCGACCCGGGGGTGGAGAGCATCTGCAGCGAGCCGACGAGGCTGCCGGAGGACGCGACCCGGCGGCCGACGACGGTGCTGTCCTGCTGCCACACCACCGCCGAGTCGCCGGTGTCATCGGAGTCGGCCTGCACCCAGCTGACGGCGCGGCCGTCCGGGGACAGGGTGCGGGTCGCGCCCAGAGTGCCGTTTGCGTACTTCACCCGGGTCTGTACGCGGAAGTAGGAGCTGTTGGCATTGTCCATGGCCGCCCAGGCGAGGAGCGCATCGCCGGAGCGGTCGATGGAGACCTGGGGGTCGTCCTGACCGGACCAGCCGGACGCGGTGACATTCCACGCGGACGTCCACGCGGCGTCGGCGTTCAGTACGAGCGTCGCCGTGAGCGCGATTCCGGCCACGGTCGCCACGGCGGCTGCGCCAATGAGGCGGCTCTTTGCCGAACGCCGGTGACGTGCTGCCTGAGGTGCCACTCTTGATATCCCTTCCAGGGCTGCCATGGACTCCACGGCAGCGAGGCTGTCCTGTACGACTGCTCAGTAGTACAGCGGCGTTGCGTGCGCATGCGTCACACGAGCAGCACAGGCTCCCTGCCTGATGACCTCAGTACCTGTAGCCGGGCCAATGCGGATCCGCCCAGCAGGCTTATCCGTTGGAGCAGTTCGTCAGGAGCACCTGAGACTCCGCCGACCGAGTTGGTCGTGCGGCATCGCGGGATGACTGGGGCAGGCCACTCGCGGAACCGTTGCCATGGATAGCCTTCCCGAACGCTTGGAACGCTCCTGGGGGCTTCCCATGCAGGCTGCCGTCTTCCTGCTGAGAAGCGCGCTTGGCCCAGGTGGCGGTCTCGTGTGCGCCTGGGAGCTCAACCGCCAGGCTTCGGGCCTGGTTGGAGGAAGCCTCGGGTCTTCTCTGCGATGACGGCTTTGCTTTTCGCTGCCCTGCTCGCCGCCTAGGGAAAACGGCGGCCGGACGCTGGACAGCAGAACCCGCTCGCGACAGCAGCGAAGTACAGCAACCCCACCGACCGGTGCTGACCACCCGTTCGCATCGAGGGGCAGCTGAGGCAAGGCTTGCACGGGGTGCCGTTCTCATCTGAGGGACGGTGTCCCGCTTGACACGCTTAACGAACGTCCACGAAGTCACCCGTCGCCTTGACGGCACTGGTTGTCATGGTTCCTCTGAACTCATAGCGCCAGTAGCGGTCGGCGGTTGCGGTGACCTTCGCGGTGGCGACCCCGGTGGAGTTCGTGGTGACGTAACCCAGAGACTCGTAGTAGCTGACGCCGGGCGTGCGGAACTCGAGGTAGGCGCCCTGGTTCGTGTAGCCGCGGTAGTCGTGGGTGTCCCAGAAGGGGTGTCGCTCCGGAGAGCGGCACCCCTTCTGACCTGCAACATCTATGACCTGCGCGGAGGCGGTGGGATTTGAACCCACGGTGACATCGCTGCCACGACGGTTTTCAAGACCGTTCCCTTCGGCCGCTCGGGCACGCCTCCCCGCGCCGCTCGTGATCGGCGGCGCGGGGACAAGAGTAACGGGTTGGCACGCGCGCGCGTGGGGCAGACGTCGCGAACCCGGGGAGGTACGCGCGCGTGGGTCGGTGGGTCAGCTGTCGCCCGTGCGGGCGCCCAGGGTGAGCTGGACCGTGTGGGACTTGCCGCCCCGCTCGTAGGTGACCGTGACCGTGTCGCCGGGCTTGTGGGTCCAGATCTCGCCGATCAGGGTGGGGCCGGAGTCGATCACCCGGTCGTCCAGCTTGGTGATGACGTCGCCCGGCTTGAGGCCGGCCTTGGCTGCGGGGCCGCCGGACTCAACCGAGGAGGAGCCGCCGGTGCCCGACTCGGTGATCTTCGCGCCGTTGGTGGAGTCCTCCAGGGAGACGGAGGCACCGATCTTGGCGTACACCGGCTTGCCGGTCTTGATCAGCTGCTGGGCGACGTACTTGGCCTGGTTGATCGGGATGGCGAAGCCGAGGCCGATCGAGCCGGACTGGCTGGAGCCGCCGAGGCCCCCGCTGCCGGTGGACTGGATGGCCGAGTTGATGCCGATGACGTTGCCCTGGGCGTCCAGGAGCGGTCCGCCGGAGTTGCCCGGGTTGATCGAGGCGTCCGTCTGCAGGGCGCTCATGTAGGAGGCGTTGGAGCCGGTGCCGTCACTGGAGGCGACGGGACGGTTCTTGGCGCTGATGATGCCGGTGGTCACCGTGTTGGACAGGCCGAAGGGCGCGCCGATGGCGATCGTGGAGTCGCCGACGGCCACCTTGTCGGAGTCGCCCAGCGTCAGGGGCTTGAGGTCCGACGGGGGGTTCTTGAGCTTGATGACCGCCACGTCGTAGCCCTGCGCGTGGCCGACCACCTCGGCGTTGTACTTCTTGCCGTTCGGGAAGGTCGCCGTCAGCTTGCCGCCGTCGAGGGCGTCCGCGACGACGTGATTGTTGGTGACGATGTGGCCCTGCGTGTCGAAGACGAAGCCGGTTCCGGTGCCGCCCTCGCCGCTGTTGGACTCGGCCTCGATGGTGACCGTGCTGGGCAGCGCCCGGGCGGCCACGCCCGCGACCGTGCCGGCGTCCCGCTTGACCGCGCCGCCGCTGGTGGAGGCGGAGACGGTGGTGGAGCCGGAGGTGTCGTCGTTGTTCTTGGCCAGCGTGTAGCCGAGGCCGCCGCCCAGGCCGCCGGCGACCAGCGCGGCCACCAGGATCGCGGCGACGAGCCCGCCGCGGCCGGACTTGCGCTTCGGCGAGGGCTGCGGCTCGTACGTGGAGCCCCAGCCCGAGTACGACGGAGTCGCGGGCGGCGGGGGCGGCCAGGAGCTGTCCGGAGCCGATCCCCCGGAGCCCTGCTGGGCACCGCCGGACTCCGCCGAGGCGTACGCGGGGGCGTGGCCCGCGTGCACCGGGTGCTGTCCCGGAGCGCCGGGGGCGCTCGGGGGCACCGGCGGGAGCGGGGCCGTACGCTCGCTCCCCTCGGGGGTGGCAGGTGCCGAGGGAGCGGGAGCGTCCACCGGCACGGGGGGTGCAGACGGGGCCGGGGGTACCGCGGTGCCCTCGTTCTCGGTGCTCACAGCTTCTCTCCTCGATCCACGGCTGTTCTTCTCGGTCGCACTCGGTCACGCCCGTTCTCGTTGTCGACGGTCCGCGCGCTGCAGCTGTGCATGTCCTTTTGTATGCCGTCAGCTTTTCCCATGAGCCGTCAGGGCACCATAAGCGGTGCCTGTGGGTCCGCGGCCATTCTTTATATAGGTCATGACGCGCAAAAGGGACGCAATCTCTGCTCCTCCGAACGCACGACTACCCCCTTGCGGTGGCACCATGACGCGGTGACCCACGCACGGCAGCACACGATCAAGGTCGTCGCCCACCGCGGAGCCTCCGAGGAGGCCCCGGAACACACCCTGGCCGCGTACAAGAAGGCGATCGAGGACGGTGCGGACGCCCTCGAATGCGATGTGCGCCTGACGGCCGACGGGCATCTCGTCTGTGTCCACGACCGCCGCGTCAACCGCACCTCCAACGGCCGCGGCGCGGTCTCGGCGCTGGAGCTCGCCGAGCTCGCCACCCTGGACTTCGGCTCCCGCAGGACGCGCGAGTTCTTCCGCACCCGCGACGAGGAGCCCGACTGGGAGTACCTCCCCGAGGGCCCCGAGCACACTTCCGTGCTCACCCTGGAGCGGCTGCTGGAGCTGGTCGCGGACGCGGGGCGGCGCGTGGAGCTGGCCATCGAGACCAAGCATCCGACGCGCTGGGCCGGACAGGTGGAGGAGCGGCTGCTGATGCTCCTCAAGCGGTTCGGCCTGGACGCCCCCGCGTCGGCCGACGACTCCCCGGTGCGCGTGATGAGTTTCTCGGCGCGATCGCTGCATCGCGTGCGTGCCGCGTCGCCGACCCTGCCGACGGTCTATCTGCTGCAGTTCGTCTCGCCGCGGCTGCGCGACGGACGGCTCCCGGCGGGTGTCCGGATCGCCGGGCCCTCCATCCGTATCGTCCGCAACCAGCCGGCGTACATCGAGCGGCTCAAGCGGGCCGGCCACCAGGTGCACGTGTGGACCGTGAACGAGCCGGAGGACGTCGACCTCTGCGTCGAGCTGGGCGTCGACGCCATCATCACCAACCGGCCGCGGGCGGTGCTGCGCCAACTCGACCGTTGACGGTGTGTCACTGGTAAAGACCTGTGAAGAACTCTTGACCCTTCCACCCCTTTGGCACCATCCTCCGTTTCCGGACACCGTCGAAAACCAGCCACACGACTACAGGGAGTGCTCCGGCGCGTTCGGTCCGTATTCGATCGTTTCGAATGCGTCACCGCGCGTGCATTGGCCGGTTTCCGGTACAGGCCAATGGGGCATCCACACCGTGGCGTGGGGCAAAGGAGGTCTCGGGGGTGGCGTTGGTGGTGGCACAGGAGGTGCCCACGTCGTCGAGCATGGCCGTACCCCATGGCCCTGCGGGCGTGGGGGAGGCGAGACACCGTATGCGCGAGCAGCTGCGCAGGGGCGGCGTCTCGGAGGCGGTCATCGACGATGCCGTACTGATTCTTTCCGAGCTCTTGAGCAATGCGTGCAAACACGGTCGGCCCCTGGGCGACGCCCTGGCCGGGGACGGTGACGTCCGCGCGGCCTGGCGCGTCGACCGCGGCGGCCGGCTCACGGTGGAGGTCACGGACGGTGGCGGGCCCACCCGCCCGGCTCCGGCCACACCCTCGGTCACCGCGCACGGCGGCCGCGGCCTGAACATCATCACCGCGCTGGCCGACGACTGGGGCGTCCGGGACGACGCTCGCGGCGAGGTCACCGTCTGGGTCGTGGTCCACGAGGACGTTCATGATCCCGATGCCGGGCACCGCCGCGACGACTTCGCTACGCGCGTCACAGCGCCGACGGTGTCCCGGATCCCGGCGATGCCGAGCCTGGACTTCGCGGACGCGTTCGACGACCTGGACTAGCCCGGCCACCACCGGCGGCGCAGCCCCGGCCCGGCGTGCTCGTCCACAGGGCCCGTCATCCATGGCGTGAACGGCTAGGCTCCCGCCGTACAGACGAGCCGTAACCGGGAGACACCCACGATGGCCAAGAAGCGACCCCCCACCAAGGCCAAGCGGCCTCAGATCACCGGCGGAGCCCGCGTCGCAGTCGCTGACGGGGACGTTCCGGTCGTCGGCGCGCGCGAGCCCTGCCCCTGCGGCAGCGGCCGCCGTTACAAGGCCTGCCACGGAAGGGCCGCCGCGCAGGCGGTGACCGAGCTGGTGCAGCGCCCCTTCGAGGGTCTGCCCGGGGAGTGCGACTGGGTGGCGCTGCGCGAGCTGGTGCCCGCGGCCACGGTCGAGCTGCCCCTGAAGGACGGTCTCCCCGAGGGCGTCCCGTCGGTCACCCTCGCCACGGTGCTGCCGATGGCCTGGCCGGCGCTGCGCCGCGACGACGGCTCGGTCCTGCTCGGCCTGCAGAACGACACGGCCTCGGGCGACATCAGCCGCGACCTCGCCGACACCCTCCAGCGCGCGCTGGCCGCCGAGCCGGGCACCCCGGTCGAGGGGCGGCGCGCTCCCGCGGAGGGCCCGCGACTGCAGGACCTGCTCGATTCCGAAGGCGCGTTCGAGCCAGTTGTGCACGAGGGTTTCGAGTTCTGGGTGCCGGACGCGGAGAACGCCACGCCCGAGGTGGCCGCCTCCCTGGAGCGGGCCAACGCCGCGGCGATCCCGACCGTGAAGCTGTCCGGCGTGGACGCGGCGTACTGGTGCCGTACACCGGACAAGAACCACCTGCGGTGGGTCATGCCGCATCCGGAGGAGCGGCTTCTGGACGCCCTCGCGCGCCTGCACGCGGCGGGCCGCTCGCACCTCGGTGAAGGCACCCGCCTCGTGGGTTCCTTCCGGGCTCACGGGCTCATCGTGCCGGTCTGGGACCTGCCGAGCCCGGTCACGGCGGAGGACATCGAGAAGCCGGCCGCCGAGTTCGCCGAGCGCCTCGCGGCAGCCCTCGCCTCGGACGCGCCGCTGACCGCCGACGAGCGTCGCGCGCGCGGCGGTCTCACCAACCGGCAGGTCACGCTCAGTTGACGGGCCGTGACGACATCGGGCTCGGCTGACCGACCGGTCAGCCGAGCCGTCTCGTCCGCATGTGGTGGCTCCGCCCACAAGTCCCGTGGGGATCAAGCAATTACGTGACCGGAAAGCCCGGATCGAATTTGCGAACCGCCGATCTCTTGTTACCGTTCCAGTAGCCCGGTTGCTGGTGCATCCCCCGTCGCCAGCAACCGGGTCTTTTCATGCCCGCGGCTCCCTTACGGAACGACCTCCTCCGTCAACTGTCCATCCTGGGCTCGGAGTTGCTCCCCGACCGCAGCAGCAGCGGCCCGCTCGCGCGCTTCGCCGCGAACTCCGCGACGGCCGAGTAGGCGTCCGGCGTCCCCCGGGTCCGCTCCCGGGGCGTCTCGCACATCCCCGGCTCGTCCTCGGCGCCGACCGCACAGCTCGTCTGCACCGTGTGTCCGCCGGGCCCCATGACACTCAGTACGGCGTCCAGGGCGTCGCCCGTGGTGTTGCGGTAGTAGGTGCGCGCCCAGGTGCCCTCACCCTGGGTGAGTACACAGGTCTGCGCCTCGATGCCGTCCGGCGAGGTGAGGGAGGGGCCGCAGCGGGCGGCGGTGGCCAGGCCCAGACCGAGCAGCAGGGGAGAGCCGGTGGGTTGCGCGGAGGGCGCCTTGGCGTCACCCGTGGGCGGCGAGGAGTGAACGGGCCGCCGCGCGGGGGCCCGTACGACGGCACTGCCCTTGTCGCCCGCCGGCCCCGCCGACGCCACGGCCAGCGGCAGCACGACCGCCGCCACCACGACGCCCGCCAGGGCGAGCAGGCGGATCCTTCGGGGGTCTCGCCCGCTGCGGAGCGGCTGTGGGGCCCTGTGTCCCCCGGAATGACGCGGCATAAGGCGGAAGATAACGACCACGCGCGCGCGTGCCGCCCCGCGCGCGCCGGACACCCCTACAACTCGGGCGCGCTCACACCCGTACGAGTGAGGACCTCGACCGCGGCGTCGGCCACGGGCTCGACGTCGGGGACCCAGGGGGAGGCGGAGCCGGGGAGCGGCGCGCGCTCCCAGCGGATGTCGCCCTCGCCGGTCTCCGTCGGGGGCAGGGCGATGTAGCCGCCCTCGCCGTGGAAGCGCAGGGAGCCGGGGACGCAGTCCTTGGCGTAGAGCAGTTCGCCCAACTGCTCCAGCGTGTACGGCTTCACGAGGATCGCCCAGCGACTGGGCGAGGCCACGACCGGGCCGAGTCGCATGCCCATGCGGTCGAGGGCGGCGAGGGTGTGCGCGGCGGCCAGGGCCGGCAGGCTGACCGCGCAGGGCGCCTTGCCGCCGGTGGCCAGGATGATCGGCGCGGTGGGCCGGTTGGTCCACCACCAGCGCACCATGCGCGGGTCGGTGGTGGCCGCGAGGAGGCCGGGGTCGAAGGGATGCGCGCCGGGCACCGTGCACTCCGGGTCCGGGCAGGCGCAGCGGGAACGCCCCCGCGGGTCCGCTGCCACGCCCGGGAGTACGGGCCACTGCCATGTGGTCGCGCAGGTCAGGGCCGCGCTGATCAACTCAGGCCTTCCGTCGCTGCGCTGGGACAGGAGCCTGCGTCGCCTTCCGAGGATCTCGCGCATGAGCGCTCGTTCCTTTCCGTTGCACCGCTGGCAACACCGTGGGTCACATCACACCATGTGTCGATCACTTCACTGTGCGTACCTGTTGGCGCATCACACCCCTGCCGAAGGCAAGGGGAACCCCTATGGGCCGAGCATTGGCTGCTTCCGTGGCAGCCGCGCCACCCATACTGCGTCTATCAAAAGCATGGGCCTGGCGGGGGGTGGCGAAGTCTGGCGTTTTGCCGTTACGCGTATTTCTCTTCGCCTCCGCCACGGGAGGATGGGGCACGGTCGTCGGTGGATAGGACGCCCGGTTCGGTCACCAGGTTCCGGGTGGCTGTCAACCACCCCTGGCCTTCTCCGAGTACGTACCCATCACGACCGCTGTGACGCTCTGTGGAGCAAGCCCAGTCGACCGCAATACCCCGTTACCCGAGGCTGTTTTAGGCCAACTTCGCTTAATGGCCCACCCTACTCCGGTTACCCACGGACACCAGGAATCCCGGCAGGACAATGCTGGACATCCCCTCACGAGTGCGTGTACATGTGGAGACACTGCTAGCGGCGCAGAATGACATGGGGGTTTGCGATGCTTTTGAGCAATACGCACCGGTCTGAAAGCCGGACGCCATGAACGCCCCTCACCCTTCGAAAGTGGCTGGAATCGATTCAACGGTTCCCTCGCCCGCACACACTGTCGCGCCCGCGCCGACCGCCTCGGGTTCCTCGCCGGTCCCCCCGCCCAACGCACCCGGGGCACTGCTCCAGGACCGCCTCGCGGGCTGGGTCTCGGACCTGACGACACTCCACGAACTCACCGAACGCCTGGCCCGCACGGCCGTGCTCGCCGAGGCCCTGACCGAACTGCTGCGCGCCGGAGCCGCCCTGGTGGGCGCCCGGCGCGGTCTCGTCGTACTGGAACCGGGCGACGGGCTCGGACCCGACACGACGATCGGCCTGGGACTGGCCCGCGCCGACCTCGGGCACATCGAGACCGTGCCGCGCAGCGCGATGTCGTACGGCCGCATCCTCGACGGACTCCCGGGCGCCGACGGCGAGATCGCCGAGCCCGACCTGCTCGCCGAGGACGGCCTCGACCCCCGCCATCGCGAAGTGGCCGCCCGCCTCGGCTACGCCGCGTGCTACGCCCTCCCGCTGTCCGTCGAGCACGGGGGCCGCGTCGGCGCCGCCGTCTGGCTGTACGACGAGCCCGCGGAGCCGGGCGAGCGGCAGCGGCATCTGGTCGGGCTGTACGCCCGTTACGCCGGCGAACACCTGGCCCGGCTGGTCGAGGTGGAGCGCACGCGCGCGTGCATGGCGACGATGGCCGAGGAGCTGCTGCCGTCCCGGCTCCCCCGCGTCGCCGGCGTCCAGCTCGCCGCCCGGCACCGCGCCGGCCCGCGCGGGGGCGGCGACTGGTACGACGCCCTGCCGCTGCCGGACGCGGCCCTCGGGCTCGCGGTCGGCTCGGTCACCGGATCCGGCCCGAGCGCGGTCGCCGCGATGGGGCGGCTGCGCGCCTCCCTGCGCGCGTACGCCGTGATGGAGGGCGAGGACCCGGTTGCCGTCCTGTCGGACCTGGAACTGCTGCTGCGCCTGACCGAACCGGCCCGCTCCGCCACCGCCCTGTTCGCCTACTGCGAGCCCGCGCTGCGCAAGATCACACTGGCCGGTGCCGGGCACTGCCCGCCGCTGCTGGTCGGCGAGCGGCGCACCGAGTTCGTGGAGACGTCGTTGTCCGCGCCGCTCGGCATGCTCGCCTGCTGGGAGGCGCCCAGCGTGGAGTTCCAGGCCGAGCCCGGCGAGACGGTTCTGCTCTACACCGACGGTCTGCTGCACCGCACCGGTGACCCCACCGACCGCGCCTTCGCCCGGCTGCACGCGGCCGCCGCCGGCGTGCCCAGGGCGCTGCGGCACGACCCGGACGCGATCGCCGACCACGTGCTGCGCACCGTCCTGCCGGACGGGCTGGACGCGGCCGAGGGCGAGGAGGACGTCGTCCTGCTCGCGGCGCGTTTCGAGTGAGCCGGGGGCGTGTGATCCCGTACGCGCGCCGCTGCCCTCGGTAACAGGTCCTTCGCCCCTGAGCCCCCTTCCGCACGACCGTACGATGGACGGGGTCCAGTGCCGTAACAAGGAGGATGACCGTGGCCGAGGAGCTCACCCCGGAGACCCCGGAGAACGAGTCTGAGGAGCCGATCAAGCAGCGCAAGAACGGCCTGTACCCGGGCGTGTCCGACGAGCTCGCCGAGAACATGAAGTCCGGCTGGGCCGACACGGAGCTGCGTGACCTGGAGCCGATCGCCCAGGCCGCCGAGACCGCCGCGCGGCGCGCCGCGCTGTCGGCGCGCTTCCCCGGTGAGCGCCTGGTGATCCCCGCGGGCAACCTGAAGACCCGCTCGAACGACACGGACTACCCCTTCCGGGCCTCCGTCGAGTACGCGTACCTCACCGGCAACCAGACCGAGGACGGCGTGCTCGTCCTGGAGCCCACCGGGGACGGCCACAAGGAGACGATCTACCTCCTGCCGCGCTCGGACCGGGAGAACGGCGAGTTCTGGCTCTCCGGGCAGGGCGAGCTGTGGGTGGGCCGCCGGCACTCGCTCACCGAGGCGGCGAAGCTGTACGGCATCCCGGCCTCCGACGTGCGCGAGCTGGCCGACAGCCTGCGCGAGGCGACCGGCCCGGTGCGGGTCGTGCGCGGCTACGACGCCGGGATCGAGGCGGCCCTGACCGACAAGGTCACCGCCGAGCGCGACGAGGAACTGCGGGTCTTCCTCTCCGAGGCGCGCCTGGTCAAGGACGACTTCGAGGTCGGCGAGCTGCAGAAGGCCGTCGACTCCACCGTGCGCGGCTTCGAGGACGTCGTGAAGGTCCTCGACAAGGCGGAGGCGACCTCCGAGCGCTACATCGAGGGCACCTTCTTCCTCCGCGCGCGCGTGGAGGGCAACGACGTCGGCTACGGCACCATCGCCGCCGCCGGCCCGCACGCGTGCACGCTGCACTGGGTGCGCAACGACGGCCCGGTCCGCTCCGGCGACCTGCTGCTGCTCGACGCGGGCGTCGAGACGCACACGTACTACACCGCCGACGTGACGCGCACGCTCCCCGTCAACGGCCGGTTCAGCGAGATCCAGAAGAAGATCTACGACGCCGTGTACGAGGCCCAGGAGGCCGGTATCGCGGCGGTGCGGCCGGGCGCCAAGTACCGGGACTTCCACGACGCCGCGCAGCGCGTGCTCACCGAGCGGCTCGTCGAGTGGGGGCTGGTCGAGGGGCCCGTGGAGCGGGTGCTGGAGCTCGGGCTGCAGCGGCGCTGGACGCTGCACGGCACCGGGCACATGCTCGGCATGGACGTGCACGACTGCGCCGCCGCGCGCGTGGAGGCCTACGTCGACGGGACGCTGGAGCCCGGAATGTGCCTCACAGTCGAGCCCGGGCTGTACTTCCAGGCCGACGACCTGACGGTGCCGGAGGAGTACCGCGGCATCGGCGTGCGCATCGAGGACGACATCCTGGTGACCGAGCACGGCAACCGCAACCTGTCGGCCGGGCTGCCGCGCCGCTCCGACGAGGTCGAGGTCTGGATGGCCTCGCTCAGGGGCTGATACGAGTCGGATGGCCGGGTACCTGTGGGGTGCCCGGCCATTGATGTGCCTGCATTCACGAACCTGGGGGGAGGGTCGTCGTGGACGACTTCTGGTCCGGCGTCGGTGTCGATCTGCATCTGGAGACCGACGACGGCGAGGGACGGCGGGTCGGGCTGGAACGGGCGCTGCGGGACGCCGTGCGGGACGGGCGGCTGGCACCCGGGACCCGGCTCCCGGCCACGCGCCGGCTCGCGACCGAACTGGGAGTCTCCAGGGGGACCGCGAAGGCCGCCTACGACCAGCTCGTCGCCGAGGGCTATCTGACCGCCCGGCAGGGCTCGGGCACCCGGGTCGCCGAGCTGCCCAAGGCCGAGACGGAGTCGCCGAGCACCGCCGCACGCGCGCTTACGCCGCGTTTCGACCTGCGCCCCGGCAGCCCGGACGTGGGGGCGTTCCCGGCGGCGGCCTGGCTACGGGCGCTGCGGCGGGCCATCGCCACGGCCCCGCTGCTGGCCTACGACTACGGCGATCCGCGCGGGCGCGTCGAGCTGCGCACGGCGCTCTCGGGTTACCTGGGGCGCGCCCGGGGAGTCCTCGCGCCGCCCGAGCGGATCGTGATCACTTCCGGTTACGTGCAGGGGCTCGCGCTTCTCACGCGCGTGCTGGAGGGCGGCGAGATCGCCATGGAGGACCCCGGGCTGGCCTTCCACCGGGAGGTCGTGCGGCGCAACGGCGGCAGTGTGGTCGCGGCGCGGGTCGACGAACGGGGGGTGCGCGCGGGGGACCTCGGGGACTGCCGGGCCGCCGTGGTCACCCCGGCCCACCAGTACCCGACCGGAGTCACGCTGCACCCGGAGCGGCGGCGGGCGTTGACCGACTGGGCACGCGCGCGTGGCGGGCTGATCGTCGAGGACGACTACGACGGCGAGTTCCGCTACGACCGCCAGCCCGTCGGCGCGCTCCAGGGCATGGCACCCGGCCAGGTCGTCTACCTCGGCACGGCCTCCAAGACGCTCGGGCCCGCGCTGCGGCTCGGCTGGATGGTGCTGCCGCCGCACCTGGTCGACGCGGTCGCCGACGTCAAGCTGCACAGCGACCACCACACCGAGTCCATCGGCCAGCTGGCGCTCGCCGAACTCATCGACAGCCACTCCTACGACCGTCACGTGCGCGCGTGCCGGCTCCGGTACCGCAGACGCCGCGACCAGCTCCTCGACCGGCTCGGCGGCCACCGCGACGTGCGCGGCATCGCGGCCGGACTGCACGCGCTCGTGGAGGTGGCCGACGAGGCGGACGTGCTGGAACGCGCCGAGGCGGAGGGCCTGGCCCTGGGCCGGCTCGGCGACCACTGGCACACCCCGGACGAGACACACCCGCAGGGGCTGGTCGTGGGGTACGGGACGCCTCGGGAGCGGGTGTACCCGGAGGCCCTGACGGTGCTCGAAAAGGTGCTGGAGTCGGCCGACCCGGCCCGCTGAGTCAGACCGCCAGCAGCGGTGCGTCCTCGCGCCACTTGAGGATCTTGTCGAAGCTCACCACCGTGCCGTCACGGCCGGGCTTGTCGCCGATGTGGACGTGGTCGGCGAGCTCGCGGATCAGATACAGCCCCCTGCCGTGCTCGGCGTCGGCGCGGGCGGGGCGGACCGCCGGGGGCCCCGCGAGACCGGGGCCGGAGTCCGTGACCTCGATACGGCACTTCTCGCCGTCCAGGTAGGCGGTGACCCGGTACGCCTCCGCGGACTCGCCGTCCTCGGCGCTGCCGCCGTGTTCGACGGCGTTCGCGCAGGCCTCGCTGAGGGCGACGGAGAGGTCGTAGGAGATGTCGGGGTCGACCCCCGCCGTCTCCATCGCGCCGAGCAGCAGCCGCCGGGCGAGCGGCACGCTCGCGGCTTCCCGCCGCAAGTGGAGTGACCACCAGATGCTCATGCTCCAGCCTCCCGGCCGCGGCTCGACATACCGTTTTTTATTGCCGCGCGTAGGCATGTGTAAGCACCGAGTTGACGTGACGCCGCCCATATGGGCGATGCGTCCGGTCAGGAATCGGTGTATGTCCGATCAGCTCATGTCAGAGAGTGATCTTCTGGCCCGTAGGTCACCTTGTGGACCTGCCGTACGGTGCCGGCAGGGCCAGTGGGATGATGAGCCCGCCATGACTGCCCCCCACCAGCGCAGGGCGCGCTCCGGACGAGACGTCCGGATTCTGCGGGCCGCGGTGTTCGCCGCGGTCTGCGTCGTGCTGGCCGCGGGCGGCCACGCCCTGGCCTCGTGCGCCCCGGTGCCACCGTGGACGCTGGTCGCCGGTTTCCTGGGCGTCCTGCTCGTCACGGTGCCGCTCAGCGGACGCGAGCGGTCACTGCCCGGGATCGCCGCGCTGCTCGCGGCGGGCCAGATCGTGCTGCACACGCTCTTCGGGCTGGGTCAGCACACGGCCGCCGGCGGCATGTCGATGGCGTCCATGAGGTCCGCGTCCGACGCCTCGCTGGTCCGGCAGGCGGCCCGCATCACCTGCGGGGCCGCAGCGGCGGCGATCAGTCCCGCCCAGGCCCGCCGGATCCTCACCGACGCCCGAATTCCGCAGACCCCGGCCATGGACATGAGCTCCGTGCGCCCGGCCGGTTCCCCGTCCCTGGTCTCCCTGCTGCCGTCCCTGCCGATGCTGCTGGGCCACGTCCTCGCGGCGGTCGCCGCCGGCTGGCTGCTGCGCCGCGGGGACCTGGCACTGCTCAGGCTCGTCGAACTGTCCGCGGACTCCATGGCCGAAGGGGCTCTCGTACGGTCCCTGCGCTCCGCGCTAGCCCTGGTGCGCGCCCTGCGCGCCGGGCTGCCGGCCGCACCCGAGACGGGTCCGCGCGTGCCGGGCACCACCCTGCTCGCACCGCCCCGCCCCCGTACCGCCGCACTCCAGCACACGGTGATCCGGCGCGGCCCGCCCGCCGCCGCGCGCTTCCTCCTCGCCGCCTGACGCGACGCACCGCACTCCTTCGGGGTGGGGCCGCCGTCGTGCGGCACGCGCGCGTGCGCGCGCACCCCATCACCGCGACCACACTCGAAGTGGAGTGCTCTCTGCCATGAAGGTCTCTCGTCTCGCCGCCTCCGGCGCCCTGGCCGGCGCCGCCGTGCTCACCCTGTCCGGCCCCGCGTTCGCGCACGTCAGCGTGCAGCCGGAGGGCTCGGTCGCCAAGGGCGGTTACGCCGTCGTCGACTTCAAGGTCCCCAACGAGCGGGACAACGCCTCGACCACCAAGCTGGAGGTCACCTTCCCGGCCGACCACCCGCTGGCCTCCGCGATGCCGGAGCCGATGGACGGCTGGAAGATCCACGTCACCAAGTCCAAGTTGGCCAAGCCGCTCGAGGTGCACGGCAAGAAGATCACCGAGGCCGTATCCAAGATCACCTGGACCGCGGACGGCAAGGGCATCGAGCCGGGCTACTTCGAGAAGTTCCCGGTCTCCGTGGGCGCCCTGCCCGAGGACGCGGACGAACTGGTCTTCAAGGCGATCCAGACGTACGACAACAAGGAGGTCGTGCGCTGGATCGAGGTCCAGCAGGACGGGCAGGAGGAGCCCGAGAACCCGGCGCCCGTGCTGACCCTGTCGGCCGCCTCCGAGGACGGGCACCACGGCTCGACGGCGGCCGAGGACGCCTCCGCCAAGACCACCACGGCCGCCTCCGACCCCGCCGCGACCTCCGACGGCAGTGACACCACCGCGCGCGTGCTCGCCGTCGTCGGCATCGCCGTCGGCGCGCTCGGCGTGGCCTACGGCGTGCTGGCCGGCCGTCGGCGCACCGACGCCTGAGGTCCTTCCACCGCCCTGTGCACCGGGGGCGTACGGCCCCCGGTGCACACCGGAGCTCTCACATCTGGGACATTTTTCTATGCGCAACAAGACGTTCGCCGCGGCCGTGCTGCTCGCCGCCGCCTCCCTGACCCTCTCCGCCTGCGGCAGCGGCGACAGCAGTGACTCCCCCGTCGCCGTGGTCTCCGAGGACACCGGGCAGAAGGCCGCCACCGTCCTCGACCAGCCGTTCGAGAAGCCGGACCTGGTGCTCACCGACACCCACGGCCGCAAGTACGACTTCCGCAAGGAGACGGCCGGCAGGCCCACACTGATCTACTTCGGCTACACCCACTGCCCCGACATCTGCCCGACGACGATGAGCAACATCGCCGTCGCCAAGAAGCAGCTGCCCAAGGCCGAACAGGACAAGCTCCAAGTGGTGTTCGTGACCACGGACCCGGCCCGCGACACCCCGGCCGAACTCGGCAAGTGGCTCAAGGGCATCGACCCCGCCTTCGTCGGCCTGACCGGCGACTTCTCCACCATCCAGGCCGGCGCCCGCACCCTGGGCATCTCCATCGAGCCGGCCCACAAGGACAAGAAGACCGGCAAGACCGTCTCGGTGCACGGCACCCAGGTCATCGCTTTCTCGCCGAAGACCGACGGCGGTTACGTCCTCTACGGCGAGGACGCCTCCGTCGACGACTACACCAAGGACCTGCCCAAGATCATCAGGGGGCAGAACCCGTGAGGCGGCTCGCTCCCACGGCCCTGGTGATGGCCGGCGCCCTCGCCCTCGCGGGCTGCGGCGGCTCGGGCGGCTCCGGCGACGCCAGGCCCGAACTGTCCGTCAGTGCCTCCTACATGCCCCAGCCCATCACGGGCGAGATGGCCGCCGGATTCTTCGTCCTCACCAACAAGGGCGGCACGAAGGACGAACTGACCTCCGTCACCAGTGACGCGGCGGGCAGCGTCACCATGCACGAGACCGTCGGGCAGTCGATGCGGGAGGTCACGTCCCTGGATGTGCCCGCCCACGGTCAACTCGTGTTCAAGAGCGGCGGCAACCACCTGATGTTCGAGAAGCTGAAGGGGAAGCCGAAGCAGGGCGAGAAGGTCACCGTCGAACTGCACTTCGCCGAGTCCGACCCCCTCACCGTCGAGATACCGGTGAAGTCGGCCACGTACAACCCTGCGACCGGCCACTGAGGGAGAGGCACCACCGTGACACCGACCATCACCCCCCGCCGCGCACGGGCGCTGGTGCTGCTGTTCCTGGCCGTGATCGGCGTACTCCTCGCCGGTGCCGGCCCGGCCTCCGCGCACGCCGCGCTCACCGGCAGCGACCCCGCGCAGGGGGTGGTGGTCGACAAGGCACCGACCCAGGTCACCCTCAGCTTCTCCGAGAAGGTCGCCACCTCCGCCGACTCCCTGCGCGTGCTCGACCCCAAGGGCAAGCGCGTCGACACCGGCAAACCGTCGAACACCAGCGGCACCTCGTACGCGGTGCAGCTGAAGAGCGGCCTGCCCGACGGGACCTACACCGTCTCCTGGCAGGTCGTCTCGGCGGACAGCCACCCCGTCGCCGGGGCCTTCACCTTCTCCATCGGCGCCCCCTCCCAGACCACCGTCTCGGTCTCCGGCGACACGGCCGGCGGCGGGGTCGTGGGCTGGCTGTACGGCTTCGGGCGGTACATGTCGTACGCCGGTTTCATCGTCATGGTCGGCGGCGGCGCCTTCGTGCTGGCCTTCTGGCAGCGCGGCTCGGGTGTGCGGCCCGTGCAGCGACTGGTGGTCTCCGGATGGGTGGCACTCACCTCGGCCACCCTCCTGCTGCTGCTCCTGCGCGGCTCCTACACCGGCTCCGGCAAGGTCGGCGACATCTTCGACCTGTCCCTGCTGGGGCAGGTGCTGCAGACCAAGACGGGCGCGGCGCTGGTCTCCCGGCTGCTGCTGCTCGCCGCGGCGGCGCTGTTCATCGCCGTGCTGTTCGGCGCCTATGACAAGCGCGAGGACGAGGAGAAGCGGGACCTGACGTTCGGGCTCGCGATCGGCGGGTTCGTGGTGTCCGCCGGCCTCGCGGCCAGCTGGGCGATGGCCGAGCACGCCTCGACCGGCCTCCAGCCGGGCATCGCGATGCCGGTCGACGTGGTCCATCTGCTCGCTGTCGCGGCCTGGCTGGGCGGGCTCACCGCCCTGCTGGTGGCGCTGTACCGCTCGAAGACACCGGTCGAGGCCGCCGCGGTACGGCGCTTCTCGACCGTCGCGTTCGGCAGCGTCCTGGCCCTCGTCGCGACCGGCGTCTACCAGTCCTGGCGCCAGCTGGGCTCCTGGTCGGCCTTCACCGACACGGCGTACGGGCAGCTGCTCCTCGCCAAGATCGGGCTCGTGGCGCTGCTCGTCGGCATCGCGTCGATCTCCCGGCGCTGGACGGGACGGCTCGGGGACGCGGTTGCGGTGAGCCCGGGGGAGAGCGAGGCGTCGGAGGAATCGGCCGACGGTCCGGCCGGGCGTGAGACGCCCTCCGGGCTGGACGAGACCGCCGGGCGGCACGCGGCCTCCGGGAACGGGGAGGCGGCCTTCGGGCATGAGGCGGCGGCCTCCGGGAACGAGGCGGCGGCTGAAGGCGCGCCTCGGCGGAAGGAGCCGGCGGCCGCTCGCGCGGGGGGCGGCTCGACGAAGGCGGCGTCGGGGGCGGCGGGCTCAGGAGCCGGAGTCGGCTCAGGGGCCGGAGCGGGCTCAGGGGTCGGAGCGGAGGGCGATCACGACTCCGTGGCCTCCGGCGGGTCCGAGGGGTCCGGCGACCTCCCCGCCACCGGCGACGCAGAGGCCACCGGTGGAGCTTCCGAGTCCCCCGCCGACTCCCGGCGTGCCGCCCAGCTCGCCCGGCAGCGAGCCGCCGTGGACAGCGCCCGGCAGAAGCGCGAGCGCGACGCCGACCCCGACCGCTTCGGGCTGCGGCGCTCCGTGCTCGCGGAGGCGGCGGTGGCCGTCGTCCTGCTCGCCGTCACCACCGTGCTGACGCAGACCGAACCCGGCCGCACCGAGCAGGAGGCCAAGGCGGCCACCTCTGCGTCCTCCTCTTCCTCCTCCTCGTCGGCGGACTCCTCATCAGGGGCGGTGACGTTGACCATGCCCTTCGACACGGGCGGCACCGACGGCAAGGGCGTCGTGTCGGTCGACCTGGACCCCGCGCGCGTGGGCGGCAACGAGATGCACGTCTACGTCACCCGGACCAACGGGCGCGGCTTCGACATCCCCGAGGTGAAGGTCGCCCTCACCCTGGAGGCGAAGAAGATCGGGCCGCTGCCCGTCACCCCGGACCACGTCGCCACCGGTCACTGGGCGGCAAGCGACGTGCAGATCCCCATGGCGGGCGACTGGAAGGTCGCGGTGACCGTGCGCACCTCCGACATCGACCAGGTGACCGTCTCCAAGAACGCGCAGATCGGCTGAACCGCACCATGCCCGAACAGTCCCTTCCGCAGGCACCCACCCCCGCCCGCACGGCTGCCTCACCGCAGACATCTCCCTCGCCCGGCGTCTCGCGCCGCGCCCTGCTCGGCTCCGCCGGCGCCACCGGCCTCGTGCTCGGCGCGGCGGGCGGTGCCGTGGGATACGCCGCCGCGCCCTCCCAGGCTGCTCCACTGAGCTCGATCGGCGCGAACATGGCAATGTTTCACGGGAAACATCAGCCCGGCATCACCGACGGCCTGCAGGCCACGGGCCATCTCGTCGCCTTCGACCTGACGCCGGGCGCCGGCCGCAGGGAAGCCGCCGCACTGCTGCGCCGCTGGTCCACGACGGCCGAACGGCTGATGGCCGGTGAATCGGCGTCGAGCGACGACACGGACGTGGCGCGGGACGCGGGACCGTCCTCGCTGACCGTCACCTTCGGCTTCGGGCACAGCTTCTTCACCCGCACCGGCCTGGAGAAGCAGCGCCCGGTCTCCCTCGACCCGCTTCCCGACTTCTCCTCCGACCACCTCGACAGGGCCCGCAGCGACGGCGACCTGTGGGTGCAGATCGGCGCCGACGACGCCCTCGTCGCCTTCCACGCCCTGCGCGCGATCCAGAAGGACGCGGGCAGCGCGGCGAAGGTCCGCTGGCAGATGAACGGCTTCAACCGCACGCCGGGCGCCACGGCCCACCCCATGACGGCACGCAACCTCATGGGCCAGCTCGACGGCACCCGCAATCCGAGGCCGACGGACGCCGACTTCGACAAGCGGATCTTCGTGCCCGCCTCCGGCTCCGGCGACCCGGCCTGGATGGCGGGCGGCTCCTACGCCGTCGTACGCCGTATCCGCATGCTGCTCGACGACTGGGAGAAGCTCTCGCTCACCGCCCAGGAGAACGTCATCGGGCGCCGGAAGTCGAACGGGGCGCCTCTTTCGGGCGGCTCGGAGAAGACCGCGATGGACCTGGAGAAGACCGACGCCAAGGGCGACCTCGTCGTTCCCCTCAACGCCCATGCCCGCATCACCCGGCCCGACCAGAACGGCGGGGCGGCCATCCTGCGGCGCCCGTTCTCCTATCACGACGGGATCGACGCCGACGGGGCGCCGGACGCGGGTCTGCTGTTCGTATGCTGGCAGGCGGACCCGCTGCGCGGCTTCGTCCCCCTGCAGCGCAAGCTCGACCGCGGTGACGCCCTGTCGAAGTACATCCGGCACGAGGCGAGCGGACTCTTCGCGGTGCCGGGCGGGGCGGCGAAGGGCGAGTTCGTGGGACAGCGGCTGCTGGAAGGGTGAGCCGGGTCGCTTTGGGGCCATTAGGGTGAGGGCATGCCAGCGAGCTACGCCTACCTCGGCCCCGAGGGCACCTTCACCGAAGTCGCCCTGCGCACGCTTCCCGAGGCGGCCACGCGGGAGCTGATCCCGTACGTGTCCGTGCAGTCCGCACTCGACGCGGTCCGCGCCGGCGAGGCCGAGGCCGCGTTCGTGCCGATCGAGAACTCCGTCGAGGGCGGGATCACCACCACCCTCGACGAGCTGGTCGCGGGCGCGCCGCTGATGATCTACCGCGAGGTGCTGCTGTCGATCACCTTCGCGCTGCTGGTCAGGCCGGGCACCGAGCTGTCCGACATCAAGACGGTCTCCGCCCACCCGGCCGCCCAGCCGCAGGTGCGCAACTGGCTCAGGAACAACCTCCCGGACGCCCACTGGGAGTCGGCCGCCTCGAACGCGGACGCCGCCCGCCTGGTACAGGAGGGGCAGTACGACGCCGCCTTCGCGGGCGAGTTCGCCGCCGCCCGTTACGGTCTCAAGGCCCTGGAGACCGGCATCCACGACGCCGAGAACGCGCAGACCCGTTTCGTGCTCGTCGGCCGGCCCGCCCGGCCCGCGGCGCCGACCGGCGCGGACAAGACGTCCGTGGTGCTGTGGCAGCGCGACGACCACCCCGGTGGCCTGCGCGATCTGCTGGGCGAGTTCGCCACCCGCGGCATCAACCTCATGCTCCTTCAGTCCCGGCCGACCGGCGCGGGCATCGGCAACTACTGCTTCTGCATCGACGCCGAGGGCCACATCTCCGACCGGCGGGTGGCCGAGGCCCTGATGGGGCTCAAGCGGATCTGCCTGGAGGTGCGGTTCCTCGGCTCCTACCCGCGTGCCGACGCGGGCGTCGAGGATGTGGGGGCACCTCGGCTCGGGACGTCGGACGAGGAGTTCGTGGCGGCGTCGGACTGGGTGGCGCGCTGCCAGGACGGCCGGTTCTGACGGGCGGTGCTGACGGGTGGTTCCTACGGCGCTTCCGTGTGGGCTCGCCCCGCCCGACCGCGGTCTTACCTGCAGATTTTCGTTATCCACAGGAGTTATCCACAGGTTGGCTTCTCGACCTGGGGACAAGTCGACAAGAACGTGCCGGTCAGTCGACAAATCGGCCTCTGGGCGGCTCCCGGGTTCACCGCCGCGCACATCACCCTTCGTCCACTCTTTTCCTTTGCGCAATCCTTTGGGGCGACCGGTTTCCACTCGAAAGTGCGGGTGAGTGAGGTTTGTCCTGGGAATCGTCCGGTTCACGGCCGTGTTTCGGAGTGATCAATTCCGAAATCCACAGATCATCCACACAGCCTGTGGATAACTCTGCCGAGGGTGTGGACCGCTGTGGACAACCGCAGCCCAAGTCCCGTACCGCACAAGGGAATCGGGTCAACCGGGCGCCTGTCACCTGACCCGTCCCAGGGAGTGGGACACCTTTTATTGACACACCTCGCGATTGCCGCGTAACCGAACGTAAGACGCGAATGGGAACCGAGGGGAATGGAGTCGTGAGGCGTATCCCCGCACCGGTAGCCTTGACCGCGTGATTGACCTTCGCCTGCTCCGTGAGGACCCCGACCGTGTGCGCGCGTCCCAGCGCGCCCGTGGAGAGGACGTCGCGCTCGTCGACTCCCTCCTGTCTGCCGACGAGCGGCGCAGGTCCTCCGGCGTCCGCTTCGACGAACTGCGTGCCGAGCAGAAGCAGCTCGGCAAGCTGATCCCCAAGGCGGCGGGTGACGAGAAGGCCGAGCTGCTGAAGAAGGCGAGCCAGCTCGCCGCCGACGTCAAGGCCGCCGACGCCGAGCGCGACGCGGCCGACACCGAGACCCAGGAGCTGCTGCTCCAGCTCGGCAACCTCGTCCACCCCGACGTGCCCGTCGGCGGCGAGGAGGACTTCGTCACCCTCGAGACACACGGCACGATCCGCGACTTCGGTGCCGAGGGCTTCGAGCCCAAGGACCACCTGGAACTCGGCACGCTCCTCGGCGCGATCGACGTGGAGCGCGGCGCCAAGGTCTCCGGCTCCCGCTTCTACTTCCTCACCGGCGTCGGCGCCCTGCTGGAGCTCGCGCTGGTCAACGCCGCGATCGCCCAGGCCACGGCGGCCGGCTTCACGCCGATGCTGACGCCCGCCCTGGTCCGCCCCCAGTCGATGGCGGGCACCGGCTTCCTCGGCCAGGCCGCCCAGGACGTCTACCGCCTCGACGCCGACGACCTGTACCTCGTCGGCACCTCCGAGGTCCCCCTCGCCGCCTACCACATGGACGAGATCCTCGACGCCGACCGCCTGCCGCTGCGCTACGCCGGCTTCTCGCCGTGCTTCCGCCGCGAGGCCGGCTCGCACGGCAAGGACACCCGGGGCATCTTCCGCGTCCACCAGTTCGACAAGGTGGAGATGTTCTCCTACGTCGCCCCGGAGGACTCGCAGGCCGAGCACCAGCGCCTGCTGCAGTGGGAGAAGGAGTGGCTGACCTCGCTGGAGCTGCCGTTCCGCGTCATCGACGTCGCCAC
This sequence comes from Streptomyces sp. SLBN-31, assembly GCF_006715395.1. Lineage (NCBI taxonomy): Bacteria > Bacillati > Actinomycetota > Actinomycetes > Kitasatosporales > Streptomycetaceae > Streptomyces > Streptomyces sp. SLBN-31. Next base: position 642,922 of record NZ_VFNC01000003.1, read on the forward strand.
CGGCGACCTCGGCTCCTCGGCCGCGCGCAAGTTCGACTGCGAGGCGTGGATCCCGACGCAGGGCAAGTACCGCGAGCTGACGTCGACCTCGGACTGCACCGAGTTCCAGTCCCGCCGGCTGTCGATCCGCTTCCGTGACGGCAAGCAGGTCAAGCCGCTGGCGACGCTCAACGGCACGCTGTGCGCCGTACCGCGCACGATCGTGGCGATCCTGGAGAACCACCAGCAGGCCGACGGCTCCGTGTACGTGCCGCCGGTGCTGCGCCCGTACCTGGGCGGCCGGGAGGTCCTGGAGCCGGTCGCCAAGTGACCGACTTCCCCTTCCGGCTGGTCGCGACCGACCTCGACGGAACGCTGCTGCGCTCCGACGAGTCGGTCTCGCGCCGCACCCGTGACGCCCTCGCCGCGGCCGCCGCGGCGGGCGCCGCGCACATCGTCGTCACCGGGCGCGGAGCGCCGTGGACGCGGCACATCCTCGACGACCTCGGTTACGACGGCCTCGCCGTCTGCGGCCAGGGCGCCCAGGTCTACGACGCCAAGGAGCACCGGCTGCTGACGTCCGTGACCCTGGACCGGCAGCTGGCGGGCGTCGCCCTGGCCAAGATCGAGGCGGAGGTCGGTCCGCTGCACCTGGCGGCGAGCCGGGACGGGCTGGACGGCGACGTGCTCGTGGGCCCGGGGTACGCCGTCACCGGCTCTCTTCCCGCGGTTCCCTTCACGGACGCGGCGGATCTGTGGGCCGCCCCGCTGAACAAGATCTACATACAGCATCCGACGCTCACCGACGACGAACTGGCCGAAGCGGCCCGCCGCGCCGCGGGCGGCTTCGTCACGGTGGCCATGGCGGGCGCGGGCATCGTGGAACTGCTGCCGCTCGGCCTGTCGAAGGCGACGGGGCTGTCCCTGGCGGCGCGCAGGCTCGGTGTGAAGGCGGCGCAGACCATCGCCTTCGGCGACATGCCGAACGACATCCCGATGTTCGCGTGGGCGGCTCGGGGCGTGGCGATGGCCAACGCGCACCAGGAACTGAAGGCGGTGGCGGACGAGGTGACGGCCTCCAACGAGGAGGACGGCATCGCGGTGGTGCTGGAGCGGTTGCTGGGCTGAACTGTCAGCCGCTGTAAGGGGCTGACAGCCGCTTTCAGCGGAGAATGCACGGTATCTGCGGAGGATGCACGGATCGAACGTGCGCGGGCTTTCCAGGCCCGACCTTGGCTTAGCAAGCCAGTGCCTTACCACTCGGCCAATCCTCCGGGTGGGCGGCCCACGCGAGAGCGACATCGCGTGCTCGAAGCGGCCGCCCCGGACAGTTCCTGGGGGTGACTCGACGGTGGGTAACTACACCGGAGTCCTCACCGGACTGCCCTGACGGGAGCTGGACGTATTGTCGTGCATGGACATCGCCCGGCTCCTCTCCCAGAACGTGGCGCCGAAGTCGCCGTACCCGCGTACGGTTTCCGGCGGTGTGGACACAACCATCGTGCCTGTACGACGAGTTGGACGCCACTGATTAAAAGGGGCCGTCGATCCCGTCCAAGGGGGCCGTCGATCACGCTACCGGCGCCGCCACTTGCGGCGACGCGCCTTGCTGAAGAACCAGCCCGCCGGCGGCTCGTCGGAGCGCCACGGCTGTGGTTCGGGCTCCTCCGCGCGCCAGCGGGCGGCGAGCATACGGGCGCGGGCTGAGGGCTCGGTCGTCCCGGCGGACCGGATGAAGTCCTCGTCCAGGACCAGGTCGTCCCAGTCGTCTGCCATCCCCATTCCTCTCAGCCCAGCCTTCCCTTTGCCCAGTGTGGCCGGACAGGGGTGAAGTGCCCGTCAGTAAAGGCGGCGTCTACTCCTCACCGGCCAGCGTCAGCGAGCGCAGCTTCTGCCCCGCGTACCAGGTGGCCAGGACCGTCACCGCGACCAGGAAAACCGTGGCGGTGGTCAGCCCGACGTCCGAGGTCACCAGGTCGCCGCCGGCCACCTTGTGGGCGACGGCCAGCGACCACTGCTGGACGCTGAGGGTGCGCGCACCGGGCACCAGGGAGCCGAACAGCGCCTCCCAGACCAGCGCGTAGACGAGGCCGAAGACGACCGCGTGCCGGGACACCGTGCCCAGCAGCAGGAACAGCGCCGCGTACGCGATGGACGACACCAGGGCGGCCACCGTGTAGGCGACGGCGATCTGCTGGCCGTTGCCGTTGAGGATGAAGCCGGCGATCAGCGTCGGCAGCGCCGAGAAGACCATGGTCACGGCGATCGCCACGATCAGCTTGGTGAAGATGATCGTCGGTCGTTTGATCGGCTTGGACAGCAGGTACACCACCGAGCCGTCGTCGATCTCCGGGCCGATCGCGCCGGTCCCGGCGATGACACCGATGATCGGCACCATCGTGGCGAGCGCGAGGCTGCCCAGCAGGTCCTTCGCCGTCTGGTCGTCGGCTCCGACGAGACCGCGCACGATCACGGAGATCACGATCAGCAGCAGCGGGAGCGCGCCCAGGATGAGGGCCCGGCGGCGGCCGAGCAGGGCCCGGTAGGTGAGTCGGGCGACTGTGGGGTCGTACATCTTCGGCCTCCTACGCCGCGACCAGGTAAGAGAACACGGACTCGAGGGACTCGTCGGAGGGCGAGACCGTCAGCAGCCGGATGCCGTGGTCGCGGGCGACCCGGGGCAACAGCGCTGTGAAACGGCCGAAGTCGACGGCCTGGATGCGCAACGCGCCCTCGGCGAGGTCGACTTCGATCCCGGACGTCGACGGGTCCGCGATCAGCGCGGCCGCGAGGGCACGGTCGTCGCTGGAGCGCACCAGGTAGCGGTGCGGGCGGTCGGTCATCAGGCGGCGGATCTTGCGGAAGTCGCCGCTGGCCGCGTGCCGGCCGGCCACGACCACCTCGATGTGCCAGGCGAGCTGCTCGACCTCTTCGAGGATGTGGGACGAGAACAGCACCGTGCGGCCCTCGTCGCCCATGCGGCGCAGCAGGTCCATGAGCTGCATGCGCTGGCGCGGGTCCATACCGTTGAAGGGCTCGTCGAGCAGGAGCAGCGAGGGGTCGTGGACCAGGGCGGAGGCCATCTTCACGCGCTGGCGCATGCCCTTGGAGTACGTGGAGATCTTGCGGTCCTGCGCGTACTCCATCTCGACCGTGGCCAGCGCCTTCTGGGCCGCCTTGGCGCCCAGGCCGTGCAACTCGGCGTTGGCGACGACGAATTCGCGGCCGGTGAGGAAGTCGTACATCGCCTCGCGCTCGGGGACGACGCCGATGTGCTTGTAGATCGCCTCGTTGCGCCACACCTGCTGCCCGTCGAGGGTGACGGTGCCGGTGGAGGGGGCCAGGAAGCCGCCCATCATGTTGATCAGGGTGGACTTTCCGGCGCCGTTCGGGCCGAGCAGGCCCGTGACGCCGGGGCCGATGGTCATGGTGATGTCGTTGACGGCGACCACGTTGCCGAACCAGCGGGAGACGTGGTCGATGCTGAGCGTGGTCACAGTCCCACCTTCTTGTAGCGGCGCAGCAGGAGGCCGTAGGCGGCGGCGATCAGTCCGAGGACGACCAGGACGTACACCGCGCCCTCGCCGTGCGTGGGACCGACCGCGCCCGGGAACGCCGAGCTCGCGCCGAGGAAGGCCGACTGCACCCCGTCGATGAGCGTGACGGGCGAGAACAGGCCGATCCAGGGGACGGCGCTCGAGCTGCCCTGGGCGTCGGCGATGGCCTGCAGCGTGGAGACCGCGCCGTAGGAGATGGTCAGCACGGCGATCACGGCGGCGATGCCGAAGCCGCGGCGCGGGGTGACCGAGGCGATGACCAGGCCGATGCCGGCGAAGAGCAGCGACAGCAGCGCCACGGAGACCAGTCCCTGCCCGAATCCCTTGGTCTGGTCGGCGAAGTCGAGCTTGGCCAGCAGCGCGCCCACGTAGAGGACGATCAGCGGGGCCGCGGTGAGGATGAACAGCGCGGAGGCCAGCGCCGCGAACTTGGCGCGGACGTAGTCGGCGGTCTCGATCGGCCGGGAGAAGTACAGCGGGACGGTCTTGAAACGCAGGTCCCGCGAGACCGACTGGGGCGCCTGCGAGGCGACGTACAGGCTGATGACGGCCTGCATGATGATCGCGTAGCGCGTGTAGTCGACCGGCAGGTCCTTGGCCTTGGTGGCGACCGCGACGGCGACCATGATGGCCGCGGGCACGCACATCACCACGAACAGCAGCATCGGCAGGACCTTGGACTTGATGGAGCGTCCGAGGCCGTAAGAGCCGCGCAGGGACTGTGAGTAGAGGGAGCGGGTGGCGTAGGAACGGCCGAGACGGGGGCCGTCGTAGTTGCGGTAGCCGATGTTGTGGATCCGGGTCTGGTCACCCGGCGTGGTCGGCATGGGCTGCTCAACCGCCATGGACGGCCGCCTCCTTCCGCTGCTCTTCCTCGCTGGTGAAGACCTCCGAGATGTGGTGCCGGCGCTGCTCCATGCGGACCAGGCCGAGGCCGAGGTCGGCGACAACGTCCCGCACGAGGTCGTAGGTCTCCTCGCCCTGCGTGGTCAGCAACAGGATGTGTCCGGCGCCCGGCAGGCCGCTGCCCGCCTCGACACTGACCCCGCGCGCGTGGAGCGCCTCGCGCAGCGCGCGTGTGCCGTCGGGATGCTCGTCGGTGTCGGTGACCTCGACGGCGATGGTGGTCGTGGTCTGGGTGAAGTCCGTGGTGGAGCTGGAGCGCAGGAGCTTGCCGCCGTCGATGATCACGACGTGGTCGCAGGTGCGCTCCAGCTCGCCCAGCAGGTGGGAGGTGACCAGGACCGAGATGCCGAAGTCCGTGTGGATGCGGCGGATCAGCCCGAGCATCTCGTCACGGCCGACCGGGTCCAGGCCGTTGGTCGGCTCGTCCAGGAAGACCAGCTGCGGGTCGTGGACGAGGGCCTGCGCGAGCTTCACGCGCTGCTTCATGCCGGTCGAGTAGCCGCCGATGGGGCGGTATCGCTCCTCGTACAGACCGACGTGACGCAGTGTGTCCGCCGTGCGCTCACGGGCGGCGGTCGGCGGCAGTCCGGACATCCGGGCCATGTGGACGACGAACTCGGTCGCCGAGACGTCCGGCGGCAGGCAGTCGTGCTCCGGCATGTAGCCGACCCGCTCACGGATGGCCGCGCCCTTCGTCGCGACGTCGAGCCCGAGCACTTCGGCACGGCCCTCGGAGGCGGGGGACAGACCCAGCAGGATCTTGATCAGTGTGGACTTGCCGGCTCCGTTGGCTCCGACGAGCCCGGTCACACCGGGTCCGACGTCGACGGAGAGCCGGTCAAGCGCGGTCACCCGGGGGAACCGCTTGCTCAGGCTTTCGGTCGCGATCACAGTCACGGCTTCGACGATAGTGATGTGGGCCACGATCCACGTCAGACCGCAGAGCTGTCTTCGCCTCAGCCTCCAGACGTACGGGACCGTAGGGGTACCCCCTACCTGAGAGCTACGCACAGTGACACGGCACGGAGAGTTGTCCACAGGCCCGAGCCCGCCTATTGACGCGGCCTCTAACAACTGTCACATTCGCCAGTGTCAAGTTACGAGCACGTACCGCAGCCGGCGGACGGGAGTGGGCGGTGGCATGACGACGGCATGGGCAGGTGAACTCTCCCCACGGCTGCGCGGGTTCAGGCAGGTGCAGCGCCTCGCCTACGAGTGCGCCGAGGCGGTCGCCGCCCGCCTGCGACCGGGGGTGACCGAACGCGAGGCGGCCCGCATGCAGCGCGAGTGGCTGCGCGAGCGAGGCGTGCGGGACTGGTTCCATCTGCCCTTCGCCTGGTTCGGGGACCGCACGGCGTTCGTGAACTTCCGCATCCCGCTCCAGTTCTTCCCGACCGACCGCCGGCTGGAGCCGGGGATGCCCTTCATCCTCGACATGGCCCCCGTGTACGAGGGCTGCACCGCGGACATCGGCTACTCCGGCTCGCTCGGCCCCAACCCGGTGCAGGAGCGGCTCATGGCCGACCTGGAAGCACACCGCGAGCTGATCCTGCGCGAGGTGCGCGAACGACGCCCGCTGCGGACGATCTACGAGGACGTGGACCGCCTCATGGTCCGGCAGGGCTACGCCAACCGGCACCGCGCCTACCCCTTCGGGGTCATCGCCCACAAGGTGGACCGGGTGAAGCAGCGCCGTTTCTCGCCCCACCTGTTCGGGTTCGGCGCGCAGTCCCTGAAAGGACTCGCGAGCGACGCGCTGCACGGCCACCGCGAGGGCTGGTCCCCGCTGTGGTCGCCGTACCGCTTCTCCGACCACCCGCCGCAGCCGGGCCTGTGGGCGGTCGAACCCCACCTCGGATTCCGGGGCACGGGCGCGAAGTTCGAGGAGATCCTCGTCGTCACCGACTCCGGGGACCCCGAGGAGAGCGCCTTCTGGCTGGACGACGACCTGCCGCACGTGCGGCGCTGGGCAAAGGAGAAGTGACAGTGCTCAAGGGTGCGCGGGAGCGCCGGATACGGACCGGCGGCATCGAACTGTGCGTCGCCGAGCTGGGCGACGCCGGACAGCCGACGGTGGTGCTGGTGCACGGCTACCCGGACAGCAAGGAGGTGTGGTCCGAGGTCGCCGGCCGGCTCGCGGAACACTTCCACGTCGTCCTGTACGACGTCCGGGGACACGGTCGGTCCACGGCCCCGAAGCCGCTGCGCGGCGGCTTCACCCTGGAGAAGCTCACCGACGACTTCCTGGCCGTGGTCGACGCGGTCAGCCCGGACCGGCCCGTGCACCTCGTCGGGCACGACTGGGGTTCGGTGCAGTCCTGGGAGTTCGTCACCGTGAGCCGCACCGAGGGCCGCATCGCCTCCTTCACCTCCATGTCCGGGCCCTGCCTCGACCACTTCGGCCACTGGATCGACCAGCGCCTGAGGAAGCCCACCCCGCGCCGTATCGGCCAGCTCCTCGGCCAGGGCGCCAAGTCCTGGTACGTGTACGCCCTGCACACGCCCGTGCTGCCCGAACTGGCCTGGCGCGGCCCCCTCGGCAAGCGCTGGCCGCGCATCCTGGAACGCGTCGAGAAGGTCCCCGGCGGCGACTACCCGACCTCCTCGCTCCCCCGGGACGCGGCACACGGGGCGTGGCTGTACCGCGACAACGTCCGCGCCCGGCTGCGCCGTCCGCGTCCCGACGCACACGCACACGCGCCCGTGCAGCTCATCACGCCCCTCGACGACGCCTTCCTCTCCGAGCGGCTCTACGACGACCTGGACCGGTGGGTCCCGCGGCTCACCCGCCGCACCCTCCCGGCCAAGCACTGGATTCCCCGCACCCGGCCCGACCGACTGGCCGCCTGGATCACCGAGTTCGTGCGCTCGGTGGAGGAGGGGAGGCCCGAGACGGTGAGGCCCACCGGCAAGTACGCCGACCGCTTCGGCGGGCAGCTCGTCCTGGTCACCGGCGCGGGCAGCGGCATCGGACGGGCCACGGCGTTCGCCTTCGCCGAGGCCGGAGCACGTGTGATCGCCGTCGACCGGGACGCCGAGGCCGCCGTCCGCACCGCCGAGCTGTCCCGTTTGATCGGCGCCCCCGAGGCCTGGGCGGAGACCGTGGACGTCTCCGACGAGCAGGCCATGGAGGAACTCGCCGACAAGGTCGCCACCCAGTACGGCGTGCTCGACGTGCTGGTGAACAACGCCGGTATCGGTCTGGGCGGTTCCTTCTTCGACACCACCCCGGAGGACTGGAAGAAGGTCCTCGACGTCAACCTGTGGGGCGTCATCCACGGCTGCCGGCTCTTCGGCAGGCAGATGGCCGAGCGCGGACAGGGCGGCCACATCGTCAACACCGCGTCCGCGGCGGCCTACCAGCCCTCCAAGGCGCTGCCCGCCTACAGCACCTCCAAGGCGGCCGTGCTCATGCTCAGCGAGTGTCTGCGCGCCGAACTGGCCGGCCAGGGGATCGGCGTGAGCGCGATCTGCCCCGGCTTCGTCAACACCAACATCACCTCGACCGCGCGCTTCGCCGGCGTGGACGCCGAGGAGGAGAAGCGGCGGCAGAAGCGGACGGCGCGGCTGTACGGCCTGCGGAACTACCCGCCGGAGAAGGTGGCCGACGCGATCCTGCGCGCGGTCGTACGCAACCAGGCGGTCGTACCGGTCACGCCCGAGGCCCGCGGCGCCCACCTCATGTCCCGCTTCACCCCGCGCGCGCTGCGGGCGATCGCACGACTGGAACCCCCGCTGTGAGCGGCGCCGGCGCCTCCCGCGGGGTCGCCACCGGCCGGACCACCGGGGCGACCGTGTGAACGGCGCGGCCATCTACCGGATCGAGGACCTGGCGCACGTCAGCGGCGCCAGCGTCCGCACCATCCGCGCCTACCAGGACCGGGGCCTGCTCCCCCGCCCCGAGCGCCGCGGCCGCGCCAACCTGTACTCCGACGCCCATCTGGCCCGTCTGCGCCAGATCGCCGACCTCCTCGACCGCGGCTACGGCCTGGCCTCCATCAAGGAGTTGCTGGAGGCGTGGGACGCCGGCCGGGGCCTCGGCGGGGTGCTCGGACTGGTCGCCGAGGTGGACGGTCCATGGACCGACGAGGAGGCGGTACGGATCTCGCGCGCCGAACTCGACGAACGGTTCGGCGGCGCCCCCGACGACGAGGCCGTCGCCGACGCCGTGGAGCTGGGAGTGCTGGAGCCGGTGCCCGGCGACGACAACTCCTTCCTCGTGCCGAGCCCCCAAGAGCTCGCCGTGGCCGTCGAGTTGCACGGCGCCGGGGTGCCGCTGTCCGCGATCGCCCGTCACCTGCGGGAGTTGAGGGGCCAGGTCGAGCACATCGCCTCCCGTTTCCTGGAGTTCACCACCGAGCACGTCTTCGCGCGCTACCTCCAGGGCCCGCACCGTCCGACCGACGCGGACGCCGCCGAGGCGGCCTCGCTCGTACGGCGACTGCGACCCCTGGCGCAGCAGACGGTGGACGCGGAACTGGCCCGTGCCATGCGGTTGTTGGCGGTACGGCAACTGCGTCGGCAACTGGGCGCGGGGGAGACGCCGGAAACGCCGTCGGTGTCACGCTCCGTGGCACTGCCCGAGGAGACGATCAGGGCCGTGGAAAGGCTGGTTGGGACGGGGCGGGTCGCGGAGTTCGTGGCGCTGGCGGCCGAACGGGAGGTGCGGGCACGGGAGTTGGACGCGCTCACGTCAAGGATGCGGCCCCCTGGCGATCTTGACGAACAGGGCTGACATGTCGAGGAGTTGTCCACAGATTCGCCAAGTAGCTTGTGGATAACTACAGTTGGTTGTGGATCAAACCTCGGCGCCAAAAATTGTCTGCGTGATCCGCGTCTCTCCCCTCATCCTGAGCGGATGGACGAAAGACGCACCGTGAAGGTGTCGAAGTACCTCTCGAAACACCTGCGCCACCAGCCCGAGCGGATCGGGCTGACCCTCGACGAGGCGGGCTGGGTCGAGATCGACGTACTGATCGCCGCGGCCGCCGCCCACGGCTTCCGCTTCACCCGCGAGGAACTGGACCACGTCGTCGCGCACAACGACAAGAAGCGCTTCGCCGTCGAGGGCACCCGGATCCGCGCGAGCCAGGGACACAGCGTCGACATCGACCTCGGGCTGGCCCCGGCGACCCCGCCGCCGTACCTCTACCACGGCACCGTGGCCCGCAACCTGGACGCGATCCGCGCCGAAGGGCTGCGCCCGATGAACCGGCACGACGTCCACCTCTCGCCCGACCGCGAGACGGCGACCCGCGTGGGCGCCCGCCGCGGCCGGCCCGTCGTGCTGTCCGTGGACGCCGGCGCCATGCACCGCGACGGGCACGTCTTCCACGTCAGCGAGAACGGAGTGTGGCTGACGCGAGCCGTACCACCGCGGTACCTGCGGTTCCCCGAACCGCACTGACCCCTGCATGATCAGAGGTATGGACCACTTCCCGAGCACCGAGACCGCCGTCACCGCCCTGCGCGCCCTCGCCACGGAGTACGGCCGCGAGATCGAGGTCAGCCACGACATCGGCGCCGACCAGACCTCCCGCCGCAGCGCCGCGGGCGTCGGCGTCACCACCGACCCGGACGGCACCCTGCCGCACGAGGCCTACGCCGAGTTCGGGGGCCTGCCCCGGGTCAGCGTCCGGCTCTACCCGGACGACGACGCGCTGATCACCGTGGAGGGCGTCGAATGCCCGGACGTCGCCCGCGACGACGTCCCCGCCTTCCTGCGCTCCCTCTTCGACGACCGCGCCTTCGTCAAGGCCCGCCGGTTCCCGCCCGGCTACTTCCTGATCGTGCCGCTGCCGCAGGACCGCACCCACCGCGAGTACATGCCGATGCTCACCCTCACCCCCTGGCTCAGCGGTCGCGTGCGATGACAGGCCGTGACTGTTTCACGTGAAACCCCCTGCGCCGCATACGCTCGCCTCATGAGTCTGCGTCTGAGCACCGTGATCCTCCCCTACCGGCGCTGGCACGAGGGCGGCCGTTCGGCATGGCAGCGGGCGGAGCAACTCGGCTTCCACACCGCCTACACCTACGACCACCTGTCCTGGCGGACCTTCCGCGACGGCCCGTGGTTCGGTGCCGTGCCGACGCTCACCGCGGCCGCTGCCGTGACGGACCGAATGCGGCTGGGCACGCTGGTGACCTCACCGAACTTCCGTCACCCGGTGACCCTCGCCAAGGAACTGATCTCCCTCGACGACATCTCGGGCGGCCGGGTCACCCTCGGCATCGGCGCCGGCGGCACCGGCTTCGACGCCACCGCGCTCGGCCAGGAACCCTGGACGCCGCGCGAGCGCGCCGACCGGCTCGCCGAGTTCGTGCCGCTGCTGGACCGGCTGCTGACCGAGGACGCGGTGTCGTACGAGGGCGACTACTACTCGGCGCACGAGGCCCGCAACATCCCCGGGTGCGTGCAGCGCCCCCGGCTGCCCTTCGCGGTGGCCGCGACCGGGCCGCGCGGCATGAGGCTCGCCGCCCGCCACGGGCAGGCGTGGGTGACCACCGGCGACCCCCGGCTGTACGAGAACGGCACTCCCGAACAATCGGTTCAGGCCATTCGCGGCCAGGTCGAGAAGCTGGCCGACGCCTGCGCAGAGACCGGCCGGGAGGTGGCCGGAATGGACCGGGTGCTGCTCACCGGGTTCACCCCGGACCGCGGCCGCCCGCTGCAGTCGCTGGAAGCGTTCGTGGACTTCGCCGGCCGCCACCGTGAGCTGGGCTTCACGGAGATCGTGATCCACTGGCCCGTCCCGGACTCGGTCTTCGCCGCCGACGAGAAGGTCTTCGAACAGATCGCCATGGAGGCCTCGAGCCGCCTCGGCTGAGCCGACTGGGTGTGACGGTGCAGGTGAGGACGGTAACCACTCACCTGCGCGGACTCCCGCACGGGCGTGCGGGCATATGCGGGAGAATGGGCGGGTGACCTCAGCGACTCGACAGCCCGAGACCCCGGCCGCAGCCGTCCCGCCCCGGCTCATAGCCACCGATCTCGACGGGACCCTGCTGCGGGACGACAAGTCGGTCTCCCCACGCACGGTTGCCGCCCTCGCCGCCGCCGAGGAGGCGGGCGTCGAGGTCTTCTTCGTCACCGGCCGCCCGGCCCGCTGGATGGACGTCGTCAGCGACCATGTCCACGGCCACGGCCTGGCGATCTGCGGCAACGGCGCCGCCGTGGTCGACCTGCACGGCGGCCCCGGCGCCCACCGGTTCGTGAAGGTGCGGGAACTGGCGCGGGAGAACGCGCTGGACGCCGTACGGCTGCTGCGCGAGGCGGCCCCCGGCACGGTGTACGCGGTCGAGCAGACCTACGGCTTCCATCAGGAGCCCGACTATCCCAAGCTGCACATGGAGATCCCGGACGAGCTCGCGCCCGCCGAGGACCTGCTCGCGCCGGACGGCCCCGGTGCCACCGAACCCGTGCTGAAGATCCTCGCCTATCACCCCACGCTCGACCCGGACGGTTTCCTGACCACGGCCCGCCTCGCCCTCGGCGACCGCGCCAACGTCACCCGGTCCAGCCCCAGCGCCCTGCTGGAGATCAGCGGTCCCGGCGTCTCCAAGGCCAGCACGCTCGCCCTGTGCTGCGCCGAGCGCGGCATCTCCCACGAGGAGGTCGTCGCCTTCGGTGACATGCCGAACGACGTCGAGATGCTGACCTGGGCGGGCCGGTCGTACGCCATGGGCAACGCCCACCCTGACGTCATCGCCGCCGCCTCGGGCCGCACGGTCGCCAACAATGACGACGGCGTGGCGGTCGTGATCGAACGGATGCTGGCCCAGCGGGCATAGCCCCCGCGTCGCCCGACGGAACGTTTCGCCGCGGCGGGGAACCGAGAACCCCGCCGCGCTACGGCGTCCCCACCAGCGACTCCGTCTCGGCCTCCCGGCGCACCATGTCCCGCAACGGCCCCGCCACGGCGGCCAGCTCCGCGTACGCCCCGCGCTGCACCACACGGCCCGCGTCCAGGACGACGACCTCGTCGACCGCTTCCAGTCCGGCCAGGCGGTGGGTGATGAGCAACGTCGTACGGCCCTCGGTGGCGGCCAGCAGATCGGCGGTGAGCGCGTCCGCCGTCGCCAGGTCGAGGTGCTCGGCCGGCTCGTCGAGCACCAGCACCGGGAAGTCGGCGAGCAGCGCCCGGGCCAGTGCCAGTCGCTGCCGCTGCCCACCGGACAGCCGCGCACCGTGCTCGCCCACGAGCGTGTCGAGACCGTCGGGCAGGCTGTCCGCCCAGGTGAGCAGCCGCGCCCGCCGCAGCGCGTCACGCAGTTCGCCGTCGGTGGCGTCCTTCTTCGCCAGCAGCAGGTTCTCGCGCACCGAGCTGTCGAAGAGGTGCGCGTCCTGCGCGCACAGCCCCACCAGCCGTCGTACGTCGTCGCCGTCGAGCGCGTACGCGTCCACGCCGGCCAGCGTGTACGACCCCGTGCCCGCGTCGAGGAACCTCAGCAGCACCTGCGCGAGCGTCGTCTTGCCGGAGCCGGAGGGGCCGACCACGGCGATCCGGCGGCCCTGGTCGAGGGTGAGGTCGACTCCGGCGAGCGCGTCCCGGTCCTGCCCCGCGTGCCGGGCCGTCAGGCCCCTGACGGCCAGGGGGAACGGGGTGGCGGGCGCCTGCCGGGGCAGTTCCGGCTCCCGTACCGGCTCGGGCGCGTCCAGCACCTCGTACACGCGCTCCGCGCTGCGACGCACCCGCTGCCGGTACTGCACGGCCAGCGGCAGCCCCAGGACGGCCTCGAAGGCGGCCAGCGGCGTGAGGACCACGACCGCCATCGCCACGCCGCTCAGCCTGCCGTCCGCGACGCCCTGGGCGCCCGCGAGGGCGGTTGCGGCGACCGTCAGACCCGAGATCAGCGCGGTCAGTCCGTCGCCGAGCGCGGTGGCGGTCGCGGCCCGCGAGGCGATCCGGGTGAGGACACCATCAGCCCGTCGCGCCTCGGCGGTACGGGCGGGCAGGGCGCCGGCGACGGTCAGCTCCGCGGTGCCGGTGAGCAGGTCGGTCACGCGCGTCGCCAGCTCCCCCCGGGCCGGTGCGAGCCGGCGCTCGGCCCGGCGGGCCACGGCGCCGGTGACCAGCGGGACGCCGACACCGGCCGCCACCAGGCCGACGGCGAGCGCCGCACCGGCCTCGGGCAGCAGCCACGCCGTGAAGCCGACCGAGCCGGCCGACACGATCACGGCGGCACCGGCGGGCAGCAGCCAGCGCAGCCAGTAGTCCTGCAAGGCGTCGACGTCGGCGACGAGCCGCGAGAGCAGGTCACCGCGGCGGGTGCGCCGCAGCCCCGCGGGAGCCAGCCGCTCCAGCCGCCGGTAGACGGCGACCCTGGTGTCGGCCAGCATGCGCAGCACCGCGTCGTGCGACACCAGCCGCTCGGCGTAGCGGAAGACGGCCCGCCCGATGCCGAAGGCCCGCGTCGCCGTCACGGCGACCATCAGGTACAGCACGGGCGGCTGCTGGGAGGCCCGGGAGATCAGCCATCCGGAGGTGGCCATCAGGCCGACGGCGCTGCCGAGGGCCAGGGCGCCGAGCAGCAGGGCGAGGGCGAGACGGCTGCGGCGGGGGCCGGACATGGCACGGACCCGGGCGAGGACACTGCCGGACGTGGCGGTCGGCTCGCCTGCCGCGGCTTCGCCCTGTGCGAGGTCGGACACCACGGCCGGCTGCTCGGCCCGCGGAGCCGCGGAGACCCGTTCCTCGACGACGGCGGGCACGGTGGGCTCCTCCAGCCGCACTACCCGGTCCGCCACTCTCAGCAGCGCCGGGCGATGCACGACCAGCAGCACCGTGCGTCCCACGGCCAGCCGCCGTACCGCCTCCACGACCTCGGCCTCGGTCGCTCCGTCCAGCGCGGCCGTCGGCTCGTCGAGGAGCAGCACGGGCCGGTCCGCCAGGAACGCCCTGGCCAGCGCGAGCCGCTGTCGCTGGCCGGCGGAGAGACCGGCGCCGTCCTCGCCGAGCACGGTGTCCGCCCCGTCGGGCAGCGCGTCCACGAACGGGAGCGCACCGGCGTCCCCCAGCGCCCGGCGCACCGCGGCGTCGTCGGCCTCGGGGCGGGCCAGCCGTACGTTTTCTGCGATCGTTCCGGCGAACAGGTGCGGCCGCTGCGGCACCCACGCGACTTGCGAGCGCCACTGGCCGAGGTCGGCGTCCGCGAGATCCACGCCGCCGATCCGCACCCGGCCCTCGGTCACCGGCACAAAACCGAGCAGCACGTGCAGCAGCGTCGACTTGCCCGCGCCGCTCGGGCCGACGAGCGCCACCGTCTCACCGGGCTCGACGACGAAGGAGACGTCCGACACGGCGTTCTCGGCCCGCCCCGGGTACCGGACCCTCAGCCCCTCGAAGGCGATGCGCCCCGCCGGCACGGCCGTCGTACCGGGCGCCGGCACGGGGGCCTCCAGGACGGCGAAGATCTCCTCGGCGGCCGCCAGACCCTCCGCCGCCGCGTGGTACTGCGCACCCACCTGCCGCAACGGCAGATACGCCTCGGGCGCCAGCACCAGGATGACGAGCCCGATGTACAGGTCCATGTCGCCGTGGACCAGTCGCATACCGATCGTCACGGCGACCAGCGCCACCGAGAGGGTGGAGAGCAGTTCCAGCGCGAAGGACGAGATGAAGGCGATCCGCAGCGTCCGCATGGTCGCCTGCCGGTACTCGCCGGTGATGCGTTTGATCGACTCGGCCTGCGCCTTGGCCCGCCCGAACACCTTCAGCGTCGGCAGCCCGGCCACCACGTCCAGGAAGTGCCCGGACAGCCGCGACAGCAGCCGCCATTGACGGTCCATGCGCGACTGGGTGGCCCAGCCGATCAGCATCATGAAGACTGGGATCAGTGGCAAAGTCCCCACGATGATCGCCGCCGAGACCCAGTCCTCGGTGACGATGCGGGCCAGCACGGCCACGGGTACGACGATCGCGAGCCCCAACTGCGGCAGGTAGCGGGAGAAGTAGTCGTCGAGGGCGTCGACGCCGCGGGTGGCCAGGGCGACGAGCGATCCGGTCCGCTGCCCGCTCAGCCAACCGGGTCCCAGCGCGACGGCCCGCTCCAGCAACCGCCCCCGCAGTTCCGACTTCACGGCGGCGCTCGCCCGATGGGCGGCGAGTTCGGTGAGCCAGGAGACCAGGGCCCGGCCGCCCGCCACGGCCACCAACAGCAGCAGGGGAGTGCGCAGTTCACCGACCGACAGACCGTGCTGGAACGCACCGACCACCGTCTCGGCGATGAGCATCGCCTGAGCGATGACCAGCGCCGCTCCGACGGCACCCAGGCCGACGACTGCCACCATGAACAGCCGGGTGGCACGGGCGTATCGGAGCAGACGCGGGTCGATCGGTTTCACGTGAAACACACTCTCTTCTCAAGGGGCATGTTTCACGTGAAACATGCCCCAAACCGGAATCAGTGCGCGGCCTCTGCGATGTGCTGCGTGCCGATCCGCTTGCGGAACACCCAGTAGGTCCAGCCCTGGTAGAGCAGCACGATCGGCGTGGCGACCGCCGCACACCAGGTCATGATCTTCAGGGTGTAGGGGCTCGACGAGGCGTTGGTGACCGTCAGGCTCCAGTCCCCGTTCAGGGACGACGGCATGACGTTCGGGAAGAGCGACAGGAAGAGCATCGCCACCGCGGCCACGATCGTGACCCCGGACAGTGCGAACGACCATCCCTCGCGCCCGGCCTGGTTCGCCGCGAGCGCCCCGACCAGGGCGGCCACCGCCACGATCAGCGCGACCAGGCTCTTGCCGTCACCGCTGTCGACCTGCGTCCACAGCAGGAAGACCAGCGCCGAAACGGCGGTGACGAGACCGACCTGCAGGGCCAGCTTCCGCGCCCGCTCCCTGATGTTCCCGACCGTCTTGAGCACCGTGAACACCGCCCCGTGGAAGGTGAACAGCGTCAGGGTGACGACGCCGCCGAGCAGGGCGTACGGGTTGAGCAGGTCCCAGAAGCCGCCGACGTACTCGAAGTTCTTGTCGATCTTCACGCCTCGCACGATGTTGCCGAAGGCCACACCCCACAGGAAGGCGGGGATCAGCGAGGACCAGAAGATCGCGGTCTCCCAGTTGCGCTGCCAGTTCTCCTCGGGCCGCTTCGCGCGGTACTCGAAGGCGACACCCCGGACGATCAGGCAGACCAGGATGATCAGCAACGGCAGGTAGAAGCCCGAGAAGAGCGTGGCGTACCACTCGGGGAAGGCGGCGAAGGTCGCGCCGCCCGCGGTCAGCAGCCACACCTCGTTGCCGTCCCAGACCGGGCCGATCGTGTTGATCAGCACGCGCTTCTCGGCGCGGTCACGGGCGAGCAGCTTGGTGAGGATGCCGACTCCGAAGTCGAAGCCCTCCAGGAAGAAGTAGCCGGTCCACAGGACGGCGATGAGGACGAACCAGACGTCGTGAAGTTGCATGTCTCGATCTCCCTGGGCCTAGTACGAGAAGGCCATCGGCTTGTCGGCGTCACGGGAGTCGCCGCCGATCTTCGTGGGCGGGTTGAGGTCGACCTCGGTGAGTTCGGGCGGCCCGGCCTTGACGTACTTGGCGAGCAGCTTGACCTCGACGACGGCGAGAGCGGCGTACAGGAGGGTGAGGACGATCATGGAGGTGAGGACCTCGCCCTGGCCGACGCCGGGCGAGACCGCGCTGCGGGTCTGCAGGACACCGAAGACGACCCACGGCTGCCGGCCCATCTCGGTGAAGATCCAGCCCCAGGAGTTGGCGATCAGCGGGAAGCCGAGCGTCCAGATGGCCAGCAGCCAGTACAGCTTGCCGAGCTTGGGGCTGAGAGCCTTGTTCTTGAACAGGACCAGGTGCGGAACCTCGTCCTCACCGACCCTCAGGTGCTGCGGCAGCATGAACTTCTTGCGGGTCAGCCACAGGCCGGCCACACCGATGGCGAAGGACGCCATACCGAAGCCGATCATCCAGCGGAAGCCCCAGTAGGTGACAGGGATGACGGGGCGGTAGTCGCCCGGCCCGTACTTCTGCTGCTCGGACTTGTTGACGTCGTTGATGCCGGGCACGTGGGAGCCGAAGTCACCGTTGGCGAGGTAGGACAGCAGGCCCGGAATCTCTACGGCCACCTTGTTGTGACCCTTGTCGACGTCACCGACCGCGAAGATCGAGAACGGCGCGGAGTCCTCACCGTCCCAGAGCGCCTCCGCCGCGGCCATCTTCATCGGCTGCTGCTTGAACATGACCTTGCCGAGGGTGTCACCGCTGATCGCGGTGAGCAGGCCCGCGATGACGACCGTGACCAGGCCCAGCCGCAGTGAGGTCTTCATCACGGAGACGTGCCTCTTGCGGAACAGGTGCCACGCGGCGATGCCGACCATGAACGCGCCGCCGGTCAGGAACGCCGCGGACAGCGTGTGAAAGACCTGGCTGAGCGCGGTGTTCTGGGTCAGCACGGCCCAGAAGTCGGTGAGCTCCGCCCGTCCCTTGGCCTTGTTGATCCGGTAGCCGACCGGGTGCTGCATCCAGGAGTTGGCCGCGAGGATGAAGTACGCCGACAGGATCGTGCCGATCGAGACCATCCAGATACAGGCCAGATGGATCTTCTTCGGCAGCTTGTCCCAGCCGAAGATCCACAGACCGATGAAGGTCGACTCGAAGAAGAAGGCGATCAGCGCCTCGAAGGCGAGAGGGGCACCGAAGATGTCACCGACGAACCGCGAGTAGTCGGACCAGTTCATGCCGAACTGGAACTCCTGCACGATGCCGGTGACCACACCCATCGCGATGTTGATCAGGAAGAGCTTGCCCCAGAACTTCGTCGCCCTGAGGTACTTCTCCTTGTCTGTGCGTACCCACGCGGTCTGCAGGCCGGCCGTGAGGGCGGCCAGCGAGATCGTCAGCGGGACGAACAGGAAGTGGTAGACGGTGGTGATGCCGAACTGCCATCGCGCCAGTGTCTCCGGCGCCAGAGCCAAATCCACGTCGCAGTCTCCTTACATCGCCGTGGTAGCGGCAGTCTGCCCCTTATGTCACACACATCAGCGGAGCAACCGGGACACGCTTGTGAACGCGTTCACATTCACAAGACGATTATGACGCACTGAGTATCGAAGCTCGAAAGGGGGTCCCGCTTGGGCCATGAGGGCGGACCGCCTGGGCCATGAGGGTGCGCGGAAGGGGCCATCAGGGGGTGGCATCAGGGCCACGTGGCACCCTGCCGGGGACCGGTTCAACATGCCGTTGAACCGAGGGGCGCTGCCGTCGTGGCATCGCGGTTTCACGTGAAACCCACGCCCGCTGACAACCGTACGGGACGCCGGCCCCGTACACGCGGAAACGGCGGTCGCGCAGAGGCGCGACCGCCGTGGAGGCGGTGGCCGAGCGGAGGCCCGACCGACCGGGAAGCCGTGGTCGAGCGGAGGCCCGACCGACCGGCTGCTACAGCTCCTTGCGGAAGTTTTCCGCCACCTTCAGGAAGATGTCGTTCGCCTCGGTCTCCCCGACCGTCACCCGCACACCCTCGCCGGGGAACGGCCGGACCACCACACCGTGCTGCTCACAGGCCTGCGCGAACGCGACCGTGTGCTCCCCCAGCCGCAGCCATACGAAGTTGGCCTGGGACTCGGGCACCGTCCAGCCCTGGGCCCGCAGCCCGTCGGCCACCCGCGTGCGCTCGCACACCAGCGAGCCGACGCGGCCGAGCAGTTCGTCCTCGGCGCGCAGCGAGGCGATCGCCGCCTCCTGCGCGAGCTGGCTGACCCCGAAGGGCACGGCGGTCTTGCGCAGCGCCGCCGCCACCGGCTCGTGGGCGATCGCGAAGCCGACGCGCAGTCCCGCGAGTCCGTACGCCTTGGAGAAGGTGCGCAGCACGCACACGTTCGGCCGGTTCCGGTACAGCTCCACGCCGTCCGGCACCTCGGGGTCACGGATGAACTCGCGGTACGCCTCGTCCAGGACCACCAGCACATCGCCCGGCACCCGGTCGAGGAACCGTTCCAGCTCGGCCCGGCGTACGACCGTGCCCGTCGGGTTGTTGGGGTTGCAGACGAAGACGAGACGCGTGCGGTCGGTGATGGCGTCCGCCATGGCGTCCAGGTCGTGCACGTCGCCGGCCGTCAGCGGCACCTGCACGGACCGCGCCCCGCTGATCTGCGTGATGATCGGGTACGCCTCGAAGGACCGCCAGGCGTAGATGACCTCGTCGCCCGGGCCTGAGGTCGCCTGGATCAGCTGCTGGGCCACGCCGACGGAACCGGTGCCCGTGGCCAGGTGGGAGAGCGGGACGCCGAAGCGGTCGGAGAGCTCGTTCATCAGGCCCGTGCAGGCCATGTCGGGGTAGCGGTTGAAGGTCGAGACGGCGGCCGTCACCGTCTCCATCACTCCCGGCAGCGGCGGATAGGGGTTCTCGTTGGAGGACAGCTTGTAGGCCACCGGCCCACCGGCCGCGGCGGGCTTGCCCGGCTTGTAGGTGGGGATCCCCTCCAGCTCGGCTCGCAGCTTGGGGCTCGTCTCGCTCACCGCAGTCCTCCTCGCGACCACCGGCGGCCCGTCCGCGCCGCCGGCTTCCAATACTCCTCACCTTATGAGGATTCGCCGCCGCTGCGTACTGGTGCGGACCGACCTCATCCGTCCCACAGGCATCACGGGCAACAGCGCACGAAGGCAGACGAATCCAGGGGGCGCGGCCACATATATCTATGCGCCGGTGGCTCGCGCCCTGGCGCGCATCACCCGTGCAGGTGAGTTGAGACCTCTTCGAAACATCGGGGACTTGGCAGGCTCATGCGTGCCGACAAGTCACGTAGTGCCATTGGATCGTTCAACTGACTTGCATTCAAAGGCAGTTGGCGTCAATTGACCTTGCAGAAACGTGCCTGTCAACGCGTGCATATGCGTCCGCCCTACCCCACCGCATGAGCCCTACTATCGGCTCGCCATGACAGCAGCAGGGAAGCACCAGGTGAGTCGCGCGGAAACCTCACGTCGAGGCAGCCGGCCGGGCCGGGCGGGCATCAGAGACGTCGCCGCCGCCGCCGGAGTCTCCATCACGACCGTCTCCGATGCCCTGAACGGCAAGGGCAGGCTCCCGGACGCCACCCGACGCCATGTCCGCGAGGTCGCCGACAGACTGGGGTACCGCCCCTCGGCCGCGGCCCGCACGCTCCGTACCGGCAAGTCGGGCCTCATCGGCCTTACCGTGACGACGTACGGGGATGAACCTTTCACCTTCACCGAGTTCGCGTACTTCGCCGAGATGGCGCGGGCCGCCACCTCCGCCGCGCTCGCCCGCGGCTACGCGCTGGTGATCCTCCCGGCGACCTCGCGCCACGACGTGTGGTCGAACGTCGCCCTCGACGGCACGGTCGTCATCGACCCC
Organism: Streptomyces sp. SLBN-31; assembly: GCF_006715395.1. NCBI lineage: Bacteria > Bacillati > Actinomycetota > Actinomycetes > Kitasatosporales > Streptomycetaceae > Streptomyces > Streptomyces sp. SLBN-31. The sequence goes on from NZ_VFNC01000003.1 coordinate 663,695, forward strand.
TCCGACCAGGACCCGGTGGTCAGCGAACTGGTCCGGCAGGGTTTACCGGTGGTCTCCGACGGCCGCCCGGCCGGCTCCCTGCCGGTCACCGCGTGGGTCGACAACGACCACGAGGCCGCCGTACTCGGCATCCTCGACCACCTGGCCGACGCCGGCGCCCGCCGCATCGGCCTGCTGACCGGGACG